>NZ_JBSFVG010000016.1:0-23139 GCF_053592195.1 Streptomyces sp. NPDC002776 | reverse complement strand
CGGCCCAGGTGCACCCCTGACACGCCCCGGGCGCACACCCGACCCGAAGGCCCTCCCGGCCGGGCCCCGGGTCACAGGGATCACGGAGGCGCCACCGGACCCGCCCCACCGGCCCAGGTCCACACCTGACGCGCCACCGCCGCTCGCCCGACGCCGGAATCGCCCCCGACAGCCGAGCTCGTGCCACACCGACCCAAGTCCACACCCGGCGCACGCCCGATCGGCGGATGCTGCCGGGAGGGTCGGAGGTGATCGCCGGGTGTGCGGGGGCAGGAAACGTCCACCTCGCACCGACAGCCGACCCTCGCCCGTCCCCCCGGCAAGGGTCAGTCGCGGCGTACCGCGCCCGGGAGGCGGAGGCGGCGTACTACCGACCGGAGTTCCGGGCCGCGCAGGGGTGGGCCGCCCGGTGGGGGTGCCTCTGGGGTGGGGTCGGCGGCCCAGAGGGCCAGTTCGCGGTCCCGGGGGCCGTACTCGGTGTGCGGGGCGCCGGCGCCGAAGATCCGCACCGGGTGGCTGTCGTCCCAGTGCTGCCAGCCGGGGTCGCCGTGCTCGGCGAACCGGACCCAGGCGCCGTGCATGGCCTCGGAGAGTTCGGGCGGGGTGCCCGCGCCCGCCAGTTTCGCGGACTCGGGGGCGTCGCCGGTGCCGAAGACGAAGCCGAGTTCCAGGGCGTGGCAGGCGCCGAGGCCGGGCCGGATGGACGGCCAGGCGAACTCGTACACGTACGAGGTGTCGGGGCGGGAGTCCGCCAGGCGGTGCAGCGGGTTCCGCAGCAGGCGGTCGGTGACCATCTGGCCGACGATCTCGGCGGTGCGGGCCCCGGGGCGCAGGGTGCGGTAGCCGCGGGGCACCTCGGGACCGCAGCGGCAGCGGGCCATGGCTCCGGCCAGCGCGAGCGGCCCGAGCCGGTCGACGCGCTCCAGCAGACCGCCGGGCACCAGCCACAGCCGGTACTCCTCGCCGGTCCAGCCCGTCAGCAGCTCCACGCCCCGCGCCGCCGCGCCGTCGACGAGCGCCTCCAGGGGATCGCGGGGCACGAGGTCGCCGTCGACGACGATCCCGAAGGCGGGCCCGCCGAGCACGGGACTGCTGAGCCGGCCGGCCTCGGCCTGGGTGCGCAGCAGCAGTTCCCGGTCGACCTCGGCGAAGGCGGCTGCCGTGGCGGGGATCTTCAGCCGGGTGGCCATCCGGCGCACCATCTTGCGTACCTTGTCCCGCTCGGCCGCCTCGGGCGGCCCGCTCTGCAGAATCGCCCGCCGCACCAGACCTTGGGTCCCCGGCGCGGCCAGCAGTGCCCCCGCACTGATCGCTCCGGCGGACTGCCCGGCCAGGGTGATCCGGCCGGGGTCGCCCCCGAAGGCCCCGATCGAGGCGTGCACCCACTCCAGGGCGGCGAGCTGGTCCCGCAGCCCGGCGTTGGCGGGGGCGTCCGGGAAGAGGCCGTAACCCTCCACCCCGAGGCGGTAGTTGACGGACACGAACACGATGCCGTCCCGGGCGAAGTGCCGTCCGTCGTAGACGGGCACGGCGGAGGAACCGCGGGTCAGCGCCCCCCGTGCAGCCACACCATGACCGGCAGTCGCGCCCCGGGGCTGGGATCGGGCGTCCACACATTGAGGTTCAGACAGTCGTCCCCGACCACCACCGGGTCGGCCAGATACTCCGCGAAGGCCGGGGAGTACGGCGGTTTCGGCGCCGTCGGCCCGAACGCGCCCGCGTCACGGACACCGTCCCAGCGCTCAGGCGGCAACGGCGGCCGGAACCGGCGGGGCCCGAAGGGCGGCGCGGCGTACGGAATGCCGCGGAACACGGCGACCGTCCGCTCGTACCTGCCGCGCACGGCCCCGTAGGGGGTGCTGACCACGGGGTCGGTCCGGTCCGCCGCCATCCGCCCACCAGCCCTTCGCCAAGACCCGCACCGGTCCCATCAGAGCACCACATCGCCCCGATGTATTCCGGTGGATCGCCCGGGCACGACTGATCGGCGCCCCACGAGGCGGACGAATGGCGGCCGGTCACCGGTGCGCCGGTGGTCTCATTGACCACCCTTCGTACCGGATCTACCGTAGAAGGCGCTTTCTACGAGTGCGTCCGTCAGCCCATCCAGGAGAGCCATGCCCGACCGCCCCGCGCAGCCCCCCAGGGCCGTGTTCGCGATGGACCCCGTCCACCTCCCCCGGCTCTTCCCCCCGCCCCTCATGGCAGGGCTGAGGCAGACCTGCGCCATCGAACCCGCCCTGGTCGTCCGGGACTTCAGCGCCCCCGCGGCCGCCGCGGCCCTGGCGGAGGCGGACGTCCTGATCACGGGCTGGGGCTGCCCCCCGCTGGACGCGGCCCTCCTCACGGCCGCCCCCCGCCTCCGCGCGGTCCTCCATGCCGCGGGCTCGGTCCGCCACCTGATCGGCGAGGACGTCTGGCGCCACGGCGTCACCGTGTCCAGCGCGGCAGCGGCGAACGCCGTTCCGGTCGCCGAGTACACCCTGGCCATGATCCTGCTGGCGGGGAAGGACGCCTTCGCCCACCGGGACCGCTACCGCACCACCCACACCCCGCCGACCTCCGCGGAGACCGCGAGCACCGGCAACCTGGGCCGCCGCGTCGGCGTCATCGGCGCCTCCCGGGTGGGCAGACGCCTGCTGGAGCTGCTGCGCCCGTTCGACTTCGACGTCCTCCTGCACGACCCGTACGCGACCCCCGCGGAGGCGGCGACCCTGGGAGCCGAACTCCTGCCGCTGGACACCCTCCTGCGCCGCAGCGACATCGTCACGCTGCACGCCCCCGACCTCCCCGGGACGCACCGCATGCTGGACGCCGACCGCCTGTCGCTGCTCCGGGACGGCGCGGCCCTGATCAACACCTCCCGGGGCGCCCTGGTCGACCCGGACGCCCTCACCGGCGAGTTGGTCTCCGGACGTCTCACCGCGATCCTCGACGTGACCGAACCCGAGCCCCTGCCCGCCGACTCCCCGCTGTACCGGCTCCCCAACGTCGTCCTCACCCCCCACATCGCGGGCTCCCTCGGCAACGAGCTGGAGCGCCTGGGCCGCACGGTCGTGGCGGAACTGGAACGCCTGGCGGCCGGCCACGCCCTCGCTCACGAGGTACGCCGGGCGGACCTGACCCGGGTGGCGTGACCCACGGCACCCTCCCGGCCGGACGGCTCCGGCAGCGGCGGCTCTTCCGCAGATCCTGCGGCGAACCTAGGGTAGGAAGCGCTTACTATCACGCTGGGCGAGACGTCCGACGGCCCTCGGGCGGGCCGGAGAGGTGGTTCCCGATGGTCCGTACGGGGAGTGCGCACACGGCGGCCGGGCCGACCCTGGCCGTGGTCGCCCGGGAGGCGGGGGTCTCCGTGCCCACCGCCTCCAAGGTGGTCAACGGCCGCGAGGACGTCGCGCCCGAGACCCGGCGCCGGGTCACCGAGGCCCTGGACCGGCTCGGCTATGTCCGCAGACCCCGCTTCGACGGGGTCAGGACACCCGGGTTCGTCGACCTGGTGGTGAACACCCTGGACACCTCCTGGTCCGGCGCCGTCCTGCACGGGGTGGAGGCGGCCGCGCACGACGCAGGCCTGGAGGTGGTCGTCTCGGCCGGGACACCCCGGGCCACGTCCGACCGTCCGGAGCGCGGCTGGCTGGACAAGCTCACCACGCGCGGCTCCTCCGGGGTGCTGTTCAACCTGACCGAGCCGACCGCCGCCCAGTACGCCTGGCTCGAACAGCACCGCATCCCGTTCGTGATGATCGACCCGGTCGCCGAACCCCCGCCGGGCGTGGTGTCGGTGGGCGCGGCGAACTGGCAGGGCGGGGTGACGGCGACCGAGCATCTGCTGGCGCTCGGGCACCAGCGGATCGCCGTGGTCGCCGGGGACCGGCAGACCATCGCGGACAGCGCCCGGGTGGCCGGCTACCGCTCGGCGCTCGCCTCGGCGGGCGTGCGCCACCGGCCCGAGTACGTCCGGTACGCGGGCTCCGACGAGAGCCTCGCCGGCCGCCGGACCCGGGAGCTGCTGGAACTCCCCGAGCCGCCGACAGCCCTGTTCGTCACCTCGGACCTGATGGCGCACGGGGTCTACGCGGCGCTCGCCGCACGGGAGTTGCGCGTCCCGGACGACATCAGCGTGGTCGGTTTCGACGATCTGCCGCAGTCCCGCTGGATCACCCCGGCGCTCACCACGGTCCGCCAGCCGCTGTCCGAGATGGCGGCGACGGCCCTGCGGCTGCTGGTGCGGATGATGGCCGGTGACCGGCCCGAGAGCACCCGTACCGAACTGTCGACCCGGCTGGTGGAGCGGGCGAGCACGGCCGCGCCGAGTTTGGCATGTCCCGCTGGTCGTTCATAGGTTGACCCGATGGGTCTCATCGACAGGCTGACCGGCACCCGCTACCCCGAGGACGGGGTCGTGCCGCTGTCGGCGTCGGACGTCCGGGCCGCGCTGCTGGCGCTCAACGGCCCGGACGCGCCGTACCGCATACGCACCGCGCTGACCGCGGAGAAGGCCGACCTGGTGGCGGAGTGGCGGATCCCGCCGTCGGCCTCGCGCCGGCTGGAGCGGACCGTGAAGACACGGATGCTGCTGGTCCCCGGGCGGCGCGAGGTGCGCAGCGTCGACGAGCAGTGGGAGGTCAAGCGGACCGGGAGTCCGCCGCGTTGGGTGGTGGCGCGCCGGCACTCCGTGGGGCAGGTGAACTGGACCGAGCGGCAGTGGACGTACGAGCGGGGTGCCGACGGGCGGCGGCGGAAGATCGAGACGTTCCGCTTCGACTCCCGGCAGATCAAGGACCCCTTGCGGGCGGCGGCCCTGGCGGCGGGGTGGACCTGGCGCGGGATGATGTTCAGCCTCGCGCCGCCCAGGTGAGCCCGCCGCGCAGGTGGGCGCGGAAGTGCGGGTCGTCGTAGGCGTCGGCCGCATGCCCGAGGGCGGTGTAGAAGACGCGTCCGGCGCCCTGTTCGCGGCACCAGGCGAGGGGGTGGTCGGCGCCCATGCCGCCGCCCTCGTACGACGTCTCGTCGGCGGACAGCAACACCCTTGCCGAGGCACGGGGGTTGGTGTCGAAGTCGTACCACTCGTCGGTGAAGTCCCAGACGGGGGGCAGATGGCGGGTCGCCGGATGGCCGGGGTCCTCGACCAGGACGCGGCCCGGCTGGAAGTCCGGGTGGCGGGTGAAGCGGGCGCCCAGCAGCTCGCCGTAGTAGGGCCACGTGTACTCGGTGCAGGCCGCCGCGTGCACCCCGGCGAACCCGCCGCCCGCCTCGATGTATCCGGCCAGCCGCTCCCGCCCGGCCGGGGTCAGCACCTCGCCGCTGGTGGAGAGGAAGACGACGGCGGCGTACGGCTCCAGGGGCGCGGTGAGCGCGGCCGGGTCCTCGCTGTGGTCGACCTCGAAGTCCCCGAGGGTGCGCAGCGCGGCGACGGCGGCCGGGATGGAGTCGTGCCGGTAGTCGGTGGTGCGGGTGAAGACGAGGAGTCGCGGGCCCATGGTCGACGAGCGTACGGCCTGCGCCCCAACCGCCGCGGTGGTTGGGTCGTTTCGGCCTCTCCTTCGCCTCGCGTTCATCACAATGCGGGCATGAGTGATGACTGGCGGCAACGGATCGACGCGCTCCAGGAGGAGCTGATCCGCCGTGACGACCCCACCGCCTGGGTGCGTGAGGCCGACGCGGTGGACGCCTCGCTGCGCTATCCCCATCTCGTGCTGCGGGGGCCGGTGTTCGGGGTCGCCGTCCTCGATCCGGCGGCGGGGCCGTGCTGGCGGCTGCTGAAGCCGGTGGTGGACCCCATGCCGCAGGTGGCCCGGGACGGGCTCAACTCCCATCTGTGGTTCACGGCGAAGGACGGCACCGACGATCCGGCCGTACGGCGTGAACTGCTCGCCGCGGTGGCGCTGCTGGACCAGCGGCCGGTGAACGAGGTCGAGGCGTGCGGGGTGCGGTACCGGGTGGTGCGCGCGGACGAGTTCTCGCGCGGCGACGGCGAGCGGCCGGAGCCGCCCCGGCCGACGGATCCGCAGCCCGCCGAGCCGAACTGGGCGCGGCCCCGCACGCCCCCGCCGGGACCGGACGTCGGTTTCGCCCTCGACCCCGCCCACGACGACGGCCCGATGGCCGCGGCGACCCGGCTGGGGCTGCGGGACTTCGCATACCGCCCGGCCGCGGTCCCGGCCGCGGTGTGCGCCGACTCCGAGCGGGCGGTCGGCTCCCATCCGGAGGTCGTGCTGCTGCCGACCTGCTTCGGCGTGGTCGAGCACGGCAGCCTCGGCTGGCAGCCGTCCGGCGGGCTCGCGGCGACCGCGCACGACGCCCGGCGCCGGCTGTACGACGGGATGGCCGAGGTCTGGGCCGCGCTGCACCGCTACGACGACGCCACGCGGGCCGTGTACGCCAGGGCCGCCGAGGAGTTCCGGGCGCTCGGCCGCGCCGACGCGTGCACGGTGGCCGGGCGCCGCTTCCGGATCTGCCGGGTCGACCGCATGCTCCGCATGGGGCCCGACGGCCCCGAACCGCCGCGCCCCTCGGACCACGACGCGTACGGTCCCATGCGCATCCACCCGGCGATGGACGAGTACGGCACGATCGCCTACGACTGACGGCGGCGGCTCGACCGGTCGTGCTCTCCCGGTTGCCGGGCGGCGGCACCCGGCCCCTGTCCGTTTCCTTCAAGACCGGCCGCCCGTGCGGTGCCTACGGTGGGCGCATGACTCCACGATTCGACGCCTTCGGGCTGGTGGTCTCCGACATGGCCGCCGCTGTCACCTTCTACCGCCGCCTCGGTTTCGCCTTCCCCGACGGGGCCGGGAACGAGCCGCACGCCGAGGCCGGACTGCCCGGCGGGCTGCGGCTGATGCTGGACACCGAGGAGCTGGCCCGGTCCCTCCACCCCGGATGGCAGCCGCCCTCCGGCTCCCGGCACTCGCTGGCCCTGCGCTGCGACCATCCCGGCGAGGTCGACACGGTGTACGAGGAGCTGACCGGCGCCGGGTACCACGGCGAGCTCAAGCCCTGGGACGCCTTCTGGGGCCAGCGGTACGCGGTCGTGCACGACCCGGACGGCAACGGCGTCGACCTGTTCGCGCCGCTACCGGCGGCCGAGTAGCTCCCCCAGCGGCACCCCGGCCAACTCCTTGACCTCCCGCGCCAGATGGGCCTGGTCGGCGAATCCGGCGCGGGCCGCCGCCTCGGCGAACGGCACCTCGGCGGCGAGGCGCAGGGCCCGCCGGAAGCGCAGGATGCGGGCCAGCGTCTTGGGCCCGTAGCCGAAGGCGTCCAGCGCCCGCCGGTGCAACTGGCGTACGCCGAGCCCGAGTTCATCGGCGGTGGCGCCGACGGTCCGGCCCGCGTCCAGGGCGCCGACCAGCCGGCGCAGCAGCGGATCGGGCGGCTCGGCGCGCTCCAGGACGAGGTCCTCCAGTGCCCTCGGCAGGTCGGCCGCTCCGTCGACGCGACCCGCCAGCCGCCGTACCTCGGCGGCGGGCCACAGGTCGGCGAGGTCGACGCGCCGGTCGCGCAGTTCGTGCGCGGGCACGCCCAGGAAGGCGGGGGCGGAGCCGGGGAAGAAGCGCACGCCGACCCAGCTGCCCGCCTCGCCTTCGGTGAGGTGGGCCCGGGTGTCGGCACCGGCGACGCTCAGCCGGCCCTCGTGCCAGAGCAGGTCCATGCAGCCGTCGGGGAGCACGCGCCCGGTGCCGGGCGAGGTGTTCACCCAGACGACGGCGCCGGAGAGCCGGGACGGCCGTTCCTCGTACACGGCCCTACGTCCCCCTCGCCCGGTGCTCCTGCGGGCTCACCCCGTGGACCCGCTTGAAGGCGCTGGACAGCGCGAAGGCGCTGCCGTAGCCCACCCGCCGGGCGATCGCTTCGAGGGTGTCGTCGGTGTCCCGCAGCGCGTCCGCGGCGAGGGCCAGCCGCCAGCCGGTCAGGTAGGTCATCGGCGGTTCCCCGACCAGCTCCGTGAACCGCCGGGCGAGCGCCGCCCGGGACACCCCCGCCTTCGCCGCCAGGGACGCCACCGTCCAGGGGTGCGCCGGATCGTCCTGCACCAGCCTCAGCACCCGCCCCACCACCGGATCGGCGAGCGCCCGGTACCAGGCGGGCGCCGCCGCCTCGGGCCGGGAGAACCAGGCCCGCAGCGCGGCGATGACCAGCAGGTCCAGCAGCCGGTCCAGGACCACCTCCTGGCCCGGTTCGTCACGGACGATCTCCTCCCTGAGGAACGGGGTGAGCGGGCAGTCCCACACCTCGGCCGTGAGCGTCAGCAGCGGCGGCAGCGCGTCCAGCAGCCGCCCGCCGACCTCGCCCTGCCACAGATAGGTGCCGATCAGCATCACGGCCGCGCCGTCGGCCCGGTCGCCCCAGGTCCGCACGCCGAGGTCCATGACGCCGTTGAGCGAGCGGCCGTCGGGGTAGCGGCACTCCCCGCCCGGCAGGATCAGTGCCTGCGGCGGGGTGTCCGGGGCGTCGGCGCAGGTGTACGGGGCCGGGCCGCGGGCGATCGCGAGATCGCCGGGGCGCAGCAGCACCCGCTCCCCCGTGTCGGGCACGATCCATGCCTCGCCCCGGGCCATCACCATCACGGTCAGCGGGGCGCGGTCCTCGATGCGGACGGCCCACGGCGGGTCGAAGCACGCGCGGATCATGAAGGCGCCACGCGCGCGTGGGCCCTCCAGCAGGCCGGCCAGGGCATCCATGGCGCCAGCGTAGACGCGTGCGCATGGGAATGAGCCGTTCGGCGATGGGGACTTGGGCCGCGCGGCCGTTGACTTGAGCCATGACGACGAACACGCGCAACGCGACAGTGATGGTGACCGGCGCCTCGGGCCGTACCGGCAGCCGGGTGGTCCGGGCCGTACGGGCGGCCGGCCTTAAGGTGCGGGAGGCGACGCGGTCCCGGGGCTTCGACTGGGAGGACCCGACGACCTGGGCGGACGCCCTGCGCGGCGCCGACGCCGCGTACCTGATGTACCCGACCGACGTGGGTTCCCCGGCCGCGGCCGAGGGCGTCGGGGCGCTGGCCCGGGAGGCGGTCGGACTCGGCGTACGGCGCCTGGTGCTGCTGTCGGCGCGCGGCGAGGACCAGGCGCTGCCGACCGAGGAGGCGCTGATGTCCTCGGGCGCGGACTGGACGGTCGTACGGGCCGCGTGGTTCGCCCAGAACTTCAGCGAGGGCCCGCTGGCGGACGGGCTGCGCGAGGGCGGGCAGCTGGTCTTCCCGGCCGGGGAGGTGACGGAGCCGTTCATCGACGTACGGGACATCGCGGACGTGGTGGCGGCCGTGCTGGCCTCCGGGGACCGGTACGCGGGCCGGACGCTGGAGGTCACCGGGCCGCGGCTGCTGTCCTTCCGGCAGGCCGTCGCGGAGGTGGCGGGAGCCACGGGCGCCGCGCTGACGTACGTGCCAGTGCCGGCGCGGGCGTACGGGGAGCACCTGACCGGCTTCGGCGTCCCGCGGGAGGAGGCGGAGCTGCTGGTGGAGGTCTTCGAGACCCTGCTGGACGGCCGTAACGCCCGGCTCACCGACGGCGTCCGGCAGGTGCTGGGCCGGGAGCCCCGCGACTTCGCGGACTTCGCCCGGGAGGCAGCGGCGGCGGGCGCCTGGCGGGGGTGACGGGCGCGGTCAGGAGTCGTCGGGCTTGTGCGGGGGGTGCGTGCTCCTCACATGGGTGCGCAGCCGGGACGTGACGTCCTCGGGGGGCAGGAAGCGGGACCAGCGCTCCGGGAACTCCGAGGGCATGTCGGGGTCGTCCGGGTCGTCGTGGGCGGCCTCGCGGTGGGCGGCGGCGCGGGCCACGTACTCGGCGACCTGGGCCTCGCGCAGCCGCTCGTTGGCGGCGCGGGCGGCGGCGGTCGCGGCGGCCGGCCAGACCCGGTCGATCGCCGCGTTGACCGCGGCCCCGACGAGGACGGCGAACGCGGACACCCCGATCCACAGCAGGACCGCGACGGCGGCGGCGAGGGAGCCGTAGATCGTGGCGCCCTCGACGGTGTTGGTGAGGTAGATGCGCAGCAGGAAACTGCCGAGGACCCACATGCCGAGGGCGACCAGGGCGCCGGGGACGTCCTCGATCCACGGCGAGCGGACCGGTACGGAGACGTGGTACAGCGTGGTCAGGAAGGCGATGGACAGCAGGATGACCACCGGCCAGTACAGCACCTGGACCAGGGTCTGCGACCACGGCAGGACGTTGAGCACCGCGTCCGGGCCCGCCACCATCAGCGGCAGGGCGATCGAGCCGATCACCAGGGCCACCAGGAAGAGCACGAAGGCGACCAGCCGCGTCTTCACGATGCCGCGGACGCCGTCGAGGCCGTACATGACGGTGATGGTGTCGATGAAGACGTTCACCGCGCGGGAGCCCGACCACAGCGCGAACAGGAAGCCGATGGAGATGACGTCGGGGCGGCCGCCCTTCATCACGTCGTCGAGGATCGGCTGGGCGATCTGGCGGACGCCCCGGTCCGACAGGACCGTGCGGGAGGCCTCGATGAGGTTCGTCTCCAGGCTGCTGATGGTGTCGGTGCCGGTCCAGTCGTCGACGTGACCGAGCAGTCCGATCATGCTCAGCAGCAGCGGCGGGACGGAGAGCAGCGTGAAGAAGGCCGCCTCCGCCGCGAGCCCCAGGATCCGGTACTCGATGCACGAGTTGACCGTGTCCTTGAGCAGCAGCCAGGCGGTCCGGCGCTTCGAGACGTTCCGGTAGAGGGCACGCGCCCGGTGGAGACGGCCGGAGGGCCTCTGGGGGAATTCACTTGCTGGCTGCACGACCTAACGGTATCCGCCGCGGGGCCCGCTCCCGTCCCGCCCCGGGGGCCGCCGCGTCGGTGGGGTGAGTGCCCGGATCCGGACGGGTAGGTTCACAGCCATGGACGGCACCACCCACACCGTGACGAACCAGCCCCCGCCCCTGATCGGGTACGACGTCTACGCGGCCGACCGGGCGCTGACGGCGGCGGTCGAGCGGCATCTCGACCCGGGCCTGCTCTCCGACGCGACCAGCGAGTTGTCGGCGCTGGGCCGGTCGGCCTCCGCGGCCCAGCTCCAGGAGTGGGCGGTGCAGGCCGACGAGAACCCGCCGCGGCTGCGCACCCACGACCGCTACGGCCACCGCGTCGACGAGGTCGACTTCCATCCGGCCTGGCACCGGCTGCTCGGCAAGGGGGTCGCCGCGGGGCTGACCGCGGCCTGGACCCGGCCCGGCGGGCATGTGCGGCGCGCCGCCGGGTTCCTGGTGTGGACCCAGGCCGAGGCCGGCAACTGCTGTCCGCTGTCGATGACCCACGCCGCCGTGCCGGCGCTGCGCACCGACCCGGAGCTGGCCGCCGAGTGGGAGCCCCGGCTGACCTCCGTGATCTACGACCGTGAGCTGCGGCCCGCCCGGCACAAGGCGGGGGCGCTGTTCGGGATGGCCCTGACGGAGAAGCAGGGCGGCAGCGACGTACGGGCGAACACGACGGCCGCGCGGCCCCTGGGCGACGGGGTGTCCTACGAGCTGACCGGGCACAAGTGGTTCTGTTCGGCGCCGATGTCGGACGGGTTCCTGGTCCTCGCCCAGGCCCCGGGCGGGCTGACCTGCTTCCTGGTGCCCCGGGTGCTGGAGGACGGCACCCGCAACCCCTTCCACCTGCAGCGCCTCAAGGACAAGCTGGGCAACCGGTCCAACGCCTCCGCGGAGGTCGAGCTGGCGGGGACCTGGGCGCGCCGGGTCGGCGAGGAGGGGCGCGGGGTGCGGACCGTCATCGGGATGGTGGCGGCGACCCGTCTCGACTGCGTGCTGGGCTCGGCGGGGCTGATGCGGCAGGCCGTCGTCCAGGCGATCCACCACTGCGACCACCGCGAGGCGTTCGGCGGCCGGCTGGCCGACAAGCCGCTGATGCGCAACGTCCTGGCCGACCTCGCCCTGGAGTCGGAGGCGGCCACCACCCTGGGCCTGCGGCTCGCGGCGGCCTACGACGACGGCGGCGAGCAGGAGCGGGCACTGCTGCGGATCGCGGTACCGGCCGCCAAGTACTGGGTGGCCAAGCGCTGTACGCCGGTGACGGTCGAGGCGTCCGAGTGCCTGGGCGGCAACGGCTACGTCGAGGAGTCCGGGATGCCCCGCCTGGTCCGGGAGTCCCCGCTGAACTCGATCTGGGAGGGGGCGGGGAACGTCCAGGCGCTGGATGTCCTGCGGGCGCTGCGGCGCGAACCGGCCGCTCTGGACGCCTACCTCGTGGAGATCGGCCGGGCCCGCGGCGCCGACCACCGGCTGGACGCCGGGATCAAGGGCCTGCTGACCGAACTGGCCGATCTGGAGAGCGTCGAGGGCCGGGCCAGGCGCCTGACGGAGCGGCTGGCCCTGGTGCTCCAGGCTTCCCTGCTGGTCCGGTTCGCCCCGCCGGAGGTGGCCGACGCCTTCTGCGCGTCACGTCTGGGCGAGGACGGCGGCGCGAGCTTCGGGACCCTGCCGGCCACCCTGGACCTGGAGTCCGTGGTGGACCGGGCCAGGCCGGAGGCCTGATCGCATCCCCCGCGGCGACGGGGCGAGGGGTGGTGCCGCGCCGACACGGCACCACCCTTCGCACAGGCCCGTTCGAGGCCGCGAACGCCGCTCGGGACGGCGTCGCTCAAGTCTCGATCAGGCCATGGCCCACCACCAGGGTTGCAAGGGGTTGCAACTTGCCGGCTCCGGTGGCCGAACCGGCTCCGTCCGCCCGGGACGGGCTGCACTATGAGACGACCGGTCAGGAACGGCCGACGCACTCCCGGGGAGGACTCGTGGCGCTGTCATCCATGGACGTGACGCAGCTGGCCGTCGTCGACGCGGCGCGCGCGGCGCGGGTACTGAACGACGTGCGCAGCGCCACCCTCGCCGGGCAGCGCGCGCCGGTCGCGCCGCGCCCGGTGATCGAGCAGTCCTGGGACCGGCTGCTGCGCAGCGGGGTCGACCCGGACCGCGGCGTCCGCTCCGGGCTGCTCTCCCGCGAGGAGGTGCAGCGGCGCCGGGAGACCAGCGCGCTGCGGCACGTGCTGCCGGTGCTGCGCGAGGGGCTGCTGTCGGTCGCGGACGTCGCCCACCACATCATGGTCGTCGCCGACGAGGAGGGCCGGGTGCTGTGGCGGGAGGGCAGCGCGCCGGTGCTGCGCAAGGCCGACGGGCTCGGCTTTGAACTCGGCGCGGACTGGCGGGAGGACGTCGTCGGCACCAACGGCGTGGGCACCCCGGCCGTCGTGCGCCGGCCGGTGCAGGTCTTCGCCTCCGAGCACTTCGTGCGCACCCACGCCACCTGGACCTGCGCCGGTGCCCCGATCACGGATCCGCGGGACGGCCGGCTGATCGGCGTGGTGGACATCAGCGGACCGCTGGAGACCATGCATCCGGCGACCCTCGCCTGGGTGGACTCG
Organism: Streptomyces sp. NPDC002776; assembly: GCF_053592195.1. NCBI lineage: Bacteria > Bacillati > Actinomycetota > Actinomycetes > Kitasatosporales > Streptomycetaceae > Streptomyces > Streptomyces sp. NPDC002776. Next base: position 9,761 of record NZ_JBSFVG010000016.1, on the reverse strand, counting down.
GTCGCCAAGCTCGCCGAGTCCCGGCTGCGGGAGGTGCATCTGAGCGCGCTGGAGCGGCTGCGCGCGGTGGCGGCGCCGGTGCTGTCCCGGCTCGCCGGGCGGGCGCTGGTGGTGGACCGGGACGGTTGGTGCGCGGCGGTGACGGGGATGCCGTACCCGGGGCGGATCACGCTGCCCAAGTCGCTCGCGGCGGGGCGGCGGTGGCTGCCGCCGCTCGGACTGTGCGCCGTGGAGCCGCTGGCCGGCGGCTGGCTGCTCAGGCCCGCCGACGAGCCGGTGCCGCACGGGAGCACCCGGATCGTGCTGGATCTGTCGCAGCCGCGCCGCTGGTCGATGACGGTGACCGGGGGCGCGGGCACCTGGCGCCACGAACTGAGCCCCCGGCACGCCGAGTTGCTCTACCTGCTGGCCCTGAACCGGGACGGGATGAGCGCGGCGGGCCTGGCCAGGGAGGTATTCGCCGACGCGGGCCGCACGGTGACGGTCCGGGCCGAGATGTCCCGGGTGCGCCGCTATCTCGGGGGGCTGCTCGACCATCGGCCGTATCGTTTCTGCGAGTCGGCGGAGGTCGAGGTGCTGCTCCCCGAGGATCCGCGCGACCTGCTGCCGCACTCGACGGCGCCGGGCGTGGCCGACGGCCGTACGCGCTGAAGCTCCCGAGGTGGCATCTTCCGGGTAATTACGGGGTCTTCGTCCGCGACCACAGCCCGCTGCCGTAGCATCCGAGGTGGGCCACCCCACCTGCTCCTCGGTCAACGTACGGATCAGCAGGCGCAGTTGGCTCGCCTCGGGAGGACGTCATGACACAGCATCGCGGCAGGCACCGCCGGCGCAGGAGGGGCCGCGCGCTGCGTGGAGTGCTGGCCGGAACCGCTCTCGCGCTCACCGCGGCCGCCACCATGATCAGCGCCTCCCAGGCCACCGACGACGCGGATCCCGGGGCGCTGAAGCCCCTCACCTCACACGCCGAGCTGAACCCCCTGCGACTGCGCGAGGAGCTGCTGCCCGAGCCCGCCCTGGACCGGCTCGACGCCCGGCTGGGCCGCCCGGCCGGCGTCGGCGCGGTCCTCGCCGACGCCGACGGCACCCTGCGCGACCCGGACGACTGCACCGAGCGCGCGGCCCTCCCGGTGGCGCCCGCGGCCACGCGCGCGTACTGCTGGGACGCCGCCGGCACCCGGGGCCTTCGGTCCGGCGCGGTCACCACCTCCGGGGACGCCGACGACGACGGCCACTGGGGCGAGCACCGCGTGGTGCTGTCCGCCTGGTCCGGCGACCGGCGCTCCCGGGTCGCCTTCGTGGACGCGGACGACCCCGGCCGCCTGAGCTACACCTGGGTGCGGCTCGCCGTCCCGACGGACGACGGCCGTGCGCACCGCCCGCTGCGCTCGGCACTCTCGGGCATGGTCTGGTACCAGGACAAGCTGCTGGTCACCGCGCGGGACGGACTGTACGTCTACGACCTGCACCGCGTCCGGCGCGCCCCCGCGGCGGACGGCTCCCGGTACGTCCTGCCGGCCGTCGGCGTGTACCGCTCGGCCGGACCGGCCCCCACCGGCCTCTCGCTGGACCGCAGCACCTCGCCGGACAGCCTGGTGGCGAGCAGGGACGGCCGGCTGTGGCGGTACGCGTTCAGCGCGGACCCGGACCGCGCCGGGCTGCTCGCCACCGGCACCGCGACCGAGGCGTACGCGACCGGGGCGGAAGGGCTCGGCGGGTTGCTGTCGTACCGCTCCCGCTGGTACCTGACGCAGCGGGCCGAGGAGCGCGGCACGCTGTGGCGGCAGAGCACGGACGGGGCCGAGGCCACCCGCTGCGGGGCCGACGGGACCCGGCTGTGCTGGACCGGGCGGACCGCGTCCCTGTCGTACTGGCAGCAGACCGGGGAGGTCTGGTCGCAGTCGGGGCGGACCCTGTTCGCGCTGCCGCTGCACGCGATCGACAGAGCGCTGGACTAGATGATTGTCTGGGCGACATGCCCAACATCCCCGTGACCACCTGGTCCCTGGAGCAGACGGACCCCTCCGACCTGCTGCCGGCCGCCGCCCCCGAGGGCGACGTGCGGATCGTCCGCTCCGAGGTCCCCTCCCCCGAGTTCAGCCGCTTCCTGTACGCCTCCGTCGGCGGCGACATCCGCTGGATCGACCGGCTGGGCTGGAGCTACGCCCAGTGGCAGGAGCACCTGGAGCGCCCCGGCGTGGAGACCTGGGTCGCCTACGACCACGGCACGCCTGCCGGGTACGTGGAGCTGAGCCCGCAGGACGACGGGGTCGTGGAGATCGAGTACTTCGGGCTGATCCCCGCCTTCCGGGGCCGCCGCATCGGCGGCCATCTGCTGTCGTACGGCGTCGCCCGCGCCTGGGACCTCGCGGACCGCTGGCCAGGGCGGGCGCCCACGAAGCGCGTCTGGCTGCACACCTGCAGCCTGGACGGCGAGCACGCGATGGACAATTACCGGCGCCGGGGCTTCACGCTGTTCGACACCAAGGTCGAGGAGCAGTCGCAGGTGGCCGCGCCGGGCCCCTGGCCGGGCGCATACCCCGCCTGACCTGCCCGAGGCGGCACATTGCAGGCATGTGACCCAGAACACCCTTGTCTCGCTCTCCGAGACAAGGGTGTCCGCATTTTGGACGAAGCTGGACTGTGTCCAGATCGCCGTGACACGCTTCCGTCATGCCTGGAACTGGAATTGCCTTGGTGAGTCGGCGGCACGTCGACCTCGGCCGCATGTCCAGCGCCATCTGTCCGGCGCGCTGAGAGTTCATCCAGCACCGCCCGGCACCTCCCCCTTTGCCTGCATTTCCCGCGCAAGGACGCGCACGTCTGCCGTGCGCGCACGCGCAGGTCAGAGCCGCTTTCCCGCCTGTCCCGAAGGACGTATCAACCATGGCCGCCACCCCGCAGAACCCCGCCGCCGCGACCCCCCGCCGCAGGGCGAGCCGTCACCGCGGCGAGGGACAGTGGGCCGCGGGGCACTACACCCCGCTGAACGGCAACGAGCAGTTCAAGAAGGACGACGACGGTCTCAATGTGCGGACACGCATTGAGACGATCTACTCCAAGCGCGGCTTCGACTCGATCGACCCCAACGACCTGCGCGGCCGGATGCGCTGGTGGGGTCTGTACACCCAGCGCAAGCCCGGGATCGACGGCGGCAAGACCGCGATCCTGGAGCCGGAGGAGCTGGACGACGAGTACTTCATGCTGCGCGTCCGGATCGACGGCGGCCGGCTCACCACCGAGCAGCTGCGGGTCATCGGCGAGATCTCGCAGGAGTTCGCGCGCGGCACCGCCGACATCACCGACCGGCAGAACGTCCAGTACCACTGGATCCGGATCGAGGACGTGCCCGAGATCTGGAACCGCCTGGAGGCGGTCGGCCTGTCCACCACCGAGGCCTGCGGTGACACCCCCCGCGTGATCCTCGGCTCGCCGGTCGCCGGTATCGCCGCCGACGAGATCATCGACGGCACCCCGGCCATCGACGAGATCCAGCGCCGGATCATCGGCAACAAGGACTTCTCGAACCTGCCCCGCAAGTTCAAGTCCGCGATCTCCGGCTCGCCGCTGCTGGACGTGGCGCACGAGATCAACGACATCGCCTTCGTCGGGGTGCACCACCCCGAGCACGGCCCCGGCTTCGACGTGTGGGTCGGCGGCGGTCTGTCCACCAACCCCAAGATCGGTGTCCGGCTCGGCGCCTGGGTCCCGCTCGACGAGGTCCCGGACGTCTACGAGGGCGTCATCTCGATCTTCCGCGACTACGGCTACCGCCGGCTGCGCACCCGCGCCCGCCTGAAGTTCCTGGTCGCCGACTGGGGCCCGGAGAAGTTCCGGCAGATCCTGGAGGACGAGTACCTGCAGCGCAAGCTCGTCGACGGCCCGGCCCCGGCCCAGCCGGTCGAGCGCTGGCGCGACCACGTCGGTGTGCACCGGCAGAAGGACGGCCGCTACTACGTCGGCTTCGCCCCGCGCGTGGGCCGGGTGGACGGCACCACCCTGACGAAGATCGCCGAGCTGGCCGAGGCGCACGGCTCGGGCCGGGTGCGGACCACCGCCGAGCAGAAGATGCTCGTCCTGGACGTGGACCAGGCGCAGGTCGACTCGCTCGTCGCGGGCCTGGAGGCGCTGGACCTCACGGTCAGCCCGTCCCCGTTCCGGCGCGGCACCATGGCCTGCACCGGCATCGAGTACTGCAAGCTCGCCATCGTCGAGACCAAGGCGCGCGGCGCCTCGCTGATCGACGAGCTGGAGCGCCGGATCCCGCAGTTCGACGAGCCCCTCACCATCAACATCAACGGCTGCCCGAACGCCTGCGCCCGTATCCAGGTCGCGGACATCGGTCTCAAGGGCCAGCTGGTCCTCGACGACCAGGGCCGGCAGGTCGAGGGCTACCAGGTGCACCTGGGCGGCGCGCTCGGCCTGGAGGCCGGCTTCGGCCGCAAGGTGCGCGGTCTGAAGGTGACGGCCGAGGAGCTGCCCGACTACGTCGAGCGGGTCCTCAAGCGCTTCCAGGAGGAGCGCGAGGACGGCGAGCGCTTCGCCACCTGGGCCGCGCGTGCATCCGAGGAGGCCCTGTCATGAGCGAGCGGGCCGCCCCCTTCTACTGCCCCTACTGCGGCGACGAGGACTTGAGGCCGAGTGAAGCCTTGGAGGGCAGCCACGGCGCGTGGGAATGCGCCGCGTGCAACCGGGCTTTTCAGCTGAAGTTCCTCGGGCTGCTGGCCCGGGGCGTTCAGCCGACCGAGGCAGGGGGAGACGAGATATGACGACCACCCGGGAAGAGCGCACCACCGAGGATCTCAAGGCGCTCGCCGAGCAGGCGGGCCGCGATCTGGAGGGCGCCGACGCGCTGGAGATCCTCCGGTGGGCCGCGGACACCTTCGGCCGGCGCTTCTGTGTGACCTCCTCCATGGAGGACGCGGTCGTCGCCCATCTCGCCTCCCGCGCGTTGCCCGGTGTTGACGTGGTGTTCCTCGACACCGGCTACCACTTTCCCGAGACCATAGGTACCCGTGATGCGGTGGAGGCGGTGATGGACGTCAACGTCATCACGCTCACCCCGCGCCGCACGGTCGCCGAGCAGGACGCGGAGTACGGCCCCAGGCTGCACGACCGCGATCCGGACCTGTGCTGCAAGCTGCGCAAGGTCCAGCCGCTGGAGGAGGGCCTCGAGGGCTATCTGGCCTGGGCGACGGGCCTGCGCCGCGACGAGTCCGAGACCCGGGCGAACACCCCGGTCGTCGGCTGGGACGACAAGCGGCAGAAGGTCAAGATCTCGCCCATCGCCGGGTGGACCCAGGAGGACGTGGACGCCTACGTGGCCGAGCACGGTGTCCTCACCAACCCGCTGCTGATGGACGGTTACCCCTCCGTCGGCTGCGCTCCCTGCACCCGTCGCGTCCTGGAGGGCGAGGACGCGCGGGCCGGCCGCTGGGCGGGCCGCGCCAAGACCGAGTGCGGGCTGCACCTGTGACCACGACCCCGTTTCCGGAGACCGCCCCGGAGAACAAGGAGAACCACGTGACGACCGGAGCCACCGTCTGGCTCACGGGTCTGCCGAGCGCCGGCAAGACCACCATCGCGTACGAGCTGGCCGGCCGGCTGCGCGAGGAGGGCCACCGCGTCGAGGTGCTCGACGGCGACGAGATCCGCGAGTTCATCTCCGCGGGCCTCGGCTTCAGCCGCGCGGACCGCCACACCAATGTGCAGCGCATCGGCTTCCTCGCCGACCTGCTCGCCCGCAACGGCGTCAAGGCGCTGGTGCCGGTGATCGCGCCGTACGCCGACAGCCGTGAGGCGGTGCGCAAGCGCCACCAGGACAGCGGGGCCGCGTACCTGGAGATCCACGTGGCCACGCCGGTCGAGGTGTGCTCCGAGCGCGATGTGAAGGGCCTGTACGCCAAGCAGGCGGCGGGCGAGCTGTCCGGGCTGACCGGGGTCGACGACCCCTACGAGGAGCCCGAGACGCCCGACCTGCGGATCGAGTCGCAGAACCAGACCGTGCGGGAGTCCGCGGCGGCCGTGTACGCGCTGCTCAGCGAAAGGGGCCTGGCATGACGACGACCGTCTCCTCGGTCGAGGAGGGCACGGGGACTCCGTACGCCCTCTCCCACCTGGACGCGCTGGAGTCCGAGGCGGTGCACATCTTCCGCGAGGTGGCGGGCGAGTTCGAGCGGCCGGTGATCCTCTTCTCCGGCGGCAAGGACTCGATCGTCATGCTGCACCTGGCGCTGAAGGCGTTCGCGCCGGCGCCGGTGCCGTTCTCGCTGCTGCACGTCGACACCGGGCACAACTTCCCCGAGGTCCTCGACTACCGGGACCGCGCGGTGGCCCGGCACGGGCTGCGGCTCCATGTCGCCTCGGTGCAGGACTACATCGACCGCGGGGTGCTCAAGGAGCGCCCGGACGGCACCCGCAACCCCCTGCAGACGCTGCCGCTGACGGAGAAGATCCAGGCGGAGAAGTTCGACGCGGTCTTCGGCGGCGGGCGCCGCGACGAGGAGAAGGCCCGCGCCAAGGAGCGGGTGTTCTCGCTGCGCGACGAGTTCTCCCAGTGGGACCCGCGCCGCCAGCGGCCCGAGCTGTGGAACCTCTACAACGGCCGGCACGCGCCCGGCGAGCACGTCCGGGTGTTCCCGCTGTCCAACTGGACCGAGCTGGACGTCTGGCAGTACATCGCCCGTGAGGGCATCGAGCTGCCGGAGATCTACTTCGCGCACGAGCGTGAGGTGTTCGCCCGCAACGGCATGTGGCTGACCGCCGGCGAGTGGGGCGGCCCGAAGGACGGCGAGACCGTCGAGAAGCGGCTCGTGCGCTACCGCACGGTCGGTGACATGTCCTGCACGGGCGCCGTGGACTCCGACGCCACCACGCTGGACGCCGTGATCACCGAGATCGCCGCCTCCCGGCTCACCGAGCGGGGCGCGACCCGTGCCGACGACAAGATGTCCGAGGCCGCGATGGAAGACCGCAAGCGCGAGGGGTACTTCTAGCCATGAGCACCACCACGGAACTCCCCGAGACGACCCTGCTGCGGTTCGCCACCGCCGGTTCCGTCGACGACGGCAAGTCCACCCTCGTCGGGCGGCTGCTGCACGACTCCAAGTCGGTCCTCACCGACCAGCTGGAGGCCGTGGCGCGCGTTTCGGCGAGCCGGGGCCAGGAGGGCCCGGACCTCGCGCTGCTCACCGACGGCCTGCGCGCCGAGCGGGAGCAGGGCATCACCATCGACGTGGCCTACCGCTACTTCGCCACGGCCAAGCGCCGGTTCATCCTCGCCGACACCCCCGGCCATGTGCAGTACACCCGCAACATGGTCACCGGCGCCTCCACCGCCGAGCTGACGGTGATCCTCATCGACGCCCGCAACGGCGTCGTCGAGCAGACCCGCCGGCATGCCGCGCTGGCCGCGCTGCTGCGCGTGCCGCACGTGGTCCTCGCCGTCAACAAGATGGACCTGGTGGACTACCAGGAGTCCGTGTTCGCCGCCATCGCCGAGGAGTTCACGGCGTACGCGCTCGAACTGGGCGTCCCGGAGGTCACCGCGATCCCCATCTCGGCGCTCGCCGGTGACAACGTGGTGGAGCCGTCCGCCCACATGGACTGGTACGGCGGCCCGACGGTGTTGGAGCACCTGGAGACCGTCCCGGTCACCCACGACCTGAGCCACTGCCACGCCCGGCTGCCCGTGCAGTACGTGATCCGCCCGCAGACCGCCGAGCACCCCGACTACCGCGGTTACGCCGGTCAGATCGCCGCCGGTTCGTTCCGCGTCGGCGAGCAGATCACCGTGCTGCCGTCGGGCCGCTCCACGAAGATCGCCGCCATCGACCTGCTCGGCGAGCCGGTCGACGTCGCCTGGACCACCCAGTCGGTGACCGTCCTGCTGGAGGACGACATCGACATCTCGCGCGGCGACCTGATCGTGCCCAGCAAGGACGCGCCGCCGACCACGCAGGACATCGAGGCGACCGTGTGCCATGTCGCCGACGCCCCGCTCACCGTCGGCCACCGGGTGCTGCTCAAGCACGGCACGCGCACGGTGAAGGCGATCGTGAAGGACATCCCGTCCCGGCTCACGCTCGCCGACCTGTCCCTGCACCCGCACCCCGGACAGCTCGTCGCCAACGACATCGGCCGGGTGAAGATCCGGACCGCCGAGCCGCTGCCCGTCGACTCCTACGCCGACTCGCGGCGCACGGGTTCGTTCATCCTGATCGACCCGAGCGACGGCACGACGCTCACCGCCGGCATGGTCGGCGAGTCCTTCGCCTCCCCGGAGCCCGTCAAGGACGCGGCCGACGACGACGGCTGGGACTTCTGACCATGTACTGGACCGGAGCGGGCGGGGGGCGGCGATGTCCGCGCTGACCTCCCACCCGTCCATCCGCCGTTCTCCCGGCCGCGCTCGATAAGGGCGCCGGGCCGGGCCACCGAGAGGAACACCTCCCGTGCCTGCCATCCCCGCCCTGCGCCGTACCCTCGCGGTACTGGCCGTGCTGCCGCTGCTCGCGCTCGCGGCCGCGTGCGGCTACGGCTCCCAGGCCGTGGAGAACACCGAGCACGCGATACCCGGGGCGGCGAAGGTCGACGGCCTGGACGCGGTGCGCATCGGCTACTTCGGGAACCTCACCCACGCCACGGCGCTGGTGGGGCGGCACGAGGGGATCTTCCAGAAGGAGCTCGGCGGTACGACGGCGAAGTACGCCGCGTTCAACGCAGGTCCCTCGGAGATCGAGGCGCTGAACTCGGGGTCCATCGACATCGGGTGGATCGGGCCCTCCCCCGCGATCAACGGGTACGTCAAGGCGAACGGCAAGAACCTGCGGATCATCTCCGGTTCGGCCTCCGGCGGGGTGAAGCTGGTCGTGAACCCGGAGCGGATCACGTCCCTCAAGGACGTCGAGGGCAAGCGGATCGCCACGCCGCAGCTCGGCAACACGCAGGACGTGGCCTTCCTCAACTGGGCCGCCGAGCAGGGCTGGCAGGTCGACGCGCAGAGCGGCGAGGGTGACGTCTCCGTCGTCCGCTCCGACAACAAGGTCACGCCCGACCTCTACCGGTCCGGCTCGGTCGACGGTGCCTGGGTACCGGAGCCGACCGCGTCCAAGCTGGTCGCCGAGGGCGGCAAGGTGCTGCTGGACGAGGCCGACCTGTGGCCGGACAAGAAGTTCGTGATCACCAACGTGATCGTGTCGCAGAGCTTCCTCGAGGAGCACCCGAAGGCCGTCGAGGCGGTGCTGAGGGGTTCCGTCGAGGCGAACAAGTGGATCAACGCCAACCCGGACGAGGCGAAGGCCGCCGCCAACGCCCAGTTGGCCGCGGACACCGGCAAGGCGCTGCCCGCCGAGGTCATCGACCGGGCCTGGCCGTCCATCCGGTTCACCGACGATCCGCTGGCGGCCACGCTCGACGCGCAGGCGCGGCACGCGGTGAAGGCGGGTCTGCTGGAGCGGCCGGACCTGTCCGGCATCTACGACCTGACACCGCTGAACAGGGTCCTCAGAGCCGAGGGCGCACCCGAGGCCGACGACGCCGGTCTCGGCGTGAAGTGAGCCACGAGTCCAGATGAGTTCCCAGGAGGTGACGACCATGGCAACCGCCCTCGCCAAGGCCCCCGACACGGATACGTCCGTGGAGCACGCCGCGCGCATCGACCACGTGTCGAAGTCCTTCGCCGGCCCGGCCGGGCGGCAGCTCGTCCTCGACGACATCACCCTCGATGTCGCGCCCGGTGAGTTCGTCACCCTCCTGGGAGC
>NZ_JBSFVG010000015.1:0-187765 GCF_053592195.1 Streptomyces sp. NPDC002776 | reverse complement strand
GCCGGGGGCGGGGCCGGGGGTGGGCGCGGGGCCGGGGGCGGGGCCGGGGGCGGGGCCGGGGGTGGGCGCGGGGCCGGGGGCGGGGCCGGGGGCGGACGACGGACCGGGCGCGGGGCCGGGCACGGGCGCCGTACGGGGCGCGGGCGCCGTACGGGGCGCGGGCGCCGTACGGGACGCGGGCGCCGTACGGGACGCGGGCGCCGTACGGGACGCGGGCGCCGTACGGGACGCGGTTGCTGGGCTCGTCGGCAAGTCGGTGCTGATCCGTGAGGAGCGCGGCGGGCAGGACCGGTACCGGCTGCTGGTCTCGCTGCGCCACTACGGCCTGGAGAAGCTGGCGGACATCGGCGAGGTGACCGTCACCCGGCGCCGGCACCGCGACCACTTCGCGCGGCTGGCCGCCACGTACGAGCAGACGTGGTTCGGCCCCGACCAGGCCGCCGTCACCGACCGGCTGCGGCTGGACCGGGACGACTTCCGGGCCGCGCTGGACTTCTGCGTCACCACCCCCGGCGAGGCCCAGCACGGGCTGCGGATGGCCGCGACGCTGTGGTTCCACTGGGTGGCGGGCGGCGCCTGGGGCGAGGGCCGGCACTGGCTGGACCGGGCGCTGCGGACCGGGGCGCGCCCCGAGGCGGCGCTGACCCGCGCCATGTGGGCGGGCGCGCTGATGACGCTCGTGCACACCCGCACCGCGGCCGTCCTCGCCGGCGCCGACCCCCCGCACGGCACCCGGTCCGCCGACGCGGAACTGCCCGTGCCGGCCCCGCCCCCGATACCGCCCGACGTCTACGGCACCGGCCGGGCGGCCACCACCACCGTCGGCTTCGTCGTCCTCACCCGCGTCGAGCTGGCCTGCACCCTGGTCAGCCGGGGCCGGGCCCGCGAGGCGACCGGGCTGTGCGCCGAGGCCGTCGCCGTCTGCGAGGCGTACGGCGAACAGTGGGCGCGCGCCTGGGCGCTGCGCACGCTGGGCCTGGCGCACTGGTCGCTGGGCGAGTACGACCGGGCCGCCGAGCACGCGCGGGCGTGCCTGCGGCTGCCGTACACCGGCCACCGGCGCCAGAGCCTCGCCCGCACCCTGGACCTGCTGTCCGCGGCGGAGGCGCTCGCCGGGCACGCCGAGCGGGCCGCCGTGCTGCGGGGGGCCGTCGACCGGATCTGGCACGACATCGGCGGCGATCCGGCCCAGCCGCAGGGCGCGGCGCGCCCGGGTCCGGCCGAGCGGCACGCGCGGCGGGCGCTCGGGGACCAGGGCTACGAGCGGGCCCACCGGCGCGGCGCCGCCCTGTCCCGCGACGACGCCCTCGCCTACGCGCTGGGCACCCTGCGGCGCCCGGCGACCGGCACGACCGCCGAACCGGACACCCGCCCGCTCACCCGCCGGGAGGCCGAGGTGGCGGCGCTGGTCGCGCGGGGCCTGACCAACCGGCGGATCGCCGAGACGCTGGTCATCTCGCAGCGCACCGCGGAGGGCCACGTCGAGCGCATCCTGGTGAAGCTGGGCTTCAGCAGACGCAGCCAACTGGCGGCCTGGTTCACGGCCCGGTCGGCCTGAAAGGGGTCGCGCCGCGGGAGGGACGCGTCGGCCACGTCCCACGGGTGGCGTGGGCGCACTCACACCGGCAACCGGGCGATGCGGGGCGGTTATCCGGGGTTCGGTCGGCATCATGGCGTAACCGGAGCCCGTACGACGCCCAAGGAGTACGACGCGTGTCCACTCTCTTCCCGGCCCTGGCCGGCGGCCCGCCCGACCGGACCGCTCTGCGGTTCGGGGAGCGGTCCCTGACGTACGCCGAACTCGCCGCCGCGACCGGCGCCCTGGCGGACCGGATCGCGGGGCGCGGCAGGGTCGCGGTGTGGGCCACCCCGGCGCTGGAGACCGCCGTGGCGGTGGTCGCGGCGCTGGAGGCCGGGGTCGCCGCCGTGCCCCTCAATCCGAAGTCGGGCGAGAAGGAGCTCGGACACATCCTGTCCGACAGCGCACCCGGCTTCGTACTGGCCGCGCCGGGTGACGAACTGCCAGCGCCACTAAGGGTCTTGGAGCGCGTGGACGTCGACGTGCGCGCCACCGGCCCACGTCACCCCCGGCCCGCCGACGACGAGGACCCCGCCCTCGTCGTCTACACCTCCGGCACCACGGGACCGCCCAAGGGCGCCGTCCTGCCCCGCCGGGCCGTCGCCCACACCCTCGACGCCCTCGCCGACGCCTGGGGGTGGACCGGTGACGACGTCCTCGTGCACGGCCTGCCCCTGTTCCATGTGCACGGTCTCGTCCTCGGCATCCTCGGACCGCTCCGGCGCGGTGGATCGGTGCGGCACCTCGGCCGGTTCAGCCCGGAGGGAGTCGCGCGCGAGCTGGCCGACGGCGCGACCATGCTGTTCGGCGTGCCGACGATGTACCACCGCATCGCCCAGGCGCTCCCCGGGGACCCGGCGCTCACGCGGGCGCTGGGCACCGCGCGGCTGCTGGTGTCGGGTTCGGCGGCGCTGCCCGTGCACGACCACGAGCGGATCGCGGCGGCGACCGGGCGGCGGGTCATCGAGCGGTACGGCATGACCGAGACGCTGATGAACACCAGCATCCGCGCCGACGGCGAGGCCCGCCCCGGGACGGTCGGGGTGCCGCTGCCGGGCGTGGAGCTGCGGCTGGTGGAGGAGGACGGGGCACCGATCACCGCGTACGACGGGGAGACGGTGGGCGAGATCCAGGTGCGCGGTCCGAACCTGTTCACCGAGTACCTGAACCGGCCCGACGCCACGGCGGACGCCTTCACGGCCGAGGGCTGGTTCCGCACCGGGGACATGGCGGTGCGCGACCCCGACGGGTACGTCCGGATCGTGGGCCGCAAGGCCACCGACCTGATCAAGAGCGGGGGTTACAAGATCGGGGCGGGCGAGATCGAGAACGCGCTGCTGGAGCACCCCGCGGTGCGGGAGGCGGCGGTGACCGGGGAGCCGGACACCGACCTGGGCGAGCGGATCGTGGCGTGGGTGGTACCGGCCGACCCGCAGGCCCCGCCCGGCGTCGAGGAGCTGGCCGAGCACGTGGCCCGGCGGCTCGCCCCGCACAAGCGGCCGCGGGTGGTGCACCACTTGGACGCGCTGCCCCGCAACGACATGGGGAAGATCATGAAGCGGGCGCTGAACCATGGCTGACCGGCTCCGCGCCCGGGAGTTCCTCGCCCTGGTCACCGACGACTTCGTCGAACTCCCGCACCCCGAGCGGGACTCCGCGCCCGACGGCCCGCTCGGCTGGCGCGGGTACGACGGCTCCCGGCTGCGGGCCGCCGAGCGCACCGGCGAGGAGGAGTCCGTGGTCTGCGGCACCGGGCGCGTCGGCGGCACCCGGGCGGTGCTGATCGCGTTCGAGTTCGGCTACCTCGGCGGCTCGCTCGGCGAACGCACCGGCGACCGGCTGGAGGCGGCCCATGCGCACGCCCGGCGCTACCGGCTGCCGGTCGTGCCGCTGATCGCCACCGGCGGCAGCCGGATGCAGGAGGGCATGCTCGCCCTGACCCAACTCCAGCGCGTGGCTCGCGAGTCGGTGCTCACGCGGCAGGCGGGCCTCGCACAGATCGCCGTCCTGCGGGACCCGACGACGGGGGGCGGCTGGGCCACGCTGGGCGCGGGCGCCGACGTGGTGCTGGCGCTGCCCGGCGCCCAGGTCGGTTTCGCCGGGTCACGGGTGCGGCCCGTGACCGCGGACCCCGCCGCCTACACCGCGGAGGCACAGGTGGCGGCGGGCGCGGCCGACGCGCTCGTGGAGCCGGAGGAGCTGCGCCCGACGCTGGCCCGGTGGCTGCGCCTGCTGACAGCGCCCTCGGGGGAACCCGCGCCGGTGCCGGCGCCCCTCGGCTCCACGGAGCTCCCGGCGACCGGCTGGGACGCGGTACGCCGGGCCCGCACCCCCGAACGCCCGCGCGCCGAGGCCTATCTGGACGCCTACTTCACCGAGCGCGTCGCGATCGGCGGTGACCGCGCGGGCGGCACGGACCCGGACGGCATGCTGTGCGGCTTCGGGGAGCACCAGGGCCGTACGGTCGCCTACGCGGCGCAGACCGGGCGCGCCACCCGGCCCGCCGGATACCGCACGGCCGCCCGGCTGATCCGGCTCGCGGACCGGCTCGGCATCCCGGCGCTGACGCTGGTGGACACCCCGGGCGCGGCGAATGACGCGGAGGCGGAGCGGCAGGGCGCGGGGGCGGCCATCGCCGACCTGTTCTCGGCGGTGGCCGCGGCGCGGACGCCGGTCACCACGCTGGTCATCGGCGAGGGCGGCTCCGGCGGGGCGCTGGCGCTGGCCGCGCCCGGCAACACCTGGGCCACCCCGGACAGCTACTTCTCGGTCATCGCACCGGAGCTGGCGGCGGCCATCCTGAAGCGCCCGCCGCACGAGGTGGAGGCAACCGCGGACCAACTCCGCATCCGGCCGCAGGACTTGGCAGGGCTGGGGGTGATCCGCGGTGTCGCACCGAGCGGCTGACTCCGCCACAGGCCCGCACAGCTCGGGCTCTCTCCACCCCTCGAGAGCCGCCGCCTCCACTGACCTTATGGAATATTCATAAGGGAGATAAGCGACAAAACCCCCCATTCAGCGGCGCCCCGCCCGGCCCACCACAACACGCGCCGTCTCCCCGCCCCCCGCACGATGCGAGTGAGGCCCGCCACCCGGCGGGCCACGGTCCGTGCTCTCGGGAGGCCTGCCATGACCGCCAGTCTGGAGCAGCTGCGCCGCTGCCACTTCGCCGTCGACCTCGGCGCGGCGAGGACGCGGGTGTACGTGAAGGGGGCCGGGCTCGTCGTCGACCAGCCCTCCGCCGCCGCCGTGAACACCCGCACCGGCGCGCTGATCGCGGTCGGCGAGTTCGCGGAGAAGATGACCGGCCGTACGCCGGACTACATCCGTGTCGTCCGCCCCGTCTCCGGGGGCACGGTCGTGGACATCGAGATGGCGCAGCGCATGCTGCGGCATCTGCTGGGCGACAAGATCCGCCGCAATCTGCGCCGCAAGCCGCGGCTGCGGGCCGCCGCGTGCACCCCGCACGACGCCGATCCACTGGCCCAGCGCGCGGCCATCGAGACGCTGGTCGGGCTCGGGGCGCGCCGGGTGGAGCTGGTCGACACGCTGATCGCCGCCGCCGTGGGCTGCGGGCTGCCCGTGGAGCGCCCCGAGGCCACCATGATCATGGTGTGCGGCGCGGCGGCGACCCAGGTCGCGGTGCTCTCCCTCGGCTCGATCGTGACGGCCCAGCGGATCGCCGTCGGCGGCGAGGCCGTGGACCACGCGATCGTCCAGCACCTGCGCCACCAGCACGAACTGGTGCTGCCGAGCCAGTCGGTACGGCCGCTGCAGCTCGCCCTGTCCGGGAACGGGCTCACCCCGCACGGGCCGGCCTCCACGGAGATCCACGGACGGGACGTCGCCACCGGCCTGGCCCGCTCGGTCCAGGTCGACACCGCCGCCGTACGGAACGCCATCCAGACCCCGCTGACCGCCGTGCTCGACGGGATCGGCAAGGTGCTCCGGGACTGCCCGCCCGACCTGGTCGCCGACCTCGCCGACCGGGGGATCATGATGGTCGGCGGCAGTGCCCTGCTGCCGGGCTTCGACCAGATGCTGCGGCAGGCCACGGGGATGCCCGTGCACATCGCCGAGCGCCCGGACGTGTGCGCGGTCCAGGGACTCGGCACCATGCTGGAGGGCCGCATCCAGCCCCTGGAACTGGACCCCCTGGGCTCCTGAACCCGAGCCGGTCCCCCGCGCGCTGTCACGGCAGCCGCTGGAGCAGCGCGGTGAAGGTGTCGGCCCACCCTTCCACGGTCGACGCGGTGAACAGGTCCGTGGAGTACTCGAAGGTGACCCTGATCTCCGTCTCGCCCGGTTCCAGCACGACGTAGAGCTCGGTGCGCGCCACCTCCGGCAGCGCCAGGCCCGCCACCCGGGTCCGCAGCGGGGACAGGTCCAGGGTCGGCGGCGGGGTGGTGACCACGGTGAACAGCACGGTCGGGAACAGGCCGTCCCCGGGCTCCACCAGGTCCACCGCCTCCGTCAGCGGCAGCTCCTGGTGATCCAGTGCCGCGAACAGGCTCCCGGCCACCTGGGTCGCCAGCTCCCCGAAGTCCGCGGCCCGTGACAGCCTGGCGCGCACCAGCACCGCGTCCCCGAGCAGCCCGACCGTCCCCGCCAGCTCGCGCCGGGTGCGGTTGGCGCTGGACGCGGCCAGCACCACGTCCGCCGGATCACCGCACAGCCGCCCCGCCCACCGCGCGAAGGCCGAGGCCAGCACGGCGTACGGCGTCACCCCCAGGCGGGCGGCGGTCTCGGCGATCCGGGCGGGCGTGTCGCCGCCGACGGTCCAGGTGTGCAGAGCGCCTCGGCCCGACAACCGCTCGGGGCGGGGTCGGTCGTACGGCAGCGGCAGCCGCAGGGGCGCTCCGGCGAGTTCCGTCCGCCAGTAGCGCTCCAGCTCCGCCCGCCGCGCCGGTGTCAGCTCGTGCTCGTCGCGCGCGAAGTCCGTGAACTGTCCATAGGCCCGCGGGAGTTGCCGCCCCTGATACAGCTGCCCCAGCTCCTCCCGGAGCACGCCCAGCGACCAGCCGTCGCACACCGCGTGGTGGAACACCGTCAGCAGGATCCAGCGGTCCGCCGCGAGCCGGCCCAGCCGGAAGCGGAACAGCGGGGCCCGGTCCAGCGCGAAGGGCACCCGGGCGTGTTCCTCGCACCAGCGACCGGCGTCGACGACGTCCTCGACCGGCACCTGCACCGGCACCTCGGCCAGCACCTGGAACTCCTGCTCGGTGCACCTGCCGCGCAGCGCGTCGTGCCGCCGCACCAGCTCCGCCAGCGCGCTGCGCAGGCGCTCGACGTCCAACTCGCCCTGAATGTCGATGCGATGGGCGACGTTGTAGACGGACGGGTCGGGGCGTTCGTGCTGCCGCCGCCACAGCCGGCGCAGGGTCGAGGTCAGCGGCACGGTCGCGGCCACCCGCCGGTCGGCGGCCCGGGACGCGATCCCCCTGATCGTCGGCGCCCGGAAGAAGTCCGCCATCGACACCTCGACGTCCAGTTCCTCCGCCATCCGGTGCAGCAGCCGGATCGCGCCGAGCGAATGACCGCCCAGCTCGAAGAAGGGCCGGGTCACCGGCACCCGGGGCACACCCAGCTCCTCGCACCACAGCTCGTGCAGGGACTTCTCCAGCGGGGTGGCGGGCTCCGCGTCCGCCCGCGCGGGACCGGTGGGCTCGGGCAGCCGGGCCCGGTCCAGCTTCCCCGACGCGTTCACCGGCAGCCGGTCCAGGGCCACCCAGCGCCCCGGCACCAGATGCCCGGGCAGCTCGGCGGCGAGCGCGTCCCGCAGCGGCGCCGGGTCGTCGGCGACGACGTAGGCGACCAGCTCGCTCTCCCCGTGCCGGTCCCGGCGCGGTACGACCGCCGCGTCCCGCACCCCCGGCAGCGCGGCCAACGCCGCCTGCACCTCGCCCGGTTCGACCCGGTGACCGCGGATCTTGACCTGGTCGTCGGCGCGTCCGCAGTACTGGAGCGTGCCGTCGCCGCGCCAGCGCGCCAGATCCCCGGTCCGGTACAGCGCCCCGCCGTCGACGAAGGCCGCCGCCGTCTCCTCGGGCCGGCCGAGGTAGCCCAGCGCCACGGGGACTCCGCCCACGCAGAGCTCGCCGACGGCACCCACCGGCACCGCCCGCCCGGCCGGGTCCCGCAGCAGGATCCGCGCGCCCGGCACCGGCGTGCCGATGGGCGGCAGGGTCTCGCCCCCGGGATCGACCCGGTGCGAGGTGACGATGACCGACGTCTCCGTCGGGCCGTACTGGTTGTACAGCGCGCACGCCGGGTGTCCGGCGAGGAACCGCCGGAAGGCGTCGGTGAGGTGCAGCGCCTCCCCCGCCGAGAACAGCTCCCGCAGCGCGGGCAGTTGGGGGCCGGTCTCCATCAGGTACCGCAGCGGCGTGCACGGCATGAACATCCGCTGCACCCCGTGCCGCCGCGCCGTCTCCGCGACGGCCGCCGGGTCGTACCGCACCTCGTCGTCGATCAGCACCAGTTCGGCGCCCGCGGCCAGCGTCGTGAAGATCTCCTGCACGCTGACGTCGAAGGACGGCGAGGTCCACTGGAGGGTGCGCAGCGGCGGGTGCGCGGCGAGGTGGGCGCGGACCAGGTTCACCGGGCCCCGGTGGGGGACGACGACTCCCTTGGGGCGGCCGGTCGAACCCGAGGTGTAGATGCAGTACGCCGGATCCTCGGGGCGTACGTCCACGGCGGGCGGGTCTCCGGGCAGGGCGGCGTCCGTGTCCTCCATCAGGTGCGCCTCGGTGCCCAGGCCTGGGTGCCGGGCGAGCAGTTGGCCCGAGGTCAGCAGGAGGACCGGGCGCGCGTCGGCCAGCAGGGCGGCCAGCCGCGGGGTGGGCGCGGACGGGTCGAGCGGCAGATAGGCCGCACCGCTCTTCAGCACCCCCAGCAGCGCCGTGATCAACTCCGGCCCCCGCGGCAGCAGTACGGCGACCCGCGCGCCGCGTCCGGCGCCCCGGCCGCGCAGCAGGTGGGCGAGCCGGTTGGCGGCGGTGTTCAACTCGCCGTAGGTGAGCCGCCGTTCCGCCATGACGAGGGCCACGGCGTCCGGCGCCTGCCGCTCGACCAGGCCGTGCAGGGTGTCCTCGACGTCGGGGGCGGGTTCGTCGAGGCGGCCCAGCCGGGCGAGCAGGCCCGGATCGGGGTCGGTGAGGTCGGCGAGCGGGGCCGCGGGGTCCTCCAGGGCCCGGCGCAAAACCTGTTCCACCTGGTCCACCAGGCGCCGCACGGTCGCCTCGTCGAACAGGGCCGTGTCGTACTCGACCATGAACCGCAGGCCGTCCGCGTGGTGGGTCAGATAGACGCTGAGGTCGAAGGGGGCGCGTTCGCTCGGCACGTCCAGCAGGGCCGCGGTCAGCCGGGGCGGGTCGAAGTCGACGCCGCCTTCGTTCTCGTACTCGACCATCACCTGGAAGAGCGGATTGCGGCTCGGGTCACGCGGCGGGTTGAGGGCGCCGACCAGCTCGTCGAAGGGGACGCCCCGGTGCTCGTACGCCGTCATGCTGCCGTCGCGGACCCGGCGCAGCAGGGCCGGGAAGTCCGGGTCGCCGCCGAGGTCCACGCGCAGCGGGACGGTGTCCAGGAAGAGGCCCACCTGGTCCTCCGCGCCGGCGGGACGGGCGGCGACCGCGGTGCCGAGCACCACCTCCCGCTGCCCGCCGAACCGGCCGAGCACCGCGCCGATCGCGCCGGTCAGCGTCATGAACAGGGTGGCCCGCTGCCCGGCGGCGAAGGCGCGCAGCCGCCCGACGAGTCCGGCGTCCAGGTCGTGCGTCAGGCTCGCGCCCTCGCCGGTCCTGACCGGTGGGCGGGGGCGGTCGGTGGGCAGGGCCAGCTCGGGGGCGCCGGCCAGCTCGCGGCGCCAGAAGTCGAGGGAGGCGGCGGTTTCTTCGGGGCCGGGGCGGGCGGGCGCGGGCGGCTCGGGGAGCGGCGGCGGCTCCTCACCGCGGTAGTAGGCGGCGAGGTCGCGGGCGAGGACGGCGGTGGAGGAGGAGTCGAAGACGATGTGGTGGGCCAGCAGGAAGAGCAGGTGCCGCTCCTCCGAGAGCCGCAGCAGCCGGGCGGTGACCAGCGGTCCCGCGCCGAGATCCATGCCGCCGCGCGCGTGGGCGGCGAGGACGGCACGCAGCGCCTCCCGCTCGGTCGCGCCGCTGTGGTCGTCCACCGGGCAGTCCAGGTCCACCCGGGGCCGTATCTCCTGGTAGGGCACCCCGTCGGCCTCCCCGAACACCGTGCGCAGGGCGGGATGCCGGTCCGCGACCCGCTGCAACGCGCGGCGCAGCGCGGGCACGTCGAGCGGTCCGTCCAACCGGATCACCTTCGGCTCGCAGTACATGGTGGTGCCCGGGTGCAGCCGCTCCAGGAACCAGATGCGGCGCTGGGCGGGCGACAGGGGCGTACGGCGGGGTACGGCGACCGCCGGGCCGGGCTCGTATGCGCGGCGCCGCACCCGGTCCAGTACCGGCAGCCCGGCCAGCACCTGCTCCCTCGGCACGCCGAAGTCCACGAAACAGGCGATCTCGTCGGCGCCCGCCGCCACCAGCCGCTCCACCGACCCGGCCGCCGAGCGCTCGTCGCCGATGAGCGCACGGGAGGCGCAGTAGCGCTCGTAGGCCCGCCCGAGCAGGAACTCGACGTCCTCCTCCGGGGTGTTCGCCAGGTCCACGTCGAAACCCAGGCTGTTGGTGACCTGGTCGAACAGGGCGAGCGAGGAACGCAGATACGCCACGAACGGCCGGTACGCCTCCGCCCGGGCCCGCTCGGCGTCCTCGCCGAGGTAGGTGTGCACCAGGACCACGACCCGCCCGGCCGCCGGATCGAGGCCGTGCTCGGCACGGGTACGCCGGTACAGCGCGATGTTCGCCGCGAGCTGCTCGACGGTCTGCGTCATCAGGTTGGTGACGACACCGAGCCCTTCGGCGGCGGCCCGCCGGTAACTGTCCGGGTTGCCCACCACCGCCGCGTAGAGCGGCAGTTCGACCTGGACGGGGCGGGGGTGCAGCCGTACGTCGACCTGTGCGCCGTCGCCCGCGGTGACCGTGACCGGCTGTCCCGACCACAACTGCCGGACCGTCGCAAGCCGTTCGTACATCACCTCGCGGTGGCGGCCGTAGTTCTCCGGTGCCAGCGCGAAGTCGGTGGCGTGCCAGCCGCTCGCGACGCACAGGCCCGCCCGGCCGCCGGAGATGTTGTCGACGACCGACCACTCCTCGGCGACCCGCACCGGGTGGTGCAGGGGCAGCACGACCGAACCGGCGTTCAGCCGGATCCTGCTGGTCCGGGCGGCGAGGGCGGCGGCCAGGACGGAGGGGTTGGGGAACAGGGCGCCGAAGGAGTTGAAGTGCCGCTCGGGGAACCAGAGCCCGTGGAAGCCCTGGCGGTCGGCGAACTCGGCCGCGTCCATGATGAGGCCGTACTTGTCGTGGGCGGTGTCCTCGGGGTAGTCGCCGAAGAAGTAGAGGCTGAAGTCGGGGCCGGTGGTGGGGGTGTAGGGGGTGGGGGTGAAGGGGGTGGGGGTGAAAGGGGTGGCGGCCGGTTCCGGTGCCCTTACCGGCTCCGGGTGCGGGTTCGGGTCCGGTTTCGGGTTCGGGTCCGGTGGGGCGGCCAGGACGTCGAGTTGGCGGTTGATGACTCCGGTGACCTGGTCGGCGAGCTGCTGGGCCAGCTTCAGCTGCTGGGCGAAGAGGTCGTGGAGGGCGGGGGGTGTTGCTTCGGGGGCGATGGGGGTGGCGAGGGGGGCGGGCTCGGGTTCCGGTGCTTGCCGGGGTTCCGGTGCCGGAGCGGGATCCGTCGTCACTCCCGCCCCCGCCCCCAGCAGCTCCGCCAGCCTCGCGGGCGTGTCCGCCGACCCGAACAGCTCCCGCACCGGTACGCGCACGCCGTACCGCTTCTCGAGCTGGGACGCCATCCCCATCAGGGCGAGGGAGTCCGCGCCGAGCTCGAAGAAGGAGCGGTCCGGCGCGAGGTCGGCAACCTCGCACCCGAGTGCGGCGGCCGCCAACTCGCGTACGGAGGCGAGTACTTCACCGGAGGGTGCCGCGCCGGTGACTTCGGTGGCCCGACGCGCCCGCAGCGGATGCCCCGGCAGCGACACCCGCCCGCCGCGCCCCGTGATCGCCCGCCAGTCCAGCTCCGCACCCCGCTCGTACGCCGCCCCCAGCCCGGTCAGCACCCCGCGCACCTGCTCGACGGCCCCGGCTCCCGGGCCCTGCCCGCCCAGCCAGCGGCTGCCCGGCGCGCAGTGCCGCCCGATACCGGTGAGCGTGTCGCCCGCGCCGATCTCGACGAAGTCGCCGAAGCCGCGATCGACGGCGGTGGCCATGGCGAGGTCGAACCGGACCGGCCGCCGGGCCTGGCGGAGCAGATAGTCGGCGTCGACGGTCCAGCCCTCGGGCCGCAGTTCACCGTCGGCGGTGGTGATCAGCGCGGTGCGCAGCGGCCGGTACGTCACCTGCTCGGCGTACGAACGGAATGCGCGCAGCGCCTCGTCCACGGCGGCGGAGTGGAAGGCCCGGTCCACGGGCAGCGCCCGCCATCGCAGCCCCGCCTCGTCGAGAAGGCGGGCCGCGACCTCCAAGGAGGCCGGGGACCCCGAGATGACGTGGGAACGCGGCCCGTTGACGGCGGCCGGTTCAGCTCCCGCCTCCCGCGCCACGCGCTCGACCTCCTCCCGCCCGCCCCGCACCGCGAGCATGCCGCCCGCCGGGCACAGGGTGTGCATGAGCTCTCCGCGCCGGGCGGTGAGCCGCAGCCCGTCCTCCACGCTGATCGCCCCGGCGACGCACAGCGCCGCGTACTCCCCCACGCTGTGTCCGAGGAGCAGTGCCGGGCGTACTCCGGCCGCCCGCCACGCCTCGGCGAGCGCGACCTGGTGGACGAAGAGGGCGGATTGCGCGGTCTCGGTGGGCCAGACCGGGTCGTCCTCCCCCGCGTCGAGGAGCGGCGACAACGAGTCGTACCGGTCGAGGATCCGCCGGGCGGCGGGGAACGCCGCGTACAGCCCGCTCGCCATCCCCCGGCGCGCACTGCCCTGGCCCGGGAAGGCGAAGGTCACCGGCCCCAACAGCGCACGCTCCGAGGCTCGTTCGGTCAGTGTCCGGGTCAGCTCTTCGGCGGTACGGCCCACCGCGGTGACCCGGCAGGGGCGATGCGGGCGGCCGAGGGCGAGGGTGGCGGCCACGTCACCGGCGGCGAGGGCGGGTTCCTGGCGCAGCCGTTCGGCGAGGGCGTCGGTGAAGGACCGCAGGGCCTCGTCGTCGGTGGCCGAAACCGGTACCAGAACCGGGAGATCGGGATCGGCGGCCTTCCGCACCGGCGCCTCCTCCAGCACCACGTGCGCGTTGGTGCCGCCGACCCCGAGGGCGCTGACCCCGGCCCGGCGTGGGGTGCCGTCCACGACCTGCCAGGGGCGCAGCTCGGTCGCCAAGGTGAGCGCGGGCGCGCGGAGTTCGGGGTTGGGCCGGGTCAGATGAAGCGTCGGTACCAGTGTGCGGTGCCGCAGCATCAGGACCGTCTTGATGAGTCCGGCCATGCCGGCGCAGCTGTCGAGATGCCCGATGTTCGGCTTGACCGACCCGACGGCACAGGGAACGGTACGCCCGGCCCCCTCGCCCAGCGCCCGCCCGAGCGCCTCGAACTCCACCGGGTCGCCGAGCCGGGTGCCGGTGCCGTGGGCCTCGACGTACGAGATGGTCTCCGGGGGAACCCCGGCCCGGCGCAGCGCCTGCCGCACCACCTCCACCTGCCCGGTGACCCCCGGGGCCGTGAAGCCGACCTTGCCCGCGCCGTCGTTGTTGACCGCCGAGCCGAGGATCACCGCGTGCACGGTGTCGCCGTCGGCGAGGGCGCGGTCGAGCCGTTTGAGCAGGACGGCGGCGACGCCGTTGCCGCCGACCGTGCCGTCGGCGTCCGCGTCGAAGGCCCGGCAGCGTCCGGTGGGCGACAGGATGGACCCGGGGTGGGGGCGGTAGCCGCTCTCCTGGGGCAGATGCACGGCCGCGGCACCGGCCAGCGCCAGGTCCGTGTCCCCGCTCAGCAGGGCCTGGGTGGCCAGGTGGACGGCGACCAGCGAGGTGGAACAGGCGGTCTGCACACCGATCGCCGGGCCGGTGAGCCCGAGCCGGTAGGCGACGCGGGTGGCGAGGAAGTCGGGCTGGCGCCCGATCGCGCTCTGCATGCCGGTCGCGGGGTCGTCGGGGGCCGCCCCGGCTTCGACCGGCGCCTGATGGCCGTAGAGGCTCATGCCGGAACCGGCGAACACGCCGATCCTGGTGCCGGGTTCGGTCGCCGCGTAGCCGCCGTCCTCCAGCGCCCGGTGGCAGCACTCCAGGAACAGCCGGTGCGCGGGATGCGTGAGCCCGGTCTCCTTGGGGCTCATGCCGAAGAACTCGGCGTCGAACTCCTCGGCCCCGTCCAGGACTCCGCCGACCGGCACCCGGTCGGCCGTGATCTCGCCGAAGACCCCGACACTGTCGACGCCGTCCCGCAGATTGGCCCAGAACCGGTCCACGGTGTCCGCGCCGGGAAAGCGCAGCGCCATCCCTACGACGGCGATACGGCGGTCGGCGCCCCCGGCGTCCGCCACCGGCGCCGACGGCACGTCCACCGGCGCGTCCCCCAGATGCGCGGCGAGCGCCGCGACCGTCGGATGCTCGAAGAACACCGTCTGCGGAATCCCCACCCCAAGCCGCTCCTCCAACCGGGCCCGCAACCGAACGACGAGCACGGAGGTCAGACCGAGCTCATAGAAGGGGGTATACGCGTCGACCGCCCGCCCAAGAAGAACCCCAAGCTCCTCCCCCACAACCCGCGCAACGACGCCGACACCG
This sequence comes from Streptomyces sp. NPDC002776, assembly GCF_053592195.1. Taxonomy (NCBI): domain Bacteria; kingdom Bacillati; phylum Actinomycetota; class Actinomycetes; order Kitasatosporales; family Streptomycetaceae; genus Streptomyces; species Streptomyces sp. NPDC002776. Next base: position 173,353 of record NZ_JBSFVG010000015.1, on the reverse strand, counting down.
GGCCGGGAGGCGGCGGCGGACCGGGAGGCGGCGTCAGACCCGCCGGGGATGCCAGACCCGGAGGCCACGCCGGGCCCGGACGCGGCACCCGGCCGGGAGGGGGCGCCAGACCGGGAGTCGGCGCCAGGCCCGGACGCCATGCCGGGCCCGGACGCGGTACCCGGCCGGGACGCGGCGCCTGGCCCGGAGGGGACGCCAGGCCCAGAGCCGGCGCCAGGCCCGGAGCCGGCGCCAGACCTGGGGGCGGCACCCGGCCCGGACTCGACATCCGGCCCCGACGCAACACCAGGCCCGGCCGCAGCACCCAGCCGGGACGCGGCACCAGGCCGGAACGCCACGCCAGGCCCGGAGGGGACGCCGGACCAGGAGGGCCCGCCAGACCCGGAGGAGGCGCCAGACCCGGACGCCATGCCGGGCCCGGACGCGGTACCCGGCCGGGACGCGGCGCCTGACCCGGAGGGGACGCCAGACCCGGAGGGGACGCCAGACCCGGAGGGGACGCCAGACCCGGAGGCGGCACCCGGCCGGGACTCGACACCCGGCCCCGACTCGACACCAGCCCCGACCGCGGCAGCAGGCCGAGAGGACCCGCCAGCCCCGGAGAGGCCGCCAGACCCGGACGCGGCACCCGGCCCAGAGAGCCCGCCAGCCCCGGACGTGGCGCCGGCCCCGGACGCGGCACCCGGCCCGAAGAGGCCCCCCGGCCCCACCCCGGCCCGCTCCGCGAGGAACCGTTCCCGCAGTGCGGCTCGCCGCACCTTGCCTGCCGGAGTCCGCGGGAAGTCCGCCTCCCGCACGGGCGTGACGTGGGCGGCGGTGAGGCGGAACCGGGAGTACAGGGCCGCCCTCGCCTCCCGCGCGATCCGTACGTCCTCCTCGGCACCCCGGCTGACGAAGAACAGGGCCAGCTCCTCGGTGCCGCGCTCCGCGTCCGGCACCCCGCACGCGCCGACCTCTCCCTGCCGGATGCCGGGCACGGTGCTGACGGCCTCCTCCACCTCATGGGCGTGGACGTTGTGCCCGTTGAGGACGATCAGGTCCTTGCGGCGCCCGGTGATGACGACCTGCCCCGCGTCGAGGAACGCCAGATCGCCGGTGTCCAGCCAGTCCCGTCCGGCGGGGAAGGCCGCCGCGTCGGCGTCGGGGTCGTCGACGTAGCCGGGGGTCAGCCGGGCCGGCGCGTGGACCTGGAGGCGGCCGATCCGCCCGTCGGCGGCGAGGTCGCCCCGGTCGTCGACGATGCGCAGGGTGACCCCGTGCGCGGGCGCGCCGGCCGCGACGAAGGTGACCGTCTCGTCCTCGGGCGCGGCGGCGTCGGCGCGCACCAGGTCACCACCCAGGCTGCGCTTGAGAAGACGGTGCACGGTGCCGGGCCGGTCGAGACGGCCGTAGGTGACCGCCGTGACCGTCTCCGCCATCCCCCAGGCGGGCACGATGTGCCCCTCGCGGACGCCGTAGGCACCGGTCGCGTCGAGGAAGCCGCGCATCACGGGCAGCGTGATCTGCTCGCCGCCGCAGACGAGGGTCTTGAGCCCGCTCAGGTCCCAGGACCTGCCCGGGACCGGGTCCGCGGCGCCGAGCGCGTCGGCGACGAGCCGGTAGGCGAAGGTCGGCGCCCACGCGTGCCGCGCCCGGTGTTCCTGCATCAGGTCGAGCCAGCGCAGCGGATCGGCGAGGACCCGCTCGGTCGGCGCGTGGACGTTGTCGCAGCCGACGAAGACGGCGAGCAGGTGGTAGAGCAGGAACGCCCCGCTGTGGTCGACCGGGAGCCAGTTGACCATGGTGTCCTCGGGCCGCACGTCCAGGATCCGCCGACTGCTCGCGGCGAAGTCGGCGAGGCCCGCGTGGGTGAGCCGCGCGGCCTTCGGGGCGCCGGTGCTGCCGGAGGAGAGCATCAGCAGCGCGACGTCCGCCCCGTCGGGATGGACGTACTCGTGCGCGGGCGCGGCGGCCGCACACTCGCGCACGTCCGCCACCCGCACTCCCTCGACGCCGGTCCCGTCGGTGAGGACGAGCGGGTTGTCCAGCAACGCGCAGGCGTGCAGCAGGCGTTCCCGCGCGGGCGAGCCCGGCAGGGGCGGCTCCGCGATGGCGACGGGCCGCATGCCGCCGAGCACACAGGCCCAGAAGGCGGGGAAGAAGTCGACGAGCGGCAGCCCGCAGAGCACGACGACGTCCCCGCGCCCCACCCCGCGCTCCCGCAGTCCGCCGAGCAACCGGCGCGCCCGCAGGAGGAGTTCGGGATGGCTGAGGCGGGTGGCGGACCCGTCGGCGCCGACGGCGACGACCCCCGCGTCCGTCGCCGACTCCGCCGCCCGCAGCAGCGCCTCCACCGCGTTCGGCGGATCCGAGGCGTCCCGTTCCGGCTCAGGTCCCCGGCAGACAGCCGTCCCCCGTACGCGTTCCATGCGACCCCTCTCCCTCTTGCGGTGCCTCGGACGTCGGTTGATCTTTCGTGTAGCGCACGCCGGTGGTCTTCCGGTCGACGCGTCCCGCGCGCAGCGCGAGCAGCAGGGCCAGGGCCCCGCACACGGCGACTCCGTGGAAGAGCGCGACGACGGTCAGCGGCGACAGGGACTCCAGAGCGGCCGCGGCGGCGACCGTGCCCAGCGCGAAGCCGCCCTGTTCCGCCATGGCGGACAGCCCGAACAGCCGCCCGCGTTCCCGGTCCCCGGCGGCTTGCAGGCGTGAGGTGTAGACGATCTCGGTCCAGCCGTCGGCGAACCCGGCCGCCGCGGCGGCGACCGTCAGCGCCACGGCGGGCAGCCCGGTGAAGGCGAGGACGAAGGAGCAGGACATCGCGCAGGTGCCGAGCGCGAAGGCCCGCTCCCCGCGCGCCGTGCCGCCCCGCTTGAGCACCTGATGGGCGAGCAGGGTGCCGACCGCCCAGGCGACCCAGAACCGGCTCATGTACAGCGCGGGGTCCGCGGCGTCGGCGAGTTCGGCCGCGATCGGCAGGGCGACGTTGTGCGAGGAGGAGGCCAGCGCGTCCGTCCCGCGCAGCGCGATCAGCCCGAGCAGCAGCGCGGGCACCCCGGCCGCCGCCCGCCACCAGGGAAGGGCGGGCCCGGAGTCGGCGGCCTGGCCCGGGGTCTCCTCCTCGGTGCGCGGCCGCAGCACCAGCAGGGCAACCCCGGACACCACGAAGCTGGCGGCGTTGACGGCGAAGGCGGTGCCGTAGCCGCCGTGGGCGATGACGGGGGCGGCGGAGGCGAAGCCGAGGACCGTGGCGAGTGAACGGGCGGTGACCAGCAGCCCGTTGGCGTGCGCGCGGCCCTCCTGCCCGACCATGACCGGGACGGCGCTGCGCAGGGCGACCCCGAAGAAGGTGTTCCCGGCCCCCAGCACCATGACGGCAGCGCCGAGCACCCATAACGGCGTCCGCGTCCCGCACACCGCGAGCACGGTCATGGCACCGGCCTGCGCGGTGTCGGCGCCGATCATCACGGCCCGGCGCCCGACCCGAGCGGCGACCGCTCCGGCGGCGGGCCCCGCCGCGACCCCCGCGAGCAGCCGCAGCGCCATCACGGCCCCGATACCGAAGGCGGTGCCCGTGACCTCGTAGGAGAAGAGGCTCAGCGCGATCAGGTTGAGGTAATTGCCATAGGCGGACACGGCGTACGAGGTCACGAGCAGCCGGAACCTGAACATCTGAGCGAGCATATCGAGTGCTCCGGGGAACGGGCACTGTCAGGCCAAGGCGGCCGGAACACACCTGAGTTGGCCGAGAATCACCGCCCGGGCGAACCCATCGCATCGGCGTCCGCCCTCCCTTCGGGTGTTCTTGGGCGGATCGCGATCCCCTGTTCCGGCGTGGTTCGTTGGCGGATTCGGGTGGCTGCTGCTACCCGCCGCGCACGCCATGGCGAGGCGTGGCCGTACGGTGAGAGGCGCAGTCGATGGGGCTCCATCAACCGGTTCTGACCGGTGTTCTGATCATGCTCGCGGAGGCGTATACCGCTGCCACGGTTCTGGTGTGCCGCCGGGCCGTACGCGGCCGACAGGCAGGTGGTGCGTTCCCTTCCTGGGGGGCCGTCCTCGCCGGTGCCGTGGCGGCCGGTGCGATCAGCCCGCCTCCCAGCCCGTCACGGGCCTGGCGAACATCTTCGGCTGACCTGACCGCCACCCCACCCCCGCTCCGGAAGGACGTAAGCACCCGTGCCGAAGAACAGCGCCACCCCGCAGACGCCGGCCGTACGCCGCCTCGCCCGCTGGACCGCACCGGCAGCCACCCTCCTGATCATGGCCGCCGCGGCCCCCGCCGCACACGCAGGCCCCCTGAGCGACCTGAACAGCACCGTCGGCAACGTCAACAGCACCATCGGCAACGTCGCCAAAGCCTGAACGACGGTCGCCCCGGACACCCGGCCGCCACAGCCCCGGGCCCTCTGCCCCGCATCCTCCCGGGACAGAGGGCCCTACGCGAGAGCGCGGCGGGTGGGTGCCGTTCAGGTGGGTCAGGTGAGGTTGCGGATGAAGGTCAGGCCGAGGTTGGTGCCGGTCTGGGTGTTCAGCCCGCCCAGCAGGCAGGCGGTCTGGTCGGTGGCGATGAGTTGTTCGGTGTACACCATGCGGCCGGGGTGGATGATCGAGCCGCCGGTGGTGTCGGCGGTGGTGGCGGCGACGTTGTTGCCGTTGACACGGGTGACGACCGCGGGGTCGTTCTCGTCCAGGCCCACGACGGTGCTGCCGATGACGTTGCCGTCGTTGTCGTGCCATCTCCAGGTGAACTTGCCGGTCGAGTTGCCGCCGAGGCAGGACAGGACACCGTTGCCGGAGTACACGTACGTGCCGTAGGACAGATTCGGCACGTCGGACACGCAGTTGCCGACCGTGCCGGTCTCGTTGATCTCCGTCTGTTGCGGCGTGTAGGTGATGGGGTTCGAGAACTCCTGGGTGCTGTTGCCGGTCAGACACTCTATGAAGGTGCCGGCGCTGTCAGCGTGTGCGGGCGGAGCGAGCGCGATGGCCGGCGCTGCCAGCAAGGCCGCGCCAATGATCGTGCGCAGAGTGCAAGGGGTCCTCATCGGTCCTCCTGGTGTTGGTGCCACGCGGTCCTGGCCACCGGACACCGCCGGATGCTCACCGTTGGTGCAGCGGTGGGTACTCCCCCTCGACGGAGGGCCTGCGTCACGGATGCCCCTCTGCCGAGGGAGTCGTGGGGGCGTTCGTCCCCCGTCGCGGGAGACGGGTCCTGCACGTCAACGTCACAGGCGTGCCGTGCCGCACCGCGGTCCCAACCCCTACGCCACCGAGCCATGGCCCGAAAGGAGGAGCGCGCACATCACCCCAGCGACTGCGCCCCCGTGCCGTACACGCCTTCCGTCGTCCACCACCTGGCCCGTCCCACCTGCCACCCCGGCGAGCCGCGACAACCAGCTCGCGAGCGTCATGGCACAGCGCACTCCTTCGAGTGGTGCTGCCCTCTCGGACGGTGCCGCTCTCTTACGGCGGGAAAGTGCACTGATGGCCAGGCGGGAGAGCATGCAAGCCAGTGCCCCTCGCCCGCCTCCGGCGAGCCCGAGGCACCTTGACGATGTGGAGTTCGCGATGTCGGACATGATGCTCGGCGGACCGGCGGGTTCGGTGGCGGCGAGGCGGACGTCGGCTCTTCGGTATCTCTCAGCGCTGGACGAGCAGGGCGACCCGGACCTGCCGCACGCCGGGGCCGGGATGGAGTGGTGGTACGTCAATCTGCACCTGACGACCGCCGGTGGCCACCCCGTGTCGGTGTTCGCCGCGTTTTTCCGGATCGGCGAGCGGCGCCCCGACGGAACGGCGGGGCACTCACACACCATGGCCGCCGCGTGGAGCGAGCCGCAGCAGCGCCGCTACACCTCAATGTCCTGCGTGGACCCGGCCAACCTGGCGCTCATCCGGTCGGTGCTGCACCATGACCAGGCCTACGCACCACTGCTGAGGAAGGCCCTGCAGCATCTGCTGTCGGCCGACCAACCACCCCTGCCGGACCTGCCGCTGGAGGGCACCGTCACGTTCGGCACCTCCCCGTTCCGTATCGGCTACGGCCCGCACGGCGGACTGCTGCGTGACGAGGAGGGCCGCTATCACCTCGACGTGAATCATCCGCAGCGGGGCTACGCACTGCGCTGCGTGCTGACTCCGCAGCGTTCAGCCGCCTGGCAGGGCGAAACGGGTGAGGTGGCCGGACTGGGCGACGGTGAGGACGGAATGCGCTACTACAGCGTCACCCGCCTGGACGTCACCGGAAGCGTCACGCTCGACGGCACCCGGCACGACATCGTCTCCGGCACCGCGTGGTACGACCACGAGTGGGGCATCGACCTCATCCGGGCAGAGGAGGGCTACGCGCACAGCGAGCCGGAGTGGGACTGGTGCGGTCTGCACCTGGACAACGGCTACGACCTGTCCGTGTCCACCTGGCGCAAGGTCGACCACCGGGACGGAACCAGGCGGACCGCGGACCGTACGTCCCTCCTGGTCGGCCCGCCGGGCACCGGCGCGGAGCCGCTCACCGACTGGGCACTGGAGCCACAAGCCCATTGGACGTCACTGGCCACCTGTAACCGCTACCCCGTCGCATGGCGCCTGACGGCCCCGTCGCGTGGCATCGACCTTCTGCTGCGGGCGTCCTATCCGCAGCAGGAGGTGCGGACGATCACTGTGCACCGCGGTTTCTGGGAGGGGCGGGTCGAGGTCAGCGGGTCCTTCGGTGGCCGCGCCGTCAGCGGCACCGGTTTCGTCGAGGTCAAACCGGCGCAGCTGCTGCCCAGCCTGGACCCTGTGATGGAGACGATCGGAGCCGAGACCAGGGCCCAGGTGCGGCTGTTCTACCCGGCCGAGGCGGGGCCCGACGCCACCCGTGACCTGATCGGGCCCGTCGCCGAGCCGCTGCTGGCGGCCGTACCGCACGAGGTGCTGCACCGCGCCCTGGCCGCCCCGGTGCGGCACACCGTCGAAGGCGCCGGCAAGAGCTGGAGGTCGTTCGCCTTCGCCGCCGTTCTGGAGGCGCTGGGAGTCGACAGCGACCCCTACCGGCCCCTGCTCGCGGCAGTGGAACTGCTGCACACCGGCAGTTTGATGGTGGACGACGTGCAGGACGCCGCAGAGCTGCGTCGTGGCCGGGTGGCGGCCCACCGGCTCTACGGCCAGGCGACCGCCATCAACGCGGGCACGGCGGCGTACTTCACCTTCGACCGGGCACTGCGGTGCATTCCTCTGGAACCGGCCGACCGGCTGCGCGCCTACGAGGTGCTGTGCTCGATGCTGCGTGCCGCACACGCCGGGCAGGCGCTCGACATCGCGGGCGGCTCCGACGCCGACTTCCCTCGGCAGGACGGGCGGACCCTCGGTGAGAGCGTCCTCGCCGTGCACCGTCTCAAGACCGCCCTGCCGGTCCGCGCCCTCGCTGAGATCGGGGCGGTGCTGGGGCGCGCCACACCCGCCCAGGAAACCGCGCTGTGCGCGTACTTCGAGGCACTGGGGCTCGGCTACCAGATCGCCGACGACGTGTTCGACCTGCTCGGGCACCGGTCGCGTGTCGGGGACGTCCGTAAGGAGACGGGTGAGGACGTCCGCAACGGCCGCCTCACGTATCCCCTCACCTGCGCGCTGGAGATCTTGCCCAGGGACGCGGCCCTCCGCCTGTGGCGTCAGGTGCGGGCCCGGCCGACCGACGCGCACGATGTCGCCCGGTGCGTCGATGCGATCACCGGTTGCGGGGCTGCGGACCTCGCGCTGGCCCGGGCACGGGCGCTGGTGGAGCAGGAGTGGACGGCCCTCGAACCCGTCCTGCCCCACTACCCCATCACCGCCGTACTGCGTTCCCTCGGGTTCTATGCCGTCACACGCGACGCCGAACTGAACGGGTGATGTCCCGACTTCGGGGACGGGGCGCATAACAGGTCAGAACGTTTCTCCGGCCTGCTCATGGTGGGGCGGGTGGGACTCGAACCCACGGCCGACGGATTATGAGTCCGCTGCTCTAACCGGCTGAGCTACCGCCCCATAGCGGCGTGTCGCGCACATTTGTACGCGCCGTCTGCCGCAGCATAGCCGCTCATACGATCTCCTGCTTCGGATGGTCGACTACGCATGCCCTGAAGGACTTCGGCGCGCCGCGCGCGGTTCCCGGCACCGGATCAGGACATGAAAAAGGACCCCGAAGGGGCCCTCGTTCAACCTGCTCCCCCGACTGGACTCGAACCAGTAACCTGCCGGTTAACAGCCGGCTGCTCTGCCAATTGAGCTACGGAGGACCGAGCTCCCCCGACTGGACTCGAACCAGTAACCTGCCGGTTAACAGCCGGCTGCTCTGCCAATTGAGCTACGGAGGAATGCCTCGTTGCATCGAACGTAGCTACCTGGGTATTCGCCAGGGGGCGGACGCTCGCTGCGACACATACATTAGCGCAAGCAGGGGGGTGCTCCGCCAATCGGTACTCCGCCCACGAGGGAAGGCTCGCCGCCATGCGCTACAAGCTCACGTTCGCCGTCGGGCTGGCTCTGGGTTACGTGCTCGGCACACGCGCCGGACGCGAACGCTATGAGCAGCTGAAGAAATCCGCGCGCCAGGTCACGCAGAACCCGGCGGTGCGCAACACCGCGGAGACCGCGGCCCAGCAAGGCCGGGTGTACGCGGGCAAGGCCTACCAAGCCGTCAGCGACAAGGTCGGCGACAAGGTCCCGGAGTCGGTGACCCAGCGCGTCCGCCACCTCCGCGACCGTCATCCGAACGGCGCGGCCGAGGACGACTGGGGCACCAGCACCACGTAGCCGCCGGCGCAGCGCGGGACCCATAGAATTTTCGCCATGGGGATAGTCGCCGGGTTGGACAGCTCGCCCGAGTTCACTCGAATCGTCGTCTGCGACGCGGACACCGGAGCCGTGCTCCGGCAGGGGTATGCGCCGCACCCGGTCGAGGGGCGGCCGTCCGATGTCGACCCCCAGGCCTGGCTGCTCTCCCTCGGCGAGGCCGCCGGTGGCGGTCTGCTGGAGGGGGTGCAGGCCATCGGCGTGTCCTCGCAGCAGAACGCCGTCGTGCCCCTGGACTCCCAGGGCAACACCACCCGGCCCGCCATGGTCGGCGGCGACAAGCGGGCCCAGGTCGCCGCGGCCGATCTCGTCGACGCGCTCGGCGGGCGGGAGGCATGGGCGCAGGCCGTCGGCTGTGTGCCGCAGGCCGCGCAGCCGGTGACCAAGCTGCGCTGGCTCAGCAAGAGCGAACCCGACGCCGCCGCCCGCACCGCCGTCCTGCTCCAGGCCCACGACTGGCTGGTGTGGCAGCTGCTCGGGCGACCGGTGCGCCGGACCACCGACCGCGGCGGCGCCTCCGGCACCGGCTACTGGTCCGCTGCCACCGGCGCCTACCGCACCGATCTCATCGAGCTGGCGCTCGGTCACCAGGCCATGCTGCCGGAGGTGATCGGCCCCGCCGAGGCCGCCGGTACGACGCCGGAGGGGCTGCTGATCTCCGCCGGGACCGGCGAGACGATGGCCGCCGCCTTCGGGCTCGGCATCGGCCTGGGGGACGCCGTCGTCTCGCTCGGCGCCTCCGGATCCGTGATGGCCGTGCACCCCGAGGCCCTGCACGACCCGACCGGGATGATCACCGCGCTGGCCGACGCCACGGGTATGCACCTCCCGGTCGTCACCACCCTGAACGCCGTACGGACCCTGCGCGGCACCGCCGAGCTGCTCGGGCTGCCCGATCTGGAGGGCTTGTCCGAGCTGGCGATGAAGTCGACGCCGGGGTCGCACGGGCTGGTGCTGCTGCCCTATCTGGAGGGCGAGCGCACCCCGAATCTGCCGCACACCGCCGGCACCCTGGCCGGGCTCAGGCGGGAGGCGATGCGGCCGGAGCATCTGGCGCGGGCCGCCTTCGAGGGCATGCTGTGCGGACTCGCGGACGCCCTCGACGTCCTGCGCGGCCGGGGGGTCGAGGTGCGGCGGGTCTTCCTGCTGGGGGCCGCCGCCGAGCTGCCCGCGGTGCAGGCCTCGGCGCCGTCGCTGTTCGGCGCCCAGGTCGTCGTACCGCAGCCCGCCGACTACGCGGCGATCGGGGCCGCCCGGCAGGCCGCCTGGGCGCTCGGGACCTCGCAGGGCACGCTGGACGCGCGGAATCCGCCGGCCTGGCGGGGCGCGGCGGCGCAGGTGCTGGAGCCCGGCGAGGAGCTGGCGGTGGGACAGGCGGTGCGCCAGCAGTTCGTGTCGGTGCGCGAGCAGACCCATCCGGGGGCCTTTCGCCCGTAGCGCACCCTTGTTGGGTTAATCAGTTGAGGTAACACGGGCTGAGTGTCCGACGATAGGGGCCAGGGGCAACCAACCGCCCCGCCGCCGACTCCGAGAGACACAGCGTGCTCATACGACTCCTGCGGACCTATCTCAGGCCCTACCGAAAACCCATCGCACTGCTGGTGCTGCTCCAGTTCCTGCAGACCTGCGCCACGCTCTACCTGCCCACCCTGAACGCGGACATCATCGACAACGGTGTCGTCCACGGCGACACCGGCTACATCATCAGCTACGGCGCCCTGATGATCGGCATCTCGCTGGCGCAGGTCGTGTGCAACATCGGGGCCGTGTACTACGGCGCCCGGACCGCCGCGGCGCTCGGCCGGGACGTGCGCGCCGCCGTCTTCGACCGGGTGCAGTCGTTCTCCGCGCGCGAGGTGGGCCACTTCGGCGCGCCCTCGCTGATCACCCGGACCACCAATGACGTGCAGCAGGTCCAGATGCTGGCCCTGATGACGTTCACCCTGATGGTCTCGGCGCCGATCATGTGCGTCGGCGGCATCGTGCTGGCCCTCGGCCTGGATGTGCCGCTGTCCGCGGTGCTGGTCGCCGTGGTGCCGGTGCTGGGCATCTGCGTGACCTTGATCGTGCGGCGGATGCGGCCGCTGTTCCGGGCCATGCAGGTGCGTCTGGACACGGTGAACCGGGTGCTGCGCGAGCAGATCACCGGCAACCGCGTGATCCGCGCCTTCGTCCGCGACGAGTACGAGCAGCAGCGCTTCCGCAAGGCGAACACCGAGCTGACCGAGATGTCGCTGGGCACCGGGAACCTGCTCGCGCTGATGTTCCCGATCGTGATGACGGTGGTGAACCTGTCGTCGATCGCGGTGGTGTGGTTCGGCGCGCACCGGATCGACAGCGGCGGCATGCAGATCGGCGACCTGACCGCGTTCCTCGCCTATCTGATGCAGATCGTGATGTCCGTGATGATGGCCACCTTCATGTTCATGATGGTGCCGCGCGCGGAGGTGTGCGCCGAGCGGATCCAGGAGGTCCTGGACACCGACTCCAGCGTGGTGCCGCCGGTGGCACCGGTGCGGGAGCTGCGCCGGCACGGCCATCTGGAGATCCGCGGGGCGGGATTCCGCTACCCGGGTGCCGAGGAGCCGGTGCTCAAGGGCATCGACCTGGTGGCGCTGCCCGGAGAGACCACCGCCGTGATCGGCTCGACCGGCAGCGGCAAGTCCACCCTGCTGGGTCTGGTCCCCCGGCTGTTCGACGCGACGGACGGGCGGGTCCTGGTGGACGGCGAGGACGTGGCGACGATCGATCCCCGGCTGCTGGCCAGGACCGTCGGCCTGGTCCCGCAGAAGCCGTACCTGTTCGCCGGGACCGTCGCGACGAACCTTCGCTACGGCAATCCCGACGCCACCGACGAGGATCTGTGGCACGCGCTGGAGGTCGCCCAGGCCGAGGAGTTCGTGCGGCGGCTGGACGGCGGGCTCGACGCGCCGATCGCGCAGGGCGGCACCAACGTCTCCGGTGGTCAGCGCCAGCGGCTCGCCATCGCCCGGACACTCGTGCAGCGCCCGGAGATCTATCTGTTCGACGACTCCTTCTCGGCTCTCGACTACGCCACCGACGCGGCCCTGCGCGCCGCGCTGGCCCGGGAGACCGCCGAGGCGACCGTGGTGATCGTCGCCCAGCGGGTGGCGACCATCCGGGACGCCGACCGGATCGTGGTGCTCGACGAGGGCCGGGTCGTCGGCACCGGGCGGCACCGGGAGCTGATGGCGGACAACGAGACGTACCGGGAGATCGTGCTCTCCCAGCTGACGGAAGCGGAGGCCGCCTGATGGCCGGGCCGATGGGGCGGATGATGGCGGGCACCGGCCCGGACCACCGCTCGCTGGACTTCAAGGTGTCGGGCCGCCGGCTGGTCGCCCAGTTCAAGCCGGAGCGGCTCACCATCTGGGTGCTGCTGGCGTGTGTCGTGGTCAGCGTGGGGCTGACGGTCGTCGGGCCGAAGATCCTCGGCCAGGCCACCGACCTGGTCTTCGCGGGCATCGTCGGACGGGAGATGACACCCGGCGCCACGAAGGAGCAGGTCCTTCAGGACATGCGGGACCGGGGCGACGACAACGTGGCCGACATGCTCCGCAGTACCGACTTCACGCCGGGCGAGGGCATCGACTTCACCGCCGTCGGGAACGTGCTGCTGCTCGCGCTCGCCGTGTTCACCGTCGCCGGGCTGCTGATGGCGGTGGCGACGCGGCTGGTGAACCGGGCCGTGAACCGGACCATGTTCCGACTGCGCGAGGACGTGCAGGTCAAGCTGGGGCGGCTGCCGCTGTCGTACTTCGACAAGCGGCAGCGCGGTGAGGTGCTGTCCCGCGCCACCAACGACATCGACAACATCGGGCAGACCCTCCAGCAGTCGATGGGCCAGCTCATCAACTCGGTGCTGACCATCATCGGGGTGCTCGCGATGATGTTCTGGGTGTCGTGGATCCTGGCGCTGGTCGCGCTGGTGACCGTGCCGCTCTCCTTCTACATCGCCACCCGGGTCGGCAAGCGGTCGCAGCCGCACTTCGTGCAGCAGTGGCGCTCCACCGGCACGCTCAACGCGCACGTCGAGGAGATGTACACCGGGCACACCCTGGTGAAGGTGTTCGGGCGGCAGGACGAGTCGGCGCAGCAGTTCGCCGAGCAGAACGAGGCGCTGTACGAGGCCGGGTTCAAGGCGCAGTTCAACAGCGGGATCATGCAGCCGCTGATGATGTTCGTGTCGAACCTCAACTATGTGCTGGTGGCGGTGGTCGGCGGTCTGCGGGTGGCGTCGGGCTCGCTGTCCATCGGTGACGTCCAGGCCTTCATCCAGTACTCGCGGCAGTTCTCGATGCCGCTCACGCAGGTCGCGTCGATGGCGAACCTGGTGCAGTCCGGGGTGGCCTCCGCCGAGCGGGTCTTCGAACTCCTCGACGCGGAGGAGCAGTCGGCGGACCCCGTCCCGGGGGTGCGGCCGGAGGAGCTGCGCGGGCGGGTGGCGCTGGAGGGCGTGTCCTTCCGGTACGACCCCGACAAGCCGCTCATCGAGGACCTCACGCTGACGGTGGAGCCCGGGCAGACGGTCGCGATCGTCGGCCCGACCGGCGCCGGGAAGACCACGCTGGTCAACCTCCTGATGCGGTTCTACGAGGTCTCCGGCGGGCGGATCACGCTGGACGGGGTGGACGTGGCGACGATGTCCCGGGACGAACTGCGCGCCGGGATCGGCATGGTGCTGCAGGACACCTGGCTGTTCGGCGGGACCATCGCGGAGAACATCGCGTACGGGGCCGCGCGCGAGGTCACCCCGGGCGAGATCGAGGAGGCGGCCCGGGCGGCCCACGCGGACCGGTTCATCCGGACCCTTCCCGACGGCTACGACACGGTGATCGACGACGAAGGTTCCGGGGTCAGTGCCGGTGAGAAGCAGCTGATCACCATCGCCCGGGCGTTCCTGTCGGATCCGGTGATCCTGGTGCTGGACGAGGCGACGTCCTCCGTCGACACCCGTACCGAGGTGCTGATCCAGAAGGCGATGGCGAAACTCGCGCACGGCCGTACGTCGTTCGTCATCGCGCACCGCCTGTCGACGATCCGGGACGCGGACACGATCCTGGTGATGGAGAACGGCTCCATCGTCGAACAGGGCGCCCACGGCGAACTGCTGGCGGCCGACGGCGCGTACGCCCGCCTGTACAAGGCCCAGTTCGCGGAGGCGGTCGCCGAGGTGGACTGAGCGTGCGGGGGCCGCCGTCCGGCGGCCCCCCTCCTAGTCCAGGTATCCCCTGAGCTGGTCCGCGAAGGCGTGGTCGCGCAGTTTGTTCAGGGTCTTCGACTCGATCTGGCGGATGCGTTCCCTGGTCACGCCGAAGATGCGGCCTATCTCCTCCAGCGTGCGGGGGCGGCCGTCGGCCAGGCCGTAGCGGAGCTGGACGACCTTGCGCTCGCGCTCGCCCAGCGTGGACAGGACCGCCTCCAGGTGCTCGCGCAGCAGGAGGAACGCCGCCGATTCCACCGGGCTGGCCGCGTCGCCGTCCTCTATCAGGTCGCCGAGCGCCACGTCGTCCTCCTCGCCCACCGGGGCGTGCAGGGACACCGGCTCCTGGGCCAGCCGCAGCACCTCGCTCACCCGCTCCGGAGCGAGGTCCAGCTGGCCGGCCACTTCCTCCGGGGTCGGCTCGTAGCCGCGTTCCTGCAGCATGCGGCGCTGCACCCGGACCACCCGGTTGATCAGCTCCACGACATGGACCGGGACGCGGATCGTGCGGGCCTGGTCGGCCAGGGCCCGGGACATGGCCTGGCGGATCCACCAGGTGGCATACGTGGAGAACTTGTAGCCGCGGGCGTAGTCGAACTTCTCCACCGCGCGGATCAGGCCCAGGTTTCCCTCCTGCACCAGGTCCAGCATGGTCAGGCCCCGGCCGACGTACCGCTTGGCCACCGAGACCACCAGGCGCAGGTTCGCCTCGATCAGGCGGCGCTTGGCCATCCGGCCCATCACGACCAGCCGGTCCAGGTCCAGTGCCAACTGGCTGTCCAGGTCGGGGGTGCTGCTGAGCTTCTCCTCCGCGAACAGGCCGGCCTCGACGCGGCGGGCGAGTTCGACCTCCTCGGCGGCCGTGAGCAGCGGGATGCGGCCGATCTCCCGCAGGTACTGGCGGAACAGGTCCGAGGACGGCCCGCTGTTGTCGGCCCGGGGGGCGCGCACCGGCTCGGGCGGTTCGTCGAGGGCGGCCGGGGTCTCCGGCTCGGTCTCGGGGTGGTGCGCGGCACGGTTCTGCGGGGGCACCGCGACGAGGACGTCGGGCTCCTCGTCCGGTGCGGCGTCCGTGCCGCCGGCGGTACCGGTGTCGGTCTGGGTGAGGGTCTGGGTCTGCACGGGGGCGACCTCCAGGATGATCGCTGCTGAAAAGAGCGGCAGCGCGGCTTCGGGGGCGGAGTCGGCGGCCTCGCCGCTGTCCGTCCCGTACGCGATGAGCGGAACCGCGGGGGTATGGGACCCGTAGGGGACGGATCGGCCGCGCTCCGAGGACTCAGGCACCGGAACCCAGTGTTGCGTACGACACATCGCCGCCACGAGGGGCGTGCGGTGACTTTTTGCGTTCGGTCCGTGACCGCGCGGTTATCGCGGGAGCGCCCGCAGGGCTACAGAGCTGCGGCTCCGTGCTCCCGCAGAGCCTGGTCGTACTGCTGGAGAACCCACAGTTCGTTCTGCACCGCGGCGAGTCGGGCCGGGTCCCCGCCCGCGGAGAGCCGGGTCATCTGGGACTGGATGTCACGGATGCGGCGCTCGACGGCCCGGCGGCGGACGGTGACGAGCTGTTCGCCCGCGTAGTTCTCGTCGACGGTACGGCGCATGATCGCCTCGACGGCCAGCTCGGTGACCATCGCGCGGACCGCGTCGTCGGGCGCCGCGTCCCGCACCCGGACCAGATAGTCCTGCGCGTCCTGGACGCCGTACTCGACGCCGCCCGCCTCCATGACCGCCTGGCGCACGGCGGCGTAGGGCGCGGCCGTGAACTCGTCGATGCCGTACGCGTCGAAGGCCGGGGAGACCAGCTCGGGGCGCTGGAGGGCGAGCTTGAGCAGCTCGCGCTCGGTGGCGTAGACGGGGTTGCGGAGGTTGAGCGCCGGGCCCCCCGCCATCGGCCGGGGGGCGGCGTCGTACGGCTGCCGCGGGCCGCGCGCCGGGGCCGGGCCCTTGCCGCCGCGGTCCCGGGCCCAACGGGCCAGCTGGGCCACCCGCTTGACCACGAACTGGGTGTCGAGGATGCCGAGCATGCCGGCCAGCTGGACGGCGACCTCGTGCTGGGCGCCGCTGTTCTTGATGCGGGCGACGATCGGCGCGGCCTCGTCCAGTGCCGCGGCCCGGCCGCCGGGGGTGTCCAGGTCGTAGCGCAGGACGATCTGGCGGAGGGCGAACTCGAAGAGCGGGGTGCGGGGTTCGACAAGGTCGGCGACGGCCTCGTCGCCCTTGGCGAGGCGCAGGTCGCAGGGGTCCATGCCGTCGGGGGCGATGGCGATGTAGGTCTCGGCGGCGAACTTCTGGTCGTCCTCGAAGGCGCGCAGGGCCGCCTTCTGGCCGGCCGCGTCACCGTCGAAGGTGAAGATCACCCGGGCCGAGCCGTTGTCCATCAGGAGCCGGCGCAGGATCTTGATGTGGTCGGTGCCGAAGGCGGTGCCGCAGGTCGCGATGGCCGTCGGGACCCCGGCGAGATGGCAGGCCATGACGTCGGTGTAGCCCTCGACGACGACCGCGCGGGAGGACTTCGCGATCTCCTTCTTCGCCAGGTCGATGCCGTAGAGGACCTGGCTCTTGCGGTAGATCGCGGTGTCGGGGGTGTTGAGGTACTTCGGGCCGTTGTCCGCCTCGTACAGCTTGCGCGCGCCGAAGCCGACGACCTCGCCGCCGATGTCGCGGATGGGCCACATCAGCCGGCCCCGGAAGCGGTCGATGGGGCCGCGGCGGCCCTCCTGGGAGAGACCGGAGAGGATCAGCTCCTTGTCGGAGAACCCCTTGCCGCGCAGATAGCGGGTGAGGTGGTCCCACCCCTGCGGGCTGTAGCCGACGCCGAAGTGCACGGCGGCGGCCTGGTCGAAGCCGCGCTCGGCGAGGAACACCCGGCCGGTCTCGGCCTCGGGGCTGACGGCGAGCTGCTCGGCGTACCACTCGGCGGCGATCTTGTGGGCCTCGACCAGCCGGATCCGCTCGCCGCGCTGGTGGGAGGGGTTGTAGCCGCCCTCCTCGTAACGCAGGGTGATGCCGGCCTGGCCGGCGAGGCGCTCGACCGCCTCGGAGAAGGAGAGGTGGTCGACCTTCATCACGAACGTGATGGTGTCGCCGCCCTCCTGGCAGCCGAAGCAGTGGAAGAGCCCCTTGCTCGGGCTGACCTGGAAGGAGGGCGACTTCTCGTCGTGGAACGGGCAGAGCCCCTTGAGGTTGCCGCCGCCCGCGTTGCGCAGCTGGAGGTACTCGGACACCACGGCGTCGATCGGGACCGCGTCCCGAACCGCCTTCACGTCCTCGTCATTGATCCGACCTGCCACGCGTGAATACTACGGCGACGGACCGACAGCTAAGGGATGAGGCTTTCGAGCGCTGTGTGCGGGTCCGCCAGCGCCTCGGCGTTCACCCGGGCCCGGGCGCGGATCAGCCGCTGGACCGGGTCTGTGACGTCCCACACATTCACGTTCATCCCGGCCAGCACCCGGCCCTCCTTCAGCCAGAACGCGACGAACTCCCGCTTGCCCGCGTCCCCTCGGATCACCACTTCGTCGTAGGAGCCGGGGGGCGCCCAGCCGGAGTACTCCATCCCCAGGTCGTACTGGTCGGAGAAGAAGTAGGGCACCCGGTCGTGGACGACGTCCCGGCCGAGCATCGCGCGGGCCGCGGCCGGGCCGCCGTTGAGGGCGTTGGCCCAGTGCTCGACGCGCAGGCTGGTGCCGAACAGGGGGTGCGGAAAGGACGCGACGTCGCCGGCGGCGTAGATGTCCGGGTCGGAGGTGCGCAGCCGTTCGTCGACGACGAGTCCGCCGCCGTGGGCGCGGTCGGCGATCTCCAGGCCCGCCGCCTCCGCGAGGCCGGTCCGCGGCGCCGCCCCGATCGCCGCCAGCACGTCGTGCGCCGGGTGCTCCTCGCCGTCGTCCGTGCGCGCGGACAGCACCACGCCGTCCTGCCCGATGATCTCCGTCAGCCGCGCCCCGAAGTGGAAGCGCACCCCGTGCTCCCGGTGCAGCTCGGCGAAGAGCTGGCCGAGCTCCGGGCCGAGGACGCCGTGCAGCGGGGTCGGCTCCGGCTCGACGACGGTGACCTCGGCGCCGTACTCCCGGGCCGCCGCCGCGACCTCCAGGCCGATCCAGCCGGCCCCGGCGATCACGATGTGGCCGTTGTCCCGGCCGAGCGCGGCCAGGACGCCCTTGAGCCGCTCGGCGTGCGCGAGCCGGCGCAGATGGTGCACGCCGGCCAGGTCGGTGCCCGGGATGTCCAGGCGCCGGGGCTCGGCGCCGGTGGCGAGCAGCAGCTTGTCGTAGTGGACGACCGTGCCGTCCTCGCCGAAGCGGACCGTCTTCGCCGTACGGTCGATCCTGTCGACGGTCTGGCCGAGGTGCAGCTCGACGTCGTGCTGCGCGTACCAGCCGGGCTCGTGCACGAAGACGCTGTCGCGCTCCTCCTTGCCGAGCAGATAGCCCTTGGACAGCGGCGGACGCTCGTAGGGGTGGTCGCGCTCGTCGCAGATCAGTATCACGCGGCCCGTGAAGCCCTCCGCGCGCAGCGTCTCGGCCGCCTTCGCGCCGGCGAGTCCTCCTCCGACGATGACGAATGTCTGATCCGCGTCGACCACTTGATGCCTCCTCGTAAGGGTGCCGCCACTTGCGAGCGTCCCGCACGGAGTGTGATGGGGGAAGAGGGAGTGGCCCGATCAGGCCACGGAGGGTCACAATCGGGCGCGTTGCATGTCACGCACGCCCCCTCACTCTCACGCGTGCCCCGTAAGGCGTACGTGAAGCGAACGGGCCGAGGCGTCGGTGAGGGACGCGATCTGGTCCACGATCACCCGCTTGCGCTCCCGGTCGTCGGGCGCCCGGTCGAACAGCGCCCGGAACTGTGGGTCCAGCCCCTCCGGCGCCCGCGCGGTCAGCGCCTCGGCCAGTTCGGCCACGACGATCCGCTGATCGGCCCGCAGCCGCTCCTGCTCGGCCCGCTGCATGACGTACCGGTCGGCGACGGCCTTCAGGACCGCGCACTCCAGCCGGATGTCCCAAGGTACGACGAGTTCGGCGCCGTACCGGGTGAGCCGCCCGGAGCCGTGGGCGGCGCGGGTGGCGCCCTCCGCGGCGAGGCAGAAGCGGCCGATGAGCTGGCTGGTGGCGTCCTTGAGGCGGGCCTGGGCGGCGGCGGTGCCGTCGTAGCCGTGCGGCCACCACTCCTGGTCCTGGAGCCGGTCGAGGGCGGCGGCGAGTTCGGCCGGGTCGGTGTCCGCCGGGACGTACCGTCCGACGGCCACCGCGAAGACCGCCTCGCGTTCGGGGTCGGCGTGCAGGCAGTTGGGGTCGATGTGGCCGGCGTGCAGGCCGTCCTCTACGTCGTGCACGGAGTACGCCACGTCGTCGGCCCAGTCCATCACCTGGGCCTCGAAGGTGGCGCGGGTGCCGGGGGCGCCCTCGCGGACCCAGTCGAAGACGGGCCGGTCGTCGTCGTAGACGCCGAACTTCACCGACGTGGGGTCGGTGGGGTGGGCGCCCCGGGGCCAGGGGTACTTGGTGGCGGCGTCGAGGGTGGCACGGGTGAGGTTGAGTCCGACGGAGCCCTGGGGGGTGAACCGCTTGGGCTCGATCCGGGTGAGGAGCCTGAGCGACTGGGCGTTGCCCTCGAATCCGCCGACGTCCTGGGCGAATTCGTTGAGTGCCTGTTCGCCGTTGTGGCCGAACGGGGGGTGGCCGAGGTCGTGGGCCAGGCAGGCGGCCTCGACGAGGTCCGGGTCGCAGCCGAGGGCCGCGCCCAGCTCTCGGCCCACCTGGGCGCACTCCAGGGAGTGGGTGAGGCGGGTGCGGGGGCTGGCGTCCCACATCTGGCTGCGGGTGCCCGGGGTGACGACCTGGGTCTTGCCGGCGAGCCGTCTGAGGGCGGAGGAGTGGAGGATGCGGGCGCGGTCCCGCTGGAAGGCGGTGCGGCCCGGGCGCTTGTCCGGTTCCTTCGACCAGCGTTCCACGGAGGGCGGGTCGTAGCCGGGGGGTGGGAGGTGGTTCTCGTGGGCCATGCGTCGACACTATGCGCCGACGCGTCTGCCCTGGACTCTTACGTGGCGAGTGCGGGTTGCCGGTGGCTGGTCGCGCGGTTCCCCGCGCCCCTGAGGTACGTGCCCGCGGCGCTGGTCGCCAGGCTCTGGTCGTAGCGGTGGAGGACCAGTCGGGCCATCGCCGGGTGAGGGCCCAGGGGGGCCGAGGCGAGCCACGGGGCCTGGGTCGCGCACTCCGTCGCGAAGCGGCCGGGGGCCGTGAAGCAGGAGGCGACCGCTATGCGGTGGTGGCCCCGGGCGGTGAGCAGCTTGATCGCGTCGGGAACCGTGGGGGCGGCCGTCGTGGCGTAGGCGGGGAGCACCGGGACGCCGAGGCGGTCCGAGAGGAGGGCCGCCGTGTGGTTGGTGTCCACCCTGGAGTCGGGGTCGCGGGAGCCCGCCGCGGCCAGGACCACGGCCGTTCCGGGGTTCCGGGCCCAGCCGGCCTCCATCAGGCGGTCGTAGAGGGCCTCCACCAGGAGGGGGTGCGGTCCCAGCGGCTGGGCCACGCTCGTGCGTACGGCGGACTGCGCCGCCATCTCGGGGATGTCCCGTTTCACGTGGTAGCCGCGGCTGAGGAGGAGGGGGACCAGCACGGCCGCGTCCGTGTCGAGGGCGGCGAGCGTGTCGGGGAGCAGGGGCTCGTTCAGTTCGATGTGGCCCAGCCGTACGGGCAGGCCCGGGCGGAGTTCGCGGACGCGCTCCAGGAGGGCGTGGACGGTGCTCAGGGCGCGCGGGTCCCGGCTGCCGTGGGCCACGACCACCAGCGCGGGCGGGGTGGGGCGGCGCCGGCCGTCGAGCGCGACGGTGCCGAGCTGGCTGCTGATCCGGTTCATGAGATGCGCCGAACTGTCGAGGGACGTGGACTCGTCGTGAAGTGAGGGCGACGCCGTCATGAACCGATGGTGGGGGCCGGAGGTTGCCACGCCGTTGCGCGGGGGTCACGGGTCTTTTCCGTAGGTTCACCGTCCGGGCCCCGGCGCTGTGAACCGGCCTGACCTGGGCTTTCGGCGGCCCGAGTGACCTTGGTCACGCAACCGGGCGCGGGCGCCCGGCGTCCTACGGTGCATGAGGATCCGCCTGCCGCGCACCCGCACCGCACAACGCCGGCTGGTGCAGGCGCTGATGGCGGCGTGTGTGCTGGCCCTGACTCCGATGACCTGGATGTACGTCTCCACCGGCGACCGGCTGCGCTCCCTCGCCGACGCGCCGCGCACCGACGTGGCCGTCGTCTTCGGCGCGGGCCTGTGGCAGGGGGAGCCGTCGCCGTACCTGGCCCACCGGCTGGACGCGGCGGCCGAGCTGTACCGCGCGGGACGGGTGAAGGTCGTCCTGGTCACCGGCGACAACAGCCGCGAGGACTACGACGAGCCGGACGCCATGCGCGCCTATCTGACCCGGCACGGGGTGCCCGACGCGCGCATCGTCAGCGACTACGCGGGCTTCGACACCTGGGACTCCTGCGTACGCGCGAAGAAGATCTTCGGGGTGGACGAGGCGGTGCTGATCAGCCAGGGGTTCCACATCCGGCGGGCTCTCGCCCTGTGCGAGGCGGCCGGTGTGACGTCGTACGGGGTCGGGGTGACCGCCGCGCACGACGCCACCTGGTACTACGGCGGCACCCGGGAGATCCTCGCGGCGGGCAAGGCCGCGCTGGACGCGGTGCTCCGGCCGGACCCCACCTTCCTCGGACCGGCGGAACCCGGGGTCGCGGAAGCGCTCGCGGCCGGCCGGTGAACGGTGCCTCACCGCCCGCGGGGGTCGACGGGGAGGTGGCCGTCGACGTGGCGTAACAATCCGCCGTCACGGCACGTAACACGGCCGAAGCACGCTGGAGGGCATGCAGAACACCGCCACGCCCACGCACTGCCCGTACTGCGCCCTGCAGTGCGGGATGAATCTGACGCCCGCCCCGGACGGGACGGTCGAGCTGAGTGAGCGGGCGGACTTCCCGGTGAACCGGGGCGCGCTGTGCGGCAAGGGCCGTACGGCGCCGGCAGTGCTCTCCTCCCGGGTGCGGCTGACCTCCCCGTTGGTGCGCTCCGAGGGCACTCTGGTGCCCGCCTCCTGGGAGGAGGCACTGGACCGGATCGCCGAGGGGCTCAGCCGCACGCGGGCGGAGCACGGCCCGGACGCGGTCGGGGTCTTCGGCGGCGGCGGTCTGACGAACGAAAAGGCGTACACGCTCGGCAAGTTCGCGCGGGTGGTGCTCGGCACCTCGCAGATCGACTACAACGGCCGCTTCTGCATGTCCTCCGCGGCGGCCGCCGGGATCAAGGCGTTCGGCCTGGACCGCGGGCTGCCGTTCCCGCTGGAGGACATCCCGAAGACGGGCTGCGTGATCCTCGTCGGCTCCAATCCCGCGGAGACGATGCCGCCGTCGCTGCGGTTCTTCCACGAGCTGCGGGAGAACGGCGGCACCCTGATCGTCGTCGACCCGCGCCGCACGAAGACCGCGGAGCAGGCCGACCTGCACCTGGCGCCCCGCCCCGGCACCGACCTCGCCCTCGCGCTCGGGCTGCTGCACCTGGTCGTCGCCGAGGGGCGCACGGACGAGGAGTACATCCGCGAGCGGACCACCGGCTGGGAGGAGGCCCGCGCGGAGGCGCTGGCGCACTGGCCCGAGTACGTCGAGCGGATCACCGGCGTGTCCGTGCCGGAACTGCGGGAAGCGGTACGGATGTTCTGCGAGCCGGAGGCGGCCATGGTGCTCACCGCCCGGGGCCCGGAACAGCAGTCCAAGGGCACCGACACGGTGGGCGCCTGGATCAACCTGTGCCTGGCGACCGGCCGCGCGGGGCGCCCGCTGTCCGGCTACGGCTGCCTCACCGGGCAGGGCAACGGCCAGGGCGGACGCGAACACGGCCAGAAGGCCGACCAGTTGCCCGGCTACCGCAAGCTGACGGACCCCGAGGCACGGCGGCACGTGGCCGAGGTGTGGGGCGTGGACCCCGACTCGCTGCCGGGCCCGGGACGCAGCGCCTACGAGCTGCTGGACGCGCTGGGCACGGACATTCGCGCGCTGCTGCTGATGGCCTCCAACCCGGTGGTCTCCGCGCCGCGCGCCGCGCACATCGAGGAACGCATCAAATCCCTGGACTTCCTCGCCGTCTGTGACGTGGTGCTGTCGGAGACGGCGGCGCTGGCGGACGTCGTGCTGCCGGTGACGCAGTGGGCGGAGGAGACGGGTACGACGACGAACCTGGAGGGGCGGGTGCTGCTGCGCCGGCAGGCGATCACGCCCCCCGACGGCATCCGCAGCGACCTGGAGGTCATGCACGAACTCGCCGACCGCCTCGGGGTGGAGAAGGGCTTCCCCACCGACCCCGAGGAGGTCTTCGAGGAGCTGCGCCGGGCCAGCGCGGGCGGTCCCGCCGACTACTCCGGCATCACCTACCGCAGGCTCATCGAGGAGAACGGCGTCTTCTGGCCGTGCCCGGCGGACGGGGACGCCCCGGAGCCGGTCCACCCCGGCACGCCCCGGCTCTTCCACGACCGGTTCGCCACGGAGGACGGCCGGGCCCGGTTCGTGCCGGTCGCGCACCGGGCGGCGGCCGAGGAACCGGACGAGGAGTACCCGGTGCTGCTGACGACGGGGCGGGTGGTCTCGCAGTACCAGTCGGGCGCCCAGACCCGCCGGGTCGACGAGCTCAACGCCGCCGCGCCCGGCCCCTTCGTGGAGCTGCACCCGCGGCTGGCGGCGCGGCTCGGCGCGGCCGAGGGCGACCCGCTCGCCGTGGTCTCCCGCCGCGGCCGGGCGGTGGCCCCGGCCCGCATCACCACCGCCATCCGCCCCGACACGGTGTTCATGCCGTTCCACTGGCCGGGCGAGGGCCGCGCGAACACCCTCACCAACCCGGCGCTCGACCCGACCTCCCGCATGCCGGAGTTCAAGGTGTGCGCGGTGCGGGTGGAGACGGTGGACGGCTCGCTGCAGACGGTGGAGGGCGCGCTATAGGCGTACGGCCCAGTCGCCGCCGTCGATGAGGCTGCCGTGGGCGCGCAGCCGTGCCGCCACGGCTGGTGCGGCCACGTACACCCACGCCCGCACCCGACGTGATCCGGTGCGCACCTCTCGCTCGACGCGCTCGTACAGGTTGCGTGAGCCCCCCGGCGTGTAGTCCTCCAGCCTGTCCAGGGCCCTCAGGAGGTCCGGGTAGGCGTCGGGGCGCGCCGTGATCAGCTCGCCGTGGACCCGTCCGCCGGGCGCCTCTACGACGTAGGGATATCCGGGTCCGTCGTAGAGCCACGCCCCGCCGAGGGCCGCCGGTTCCTCCGTCAGCGTGCGGCCGCGCAGGAAGAGGTCGTGGTTCGGCCCGCCGGGCCGCAGCGTGCCGTAGACGAAGAACGGAAGGGTCACAGAAACGATTCTGACCCCTCACACATCTCCACGGGACGGCCCTGGCCACGGATCTGTCATGCCCCCTTAAATCGCAGGACAAGATCACCCGCTCCCTCCCGAGGAGATCCATGAGCCGGATACGGCCGCACGTCCGAGGTTCCCGTCGAGCCACCGCCGGTGTCGCCGTCACCGCGGCCGGGCTGCTCGCCGCGACGCTCACCCCGTCCGCGGGCGCCGCCGACCGGCCGACCCGGGCCGTGGCCGTCGAGAACGCGGCCGCCGCCCTCCTCGACCACGCCGCGGCCCTGGGGCTGACCTCGGCGCAGGACACGAAGGTGCGGGACGTCATCGTGGACGCGGACGGCACGCAGCACGTCCGGTACGACCGGACGTACCGTCAGTTGCCGGTCCTGGGCGGTGACTTCGTCGTCCACCTCGCCAAGGACGGGACCTACCGCGGCGCCTCCCGCGCCGTCAGGGGAACTCCCGCCCCGGCCGCCGGTGTCACCCCCGCGCTCCCCGCCGCCCGCGCCGCCGACCTCGCCGTGAACGCCCTGCGCGCCGCCAACCTCGGCGAGGCGCTCCGGCAGCTCACCGCCGAGCCCCGGCTCGTGGTGGACGCCCTGCACGGCGCACCGAAGCTGGCCTGGCGGACGGACGTCCTGGCCAAGGACTCCCTGGGCAACCCGGTCGGGCGGACCGTGCTGACCGACGCGCGCACCGGCACCCAGATCGACGCCTGGGACACCCTGGAGACGGTGGGCGGCGACGGGAAGTCGCTGTACAGCGGGACCGTGCCGCTCGGCACGACGCTCTCGGGATCGACGTACCAGCTCAAGGACGCCTCACGCGGCGGCACGTACACCGGCGACGCGGGGGGCCGGTCGGACCTTTGCCTGCTGGGCACGATCTGCCTCAGCCGGGCGCCGTCGACGGTGTTCACCGACGCCGACAACCACTGGGGCACGGGCACGACCACCGACCGCGCTTCCGCCGCGGTGGACGCCCAGTACGGCACCGACATGACCTGGGACTACTTCAAGGGCGTGCACGGCCGCAACGGCATCGCGGGCGACGGCAAGGGCTCGTACAACCGGGTGCATTACGGCACCCGGTACAACAACGCCTTCTGGGACGACAGTTGCTTCTGCATGACGTACGGCGACGGTGACGGGACGAATCTCGGCCCGCTGGTGTCGCTGGACGTGGCCGGGCACGAGATGGCGCACGGGGTGACGTCGAAGACGGCCGCGCTGACCTACTCGGGCGAGTCCGGCGGGCTCAACGAGGCGACCTCCGACGTCTTCGGCACGCTGGTGGAGTTCCACGCGGCCAACTCCTCGGACCCCGGGGACTGGTTGATCGGCGAGAAGATCGTCCAGGACGGGTTCGGGCAGGAGGCGCTGCGTTACATGGACCAGCCCTCCAGGGACGGCAGTTCGGTGGACTGCTGGAGCCCGGCGACGGCCGGTCTCGACGTCCACTACTCCTCCGGCGTCGGCAACCACTTCGCGTATCTGCTGGCGGAGGGAAGCGGCGCGAAGACGATCAACGGCACCGTCCACGACTCCCCCACCTGCGACGGCTCTTCCGTCACCGGCATCGGCCGCGCCAAGCTGGGCGCGATCTGGTACCGGGCGCTGACGGTCTACATGACGTCGTCCACGAACTACGCGGGCGCGCGCACGGCGACGCTGAGCGCGGCGAAGGAGCTTTACGGGGCGGGGAGTTCGGAGTACGCGGCGGTCGGGGCGGCGTGGAGCGCGGTCGGCGTGAGCTGAGCGCGGGCGGGTTCAGCCAGCCGCGGCCTTCGCCACCAGGTCGTGCACCGGGCGGGGCGCCGCATCCAACAGCTCAGGCAGGTCGGAGGTGCGGGCCTCCAGGAAGCCCGCGCCCGTGTTGGAGAGCAGGGACAGGGTGTGGGTGACCTGGTAGGCCTCATAGCCCTGGTCCGCCAGCGCGGCGCGCGCCTCGGAGAGGGGTGCGGGACGGTAGGTGACGGTCCTGCCGTACCGCTTGGCGAGCAGGTCGGCGATGTCGTCGCCGCCGAGCGCGGTGCCGCCCTCCAGCTCGTACGTCCGTCCCGCGTGGCGGCTGCGGGCGCCGGCCACGAGCGCGCGGTCGGCCTCGGCCGCCACCCGCACGGTGATGTCCGCGAGGTCCGCCCTGGCCACGACCGACATCCGTCCCCTGCCGAGGGCGGCCGAGAAGACCCCGGTCCGGGCGGCCGCTCCGGCGCTCGCCGCCGCGAGGCCGCCGAGCAGTTCGGCGTAGAGGCCGTTGCGCAGGACCGTGGTGGCGAAGGGACCCTGGGCCAGGCGGTGCTCGGTCCAGCGGTGCGGCAGGGCGAGGGTCGTGCGCTCGCCGGAGCCCGCCAGGCTGGTGTAGATCACCTGGCGTACGCCCGCCTCGGCCGCCGCGTCGGCCACCGCGCCGTGGCGGGCCAGCACGGCGTCGTCCTCGGCGTAGCCGGCCGAGATCATCACCAGGACGTCGGTCCCGGCGAAGCTTTTCGGCAGGCTCGCCGGGTCGTCGAAGTCGATCCGGCGGGCGGTCGTACCGTCGCCGCCGCGGGTGCCGGCCACCACCTCGGGTCCGCCGAGCGCGGTCAGGCCCTGGAGCACCAGACGGCCGAGTGCTCCTGAAACGCCGGTCACGAGAATCATTCGAACAGTCCTTGCGTTGATCCCGGTAAGAACAGCACCGAGCATCCGCCGGGTTCGGCGGGTCCGTAAGGAGGCACTTTCGTGTCAGTCCCGAACACGGCCGTAAGTTCCCAGCTCAGCGCCCCTGTTCCGGTAGGGCCGTGTGGCGATGACGACTGCGGGATCCGCGATGTGCTGGACCGGCTCGGCGACCGGTGGACGGTCCTGGTGGTCGTGGAACTCGCCAAGGGCAGCCGCCGCTACGGCGCGCTGGAGCGCGCGATACCGGGCATCTCGCAGCGCATGCTGTCGCTGACCACGAAGCGGCTGTGCCGGGACGGGCTGGTCGAACGGATCGTCCATCCGACCCTCCCACCCCAGGTCGAGTACCGCCTGACCGCGATGGGCGCGGGCCTGTCGGGCATGATCTCCGGCCTCGCGGACTGGTCCCGCGACCACAAACCGGCGATAGCGGCGGCGCGTGCGGCGTGGGACGCCGAACACCCGGGAAGGCCGGTCCCTCCCGGCACCGGCCTTCCCGCAAACTCCTGACGGAGGGCGCCCGCGCCACGACATCTGCCTGTGCCGTCGTACCAGGGCGCCTGGGGGTACGGCGGTGGACCGGGTGGGTCCGGGCGGGGGCGGTGGGTCTGGGTGGGTCCGGCGGGACCGGGCAGGCGGGACCGGCGAGACCGGGTCGGTCCGGCGGGACCGGGCAGGTGCGGCGGGACCGGCGGGATCAGCGAGACCGGGTGGGACCGGCGAGACCGGGCAGGACCGGCAGGACCGGGACCTCGTGCCGTCCGGGGCGAGTTCGGCCGCGACGATCCCGGCCGGCCGCCGCCCGATCTCCGCCCAGGCAGGCACCGGCGTCAGTACGCCGAAGGTGTTCGGTCCCGCGCAGGCGGAGCAGCGGGCCAGCCCCGGGGCGGCCACCGCCGCCTGCGCAGGTGCGAGGGCCGGTCTCGCGCGGCTCGGCGGTCTCCGGACGCGCCCCCCCGGCCCGGCCCCGCGGCCTCCGGACCCGCCCCCGGCCCGGCCCCGCGGCCTTCGGACGCGCCCCCGCCCGGCCCCGCGGCCTCCGGACGCGCCCCCGGCCCGGCCCGGCGGTTTCCAGACCCGTCCCCGCCCGGCCAGGGCTACGCCGCGTACGGCCTGCGTTCCTTTGCCTCCCTCAGGGCGGTTCCCCACCACACCAGTTGGTCCAGCATCGTCTTGGCCGCCGCGTCCGGTCCGGCCGGGTCCTTCAGGCGGCCGGCGTCGTCGAAAGAGGCGCCGGCGTTGTGGAAGGAGACGGTGTCCCGGACCGTCACGGCGTGCAGTTCGGCGAAGACCTGCCGGAGGTGCTCCGCGGCGCGCAGACCGCCCGCGAGGCCGCCGTAGGAGACGAGGGCCACGGGCTTGGCGCGCCACTCGGCGTAGTGCCAGTCGATGAGGTTCTTCAGGCCCGCCGGGAAGGAGTGGTTGTACTCCGGGGTGAGGATGACGAAGGCGTCGGCGCGGGCCAGTTTCGGCGTGACGCCGGCGAGGGCGTCGGCCGCCTCCGGGGTACGGGCGAAGGACGTGGGCAGGGCGATCTCGGCGACGTCGACGACCTCGGGCGTCAGGTCCTCGCGGCGCTGGACGTGGTCGAGGATCCAGTCGGCGACGACGGGGCCGAAGCGGCCGTGGCGGTTGCTGCCGATCACGACGGCGACATTCAGGGGTTCCATGGCGGAAGTCATGCCGACAGCGTGATACCTCAACCATTGTTGAGGTCAAGCGCTGGGGCGCGTCACCCGTTCACACGCGCCGCGCACGCACTTCCCCGGCGCCTCTGCGGAAGGGCACTGACCTGCGTAAACACGGCCCCCTTCCCTGGTTCCTGACACCCATTCACCCCAATTCTGACGGCCCCTCAGGAAGCGCGTCCGGCTCGCTGCCCCTTACCTCGGAAGGGCAGTGATCCACCGCTGATCCCCAGGGAGCATTGATGCGCCGTACCGCCCGTCTGCTGATCGGGAGCGCGCTCGCTGTCGTGACCGCCGGTCCGGTCGCCGCACCGGCCTACGCCGCGGGTGCCGGGAGCCTGGAAGTGCGCCCCGCCTCGGCCGTGCCGGGCGAACAGGTCACCGTGCACACCTCCGCCTGCGGAGACGGCGGCACCGCGACGGGCGACGCCAGCGCGGTCGGCGCCGGGACCTTCACGCTGGCGCCGGGCGGCGAGGAGCGGGACGCGAGCGGCCGGTTCCGGGTGCCGCCGAGCGCGCAGCCGGGGACGTACGAGATCACCGCGGCCTGTACCGGTGGCGGGCGCCAGGTCACGGGCGACCTGGTGGTGACGCTGACCTCGCAGCGGCAGTCGGTGCACCCGCGAGGCAGTGTGAAGACGGGGGTCGGCGGCGCACTCGGCCCCGACCCCGTGCAGACCGCGGCCGGTGTGGCGGCTCTCGCCGTCGCCGCCGCGGGCGGTACCTGGCTCCTGCATCGCCGGGCGAGAGGCGACGGGATCTGACGGACACCCTCCGCTGTCCGTCCCGCCGGTACCGCATGTCCCCTCCCCCTCCGGGTCCGACGCCCCTCGCGGCCCGGAGGGGGAACAGGGCTCGTCCAGGAGGCTCGGGTGCGCAAGTACAGCAACGCCGCGATAGCGGCCGTCACCGTGGTCGCCCTGTGCTCCGGGGCCTGGCTGCTGCGCAGCGGCGCCGAGCGGCACCCCCCACCGCAGCCGTCCGCCGCCCAGGCGCACGCCGACCCCGCCGGCCGGCAGCCGTCCGCCGCGCCCGCGCTGCCGCCGTCCCCGCCCGACCGGATCCGCATCCCGTCGATCCGGGTGAACGCCCCCCTGATGGGCCTCGGCCTCACCGCGGCCGGCAGCCTGGACGTCCCGCCCGCCGAGCGGACGAACCTGGCCGGCTGGTACGAGGCCGGGACGACCCCCGGCGAGCGCGGCACCGCGATCGTCGCGGGCCATGTCGACAACGCCGAGGGGCCCGCCGTCTTCTACCGCCTGGGCGCCCTGCGCAAGGGCAGCACGGTGGAGGTGGACCGGCGCGACGGAGGCACCGCCGTCTTCACGGTCGACTCCGTCGAGGTGTACGACGCCCGGGACTTCCCCGACGAGAAGGTCTACGGCGCGGCCCGCCGCCCGGAGCTGCGGGTGATCACCTGCGGCGGGGGCTACTCACGCGCCACGGGCTATCAGGGCAACGTCGTCGTCTTCGCGCACCTCACCGGCAGCCGCTGACCCGCCCAGGATGTTGCTCTTGCCCCAGTCGCCCAGCGGTTCCAGGGCGGTGTTGAGGCTCACGCCCTTCGGTGTCAGCGAGTACTCGACGCGCGGCGGCACCTCGTCGTACTCCTCGCGGTGCACGATGCCGTCCGCCTCCAGCTCCCGCAGCTGGGCGGCGAGCACCTTCTCCGTCACCCCCGGCAGCCCGCGGCGCAGCTCCCCGAAGCGGTGCGGACGCACCGACAGCTCCCACAGGATGAGCACCTTCCACTTGCCGCCGATCACGTCCATCGCCGCGTCGATGCCGCAGACGTACGACCCCGGCCGTCGCCCCGTCGCCATGTCGGTCCCCCTGCCTCGATGCTTTCCCGGAGGTAAGCGCCCACTCCAAAGTACGTACTTGAGCAGGACGTTCACTCTCTACGAGGCTAACCGCCATGACTGACAACGCCTCCTCCCCGACCCCGCGCACCCCCCTCACCCTGCTCGGCACCGGCGCCATGGGCACCGCCCTGGCCCGTGCCTGGCTCGCCGCCGGACATCCGGTGACCGTCTGGAACCGCACCCCCGCCCGAGCCGAGGCGCTGGCCGCCGAGGGGGCCACGGTCGCGAGCAGCGCCGCCCGGGCGGTGGCCGCCAACCGCCTGGTGATCGCCTGCCTCCTCGACGACGACTCCCTCGGCGAGGCCCTCGCCGACGCCGATCTCACCGGCCGGGACCTGGTGAACCTCACCACCGGCACCCCGGCCCAGGGCCGTGCCCGCGCCGCCTGGGCCGAGGAGCGCGGCGCGCGTTTCGTGGATGCCGGGATCATGGCCGTACCGCCGATGATCGGCGGCGCGGACAGCGGGGCGTACGTCTTCTACAGCGGCTCCCCGGAGCTCTTCGAGGAGCACCGCGAGACCCTGGCCGTCCCGGCCGGGACCAGTTGGGTCGGCACAGACCCGGGCTTCGCCGCGCTGCACGACGTGGCGCTGCTCAGCGCGATGACCGGGATGTTCGCCGGGATCTTCCACGCCTTCGCGCTGGTGCGCCGGGAGGACATCGCGCCGAAGGAGTTCGCGGCACTGCTCCAGGGCTGGCTCACCGCGATGGCGCACACCGTCCACTCCACGGCCGACCAGCTGGAGAGCGAGGACTACACGAAGAACGTCGTCTCCAACCTCGCCATGCAGGCGGCGGGCAACGCCACCCTGCTGCGCACCGCCGAGGAACAGGGGGTGAGCGCGGAACTGCTGACGCCGTACATGACCTTGATGGACCGGCTGCTCGCCCAGGACCGGGGCGAGGAGGACACCACGGGAATGATCGACCTGCTGCTGCACGACAAGCGCTAGGCCCCCGGCCCCCCGACCGCCCGGCCCCCGGCCCCTCGGCCGCAGGGCCGACAGGCCGCCCAGCCACCAGGCCCCCGACCGCCAGACCGCCGGGCCGCCAGGCCGACAGACAGCCAGACAGCCAGACCGCCTGGCCGAGGACCCCCGGAACCCTTCCCGTCCTCACAGCCCGCCCCGGCCGTCCCCGGGAAACCCTCACACCACCCCCCGGGCCCCGCTGAGGGCAGCGTTCCTCGCGGGAAACAGACGTGATGCGGTCGGGAAACACCCGCACCGCACGCTCAATGGCATGACCTCGAATACGCGTGTGGTGGTGATCGGCGCCGGCCTCGCGGGCGTACGGCTCGCCCGGCGGCTCGGTGAGCTCGGCACGCCCGCGCTGCTGATCGGCGAGGAGGAGCACCGGCCCTACAACCGGGTCCTCCTCGCCGAGGTGCTGGCCGGGCGGTACGCCCCCGAGGTGATCGCGCTGCCCACCCCGGCCGGGCTCCTGCGCACCCGGGTCACCCGCATCGACCGCGAGGAGCGCACCGTCGAGTGCGCGGACGGCGCGAAGATCGCATACGACACGCTGGTCCTGGCCACCGGCTCCAACCCGGTGCTGCCGCCGCTGCGCGGACTGTTCACCGCCGATCATGTGCTGCCCGAGGGCGTGCACGCGTTCCGCACCATGGACGACTGCCTGGGCCTGTCCAAGGCGGTACGGCCCGGAGTGCGCGCCGTCGTCATCGGCGGCGGGCTGCTCGGCGTCTCCGCGGCCCGCGCGCTCGCCGTGCGCGGCGCCCAGGTCGTCCTCGCCCAGCAGTCCGAGCGGCTCATGGAGCGCCAGCTCGACCCGGGCGCCTCCAAACTGGTGCTGCGGCATCTGAGGGACCTCGGCGTCGAGGTCCACACCGAGTGCCGGGTGCGCGACGTGCGCTGCGTCGGCGGCGCGGTCCGCTCGGTGGAGATGGCCGACGGATACGCCCTCGACGCCGACCTGGTGGTGCTGGCCTGCGGGGTCCACCCGCGCGCCGGGCTCGCCAAGGACGCCGGGCTCGCCGTCCACAAGGGCATCCTCGTCGACGACGAACTGCGCACCTCCGACCCGCACATCCGGGCCGTCGGCGACTGCGCCCAGCACGACGGCACGCTCTACGGCCTCGCCACCCCGGCGCTGGAACAGGCCGACGCGCTCGCCGGACTGCTCGCCGGGGACGCCACCGCCCGCTACACCGGCACCCGGTCGCTGACCCGGCTGACGCTGCACGGCAACTCCGCCTTCGACCTCGCCGCGTTCGGCGAGACCGAGGCGCTCCCGGGCGACGACGTCGTCCAGCTCACCGACGCCACCCGAGGCACCTACCGCAAGGTCGTCGTCCGCGACGACCGCGTGGTGGGCGGCGTGCTCGTCGGTGAACTCGGCACCGTCGGCGCGCTCGCCCGCGCCTGGGAGGGAGCGGAGCCGCTCCCCACGGACGGCGCCCCCCTGCTCCACCTGCTCACCAACGACGGAGGCTCCTGATGACCGCCACCCCGGGGCCCACCCCCACGATCGTGCTCGTCGGCCACGGCATGGTCGGCCAGCGCTTCCTCGAAGCCCTCGCCGAGCGCGGCCTGACCGCCACCCACCGCGTGGTCGTGCTGTGCGAGGAGCCGCGTCCCGCCTACGACCGCGTCGCGCTCACCTCGTACTTCTCGGGCAAGACACCCGAGGACCTCTCCATGACGGACATGGAGTTCATCGAGAAGCACGCGATCGAGCTGTACGTCGGTGACCCGGCCGAGACGATCGACCGCGCCGCGAAGAAGGTCACCGCCCGGTCGGGCCAGGTCTTCGCGTACGACACGCTCGTCCTCGCCACCGGCTCCTTCCCGTTCGTGCCGCCCGTCCCGAACAAGGACGCCGAGGGCTGCTTCGTCTACCGCACGATCGAGGACCTGCTCGCGATCGAGGAGTACGCCAAGAAGGCGACCACCGGCGCCGTGGTCGGCGGCGGTCTGCTCGGCCTGGAGGCGGCCGGCGCGCTCAAGGGCCTCGGACTGACCTCCCACATCGTGGAGTTCGCGCCGCGGCTGATGCCGGTGCAGGTCGACGAGGGCGGCGGCGCGGCGCTGCTGCGCACGATCGAGGACATGGGCCTGAGCGTGCACACGGGGGTGGGCACGCAGGAGATCGTCGTCGACGAGGAGGGCGCCGTCACCGGCATGAAGCTCTCCGACGGCTCCGAACTCGCCACCGACCTGGTGGTGTTCAGCGCCGGTGTCCGCCCCCGCGACCAACTGGCCCGCGACTGCGGCCTCACCGTCGGCGAGCGCGGCGGCATCGCGGTCGACGAGCAGTGCCGCACGGTGAACGACCCGCACGTGTTCGCGATCGGCGAGTGCGCGCTGGCCGCCGACGGCCGGGTGTACGGCCTGGTCGCGCCCGGTTACGAGCAGGCCGAGACGGCCGCCGCCACGATCGCCGCCGACGAGGCCGCGTTCACGGGAGCAGACCTGTCCACCAAGCTGAAGCTGCTCGGCGTGGACGTCGCCTCCTTCGGCGACGCGCACGGCACCACCGAGGACTGCCTGGACGTCGTCTACTCCGACTCCCGCGCGGGCCTGTACAAGAAGCTGGTCATCGGCCGCGACGGCACCCTGCTCGGCGGCATCCTGGTCGGCGACGCGGAGGCGTACGGCACCCTGCGCGCCTTCACCGGCTCGGTCCCGCCGGTCTCCCCCGAGTCGCTGGTGCTGCCGGCCGGCGCGGGCGCCCCGGTCCAGCTCGGCCCGTCCGCCCTGCCCGACGAAGCGATCATCTGCTCCTGCCACAACGTCTCCAAGGGCACCATCCGCGGCGCGGTCACCGACCACCAGTGCACGACCGTGCCCGAGGTGAAGAAGTGCACCAAGGCCGGTACGGGCTGCGGCAGTTGCGTCAAGGTGCTCGGCCAACTGGTCACCGCCGAGCTGGAGGCGTCCGGCGTCGAGGTCGACAAGGGCCTGTGCGGCTGCTTCGGCCAGACCCGCGAGGAGCTCTACGAGATCGTCCTCGCCCTGCGCATCAACAAGTACCAGGACCTGCTGGACCGCTACGGCCGGGACGGCGCCCGGGGCGGCGACGGCTGCGAGATCTGCAAGCCCACGGTGGCCTCGATCATCGCCTCCCTCGCCCCGGCCATCGGCGCCGAGGGCTATGTCCTCGACGGCGAGCAGGCGGCGCTGCAGGACACCAACGACCACTTCCTCGCCAACCTCCAGAAGAACGGCTCGTACTCGGTCGTGCCCCGCATCCCCGGCGGTGAGATCACCCCGGAGAAGCTGATCGTGATCGGCGAGATCGCCCGCGACTTCGGGCTCTACACGAAGATCACCGGCGGCCAGCGCATCGACATGTTCGGCGCCCGCGTCGAGCAGCTCCCGCTGATCTGGACCCGGCTGGTGGACGCCGGCTTCGAGTCCGGCCACGCCTACGGCAAGTCGCTGCGCACGGTGAAGTCCTGCGTGGGCCAGACCTGGTGCCGCTACGGCGTGCAGGACTCCGTCCGGATGGCGATCGACCTGGAGCTGCGCTACCGAGGGCTCAGGTCACCCCACAAGCTCAAGTCGGCGGTCTCGGGCTGCCAGCGCGAGTGCGCCGAGGCCCAGTCCAAGGACTTCGGCGTGATCGCCACCGCCAACGGCTGGAACCTCTACGTCGGCGGCAACGGCGGCGCCACCCCGCGCCACGCGGACCTGCTCGCCCAGGACCTCTCCGACGCCGAACTGATCCGCCTGATCGACCGGTTCCTGATGTTCTACATCCGCACCGCCGACCGGCTGGAGCGCACCTCGACCTGGCTGGAGCGGATCCCGGGCGGCCTGGACCACGTGCGGGACGTGGTCGTCGAGGACTCCCTCGGGATCTGCGAGGAGCTGGAGTCCCTGATGGCGGCCCATGTCGACCACTACCGCGACGAGTGGGCCGAGACCATCAACGACCCCGAGAAGCTGGCCCGGTTCGTGTCCTTCGTGAACGCGCCGGACACCCCCGACCCGGTCGTCGGCTTCGTCCCCGAGCGCGACCAGATCAAGCCCGACCTGCCGCTGCTGTCCATCGGCCGCCGCCCCCTGGAAGGAAGCGCCCAGCGATGACCCTGGCCCCCGAGACGACCGACCTCAAGGTCCAGCTCCAGCTGGACTCCGGTGAGGACACCTGGTTCACGGTCTGCGACCTGAGCCGACTGCTCCCGGGCCGCGGAGTGGCGGCCCTGCTGCCGGACGGCAGCCAGGCGGCCCTCTTCCGCGACCGTGCCGGCACGCTGTACGCCATCGACAACCGCGACCCGTTCAGCGGGGCCGGGGTCCTCTCCCGGGGACTGACCGGCACCCACCAGGGGCGGCCCTTCGTGGCCTCCCCCCTGCTGAAGCAGCGGTTCGACCTCGCCTCCGGGCAGTGCCTGGACGACGAGTCGGTACGGGTGCGGACGCACCCGGTCCGCACGGCCGTCGGTACCGGCCCGGTGCTGGACGGCGGGGCCACCGCCTGAGAAAACGGCTGGCCGAGCGGGGGCGGGCGCTGCTTCCATGGCGGCATGGTGCCCACCGATCGTCTCCTCGCCTTCGCGGCCATGTCGTTCCTGCTGATCGTGGTCCCCGGACCCAG
Source organism: Streptomyces sp. NPDC002776 (assembly GCF_053592195.1). NCBI lineage: Bacteria > Bacillati > Actinomycetota > Actinomycetes > Kitasatosporales > Streptomycetaceae > Streptomyces > Streptomyces sp. NPDC002776. The sequence continues at coordinate 137,173 of NZ_JBSFVG010000015.1, read as the reverse complement.
CGTGCTCTTCGTCGTCGGCCGGGCCCTCGCCCAGGGCCGGCGGGCCGCCCTGACGACCGTGGCGGGCAACACCGCCGGGGCCTATGTGCTGGTCCTGGCGGTGGCGTTCGGGGTCGGCTCGGTCGTGGAGCGCTCGGTGCTGGTGTTCACGGCCCTCAAGCTCGCCGGTGCCGCCTACCTCGTGTACCTGGGTATCCGGGCCTGGCGGGAGCGCGGGGCGCTGCGGGCCGCGTTCGCCGAGGACCCGGCGGGGGTCGCCGGGCCGGGCAGTGCGCGCACCTTCTGGGAGGGGTTCGCGGTGGGCGTGACCAACCCCAAGACGATCGTGTTCTTCGCGGCCGTGCTGCCCCAGTTCGTGGACCGGGGCGCGGGCCAGGTGACGGCTCAGATGCTGCTGCTCGGCCTGGTCTTCAACGTCATCGCGCTCGCCTCCGACAGCGTCTGGGGACTGGTCGCGGCAACCGCCCGGGGCTGGTTCGCCCGCTCACCCAGGCGGCTGTCGGCGGTGGGCGGAGTCGGCGGGATGACCATGATCGGCCTCGGTGTCACGGTCGCCGTGACGGGCCGCAAGGACTGACCCTCACGCGGTCAGGGCGTCGTAGGCCACCCCGGTCAGCCGCTCGGAGGCGGCCCACAGGTGCTGCCCCAGCGCGTCGTCGACGGTCCAGGGCGCCCGCCAGGACGGTGCCGGCGCGCCGCGCCAGCCCGCGAGGGACGGCCCGGTGAAGGAGTCGGGCGCCACGCCGGGTGCGGTGGCCGCGTACAGCGTGGGCAGGGCGCCGGCGTCGGCGGACTGGGCGACGACCCGGTTGCCGAGCCCCATGACGCGCTCGGCGATCCGGCGGCCCGCCATCCGGGGCCCCGCCGCCTGGAGGTTGGTCGCCGCGTACCCCGGGTGGGCCGCGGCCGCCACCACGTCCGACCCGTGCGCGGCGAGCCTGCGCGCCAACTCGTGCGTGAACAGCAGGTTGGCGGTCTTGGACCGGCTGTAGGCGATCCAGCGCCGGTAGCGGCGCTCGCTGTTGAGGTCGGTGAGGTCGACGGTGGACACGGTGTGCATGAGGCTGGAGACGGTCACCACCCGGGCCCCCGGGGTCCGCAGCAGCACCGGCAGCAGCAGCCCGGTGAGCGCGAAGTGCCCCAGATGGTTGACCCCGAACTGCCGCTCGAACCCGTCCGTGGTCGTCCCGTAGGGCAGCGCCATCACCCCGGCGTTGTTGACGAGGAGGTCGAGCCGGTCGTACGGCAGGCAGGACGCGAACTCCCGTACCGAGGCGAGGTCCCCGAGGTCGAGCCGCGCGTACTCCACCTCCGCGCCCGGTACCTCGGTCACCAGCCGGTCCCCGGCCTCGGCGCCGCGCCGTTCGCTGCGGCAGGCGAGCACCACCCGGGCGCCCCGGCGGGCCAGCTCGCGTGCGGTGACGTACCCGATACCGCTGTTGGCGCCGGTGACCACGGCGACGCGTCCGCTCTGGTCGGGGACGTCCCCGGTGTTCCAGCCGGCCATGACCGGGCTCCCTCCGCCGCGGGCTCCCGCTCAGCCTACGAGAGGACGCGCTCCGCGGAACGTCACGACCTGTCCATGGACTGTCAACCCGGTGCCCCTGGGCACGGTAACCCCGCCGCCCTAGCGTCCCTCTCCGCACGGCCCCCGCCGCCGACCGGTGGCGGGGCGGTCACTCCTCCCTTGGAGCGAGAGTGGAACGTCGTACTGTCCTGCGTGCGGCCGTCCTCGGCGGGTCCTCCGCCGTCTTCGGCGGAACCCTGTGGCGCGGCGCCGCGTACGCCGCGCCCGCCCAGCCCGGCACCGGCCCGTACGGGGCGCTCGGCGCGCCGGACGCCCGCGGCATCCGGCTGCCCAGCGGCTTCACCAGCCGGGTGATAGCCCGGTCCGGTCAGACGGTCCCCGGGACGTCGTACACCTGGCACAACGCCCCCGACGGCGGGGCCTGCTACGCGGACGGCACGGGCTGGATCTATGTCTCCAACTCGGAGATCAACCCGGGCGGCGGGGTGAGCGCGGTGAAGTTCTCCGCCACCGGCGCGATCACGGGGGCGTACCGCATCCTGTCGAACACCCGCACCAACTGCGCGGGCGGCAAGACGCCGTGGAACACCTGGCTGTCCTGCGAGGAGGTCTCCCTGGGCTACGTCTACGAGACGGACCCGTGGGGCGTGAACGCGGCCGTGCGGCGGGACGCGATGGGCCGCTTCAAGCACGAGGCGGCGGCCGCCGACCCGGTCCGCAAGGTCGTCTACCTCACCGAGGACGAGACGAACGGCCGCTTCTACCGCTTCGTGCCGAACACCTGGGGCAACCTCTCCTCCGGCACCCTCCAGGTGATGGTCGCGGGCTCCGGCACCTCGGGCTCCTTCAGCTGGGCGAACGTCCCCGACCCGGACGGCTCCCCCACCACCACCCGCACCCAGGTCTCCGGCTCGAAGTCCTTCAACGGCGGCGAGGGCTGCCACTACGCCGACGACAAGGTGTGGTTCACCACGAAGGGCGACAACCGGGTCTGGCAGCTCAACCTCCTCAACAACACCTACGAGCTGGCCTACGACGACTCCCTGGTGACGTCGGGCACGGCCCCCCTCACCGGCGTGGACAACATCACCGGCTCCTCCTCCGGTGACCTGTTCGTCGCCGAGGACGGCGGCACCATGGAGATCTGCGTCATCACCCCGGACGACGTCATCGCCCCCTTCCTGCGCATCGACGGCCAGTCCGGCTCGGAGATCACCGGCCCGGCCTTCTCCCCCGACGGCCGCCGCCTGTACTTCTCCAGCCAGCGCGGCACGACGGGCAGCTCCTCGGGCGGCATCACCTACGAGGTGACGGGTCCGTTCCGGGCCTAGCCTCCACGGCCGGGCGGTGGCGCAGAGCTACCGCCCGGTCACGTCACGCTTGCATCACAGGTCCGTCGAACCGCCGCGCCACCATGCGCCCCTCAATACGGTCAACACCTCAATTCCGGACCAAGGGGGGTTCCATGAACCTGTTCCGCATGCCCGCCGCCTTAGCCGTGGCCGCGTTCGCGCTGGCCGTGACGCCCGGCGCCGCCCAGGCCCACGAGGGCACTCACCCGTTCGAGAACTGCTCCGAGGCGTACGCCAACGGGTACGCGAACATCGCCGAGGGCGACGAGCACTACGGCAGCCATCTGGACCGCGACGCGGACGGCATCGGCTGCGACCAGCCGCCCGCCGACTTCGAACCGGCCGACGACGCGGCCGACGACTCGGCCGACGACGCGGGCAAGGACACCGCCGACGACACCGACCTCGCCGCGACCGGCGGCGACGGCGCCACCCCCTACCTCGCGGGCGGCGGCGCGGTCGTCATCCTCGCCGGCGGGGGCGTACTGATGGCCGTCCGCCGGCGCCGGGCCGGAACGGAGTAGAACGCGCCAAGGGGCGGCACCCCCGCACGGGTGCCGCCCCCTTCTCGCGTTCCGGAGCCGCCGTGGATCGGTACTGAGGGTCGGGGACCCGCGACGGCTCCGGAGCCTGGGAAGGTCAGCGGTGGTCGCTGCCCTCCGACTGGGTGGCCGCACGGCCCGCTTCCAGGCGGGCGACCGGGATGCGGAACGGCGAGCAGGAGACGTAGTCCAGACCCACCTCGTGGAAGAAGTGCACCGACTCCGGGTCACCGCCGTGCTCGCCGCAGACGCCGAGCTTGAGGTCGGGGCGCGTCTCGCGGCCGGCCTTCGCGGCGGCGGCGACCAGCGAGCCCACGCCGTCCTTGTCGATCGTCTCGAAGGGGCTGACGCCGAAGATGCCCTTCTCCAGGTAGGCCGTGAAGAACGATGCCTCCACGTCGTCCCGGCTGAAGCCCCACACCGTCTGGGTGAGGTCGTTCGTGCCGAAGGAGAAGAACTCCGCCGCCTCCGCGATCTGACCGGCGGTCAGGGCGGCGCGCGGCAGCTCGATCATCGTGCCGATCGCCAGCTTCAGCTGGGTGCCGGTGGCCGCCTCGACCTCCGCGATCACCGCGTCGGCCTCCTCGCGGACGATCTCCAGCTCCTGGACCGTGCCGACGAGCGGGATCATGATCTCCGCACGCGGGTCGCCCTTGGCGTTCTTGCGCTCGGCCGCGGCCTCCGCGATGGCCCGTACCTGCATGGTGAACAGGCCGGGGATGACCAGGCCGAGGCGTACGCCGCGCAGACCCAGCATCGGGTTCTGCTCGTGCAGCCGGTGCACGGCCTGGAGCAGCCGCAGCTCGTTCTCGTGCGGGTCCTTGCGGGCCTCCGCCAGCGCCACCCGCACCGACAGCTCGGTGATGTCCGGCAGGAACTCGTGCAGCGGCGGGTCGAGGAGGCGGACCGTCACCGGCAGACCGTCCATCGCCGAGAACAGCTCCACGAAGTCCTGCTTCTGCAGCGGCAGCAGCGCCTTCAGGGACTCCTCGCGCTCGGCCTCCGTGTCGGCCAGGATGAGGCGCTCGACCAGCTCACGCCGGTCACCGAGGAACATGTGCTCGGTCCGGCACAGGCCGATGCCCTGGGCGCCGAAGCGGCGGGCCCGCAGCGCGTCCTCGGCGTTGTCGGCGTTGGCGCGCACCCGCAGTCGGCGCTTGCGGTCGGCGAACGCCATGATCCGGTGCACGGCCTCGACCAGCTCGTCGGCGTCGTTGGCGCCCGCGTGCATCCGGCCCTCGAAGTACTCCACGACGGGAGAGGGGACGACCGGCACCTCACCGAGGTACACCTTGCCGCTGGAGCCGTCGATGGAGATGAGGTCGCCCTCCTCCACCACATGCCCGCCCGGCACGGTCATCCGGCGCCGCTTGGTGTCGACCTCCAGCTCCTCGGCGCCGCAGACACAGGTCTTGCCCATGCCCCGGGCGACCACGGCCGCGTGGGAGGTCTTGCCGCCGCGGGAGGTCAGGATGCCCTCGGCCGCGATCATGCCGTCCAGGTCGTCGGGGTTGGTCTCCCGGCGGACCAGGATGACCTTCTCGCCCGAACGCGACCACTTCACGGCCGTGTACGAGTCGAAGACCGCCTTGCCGACCGCCGCGCCCGGCGAGGCCGCGATGCCCCGGCCGACCTGCTGGGTCTTGGCCTCCTCGTCGAACTTCGGGAACATCAGCTGCGCGAGCTGGGCGCCGTTGACGCGCTGGAGCGCCTCGGTCTCGTCGATCAGGCCCTGGTCCACCAGCTGGGTGGCGATCCGGAAGGCCGCGCCCGCCGTGCGCTTGCCGACGCGCGTCTGCAGCATCCAGAGCTGGCCGCGCTCGATGGTGAACTCGATGTCGCAGAGATCCTTGTAGTGGTTCTCCAGGGTCTCCATGATCTGCATCAGCTGGTCGTACGACTTCTTGTCGATCGTCTCCAGCTCCGCCAGCGGCACGGTGTTGCGGATGCCCGCCACCACGTCCTCGCCCTGCGCGTTCTGCAGGTAGTCGCCGTACACGCCCTGGTGGCCGGAGGCCGGGTCACGGGTGAAGGCGACGCCGGTGCCCGAGTCCGGGCCCAGGTTGCCGAAGACCATCGAGCAGACGTTGACGGCCGTGCCCAGGTCGTGCGGGATGCGCTCCTGACGGCGGTACAGCTTGGCGCGGTCGCCGTTCCAGGAGTCGAAGACCGCCTTGATGGCGAGGTCCATCTGCTCGCGCGGGTCCTGCGGGAAGTCCCGGCCCGCCTCGGTCTTGACGATCTTCTTGAACTTGGCGACGAGCTTCTTGAGGTCGGCCGCCTCCAGCTCGGTGTCGACGGTGACCTTCTTGGCCGCCTTCGCCGCCTCCAGCGCCTCCTCGAACAGCTCGCCGTCGACGCCGAGGACGGTCTTGCCGAACATCTGGATGAGGCGCCGGTAGGAGTCCCAGGCGAACCGGTCGTCGCCGGCCTGCTTGGCCAGGCCCTGCACCGACTTGTCGGACAGGCCGATGTTCAGCACCGTGTCCATCATGCCGGGCATGGAGAACTTGGCACCGGAACGTACCGATACGAGGAGGGGGTCGTCGGCCTGGCCGAGCTTCTTGCCCATCTTGGCCTCGAGGGCGTCGAGGTGCGCACTCACCTCGTCACGCAGTGCCGCCGGCTCCTCGCCACTGTCGAGGTAGACCTTGCAGGCCTCGGTGGTGATCGTGAAGCCGGGGGGGACGGGGAGGCCCAGGTTGGTCATCTCGGCGAGGTTCGCACCCTTACCGCCCAGAAGGTCCTTGAGCTCCTTGTTGCCCTCGGTGAAGTCGTAAACGAACTTTTTGTTTTCCGACACGGGTCCCAACTCCTCGAGGACTCGGTGGCTGCCCTGACGGCGAGGAACATACCCAGATCGAAGGCGCCTGGGTACGTCCACTTGTGCGTCATGCGCCTGTAACCAGTCGTCACCCACCGGATCGAAAGTCAAAGCTTGGCAAGGAAGCGCACCGCCATGTGTTCACTTCTTGAACGAATACACCTCCCCGGACCCAGAGAATGCGCTCACCTGAGCGGCTCTCTCCACGTCTGAGTTCGCTCGATGAACGATCAAGGGGTGGCACCGAGTGCCACCCCTTGGAGAAGTGCAGTAGCCCATGATTCGCTCATCTGAGCGCAACCCTTATCAAGGGTGGCGAGAATCACGCTGCCACAGCCGCCGGGATTTCACCATGCGGACGTGGCGTGAGACCGGAAACGCGCCGGTCACACGCCGAGCGCGGTGAGCCGCTCCTCGGCCCGCTCGGGCGCGTACAGATGCTCCACGACCAGCGCTCCGGCCCCGACCAGACCGGCCCGCTCGCCCAGCCGGGAGGTGACGACCTCCAGATGAGCGGTGGAGCGCGGCAGCGCCCGCTGGTAGAGCAGCTCGCGCACGCCGGTCAGGAACGGCGTCCCGGCCAGGTCGCCCGCGATCATCAGCACCCCGGGGTTGAGCAGCGTCACCACGGTCGCCAGCACGTCCCCGACCTGCCGTCCCGCCTCCCGGGCCAGGCCCACGGCCTCCGGATGCCCCGTCGCCAGCAGCTCCCGCACATCCGAGCCGGACGCCGCCCGCACCCCGGCCTCGGCCAGCCGCCGGGCCACGGCACCGCCGCTCGCCACGGCGGCGAGACAGCCGTAGGACCCGCAGCGGCACAGGGCGTCGGCGCCCACCCGGATGTGCCCGATGTCCCCGGCGCCCCCGTCGATGCCCCGGAAGAGCGAGCCGTCCACGACGACGCCCGCGCCGATCCCGGTGGAGACCTTGACCAGCACGAACGCCGAGCAGTCGGGGTATGCGGTGCGCTGCTCGCCGTACGCCATGAGGTTGGCGTCGTTGTCGACGAGGACCGGCACCCGGGGCGCCGCGGTGTGCTCGGTGAAGGATCTGGCGAGACGGCCGGTGATGTCGTAGCCGTCCCAGCCGGGCATCATCGGCGGCTGGATCACCCGGCCGGTCTCGCTGTCGACCGGGCCCGGCACCGCGAGTCCGATGCCGCAGACCTCGCCGGCCCGGTGGCCGGCCTTCCCCAGCAGGTCGGCGAACCAGCGGCCCAGTTCGCCGAGGACCGCCTCGGGACCGTCCTCGACGACCAAGGTGCCGCCGTGCTCGGCGAGGATCTCGCCGGTCAGCGTCAGGACGGCGGCGCGGGCGTGCCGGGTGTCGAGGTCGGCGGCGAGGACGACGGCGTGCGCGTCGTCGAACTCCAGGGTGATCGAGGGGCGCCCACCCAGCGGGGAGTCGACCGGGCCGCCGGCGCCCTCGCGCAGCCAGCCCGCGCGGAAGAGCCGGTCCAGGCGCTGCCCGACGGTGGCCCGGGACAGCCCGGTGACCTGCTGCAGGGCCCCGCGCGTGGTGGCCCGGCCGGTGCGGACCAGTTCGAGCAGATCGCCGGCGCTGACCTGACCGCGACCCGTCATGCGCACCCCCTTGTGTTTCTCAAGCTTGCATTACATATTGAGTTTTGCGTGTTAAATAGACGTAACCCTACGGTAGCCACTGCCGAACCGATCAGCCCAGTCGTCTCCGGGGAGTCCCGAGTGGATCGCATCGCCGCTTTAGCCGCCCGCCCCGCACAGCGGCCCTTCGTATACGACCCGGCCGGCACGGCAGGTTCGCTGCACCTCGCGGCCGCCCGGGTCCTGGAGTCCAACTGGACGGGTGCCTCCACGGTCCCGTCGCGCGGGCTGTATCCGCACCAGTGGTCCTGGGACTCGGCGTTCATCGCGATCGGCCTGCGGCATCTGTCGCCGTTACGGGCCCAGACCGAGCTGGAGACGCTGCTGGCCGCCCAGTGGGGCGACGGACGGATCCCGCACATCGTCTTCAACCCCTCCGTGCCGCTCGACGCGTACTTCCCGAGCCCCGACTTCTGGCGCTCCTCGACCGCGGGGCGCGCTGCGGGCGCCCCGCGCACCGTACAGACGTCCGGCATCGTGCAGCCACCGGTGCACGCCCTGGCCGCCTGGCTGGTGCACCTGGCCGACCCCGGCCTGTCCCGCGGGAGCGGCTTCCTGGCCCGGGTCTACCCGAAGCTGGCGGCCTGGCACCGCTATCTGCTGCACCGGCGTGACCTGGGCGGCGGCGGCCTCGCCTCCGTCGTGCACCCGTGGGAACAGGGTATGGACAACAGCCCCTGCTGGGACGCCCCGCTGGCCCGCGTCGCCCCCGCCCCGGCGCGCTCCTTCCGCCGCGCCGACCTGGACCACGGCGCCCCCGAGGACCGGCCGACGGATCTGGACTACGGGCGGTACGTCCGGCTGGCGACGGACTACCGGGACGGCGGTTACGCCGACGGGACGGGCGCGTTCGCCGTGGAGGACCCGGCCTTCAATGCCCTGCTCATCGCCTCCGAGCACGCCCTGGCCCGGATCGCCCGCGAACTGGGAGCGACGGGCACCGCCCGCCACGCGCGCGCCGAGCGCCTGACGGGCGCCCTGGTGGAGCGCCTGTGGGACCCCGAGCGCGAGATGTTCTGCTGCCGGGACGTGCGCGGCGGCGGGCTGATCCCGGAGCGGTCGGTCTCCGGCCTGATCCCGCTCCTGGTGCCCACGCTGCCGGGCAGAACCGCCGAGGCCCTGGTGCGCACCGCCCGCGGACCGCACTTCTCGCTCGGCGACACCACCCGTCTGGTGCCGAGCTACGACCTGCTCGGCGAGGCCTTCGACCCGCACCGCTACTGGCGCGGCCCGGCCTGGTTCAACACCGCGTGGCTGATCGAGCGCGGCCTGCGCACCCACGGCGAGCACCATGCGGCCGACGCGCTGCGGCGCTCGGTGCTGGAACTGGCCGGCAGCTCCGGATTCGCGGAGTACGTCGACCCGTACACCGGCGCGGCCTGCGGCACCGCCGACTTCAGCTGGACCGCGGCGCTCGCGCTCGACCTGCTGCACGACGAGCCCGCGAGGGACCCGTACGGCGTGAGGGAAGTCAAGGGAGGGGACCGGGGATGACGGAGCGCCATCATCTGCTCGTGCACGGGGAGACGTTCGCCGCCGTGGGGGACGGCGGGGACATCAGCGGTGTGCGGGGCGTCGGCTCGCCGGACGGCTTGTTCGTCCGTGACGCCCGGCACCTCAGCCGCTGGCAGCTGACGCTGGACGGCGCGGTGCCGGAGGCGCTGACCCCGGTGGCCGACGGAGACACCGCCCGCTGCGTCCTGGTCCCCCGGGGCGGCCGCCAGGAGCCCCCGGCGTACACGCTCTTCCGCGAACAGGCGGTGGGGGACGGCTCGTTCGTGGAGTTGTTGCGGGTGACCAGCAACCTCCCCGTCCCCTCCACGGTCCGCCTGGCGATCACCGCGGACGCGGACTTCACCGACCAGTTCGAACTGCGCTCCGACCACCGCACCTACACCAAGACCGGCGCCACCCGCTCCCGCCATGTCCTCGACCACGGCCTGGAGTTCACCTACCGGCGCGGTGAATGGCGATCCCGTACGACGGTCACCGCCGAGCCGGCCCCGGACGCGGTGGAGGAGACCGGAACCGGCGCGCGGCGCCTGGTCTGGACCCTGGACCTGGACCCGCACGGCTCGGCGGAACTGGCGCTGCGGGTGATGGCCCGCCCGCACGGCGACAAGCGGGCGCTGCGCGTACCGCGCTCCCCCGCCGCGCTGAACGACCAGCTGATCGCCCTGGAGGGCGAGTTCGTGACGGGCGTCTCCTTCCCCACCGGCTGGCCCGAGCTGGCGGCGGCCTGCGCCCGGGGCCTGGCGGACCTGGCCTCGCTGCAGATCCCGGCGACGGGTCTGGACGGCGAGGAGGTCCGGGTACCGGCCGCGGGCGCCCCCTGGTTCCTGACCCTGCTGGGCCGGGACGCCCTGCTCACCTCCCTGTTCGCCCTCCCGTACCGCCCGGCCCTCGCGGCGGCCGTCCTGCCCGCGCTGGCCGCCACCCAGGCCCGGGAGACGGGCACGGCCTCGGTGGCGCAGCCCGGCAAGATCGTGCACGAGGTCCGGCATGGCGAGCTGGCCCACTTCGGCCAGGTGCCGTACGGCCGCTACTACGGCTCGGTGGACGCGACCCCGCTCTTCCTGGTCCTGCTGGGCGCGTACGTGGAACACACCGGGGACGTCGTCCTGGCCCGCCGGCTGGAACCGCACGCCCGGGCCGCCGTCGCCTGGATGCTGGACCACGGCGGCCTGACCTCCCGCGGTTACCTGGTCTACCGCGCCGACCGCGGCGGCCTGGCCAACCAGAACTGGAAGGACTCCCCCGGCGCCATCTGCTGGGCCGACGGCACCCGGGCGAGCGGCCCGGTGATGGCGGCGGGCGCGCAGGGCTACGCGTACGACGCGCTGCGGCGCACGGCCGGGCTGTCGCGGACGGTGTGGGCGGACGCGACGTACGCGGCGCTGCTGGAGCAGGCGGCCGGCGACCTGCGGGACCGTTTCCAGCGGGACTTCTGGATGCCGGAGCACTCCTTCCCGGCGCTGGCCCTGGACGGCGAGGGCCGCCAGGTGGACGCGCTGGCCTCGGACGCCGGGCATCTGCTCTGGTCGGGCCTGCTGGACAAGGAGTACGGCGCACTGGTGGGCCGGCGCCTGCTGGAGGCGGACTTCTTCTCGGGCTGGGGCGTACGCACCCTGGCCGCGGGCCAGCCTGCGTACCACCCGCTCTCCTACCACCGCGGCTCGGTGTGGCCGCACGACAACGCGCTGATCACCCTCGGCCTGTCCCGCTACGGCCTGCACGACGAGGCCCGGACCGTGGCGCACGCCCTGGTCGACGCGGCGACGACCACGGGCCACCGCCTGCCGGAGGTCCTGGCGGGCTACGGCCGCGACACCCACCCCGAGCCGGTCCCCTACCCCCACGCCTGCGTCCGGGAGTCCCGCTCGGCGACGGCCCCCCTGGCCCTGCTGACGGCGGTGGGCGGGGCGTAGCGCCCCGGTTGTTCACCGAACGGTGGGGCGGACGGGCTGAACAAGCGCGGGTGCGGGCCCGTACGACATCACGGCGGGCCCCCGCCACCAGGGACCGCACGGAAGGACCACCGGGTGCCCGCCTTCACGCGCCTACACCGCCCACCGCAACCAACGCCCCCCGAGGCCACAACCACGGAGGCGGCGATACCTTCGCCCGCCACAACCGCCCCGCCGGGGGAAGACGCCCCGTCGGGCGAAGACGGCTCGGGCGGGGACGGCGGCACGGCCGAGGACGGCAAAGCGGGCGCGGCCGAAGAAGGCGGCGCGGCGGAGAACCGCAGCGCGGGCGCGGACGGCGGCACAGCCGAGGACGTGAACGCGGGCGGGGTCGGCGACTCGGACAAGGACGGGGGCTCGGGCGGACAAAGCGGCGCGGCGGGTAAGGCCACCGCGGCCAAGGACAGCAGCGCGGCCAAGGACGGCAGCCCGCCCGGAGACAGCGGCCCAGCCAGGGACAGCGGCCCAGCCAGGGACAGCGGCACGACCGCGGGCGAGGACGGCGGCTCGGGCGGACAACGCGGCGCGGCGGAGAACGGCAGCGCGGGCGCGGACGGCGGCGCAAGCGAGGACGTCGACGCGGCCAAGGACCGCAGTGCCGCCAAGAACCGGAGTTCGGGTGGCCGGGGCTGGAAGTCACTGGTCGTCACCGTTCTCTGCGCGGTGCTGGTCCTGGGCGCCCTTCTCCTCCCCAACAGCCTGGCCGCCCTGCGTCCCAACCGCTTCGCCCGTATCCCCGCGGAAGCGATCGTCGGTGGCGCCGTCCTGCTCGCGCTGCCCCGGCGTCCGCGCATCGCCCTCGCGGCCGTGGCGGGCACCGCCCTCGGTGCACTCACCGTTCTCAACTTCCTGGACATGGGGTTCCGCGCCTACCTGGGCCGGGGCTTCAACCTCGTCCTCGACTGGTCCCTCCTCGACGACGCCCAGGGGTACATGAAGGACTCGATGGGCGCCGCCACCACGCTCACCGCGACCATCGGCGCCGTCCTGGTCGCCGTACTCCTCCTCGTCCTCACCGCCCTGGCCACCGTCCGCCTCGCCACCTTCCTCGCCGGCCACCGACAGCGGGCCACCAAGGCCACCCTCGTCGCCGGGACGGTCTGGATCACCTGCTCCACCCTCGGCCTCCAGCCGGCCGGCATGCCCCTCGCCGCCGACCGGGCGGCCTCCGCGCTGGCGATCCAGGCGAGGCGGGTGCAGGCCACCCTGAAGGACGAGGCGGCCTTCGCGAAGGAGGCGAGGGCGGACACCTTCGGCGCGACTCCGCCCGCCCAGCTCCTGCCCGACCTGCGCGGCAAGGACGTGATCTTCTCGTTCATCGAGAGCTACGGCAGAAGCGCCATCGAGGACCCGGTCATGGCACCGGGCGTGACGGACACGCTCGACGCGAGCACCAAGTCGCTCCAGGCGGCGGGCTACCGGGCGCGGAGCGGCTGGCTGACCTCCTCGACCTACGGCGGCAGCAGCTGGCTGGGCCACTCGACGTTCCTGTCCGGCCTGTGGATCGACAACCAGCAGCGCTACACCACCGTCACCTCCGGCGACCATCTGTCCCTCACCAAGGCGTTCCGGAAGACCGGCGCCTGGGACACGGTGGGCATCATGCCGGGCATCCAGAAGGCCTGGCCGGAGGCCGACTTCTACGGCCTGGACAAGGTCTACGACGCCTTCGGACTCGGGTACCAGGGACCGAAGTTCAGCTGGTCGACCATGCCGGACCAGTACGCACTGGAGGCCTTCCAGCGCATGGTCCACGGCAAGAAGCGCGACAAGCCCCTGATGTCGGAGATCATCCTGACCTCCAGCCACCAGCCCTGGGCGCCGATCCCCACGCTGGTCGACTGGGACGACCTGGGCGACGGCTCGCTCTTCGACGCCGTCCAGCGGGACGGCGAGAAGGCGCAGGACGTCATCACGGACACCACCAAGTCCCGGGAGGAGTACGGCAGGTCGATCGAGTACTCGGTGACGTCCCTGACCCAGTGGCTGGAGCGCTACGGCACCGAGGACACGGTCCTGGTCTTCCTCGGCGACCACCAGCCGATCGCCAGGGTCAGCGGCGACAACGCGAGCCGGGACGTCCCCGTCTCCCTCGTGGCCAAGGACCCGGAGGTGCTGGAGAAGATCACGGACTGGAACTGGACGGAGGGCCTGCAACCCGCCCCCGACGCCCCGGTCTGGAAGATGGACGCCTTCCGCGACCGCTTCCTGACGGCCTACGGCTCAACACCCCACCCCACCAAGGACTAGCCGCCGGAGGTGTCCAGCTCCGCGTCCTCGCTCACACCCGCGCAGTCGTACGGGTCCTTCAGCCAGCCGTCCGGCAGGACGACCCGGTTGTTGCCCGACGTACGGCCCCGCGGCCCGTCCGCCCCGAGCGGCCAGGGCTGATCGAGGTCCAGCTCGTCGAGTCCGGACCGCAGTTCCGACAGCGACGAGGTGACGGCGAGCCTTTTGCGCATCTCGGAGCCGACGGCGAAGCCCTTCAGGTACCAGGCGACGTGCTTGCGGAAGTCGATGACGCCCCGCGCCTCGTCGCCGATCCACTCGCCGAGGAGCGTGGCGTGCCGGACCATCACGTCGGCGACCTCGCGCAGCGCGGGACGCGCGATGTCCTCGGGGCGGCCCTCGAAGGCGGCGACCAGGTCCGAGAACAGCCACGGCCGCCCCAGGCACCCCCGCCCGACGACGACGCCGTCGCAGCCGGTCTCCCGCATCATCCGGACCGCGTCCTCGGCCGACCAGATGTCGCCGTTGCCGAGCACCGGGATCTCCGGCACATGCTCCTTCAGGCGGGCGATGGCCTCCCAGTCGGCCGTGCCGCCGTAGTGCTGCGCGGCGGTACGGCCGTGCAGCGCGATCGCCGTGACGCCCTCCTCGACCGCGATCCGGCCGGCGTCGAGGTAGGTGATGTGATCGTCGTCGATGCCCTTGCGCATCTTCATCGTCACCGGCAGCTCCCCGGCCCCGGAGACCGCCTCGCGCAGGATCGCCCGCAGCAGATTCCGCTTGTACGGCAGTGCCGACCCGCCGCCCTTGCGCGTCACCTTCGGCACCGGGCACCCGAAGTTCAGGTCGATGTGGTCGGCGAGGTCCTCCTCCGCGATCATGCGGACGGCCTTGCCGACGGTCGCCGGGTCCACGCCGTACAGCTGGATCGAGCGGGGCTTCTCGGTGGCGTCGAAGTGGACCAGCTGCATGGTCTTCTCGTTGCGCTCGACCAGCGCCCGAGTGGTGATCATCTCGCTGACGAACAGCCCTTTGCCGCCGCTGAACTCCCGGCACAAGGTGCGGAAGGGCGCGTTGGTGATCCCGGCCATGGGGGCCAGGACGACGGGCGGCTGAACAGTGTGCGGGCCGATCTGCAGGGGCTTGGGCATGCCTCCATTGTGCCGTGCAATGAGTTCGTAAAATTCTTTAGTTAACCGCACTATCGAATTTCGGGTTACGCTGGAGCGCATGCCCGAGCTCAGCCCCCGCCGCCGCCTGCTGGTCCTCGCCGTCTGCTGCATGAGCCTGCTCATCGTGAGCCTGGACAACACCGTGCTGAACGTGGCACTGCCGTCGCTGCAGGAAGACCTGCACGCCGACACCGCCGGGCTCCAGTGGACGATCGACGCCTACACCCTGGTCCTCGCGTCCCTGCTGATGCTCGCGGGCTCCACGGCAGACCGGATCGGCCGCAAGCGGGTCTTCATGGCGGGGCTGGTCGTGTTCACGCTCGGCTCGCTGCTGTGTTCCCTGGCACCCAGCCTGGAGCTGCTGATCGCGGCCCGGACGGTCCAGGCCGTCGGCGGTTCCATGCTCAACCCGGTCGCCATGTCGATCATCACCAACACCTTCACCGATCCCCGGGAGCGGGCCCGCGCGATCGGCGCCTGGGGGGCGGTGGTCGGCATCTCGATGGCCGCGGGGCCGCTGGTGGGCGGGCTGCTGGTGGACTCCGTCGGCTGGCGCTCGATCTTCTGGATCAACCTGCCGGTGGGGATCGCCGCGCTGCTGCTGACCCTGCGGTACGTGCCCGAGTCCCGGGCACCCGAGCCCCGCCGGGTCGACCCGGTCGGGCAGGTGCTGGTGATCGTGCTGTTCGGCGCGCTGACGTACGCGATCATCGAGGCGCCGCACGCCCCGACCGCGGCCGTTCCCTTCGCGGTACTGGCGGTGGTCGCGCTGGTGGCGCTGCTCCGGTACGAACCGCGCCGTGCCGAACCCCTGATCGACCTGCGCTTCTTCCGTTCGGCGCCGTTCAGCGGGGCGACGGTGATCGCGGTCAGTGCGTTCGCGGGGCTGGGCGGGTTCCTGTTCCTGTCGACGCTGTATCTGCAGAACGTGCGCGGGCTCAGCGCCCTGGAGGCGGGGCTGTGGATGCTGCCCATGGCCGTGCCGACCTTCCTGTGCGCTCCCCTGTCGGGGCGGCTGGTGGGCAGCCGGGGACCTCGGGTGCCGCTGCTGGTCGCGGGGGTCTCGATGACGGTGAGCGCGCTGCTGTTCGCCCTGTTCGACGCGGAGACGTCCCATGCCGGTCTCTTCACCGGGTACGTCCTGTTCGGCATCGGCTTCGGGTTCGTCAACGCGCCCATCACCAACACGGCGGTCTCCGGGATGCCGCGCGCCCAGGCCGGGGTCGCGGCGGCCGTCGCCTCCACCAGCCGGCAACTGGGCCAGACCCTCGGCGTCGCCGTCGTCGGAGCGGTACTGGCGGCGGGTATCGGCACCGCGTCGTACCGGGAGGCGTTCGTGTCGGCCGCGGCACCGGGCTGGTGGATCCTCACGGCCTGCGGGCTGGCGGTCCTGGTCCTCGGCCTGCTCACCACCGGCCCCTGGGCGCGCGGCACCGCGGAACGCACGGCACGGCGACTCGAGACGGTGCGGGCAAGCGACCGGAGTCGTCTCCACGCGTAGCCGCCCATGGCCCGCAGGACACAGGTTGGCCAACTCCCTGTGAAGAGGGCCCCTGTCGATCACGGTCTTGCTGCACACTCCTCCTTGACTTCCCGGGACTCTGGAGGCGTCGTGCCGCCGATCAACACGAGCAAGGTCACCCGCTGGGACCAGCACGGACGCGAGCACGTCGTACAGGTGCGGCGGGCCGGAGTGCAGCGCACGGTCAGGTGCGAGACCTGCGGGTGGCGCATCTCGGCGCAGTTCCTGCCGTGGCTGAAGGCCGAGGAGCATCTGGCTCAGGCGCACCAGGCGACCGTGGACCCGTCCGTCGCCTGACCGGGCGGGCCCGCCTCCCGCAAGTATCTTGTGGGAGCGCTCCCATACACGGCAGGATGCACGGGTGACCCCACTGCCCGCCGTACGCCCCTATCGCCCCGCGGACCGCGCCGCGCTCGACGACATCTGCGTCCGCACCGCCCACGTGGGCGGCGACAGCCGACCCTTCTACGCGGATCCCGGCGTCTTCCCGGCCACGTTCTCCGCCCCCTACGCCGAGTTGGAGCCGGAGCTCGCCTTCGTCCTCGACGACGGCCGGGGACAGGCGGTGGGGTACATCGTCGGCACCGCCGACACCCCCCGCTTCGCCGCCGACTTCCGCCACAAGTGGCTGCCGACGGTCGCCGACCGCTACCCGGCTCCCGAGGGCCCGCCCACGACCCCCGACGAGACGATCGCCGCGCTGCTCCACCACCCCGAGCGGATGGTCCTGCAGGAGCTGCTGGTCTACCCCGCCCATCTGCACATCGACCTGCTCCCCGACTGGCAGGGCAAGGGCCACGGCCGCGCCCTGATGCGGACGTTCCTCCACGCCCTGCACACCGGCGGGGTCCCGGCCGTCCACCTGTCCATGGCGACGGCCAACACCCGGGCGCGGGCCTTCTACGACCGGATGGGCTTCCACGAGATCCAGGTGCCGGACCCGGGCGGGGCCACCTACCTGGGGCGGACGACCAAGGAGACCTGAGCCGTCAGACCGCCCGCAGCCCTCGCGCCAGCAGCTCCACCACGGCCTCGAACTCGTCCTGGGCCCCCGGCCGTTCCCACTCCCGGTGGTAGCCGGGGTCGTGGAAGCGGGCGGTGGCCTGGAAGACGGCGCGGGCGGTGGTGAGCGGGTCGGCGGAGGCGAAGGCGCCGGAGGCCACGCCCGAGCGGACGATCTCGGCGAGCTGACCGGTCAGTTCCTCGATGTGCTCGTCCACCGCGTCGCTGTTCTCCGCGGTCAGCACGGTGTACGTGGCGAACAGCTCGGGGTCGTCCCCGGCCTTGTGCCGCTTGGCGTCGAACAGGGCCAGCAGCCAGTCCCGCAGCCGGGTCTCCGGGTCGCGTCCGCCCTCCGCGACGATCCCGGCCAGCACCGCCGACGTACGGTCCAGCCAGCGCTTGGTCACCGCCTCGCGCAGCGCCGCCTTGGTCCGGAAGTGCCGGTAGACACTGCCGTGGCTGACGCCGAGCGCGCGGGCCACGTCCACCACGGTGGCCTTGGCCGGGCCGTGGCGGCGCAGCACGTCCTCGGTGGCTTCGAGGATGCGCTCGGCGGTCAGGGCTTCGGAGGTCGGTGCCATGCAGGAGACCGTACCGCCGGGTGCTACTTGCTGCCGAGGTGGGCCATCTGCGCGGCCGGGTAGCGGTCGCCCGCGGCGGCGCCGGCGGGCACCGCGCGCTCGATCGCGGCGAGGTCGGCGGCGTCCAGCGTCACATCGAGGGCGCCGAGGGATTCGGTCAGCCGCTGCCGGCTGCGGGCGCCGACGAGCGGCACGATGTCCTCGCCCCGGGAGAGCACCCAGGCGATGGCGATCTGGGCGACGGTGACGCCCTTTTCCTCGGCGATCGCGCGCAGGGCCTCGACCAGGTTCAGGTTGTGCCGGAGGTTGTCGCCCTGGAAGCGGGGCGACAGCGAGCGGAAGTCGTCGGGGGCGAGCCGGCGGTCGCCGGTGAAGTGGCCGGAGATCAGGCCGCGGGACAGGACGCCGTAGGCGGTGATGCCGATGCCCAGTGCGCGGGTGGTCGGCAGGATCTCCTCCTCGATGCCCCGGGAGATCAGCGAGTACTCGATCTGGAGGTCGGCGATCGGGGCGGTGGCGGCGGCCCGGCGGATGGTCTCGGCGCCGACCTCGCTCAGGCCGATGTGGCGGACGTAGCCCTTCTCGACGAGTTCGGCGATGGCGCCGACGGTCTCCTCGATCGGCACGTCCGGGTCGAGCCGGGCGATGCGGTAGACGTCGATGTGGTCGACACCGAGCCGCTGCAGGGAGTACGCGGCGAAGTTCCGCACCGCGGCGGGCCGTCCGTCGTAGCCGCTCCAGCCGCCGTCGGGGTCGCGCAGGGCGCCGAACTTCACGCTGACCAGCGCCTGTTCGCGGCGGCCTGCGGGCGCGCCGCGCAGCGCCTCGCCGATCAGCATCTCGTTGTGGCCCATGGCGTAGAAGTCGCCGGTGTCGAGCAGGGTCACGCCGGCCTCCAGCGCGGCATGGACGGTCGCGATGGACTCGGCCCGGTCGGCGTCGCCGTACAGCGCGGACATGCCCATGCAGCCGAGGCCGAGGGCGGAGACCCGGGGGCCGGTGGTTCCGAGGGTTCGGGTGTTCATCGTCATGCCTCCACCCTGCCCCATCGGCTGACAGATTTCAATATCTGTCATTCCATACTTGTCAGTCCGGTCCTTGCCGGTCAGCCGGACGTCTCGGGCCGCGCGGGCGGGACCCCGAGGACGTCGAGCATCGCCCGGGTCGCCGGGCTGGGGTTGAACCGGCTCCACGCGAGCACCTCGATGCGGCGCGGCCCGCCCACCACCGGGACCAGCGCCAGTTCGGGGTCACCGGCCGCCAGGGGGCGGGCGAAGGCCGACGGCAGCAGGGCCACCCCCAGCCCGCGCGCCGCCAGCCGGACGATCAGCTCGACGACCCCGACCTCGTACGCCACGTCCCGCGCCAGCCCCGCCGCGGTGAACGCCCGGTCGGACTGGGCCCGGGCGGGCGTGCCCGGCATGAAGTCCACGAACGTCTCGCCCGCGATGTCCCGCAGGGTGACCCGGGAGGCCGCCGCGAGCCGGTGCCCGGCCGGTACGACCAGCACATGCTCGTCATGGTCGAGCACCAGGGTCTCCACCGTCGCGGGCCGCTCCCCCTCGGGCAGACCGAGAAAGGCGATGTCCAGCTCCCCGGCCCGGACGGCCGCCACCAGATCGTCGCTGCGCCCGGAGCGCAGCACGACCCGGACCTCCGGGTGCCGCGCCCGATACCGCTGCAACAGCTCCGGTACGTCGACCGCGGCGGTGGTGACGATCACGCCGACGGCGAGCCGGCCCCGTACCACCCCGGCCGCCGCGGCGGCGTCCGCGACGGCGCGGTCGGCGGCGGCCAGGCACTCCCGGGCCCGCGCGACGAACGCCTCACCGGCACTGGTCGGTTCCACCCGCCGACTGGAGCGGGCGAACAGCCGGACCCCCAACTCCCTTTCCAGAGCGGCGATCCGGTGACTGAGCGACGACTGCACCACGGAGCACCGCTCCGCCGCCCGCGTGAAGTTGCGGGTCTCGGCGACGGCGACGACGTACCGCATCTGCTGAAGATCCATCGAATGATGGTCCTCATTCATCGCTGCCATGGCAACCATGCTTTGGAGCCATGACGGGCCCCGGACGAGACTGCACCACATGCAGACCTCGACCGCACGGGCCCCGGCCCCGCGGCACGCGGCGACCGTCGCGCTGACCGCCCTCGCTCCCGCGTCCTGGGGCACCACCTACGCCGTGTCCACGGAGCTCCTGCCGCCCGGACACCCGCTGTTCGCCGGGCTGATGCGGGCCCTGCCCGCCGGGCTGCTCGCCCTGGCGGTCACCCGCGTGCTGCCGCGCGGCGACTGGTGGTGGAAGGCCGCCGTCCTCGGCACCCTCAACATCGGCGCGCTGTTCCCTCTGCTGTTCGTGGCGGCCGAACGGCTCCCCGGCGGTGTCGCGGGCACCCTCAGCGCCGTCCAGCCGTTGCTGGTCGCCGCCCTGGCGATCGGGGTGCTGCACCACCGGCCGACGGCCTGGACCTGGACGTGGGGGGTGCTGGGCGTGGTCGGGGTGGGGCTCGTGGTGCTCGGGCCCCAGGCCCGGCTGGACGCCGTCGGCGTGCTCGCCGGCCTCGGCGGTACGGCGGGCATGGCGGCCGGCGTCGTCCTCACCAAACGCTGGGGCCGCCCGGCGGGCATCGGCGCGATGACGCTGGCGGGCTGGCAACTGACGGTCGGCGGGTTCGTGTTGCTGCCGCTCACCGTCGCCTTCGAGGGGGCGCCGCCGGCGGTCGGCGGGCAGGCCCTCGCCGGGTATCTGTGGCTGGGCGGTATGGGCGGGCTGATCTCGTTCACCCTGTGGTTCCGCGGGATCGGCAGGCTGCCGCTCCGCGCGTCCGCCCCGCTGGTGCTGCTGTCCCCGCTGGTCGCGGCCGTCGTCGGGCTCGCGCTCGGCGAGACGCTGAACCCGCTCCAGGCCCTCGGCTTCACCCTCGCCCTGGCCGCGCTGCTGGCCGCGCAGTTCACCGCCCCTGACGTGTCACGCCTGTTCGGGCGGGACGCGGCCAGGACCCCCGTACCGGACTACCGGACCCAAGGAGAGCGGATCCCATGACCACAGGACAGACGACAGGACGGGCGACCGCCGTGCTCGGCGCCACCGGCATGGTGGGCAGCCGGGTGATCACCGAGGCCGTGGCACGCGGCCACCGGGTGCTCGCCCTGTCCCGGAAACCTGCCGATGAGCGCCCGGGTGTGACACCGGTCCCGGTCGACGCGGGCGACCCGGACGCCCTGCGCGCGGCCCTCACCGGCGCCTCCGGCGTCGTGGTGGCCGTGCGGACCGAACCGGCCGACCGGGACTTCCTCGTCGGTACGACCCGTGCGGTGCTGGACATCGCGGCCGGGACCGGGATGCGCGTCCTCGTGGTCGGCGGCGCCGGCGTCCTGCGCAGCCCCGGGAACCCCGCGCTGCTGGTCGCCGACAACCCCGCGTACGTTCCCGCCGAGGTGACGTCGGTCGCCGCGGCCGGGGTGGCCCAGCTGCGGGCCTGCGAGGCCCACGCCCACGCCGACTGGGCCTGTCTGGCGCCGCCCGCCCTGCTCGCTCCCGGGGAGCGGACCGGCCGCTACCGGCGCGGCACCGGCACCCTGCTCACCGCCGCCGACGGCCGCTCCTGGATCAGCGCCGAGGACCTGGCCGTCGCCGCGCTCGACGAACTGGACTCCCCCGGCGCCGACCGCCTGTTCACCGTCGTCCATCACGGCTGAGGAACTACCGGGGGGTGAACGCCAGCTTCGCCCCGAGGGCCACGAAGGACCCGGCGAAGCTGCGGCGCAGCCAGGCCATCACCCTCGGCCGGGCGATCACCTGGTTGCGGACGGAGGCGGCGAGGACGCCGTAGAGCGCGAAGACGACGAAGGTCGCCGCCATGAACACCCCGCTGAGCGCCAGCATCCGCGGCACCGCGCCCGGCCCTTCCGGGTCCACGAACTGAGGCAGGAAGGCGAAGAAGAACATCGTCAGCTTGGGGTTGAGGAGATTGATCAGCACGCCCCGGACGATCATCCGCCCGGCCGACATCGGCGCCGCCGTGCGGTCCACGGTGATCGCCTCCTTGTCCCGCAGCGTGGCCCAGGCCATGTAGAGGAGGTAGGCGACACCGGCGTACTTCAGGATCTGGAAGGCCGTGGCGCTGGCATGCAGCAGGGCGGCCACCCCGGTGATCGTGGCCAGCATGTGCGGCAGGATCCCGAGGGCGCAGGCGAAGGCGGCCACCACACTGGCCCGCCGCCCGTGCGACAGACCGGCCGCGAGGGTGTAGACGACCCCGGTACCGGGGGTGGCGACGACGACCAGCGTGGTCAGCAGAAAGGCGAGGCTCATGCGGACCAGCCTGGCCGCGCGATGGCCCCGGCTACAGGGCCAATGCGATGTCTCCATGAAGGACCACCACACCACGACGCCCCCGCCGGACGAGCCGATGTGCTCGTCCGGCGGGGGCGTCGGCGGTCGTCAGCAGCCCAGCAGGCGCTGGGCCAGGTAGCCCTCGATCTGGTCGAGGGAGACCCGCTCCTGCTTCATCGAGTCGCGCTCGCGGACCGTCACCGCGTTGTCGTCCAGGGTGTCGAAGTCGACCGTCACGCAGTACGGCGTGCCGATCTCGTCCTGGCGGCGGTAACGGCGGCCGATGGCGCCGGCGTCGTCGAACTCGATGTTCCAGTTCTGCCGCAGCGCCTGGGCGAGGCCCTTGGCCTTCGGGGAGAGCTCGGCGTTGCGGGACAGCGGCAGCACCGCGACCTTCACCGGGGCCAGCCGGTGGTCGAGGCGCAGCACCGTGCGCTTCTCCATCTTGCCCTTGGCGTTCGGCGCCTCGTCCTCGACGTAGGCGTCCAGCAGGAACGCCAGCATCGCGCGGCCGACACCGGCCGCGGGCTCGATGACGTACGGCGTCCAGCGCTCCTGGGCCTCCTGGTCGTAGTAGGCGAGGTCCTGGCCGGAGGCCTTGGAGTGCGCGGAGAGGTCGTAGTCGGTGCGGTTGGCGACACCCTCCAGCTCGCCCCACTCGTTGCCGCCGAACCGGAAGCGGTACTCGATGTCGGCGGTGCGCTTGGAGTAGTGGGAGAGCTTCTCCTTGGGGTGCTCGTACCAGCGCATGTTCTCCTCACGGAGACCGAGGCCGGTGTACCAGTTCCAGCGCTGCTCCATCCAGTACTCCTGCCACTTCTCGTCCTCGCCCGGCTTGACGAAGAACTCCATCTCCATCTGCTCGAACTCGCGGGTGCGGAAGATGAAGTTGCCGGGCGTGATCTCGTTGCGGAAGGACTTGCCCATCTGGGCGATGCCGAACGGCGGCTTGCGGCGCGAAGTGGTCTGCACCTGGGCGAAGTTGGTGAAGATGCCCTGGGCGGTCTCGGGGCGCAGGTAGGCGACGGAGCCGGAGTCCTGCGTCGGGCCGAGGTGGGTGGAGAGCAGACCCGAGAACTGCTTGGGCTCGGTGAACTGGCCCTTGTTGCCGCAGTTGGGGCAGTTGACGTCCGCGAGGCCGTTCTCCGGGAGGCGGTTGTGCTTGGCCTCGTAGGCCTCCTCCAAGTGGTCCGCGCGGAACCGCTTGTGGCAGGAGGTGCACTCGGTCAACGGGTCCGTGAAGGTGGCGACATGGCCAGAGGCGACCCAGACCTCGGAGGCCAGGATCACGGACGAGTCGATACCGACGACGTCCTCGCGCGACGTCACCATGTAGCGCCACCACTGGCGCTTGAGGTTCTCCTTGAGCTCGACACCCAGGGGTCCGTAGTCCCAGGCGGCCTTCTGCCCGCCGTAGATCTCACTGCAAGGGAATACGAAGCCACGGCGCTTGCTCAGGCTGACGATGGTGTCGATCTTGTCGGCGGCCACGGTGCTCTCTTCATGACGAATGGACGGCAGCGAATGCCCCAGGTTACCGGCGCGGCCACCCCCGGTATCAAATCGGTCCCGTGACCGGCGTTTGTTGACAACCGTTTCCAAATTTGTTGAAAATGACTGTCATGAACGTACGACGACAGCACATATCCCGGGTGGCCGTGGCGGCCGTCACCGCCCTCGGTCTCGGCACCCTCTCCGCCTGCTCCGGCAGCGCCGCCGCGGGCAACACGGAGAAGTTCGACGTCGTCGCGTCGTTCTACCCGATGGCCTACCTCGCCGAGCAGATCGGCGGGGACCACGTGAACGTCACCAGCCTCACCGAGCCCGGCCAGGAGCCGCACGACCTGGAGATCAGCGCCCAGCAGACCGCGCAGCTCCAGGAGACCGACGCGGCCCTCTACCTCAAGGGCCTCCAGCCCGCCGTCGACGAGGCCATAGCGCAGGCCGGCGTGAAGACCACGATCGACGCCGCCACGCTCACGAAGCTCGAGGACCACGGCAGCCTGGAGGACAGCCACGAGCACGCCGAGGAAGAGGGTCACGCCGAGGAGGAGGGCCACTCCGAGGAAGAGGCGCACTCCGAGGAGGAGGAGCACGCCCTCGACCCGCACATCTGGCTCGACCCCGTGAAGTACGCCGAGGTCGCCAAGGGCGTCGGCGCCGCCTTCGAGAAGGCCGACCCGGACCACGCGGCCGACTACAAGAAGAACACCGAGGCCCTGGTCGAGAAGCTGAACAGCCTCGACACCCGGTTCGAGGACGGCCTGAAGAACACCGGGACGAAGGTGTTCTTCACCAACCACGCCGCCTTCGGCTACCTCGCCGAGCGCTACGGCCTGACCCAGGAGGCCATCTCCGGCCTCGACCCGGAGAGCGAGCCCAGCCCGGCCCGGATCAAGGAACTCCAGGAGGAGGCCAAGGCCGACGGCGTCACCACGGTCTTCTACGAGACACTGGTATCGGACCGGACCGCGAAGACCCTCGCCAAGGACGCCGGCCTCAAGACGGACGTCCTCGACCCGCTCGAGGGCATCACCGACAAGTCCGAGGGCGAGGACTACATCCAGGTCATGGACGCCAACCTCAAGGCCCTGCAGGCCGCGTTGGGCGCCAAGTGACCGTTTCGGAGGACCGTATGAGCGAGCCCGTCATATCCCTGCGCGGCGTACGCGCCGACCTGGGTTCGCGGCCCGTCCTGCGCGGCATCGACCTCACCGTGTCCCGCGGTGAGGTCGTCGCGCTGCTCGGCGCCAACGGTTCGGGCAAGTCCACCGCCGTGCGCAGCGTCATCGGCCAGGTGCCGGTGAGCGCCGGCGAGATCGAGCTGTTCGGCACCCCGCGCCGCCGCTTCGGCGACTGGCACCGGCTCGGTTACGTCCCCCAGCGCACCACCGCCGCGGGCGGCGTCCCGGCCACGGTGACCGAGGTCGTCTCCGCCGGCCGGCTCTCCCGCGCCCGCTTCGGCCTGCTGCGCAAGGCGGACCGGGCGGCGGTGCGCCGGGCCCTGGAGCTGGTCGGCATGGCGGACCGCGCGAAGGACTCCGTGGACGCGCTCTCCGGCGGCCAGCACCAGCGGGTGCTGATCGCCCGGGCACTCGCCGCCGAACCCGAGCTGCTGATCATGGACGAGCCGATGGCGGGCGTCGACCTGGCCAGCCAGGAGGTGCTGGCGCGGACCCTGCGCGAGCAGGTCGCGGCCGGTACGACGGTCCTGCTCGTGCTGCACGAACTGGGCGCCCTGGAGCCGCTGATCGACCGCGCGGTGGTGCTGCGCGACGGCTGCGTCGTCCACGACGGCCCGCCCCCGAAGGCCGTCGGCCAGCACGCGCTGCCCGGCCACGACCATGTCCACCCGCACGCCCCCGCGGGCGCCGAGCCGATCCGCACGGGACTGCTGAGCTGATGGAAATCCTCGACTACGCCTTCATGCAGCGGGCCCTGCTCGCCGCCGTCCTGGTCGGCATCACGGCCCCCGCCGTCGGCATCTACCTGGTCCAGCGCCGCCAGGCCCTGATGGGCGACGGCATCGGCCACGTGGCGATGACCGGCGTCGGCCTGGGCTTCCTGCTCTCCTGGTCCCCGATCTGGATGGCGACCGTCGTCTCCGTCCTCGGCGCGGTCCTCATGGAGCTCATCCGCTGGTACGGCAAAACCCGCGGCGACCTCGCCCTCGCCATGCTCTTCTACGGCGGTATGGCCGGCGGCGTGATGTTCATCAACCTCGCGCCGACGGGCTCCAACGCCAACCTGACCTCGTACCTCTTCGGCTCCCTGTCCACGGTGAGCGAGTCGGACGTCACCGCGATCTGCGTACTGGCCGCCTTCGTGGTGCTGGTCACACTCGGTCTGCGCCGCCAGCTGTTCGCGGTGAGCCAGGACGAGGAGTTCGCCCGGGTCACCGGCCTGCCGGTGCGCGCCCTGAACCTGCTGACGGCGGTCACGGCGGCCGTGACGGTGACCGTCGCGATGCGCGTGGTCGGGCTGCTCCTGGTGTCGGCGCTGATGGTGGTCCCGGTGGCCGCCGCCCAGCAGCTCAGCCGCAGCTTCGCCGCCACCTTCGCCATCGCGGTGGCCATCGGCGTGACCGTCACGATCAGCGGCACGGTCACCTCGTACTACCAGGACGTGCCGCCCGGCGCGACGATCGTGCTGCTGACCATCGGGGCGTTCGTCCTGCTGACCGCGCTGGCCGCGCCGCTCGCCCGGCGCCGCGCGCGGGCCCTGGCCGCCGCGCAGGGCGCCGGGGACCCGGCCGAGTGCGTGATTCCGCCGGGCCGGGGTCCCGGCGGAAAGGTCGGCGTCTGACCGCGCCGACAGCACGGGCTGGCACAATGGCCCGGCAGGCAGACCTGAGGAGGCACCCCGTGACGACCGCTGGACCGCCCGTGAAGGGCCGATCCACCCGGCAGCGGGCCGCCGTGGCGGCGGCCCTCGACGAGGTCGACGAGTTCCGCAGCGCGCAGGAACTGCACGACATGCTCAAGCACAAGGGCGACTCGGTCGGTCTGACGACGGTCTACCGCACGCTCCAGTCGCTCGCCGACGCCGGCGAGGTCGACGTCCTGCGCACCTCCGACGGCGAGTCCGTCTACCGCCGCTGCTCCAGCGGCGAACACCACCACCACCTGGTCTGCCGGGTCTGCGGCAAGGCGGTCGAGGTCGAGGGCCCCGCGGTCGAGAAGTGGGCGGACGCAATCGCGGCCGAGCACGGCTATGTCAACGTGGCCCACACGGTGGAGATCTTCGGCACCTGCGCGGAGTGCGCCGCGCGCTGAGCGGCCCTCAGGCGCCGGAGTCCCCCCGGTCGACGCAGTAGTAGGAGCCGTCGCCCAGGCGGCCCACGCTGTCGTGTGACCAGCAGTGCAGCATCGGCGTCAGCGTCCACATCCGCAGGCCCATGAGGGCCACCAGGCAGACGACGGCGAACCGTCCCGCGTACGACCGCCGGCCGGCCAGCGCGAGCGCGCCGACGGACACCAGGGCGGCGAACACCAGCATGGAGACGACGAGCGGGGCCATGTTCTCCCGCAGCCCCGGGAAGCTCTCCATCTCGACGGTGCCGCCGAAGGAGAACAGCACGAGCAGCGCGGCGAACCCGAACACCAGGCCCGCCGCGCACCCCCGGACGAGCCTCACTCCTGGCGGCCCTCCATGGCCAGCAGTTCCTCGTTCGGGATGGCGCCGCCGAAGCGGCGGTCCCGGGAGGCGAACTCCACGCAGGCCCGCCACAGGTCGCGCCGGTCGAAGTCGGGCCACAGGACGTCCTGGAAGACCATCTCGGCGTAGGCGCTCTGCCAGAGCAGGTAGTTGGACGTGCGCTGCTCCCCGCTCGGCCGCAGGAACAGGTCCACGTCCGGCATGTCCGGGTAGTACAGGTACTTGGCGAAGGTCTTCTCGGTCACCTTGGACGGGTCGAGCCGCCCGGCCCGCACGTCCTGGGCCAGCGCCTGCGCCGCGTCCGCGATCTCGGCGCGCCCGCCGTAGTTCATGCAGAAGTACAGGGTCAGCTTGTCGTTGTCCTTGGTCTGCTCCTGGGAGATCTCCAGCTCCCTGGCGACCGACTTCCACAGCTTGGGCATCCGCCCGACCCACCGCACCCGCACCCCGAGCTCGTCCAGCTGGTCCCGGGTCTTGCGGATGAAGTCGCGGTTGAAGTTCATCAGGAAGCGCACCTCGTCGGGCGAGCGCTTCCAGTTCTCGGTGGAGAAGGCGTACAGCGAGATCGCCCCGACGCCCATCTCGATCGCGCCCTGCAGCACGTCCAGCACCCGCTCGGCGCCGACCTTGTGCCCCTCGGTGCGCGGCAGCCCGCGCTCCTTGGCCCAGCGCCCGTTCCCGTCCATGACGATCGCCACATGCTTCGGGACGAGCTCCCCGGGGAGCTTCGGCGCACGGGCCCCGGACGGATGCGGCTCCGGCGCCCTGTACTCCCGACGCTGCCGCCCCAGGATCCCGCGTACGACCATGTGCCCCTCGTCTCCCTTACTTTTCCACGTACCGGAGCGAACGCAGCCCGCGCTCCAGATGCCAGTGCAGATAGGCCGACACCAGCCCGCTGCCCTCCCGGACGTGCCGCGCCTCGCAGGCGTCGGCGGTGTCCCAGTCTCCCGTGAGCAGCGCACCGAGCAGTTCCAGGGTGGCCGGCGAGGGTACGACGCTACCGGGCACCCGGCAGTCGACGCATACCGAGCCTCCGGAGGCCACCGAGAAGAAACGGTTGGGTCCGGGCATCCCGCACTTCGCGCAGTCGCTGAAGCTCGGGGCGTAGCCGTTGACGGCGAGCGACCGCAGCAGGAAGGCGTCGAGCACGAGGTGCGGGGCGTGCTCACCGCGGGCGAGGGTCCGCAGCGCCCCGACGAGCAGCAGATACTGCTGCACGGCCGGCTCGCCCTCGTGGTCGGTGAACCGCTCGGCGGTCTCCAGCATGGCCGTCCCGGCGGTGTAGCGGGCGTAGTCGCTGACGATGCCGCCGCCGTACGGCGCGATGGTCTCGCTCTGCGTGCACAGCGGCAGCCCGCGCCCGATCAGCTCGCTCCCCCGGGCGAAGAACTGCACGTCCACATGGGAGAACGGCTCCAGCCGGGCCCCGAACTTCGACTTGGTCCGCCGCACCCCCCGAGCCACGGCCCGCACCCGCCCGTGCCCCCGCGTGAGCAAGGTAATGATTCGATCCGCCTCGCCCAGCTTCTGGGTACGCAGGACGACACCGTCATCGCGGAACAGACTCACCGCGCACCCCCACGGGCTCCCGGCCGGGGGTCCGGGGGTTGCCCCCCGGCAAGGCACAGCATGATCCGATCCGCTTCCCCCAGCTTCTGGGTACGCAGGACGACACCGTCATCGCGGAACAGACTCATGGCGCCATTCTCCCGTACGCCGCGGGTCAGCGGGGACGGTCGGGGTGGCTCACCGTGAGCGTGCTCGCGCGGAGGCGTTCGGCGGGGGTGGCGTGGCGCAGGGCGTCCGGCGCCACGTCCCATTCGCGGCCCCCGCCGTACGGTCTGAGCTGGACGTACGGGCCTTCGTGGCCCATGACGATGCCGATCCTCCCGGTGCAGATGTCCACGACGTGCGAACCGACGGCTGGCTTCACCGCTGTCATTCCTTCCCCGCTGCCCCGCTGTCCCTGCCGCCTCAGTCGGCGCTGCTGGCCTCCCACAGAGTGTCGAATCGTTCGATGCGCTCCGCCACATGGCCCGGCGTCATCTTCAGCGTGGTCTTGGTGGGCGCGGCCCGCACATCGGGCTCGATCTCGTAGCAGAGCTCACCGTCGAAGATGATGAAGTCGTTCACCGAGGTCACCGGCGCGTTGTCCAGCTCGGACTGGTCGACGATCCGTGCGTCGATGCCGTACCTGCGCTGCCGCTCGCACAGCTTGCGCAGCGCCTCCGTGATCTCGTCGGGGCCGTCGACGAGGAACAGCCGCCGTATCTCCACGCCCCGCTTCCTGATCGCGTCGCCCTGCGCGACCAGGTACCGCTTGCCGGGGCCGCTGGACCAGAAGTCCCGGTCGACGGAGGTGCTGGTGGCGTAGAGCGTCTTCTTGGTGCACGCGGTCAGGTCGATCAGCCACTCGTGGTTCTCGCCGGGGCAGTCCGCGGTGCCGTTGCTGAGGCTCTCCATCAGCAGCGCGAGACTGGCGATCTCCTCCTGCGCGAACCGCTTCACGATCTCCGAGCCGTGCTCGCCGACCTGGGTGTACTTGCGGGCCAGCCGCGTCACCCCGTCGGAGCGCAGGACCGAGCGGTCGACCTGGCTGAACAGTTCGGTCGCCGCGTTGATCTTGGCGAAGCTCTCGTCGACCGCCGACCGCATCTCCCGGTGATGGTCGGCGAGACTGTCCCGCATCCCCCGGATCCGGCGCGTCTGGGCCTCCTCCACGGCTTCCAGCCGCTCGCCGAAGTCGACCAGGTACTGCATGATCAGCACGGCGCTGCCGACCACCACGGGCATCGTCCACTGCCACTGCTCACTCGCGTCCGGGCTCAGGACGTTGGTCAGGAAGAACGTCCCGGTCGCCAGTAACACGGTGACCAGCGTCTTGCGGAACAGTTTCGACCGGCGTTCTTCCTCGGGCGGTGGTGCCGTCCTCACGTCCCCTGTCGTCGCTCCGTTCATGTCGCTCCCCCGTCGGGTGTGTCGATCGGGCCGCCCCTCAGCGCGTACTCAGCGCCTGGTGCAGCAACGGAATGGTCTGTACGGCCAGTTGGTCGCGGATCCGCTGGACGAGGCTCTGCCACTGGCGGGTGAACCCCGGCTCTCGTTCCAGCTCGTCCCAGAGATGGCCCAGCGCGCGGTCCACATGGGCGCGCGGCATCCACAGGTGCAGCAGATGATCGACGGCCGGCCGCAGCGCGAGCACGGCCGCGGGCCCGTCCGCCGCGCCGAGCCGGCTGCTGTCCAGCAGCCGCACGACGGTCGTCAGCAGCCAGTCGTGCAGCGCGAGGTCCTCGCACAGCCCGGCCGCCGCGCTCGCCGGGGTGTCCGCCGGCAGCCGCAGCTCCATCGTCCGCAGCCCGTCCTCGGCCAGCGTGAAACGGGTCAGCGCCGGGCCCTCGCCGTCCGGTGCCCGCCGTGCGGTCCACCGCAGGTGGGTACGGCGGGACTTGAAGGGCGCCTTGTGGTCGAGCAGGGGGTGGCGGGCCAGCTGGGCCAGCAGCCCCTCGGCGATCGCCCCGAGGTCCAGCTCGCCCCGCCCGGCGCCGCGCAGCACGCCCTCCGCGGTGGCCTGCTCGGGCAGCTTCCCGAACGGCTCGACGAGCCCGGGCCGGACCAGGTACTGCCCCCACGGCCGGCGCAGATCGGGACCGGTGGCCGGGGCGCTGAACCAGGCGGTCGCCTGGAGCACCCGGCCCTCGGTGAGCGCGGCGCGGGCGGCCACCGTGCCGACGGCCCGTACCCGGGCGCCGTTGGAGGTGGGCAGCCGGCAGTCCACGCCGGTCAGCACCTCGGGTGAGCGGACGTACAGATTGGGCCGCTCGGAGACCCGGACGGGTTCGTCGGCGCGCAGCCTGAGCAGCTGTGCCGCGGCCCGGCCGTCCAGTGCCTGGAAGGACGGCAGCAGACCGGTGCGCACCTCGCCGCAGACGAGGACCGGGCGTGCCGACGGTCCGGGGGCCGCCATCTCAGGCCCCTTCGGGGGCGGGCTCGGCGGGCTCCTCGTAGAAGACGTACGAGGCGCGCTGGGCGACCGCGGCGGGGACCTCGACCTGTTCGCCGCGCGAGCGCCGGTCGACCTGTTCCAGCGCCCGGGCGTCGACGTCTGTCTGGTCCAGGACCAGCCGGACGGCGTCCTCGACGGCGAGGAAGCGGTTGGGCATCAGGGTGCAGGTGCGGTAGGCGCTGAACGGGTCGGCGTCCGGGTTCAGCTGGAGCAGCGGCGGCAGCCGGTCCCAGTCGTGCGGGAAGCCGGCGCCGTCCCAGGGCTTCGGGGTCAGCACCGGTTCGCCGAGGTGGCGCAGGAGGCCGAGCCGGGCCAGTTGCCAGACGGCGGCCAGGAAGGGGCAGGACCACAGGCGCCGGCCGTCCTTGTCGGACCACAGCTCGACGTCCATGAAGACGGAGTGGTTGCGGGCGGCCGTCTCCTGGGGCGGCTGCCAGGCGGTGACCTCGGCGAGGGCGGCGCCCCGGCCGGGGCTGCGCTGGCCGTTGGCGAGCCAGCCGGTGCGGCTGACCGGCGGGCGGGACCCGGAGGAGCCGGGCGGCGGCGACTCGACGAGGCGGTGCATCACGGACTCGGCGAGGTCGACGCGGCCGGCGACCGCGCAGCCGGACTCGCGGGCCAGGTAGTCGATGGTGAGCCCGGCCTCCTCGGCCTCCTTGAGGATCAGCGGGAGGAGTTCGGCCGGGGTGGAGAACCGGCTGAAGTAGTCGTCGACGAGGAAGCAGGTGCTGATCCGCGGCCGGTTCGTCCCGGCCCGGCGGGCGGCGGAGGCGCGGGCGGCCTCCACCCAGATCCGCACCTCGGCGAAGTGCTCGCCGAGCCGCTTGGGCCCGGCCTCGAAGTCCTCCATGTAGAGGTGGCCGAGTTCGAGGGAGAGATGGGACAGCGGTACGGCCTGGGTGCGCGGCTCGGCGCTGGTCTCCCGGAAGACGACATCGCTCATGCCTGCTCCCAGTACTTGTCGTCGGTGAGCCGGCCGGCCAGGTCGCTCAGCGCCTGCCAGGTCTCCATGTTGGCGATCTGGCTGTCGAGCACGTCCTCGTCGGTGATCAGCTGCTCCCGCCACTGCAGCACCGGTTCCAGCGGTACGGCGCCCAGGACCTGGCTGTAGCCGATGCCGTGCGAGGAGGCGAGCTGCTTGAGGTCGCGGTCGCACTCGCGCATCCACGCCGACTGGGTCGCCGAGACCTGCGACCACAGCGCCGAGGAGGGATCGGGTACGGCGGCCCGCACGAACCGGATGGAGCCGCGCAGCGCGTCCTCGTCGTGGCCGCGGGCGACCCCGCCGGCGACGATGCCCCGCTTGCCGAAGACCAGTCCCGCGGCGGCCGCCACATGCTGCCGGGTCCACCGGTGGAAGACCAGCCAGCGCGCCTCGACGCCCCGCATCTCGGGCACCGAGGTGGCTTCCAGGGCCATGTCGACGGCGTAGGAGCGGCCCGCGCTGAGGTCGACGACGATCAGGTCGAACTCGGAGTTGAGCCGCAGCAGCAGATCCACGCAGCGCCGGAGGTTGTCGTCGTCGGTGGCGAACTCGCCGCCGCTGAGGTCGCCCGGCATCAGCACCAGCCGGCCCGAGCCGGGCGGCCGGTTGCGCAGCACCCGGTGCTCGGTGTCCGCCCAGACGTCGACCCGGACGGGTTCGCCGACCTCGCCCACCAGGTAGGAGTGCAGTCCGCGGTCCTCGGCGGCCTGGCGGGCGTCGGGCACGTCGAAGACGGCGGAGGCGGTGGGCGAGCCGAAGTCGAAGTCCAGGTAGCAGACGTCGTCCCCGGCCAGCGCCCGGTGGTAGGCGAGGTTGGCGCTGGTCACCGAGCGCCCGGTGCCCCCTTTGTCGGAGGCGGCGAAGATCAGCACCGGGTCACACTCCCTGGGCCGCGGCTTCGCGCGCCCGGCCGAGGGCGTCGAGCTGCCCGAGGACGTCGAGGGCCAGCGAGTAGGCGGTGCCGGGCTGTTCGTCGACGAGGAGCCGGGCGCGGCGCAGCTTGACCTCGATCTGGCGCAGCTGCATGCCGTGCCGGCCGTCGTCCTTGGGGGCGGGCTCCATCTGTTCGTTGCCGAGGAGATGGGCGGCCTCGGAGAGCAGCGCCTTGGCCAGCTCGATCAGTTCGAGGCTGCGGATCGGCGGCTGCTGGTACATCTGGTGGGCCTGCACCATCACTTCGGTGACGCGCTCGGTGATGCTCCAGGACACCGGGACGCGCCGCTTGAGGATGTCGGCCTCGGGGTAGGCGGCGTGGACGTTGTCCCAGAGCCCCGCGCCCTCGCCGTCGCGGATCCGGCGGCGCCACATGTGGTCGAAGATGGCCTCGGCGAGCCCGAGCAGCCGGTCGTGCGCGGTCAGGTTGCGGGAGAGCGTGCACAGTTGGACGGTCCGCTTCAGCAGCTGCGCCGAGAAGTCGCTCATGGACCAGGTCATCAGCGGTCCGAGCCGGTCGCTGCCTTGCAGGGGCAGGGCGACGCCGACGTTGTGCAGGGCGTGGACCATGGGGTCGTCCACCGTCATCCGGCTGGTGATGCGGCCGCGTTCGGCGAGGCGCTCCATGATGGTGACCGTGCGGTTGAGGTCCTCGTCGGTGGCCCGGCGGCGCATCAGGTCGTGCACGAGGATGGCGGCGACGGAGAGGGAGAAGTACTCGGACTCCAGCTTCTGTCCCGTCGTACGCCAGGGGATGTCCTCCAGGGGCCAGCGGTCGGCGTCGAAGCGGGCGATCCGGGACCAGTACTGCTGGGTGAGCTCCCAGCGCAGGCGGAGCGCCTCGGCGAGCCGTTGCTGCTCGGTGTTGAGCAGGCCGAGGGTGAGGGTGCGGTCGGAGAACAGGTCCTGGATGCCGTCGAGGGCGACGACGGTGAAGTACAGGTAGGGCACGGCGTTGGCGGTGCCCTCGGGCTGCGGTCCGATGGGTTCGCCGGTCTCGACCTCGGGGGCGTCCTTCACCAAAGTCCAGGCCCAGCCGCACTCGAAGAGCTGGCTCTCGTCCTTCAGGCCTTCCTGGACGTCGATACCGAGCTGGAGGCTCTCGACGATCGCGGCCCGCAGCGGGCGGAAGCGGTCCTGGAACTTCTTCAGCACCTGGCGCTGCGACATCCGCCCCTGGCCGAGGAGTTCGCACAGGGTCTGGCCCTGGGAGGAGTCGGTGTCGAAGACGTTGACGGTGAAGGAGCGCAGCAGGCTGACCATGGCGGCGGTGAGCCGGCTGCTGGTGGCGGAGCGCAGTTCGGCGATGGTCTCCTTGATGTCGGTGCGCCGGGTCTTGTTCTCGTAGACCTTGAGGAAGCCGAGGGTGGCCAGGCACAGGGTGATGGACATCGAGTAGGAGTCGACGACGCCGAGCCGGCGCTGTTCCTCGGTGAGTTCCTCGGACGGGTCGCGGGCGCCGAAGTAGTAGCCCCCGGCGAACGTGGGCCGCTTGTCCTCGCCGGTGTGGGTGCGCATGAATTCGGCGGCGGCCGTGACGAGGTTGGCGGGGATGTCCAGGCGCCCGCCGGCCTTCTTCAGCACCTGCTGGACGTCGTCCTGGGTGGTGTCCGGGTCGTCCAGCCGGAACGCGGGGATCTCGGTGGCCGGGTAGAAGAGGCAGAGCAGTCGCTCCGCGTCGGCGACGCTGCTCTCACCGCCGTACTCGCCCCAGTTCCACTCCCCCGCTTCGAACGAGTGGCGACCGAGCGCCTGCCAGATGTCCAGCAGATGCTGGCGTGGCTTGATCTGCATCCCATGCCCCTCACACAGGCCGCACTGCCAGGAATGGAGGAAAAACCCCTCCGCTGTTTTCAGTCACCCAGCGGCGGAATCCGGGAATCCGAATTCCTCCGGCCACAGGCGACGATCATTCCGGAATACCCGTCCCGCACCGCGGCCGAGGATTTCAAGCGGACGCTCGTGAAATCGTCGGAGAACCGCTCGAGGCTGGCGGACACCTCCGACTCCCCCACATCGCAGGCGGGGAAGAAATGCGCGCCCGCGTGATAGCCCTTGGAATGCTCCATGAAGGCCGCGGCAAAGGGCGCCCCGGGGGCCAGGGCGCGCAGGAAGCACTCGACGCCCCGGTCGAACTCCTCGTGGGAGGAGGTCATCGACTCGGCGACGAAGAACATCGTCCCCATCGACCACCGGCCCTCGTGCCGCACCAGGTCGAAGAGGTTGCCCTCGGCCACCCGGGCGACGTCCCGGAAGCGGGCCCGCGGGTCCATGTCCAGGGCGCCGTAGGCGTCGTTCTTGCACAGCACGCGCCAGAACTGGTCCCAGTTCCCGTCGTAGGAGTCCACCTGGGACCGGAGGTAGCGGACGTTGGCGGGCGAGCGCTCGAAGAGCGTGATCTCGTCGCACCAGGGCAGCATCGCGAGCGCGGGGTAGAGATTGGCGCCGGCGCCGACGTCGATTCCCGAAACAGGTCGGACACCACGGTTCGGAAAATGATCGCCGAAATGATCCCTGATGATGGAAAGGATCTCCGCGTCTTCCGCCTGCAAGTCGCGGTAGTTGTGATCCACATAGGCGATCGGGTCGAATGCCGCCCAGGACACATCCGCATTCAGCTGGGCATCCCCCGAGGAGCGCAAGGTCATTCATCAACGGTACCAACGGCGGGAGCACCACGGATCCCCCTTGCACCAATCTGACAGAACAACGACCCCGGGCGGGGCGCACGCGGGGCGCATGGGGGCGAATGGATTCCCGCGACCTGATCCGGCCTTGAACGGCCCGATCGTCCCCCGCAAGATGGTCGGAACTCTGCCGAACACACCCGAAAGGCAGACCCCTCGCGTCTCGCTCGTACCACCCGTACGGGTGTCAACGCGCAATTGACCCGGACCCGCAGGGGGGCGGCATGGCGGTTCTTCCAGAGGAACGTTTCCCTTCGCGCGGCGGCCGCACCGGCCATGCGCTCTTCCGCGACCGGGCGTTCATCGACCGGCCCCTGACGATGAGAGGCGTCACCGAGGCCGACCTGCCCGAACTCGTCCGCGTCGACCGCGAGGCGTTCCCCGCGGAGCCCTATCCCTACTTCATCCTGCGGCAGTTGTACGACGTCCACGGCGACCGTCTGCTGGTCCTGGACGACGGCGAGCGGCTGCACGGCTATGTCCTCTTCCCGACCACCTCCGACGGCCGCCGGGGCTGGATCATGAGCCTGGGCGTCACCCGGGACCAGCGCGGCCGGGGGCTCGGCCGGCGGCTGATGCTGGAGGTGCTGCGCCGGCTGCGCACCGAGGGCGTGCGCGAGGTCGGACTGACGGTCGAGCCGACCAACGCCGCCGCGATCATGCTGTACCGGTCGATCGGGTTCTCGTCGCAGGAGGGCGTGCGCGAGGACTACTTCGGGCCCGGCGAGGACCGGCTGGTGATGACGCTGCACCTGTGACCCGGAGGGGTCACCCCGAGCCCGGAGATGGGGGTAATCCCCCCGGAACACAGGGCGTTACCCGGATGTGACGTGCCGTCAAGATCCGCCAGGCTGCTGTGCATGCAGCAGATCACGAGAAGTGCAGCCCTGATCGCCGCGACCGCGGTCGTCCTCGGTCTCGCCGTACCGGCCGGCGCCTTCGACGGCGGCGGCGGCCGTGCCGAGGCCCTCGAGTGGAGCGCGTGCGAGGGGGACGGGCTCGATCCACGGCAGCAGTGCGCGACCGTCCCGGTACCGATGGACTACGCCGACCCCGGCGGCCGCACGATCGACATCGTCATCTCCCGTATCCCCAGCGAGAATCCCGCGGCCCGCCGGGGCGCCCTGCTGTTGATCCCCGGCGGCCCCGGCGGCGACAGCCTCGGCGACCCGTCGGGCAAGGGGCAGCGGCTCCCGCAGAAGGTGCGGGACGCCTACGACCTGATCGGATTCGCCCCGCGCGGGATGGCCCCCTCCACCACCGTCACCTGCGACGTGGAGTACGGCGACCTCGCCGCCTCCAGACTGCGGCCCTGGCCCGCCGTCGACGGCTCCGTCACCGAGAACATGACCACCGCCCGGCGGGTGTCCGCCGCCTGCGCCGAGAACGGCGGCGAGCTGATCCGGCACATCAACACCGCCAACCAGGCCCGCGACCTCGACCGCGTCCGGGCCGCGCTCGGCGAGCGGAAGGTGTCCGCGTGGGGCGTGTCGTACGGCACCTATGTCGGCGCCGTCTACGCCCAGCTGTTCCCGCACCGCACCGACCGGTTCGTGCTGGACAGCAACAACAACCCCGATCCCGACCGGGTGGTGCGGGCCTGGCTGGCCGCGTTCGAGCAGGGCGTGGAGGACGTCTTCCCCGCGTTCGCCAGGTGGGCGTCGCGGCCCGGCAACCCGGACCGGGTGGCCCGTACTCCCGAGGAGGTGCGCGTGCGGTTCCTGGCCCTGGCCGCCCGGCTCGACCGCGAGCCGCTCCCCCGGCCCGGCGCCAACCCGCCGGTGCTGGACGGCAATGAACTGCGCCAGGCCATGCTCTCGGCCATGTACGACCCGGACGACTTCCCCGGCCTCGCGCAGCTGATCCGGGCCGCGGAGAAGGGCGAGGTGCCGCCCGCGCCGCCGTCCCCACCCGAGGAGGTGCTGCAGAACTACCTCGGGGTGGGCGCCGGGAGCATCTGCAACGACTCCGCGTGGCCGACGGACGCCGCCGTGTACCAGAAGGGCGTCACCGAGAGCCGCGCGAAGTACCCGCTGACGGCGGGCATGCCGCGCAACGCCATGCTCTGCGCGGCCTGGCCGTTCCCGCAGAGGGAGCCGGCGGTGCGGATCACCGACCGGGGTCCGTCCAACTTCCTGCTCATACAGAACGAGCGCGACCCGGCCACCCCGCTCAGCGGCGCGAGGAAGCTGCGCGAGGCGCTCGGTGAGCGGGCGGTCATGGTGGTCAACGACGCCACCGGCCACGACGCCTACCTCGCCAACGGCACCGAGTGCGGCGACCGGCTGGTCTCCCGCTTCCTGGCCACCGGTGAGCGGCCCGCCCGGGACGTCCACTGCGACTGAGGCCCCGTCACCGCTCAGCCGAACCGCCGTACGTACCGCCGCTGCCACGGCGTCTCCACCGCCCGCGGGTCGTAGTGGCGGCGGACGTACGCGACCGCCTGCCCGGCCGGTACGCCGTCCAGCACCGCGACACAGGCCAGCGCCGTCCCCGTACGGCCGCGCCCGCCGCCGCAGGCGAGTTCCACCCGCTCGCCCGCGGCCCGCCGCCAGACCTCGGCCAGCACCGCACGGGCCGCCGCACGGTCGGCCGGGAGCCGGAAGTCGGGCCAGCACAGCCAGCGGGACTCCCAGGGGACCTCGGGCGGCCGCCGGCCCAGCAGGTAGACGCCGTACGACGGCGGCGGCGCGTCCGGGGCCGGGGGGCGGCGCAGCGCCCGGCCCCGGATCAGCCGCCCCGAGGGCAGCCGGAGCACTCCGGGGGCCCGCTCGTCCCACTGTTCCTCGCCGGTCATGGAGGTATTCCAACCCGGCCCCGGATCCCGGGCAACCGAATCCGCCCAGGTTCAGTCGTTCCTCGACAAGGGCAAGTGGGCGCTCCCCTTCCGGTGGGGCGTGATCGGTACCGTCGACCCCTCCTCGGTCGCGAAGGTCACCGTCTCCTACGGCGGCGCCACCAGCGAGGCGGCCCTGGACCACGGCTGGTTCGCGGCCTCCGGCGTCCTGAACGAGCAGGTCACGGTCGCGCCCCGGGTCAAGGGCTACGACGCCGACGGCACGCTGGTCCACGACTCCGGCCAGGACACGTCGTACGCCAAGACGCTGCCGTAGCGGCGCACGAGGGGGTGCCGCACAGGGGTCGGCACCCCCTCCCGGCGCCCACCGCCCCACCGGTCCGATTTATCCCGTTCTAGGCCATCCGCGCGGGATGCCTTGACCGTCCCCATCCCCCCTCCTATGGTCGCGGCTGACTGGCAGGACCCAGGACGCCGTATCTCCCCTCCCCCCCACCCCGTCCTCCTGGAGGAACCGTGCGCGACGTGACCCGCGGCGTGGCGGCGCCCGGTCGCCGGACCTTCCTGAAGCAGACCGGCGCGCTGGGCGCGGTCGCCTCCGCGTCCCTGTCGGCCTGTTCGATGGGGCCCGCGTCCACCATCGACACCGGCAGCGGGGCGGGCGGCGCGAACCGGACGCTGACCGCGGTCATCGGCTACGGCAACGACGGCAGCTGGGACCCCACCCAGACCGCGTCGGCGTTCTGCACGGCCGCCAACAACCACATCTACGAGGGTCTGCTGGACACCGACCCCATCTCCCGCGAGCCGTACGCGGCCCTCGCCACCCGGGCGCCGGCCGACCCCGACGCCACCACCTGGCGGTTCACCCTCCGCGAGGGCGCGACCTTCCACGACGGCGAGCCGGTCACCGCCGACGACGTGGTGTTCGTCTTCGACCGGATCCTCGACCCGAGGACCCAGACCCTCGCCAAGGGCTTCTTCGCGAGCTGGCTGAAGGACGTACGCAAGGTCGACGCGCGCAACGTGGAACTGGTGCTCAAGTTCCCGTTCCCGGAGGGGCTTTCGCGGCTCACCCTCGCCAAGATCATGCCGGAGCACGTCTACTCCCGGCCCGGCGGCTGGGACGACGCCATCCGGGGCAAGGCGATCGGTTCGGGCCCCTATCGGCAGACCGCGCACCACCCGAAGTCCCACACCACCTTCGAGGCGTTCGCCGCCTACAACGGCCCGCGCAGGCCCGCCTTCAAGAAGATGAACTGGCTGACCATCGTGGACGCCGCCCCCCGCGTGGCCCGCATCTCGGGCGCCGGCGCCGGCGCGCAGATCTCCGACAACATCCCCTACGCCAACATCGGGCAGCTCCAGAGCAGCGGGCTCACGGTCGGGGGCGGGGCCGGGATGAACAACCTGTTCCTGATGTTCAACACCCGGCACCGCCCCTTCGACGACGTCCGCGTCCGCCAGGCCCTGCACTACGCCATCGACACCGAGAAGCTGGTCGAGGTCGCCCTCAAGGGCCACGGCAAGCCGTCGAGCTCCTTCCTCAACGAGGCCAACCCCGCCTACCGGCGCGCCAGGACCGTCTACGACCACGACCCCGACCGGGCGAGGGCGCTGCTGAAGGAGGCCGGGGTCAGCGGGCTGGAGATCGACATCCTGGCGGTGAACGTCAGCTGGATCGTGGACTGCCTGCCGACCATCAAGTCCTCCTGGGACGCGATCGGCGTGCGGACGACCCTGTCCCCGCAGGAGACGACGGCCGTGTTCACCAAGCTGGACCAGAAGCAGGACTACCAGGTCGTCGCCGCCGCCTCGAACCCCAACCAGTTCGGCCTCGACCCCGACCTGATCATGCGTTACAACTACGGCCCCGACAACCTGTGGATGGGCTACACCCGCTGGGCCACCGACCCGGTCGCCCGGCAGCTCTTCAAGGACATGGACCGGGCCATCCAGGAGCCGGATCCGGAGCGGAAGAAGACGATGATCCAGGAGTACATCGACGTCGTCGCCGAGCAGGCCGTGCTCTACCCGGTCGTGCACAACGAGCTGATGACGGCCTGGAACGCGGGCCTCCTCGCCGGGATAAGGGCACAGCCGTACCCCGGTATCAACGTGCTCCAGGCGAAGTGGGCCTAACGGATGACCGCGGTCCTGCGGATCCTGCTCCGCCGTGTCCTGCTGCTCGTCCCGCTGATGCTCGGCATCGTGCTGTTCGTCTTCGTGGTGATGCGCTTCTCGGACGCCGACCCGGCGTCCGCCTTCTTCCAGGGGGCGAACCCCACCCCCGAGCAACTGCACCGGTTCCGCGAGGACAACGGCCTGCTGGACCCGCTGCCGGTGCGCTACCTCGCCTTCGTGGGCGCCCTGCTCCACGGCGACCTGGGCATCAGCGCGCTCACCCGCGGCGAGGTGATCGACCAAGTGCTGACCGCCCTGCCGCTCACCATGCAGCTCACCTTCCTCGGCCTCGGCATCGCCATGGTGCTGGCGCTGTTCGGCGGCGTCACCGCGGCCGTCTACCGGGACCGGCTG
The DNA here is from genome assembly GCF_053592195.1 of Streptomyces sp. NPDC002776. Classification (NCBI taxonomy): domain Bacteria; kingdom Bacillati; phylum Actinomycetota; class Actinomycetes; order Kitasatosporales; family Streptomycetaceae; genus Streptomyces; species Streptomyces sp. NPDC002776. The sequence goes on along the minus strand of NZ_JBSFVG010000015.1, from coordinate 95,889 downwards.
CCGGACCAGATCATCCGGGTCGTCTCGCTGACCGGCGTGGCCGCGCCCGGCTTCTGGCTGGCGCTGCTGATGATCCAGTACCTGGCGGTCGACCTCGGCTGGTTCCCGGCGGGCGGCTACATCAACCCGGCGGACTCCTTCACCGGCTGGCTGAAGACGATGACGCTGCCCGCGCTCGCCCTGTCCCTGCCGGTGGCGGCCCAGCTCACCCGGATCGTGCGGACCTCGGTGGTGGAGGAACTGGACAAGGACTACGTCCGTACGGCGATCGGCAGCGGGCTGCCGCCCCGGGTGGTGGTGGGCCGGAACGTGCTCAGGAACGCCCTCGTCAATCCGCTGACCGTGCTGGGACTGCGGGTCGGTTATCTGCTGGGCGGCGCGGTCGTCATCGAGACGATCTTCTCGCTGCCCGGCATGGGCAAGCTGATGATCGACGCGGTGAAGAACGGCGACCCCGCGGTCGTCCAGGGCGTGGTGCTGACCACGGCGTTCGGCTTCGTGATCGTCAACCTCGTGATCGACGTGCTCTACCTGCTGGTCAACCCGCGACTGAGGGATGCGACCGCATGATCATGACGCGCAGGAGCCTCACCGAGGCCCTCTCCCGCCCCGGCATCCGGCTGCGCGGCCGGCGGCGGCTGCCCCTGATGTCGAAGCTGGCGCTCTGCTTCCTGGTGCTGGTGGTCGTCGTCGCCGTGTTCGCGCCGCTGCTGGCCCCGCACGATCCGCTGGACCAGCAGCCGCCCGTCGACGGCACCGGGCATCCCTCCACCGCGTACTGGATGGGCCAGGACAGCCTGGGCCGGGACATCCTCAGCCGGCTGATGTACGGGGCCCGCTGGTCCCTGGCCATCGGCCTCGGCGCCACCGGGCTCGCCCTGGTGGCGGGCGCGCTGATCGGGGCGGTCGCGGCGACCTCCCGCAAGGCGGTCGACGAGACGCTGATGCGCTGCCTGGACGTGGTGATGGCGTTCCCCGGGATCGCCCTCGCGGCCGTCCTGGTGGCCGTGTTCGGCGGCGGGATCATCGTCCTGATCTGTGCCATCGCCTTCCTGTTCACCCCGCCGGTGGCCCGTGTGGTGCGCGCCAACGTCGTCGACCAGTACGGCGAGGACTACGTCACCGCGGAACGGGTGATCGGCGCTCGCACCCCCCACATCGTGTGGCGGCACGTGGCCGTCAACTGCGCGGCCCCCGTGCTGGTCTTCTGCACCGTGCAGGTCGCCGAGGCCATCGTGTTCGAGGCGTCGTTGTCCTTCATCGGCGCGGGGGTGCGGCCGCCCGACCCGTCCTGGGGCAGTGTCATCGCGGACGGCAAGAACATGGTGCTGACCGGGGGCTGGTGGGCGACGGTCTTCCCGGGCCTGGTGATCCTGTTCACCGTGCTCTCGCTGAACATCCTGTCCGAGGGCGTCTCGGACGCGTGGGCGGCACCGGCGGCCCGCGAGGTGGAGGTCCCCGAGGAGGCGGACCCGGTCGAGGCGCCCGAGCCGGGCGGCGGCACGGTGGTCGCCCTGCCCGGCCTGGCCGAGGCGGCCCGCCGGCTGCGGACGCGGGCCCGGCCGCTGCCCACGGGGGCCCAGCCGGTGCTGGCGGTGGAGAACCTCGCCATCGGCTTCGAGGGGCGCCACCGGGGCGTGGACATCGTCGACGGCATCAGCTTCGAGGTGCAGCCCGGCGAGGTGCTGGGCCTGGTCGGCGAGTCGGGCTGCGGCAAGTCGCTCACCGCGCTGACCGTCATGGGGCTCCAGCCCAGGGGCGCCCGGGTCAGCGGTCAGGTCCGCTTCCACCACCGGGACCTGCTGGCCGAGCCGATGCGGGCGCGGCGCAGACTGCTCGGCCACGAGATGGCGATGATCTACCAGGACGCCCTGTCCTCCCTGAACCCGGCGATGACCATCCGCGCCCAGCTCAAGCAGGTCGTACGGCGCGGTGGCCGGCGCAGCCCCGGGGAGCTGCTCACCCTGGTCGGCCTCGACCCGGAGCGCACCCTGCGCAGCTACCCGCACGAGCTCTCCGGCGGCCAGCGCCAGCGCGTGCTGATCGCCATGGCCCTGTCCCGGGACCCGAAACTGATCGTCGCCGACGAGCCGACGACCGCGCTGGACGTCACCGTGCAGGCGCAGATCATGGCGCTGCTGCTACGGCTGCGCGAGGAGCTGGGCTTCGCGCTGATCCTGGTCTCGCACGACCTGGCCCTGATCGCGGACGTCACCGACCGGGTGGTGGTGATGTACGGCGGACAGGTCGTCGAGACCGGGGTGACCGCGGACCTGGTGGAGGCACCGGCCCACCACTACACGCGCGGGCTGCTCGGCAGCGTGCTGTCGTTGGAGGGGGCCGCCGAGCGGATGACGCAGATCAAGGGCGTCGTCCCGTCCCCCGCGGACTTCCCCGCCGGTTGCCGCTTCACCGACCGCTGCCCCCGGGCGACGGAACACTGCCGCACCACCCCGCCCGACCTGCTGGGCACCCCCACCCACACGGCCGCCTGCCACCACCCGGCGGTCACCCTGGCGCCGACGGAGGCCGTGCAGTGAGCACACCCGACGGAAACCGTGACATGAGCGCGATCGTCGAACTCTCCGGCACCGACGTCGTCCACAAGGCCCGCAGCGGCGGGCTGTTCGCGCGGACCGAGGGCTACCCCGCTGACCGGCACCGACCCGACCATGGCCGCCCCCGGAAAGACGGTCGGCGTGACGGGCGCCCCGCCCACCCCGCGGACAACCCCACGACGACGGAGGCCGTGACATGAGCGCGATCGTCGAACTCTCCGGCACCGACGTCGTCCACAAGGCCCGCAGCGGCGGGCTGTTCGCGCGGGACCGGGTGTACGCGTTGACCGGTGCCGATCTCGCCGTGGCGCCCGGTGAGACCGTCGGGGTCGTGGGCGAGTCGGGGTGCGGGAAGTCGACGCTGGCGAAGGTGCTGGTGGGGGTGGAGCGGCCGACCGCCGGGACGGTGGCCTTCCGGGGGCGTGACCTGTGGAGCATGTCGGCGGACGAGCGGCGCCGGACCGTGGGCCGCAGCACCGGCATGATCTTCCAGGACCCTTCGACGGCCCTGAACCGGCGCCTGCCCATCCGGCGGATCCTGCGCGACCCGATGGACGTCCACGAGGAGGGCACCCGCCGCGAACGGGAGGAAAAGGTAACGGAGTTGATGGCCCTGGTGGGTCTGCCCCGGGCCCTCGCCGACGCTCTCCCCGGCCAGCTCTCCGGCGGTCAGCGGCAGCGCGTCGCCATCGCCCGCGCCCTGGCGCTCGACCCGGACCTGGTGGTGGCGGACGAACCGACCAGCGCGCTGGACGTGTCGGTCCGCGCCCAGATCCTCAACCTCCTGCTCGACCTCAAGGAGCGCCTGGGCCTGTCCCTGGTCTTCGTCTCGCACGACATCCAGACGGTCCGCCGGATGAGCGACCGCGTGATCACCATGTACCTGGGCCGGATCGTGGAGGAGACCCCGGCCGACCGGGTGACCGACCGCTCCTGTCACCCGTACACCCGCGCACTGTTCTCCGCCACCCCCGGCCTGCTGGACCCGGTCGACCCGATCCCGCTGACCGGACCGGTCCCCTCGGCCACCCGGCCGCCCAGCGGCTGCCCCTTCCGGACGAGGTGCTGGAAGGCGACGGAGCTGTGCGCACAGCAGATGCCCGCCTTCTCCGACGCGTCCACCCCGGGGCACCGGTACCGCTGCCACCATCCTGTCGAGGAGGACCGGTCGACCCGCGACCTGGCACAGCCCGCAACGGAGCCCTCATGAACACGCTCACCGGTGTCGTCCCACCCGTCTGCACCCCCCTGACACCGGACCGCGAGGTCGACGTCCCCTCACTGCTCAGGCTGGTCGACCATCTGATGGACGGCGGAGTGCACGGCCTGTTCGTGCTCGGCTCGACCTCCGAGGCGGCCTACCTGACGGACCGGCAGCGGCGGCTCGTGGTGGAGACGGTGGCCCGGCACGTGGGCGGCCGGCTGCCGGTGCTGGCCGGGGTGATCGACATGACGACCCCCCGGGTGCTGGACCACGTGGGCGAGGTGGTCGCGGCCGGGGCGGACGCGGTGGTGGCGACGGCCCCGTTCTACACCGCGACCCACCCCGCCGAGATCGCCCGGCACTACCGGCTGATCGCCGCCGGGAGCCCGGTCCCCGTCCTCGCCTACGACATCCCGGCCGCCGTGCACACCAAGCTCCCCGCCGAGCTGGTCCTGGAGCTGGCCGCCGAGGGCGTGCTGGCCGGGCTCAAGGACTCCAGCGGCGACCTGGCCGGCTTCCGCGCGATCGTCACCGGCGCCCGCGCCCGCCCCGGCCTCACCGGCTTCACCCTGCTGACCGGCTCCGAGCTGCTCGTCGACGCCGCGCTCGCGCTGGGCGCGGACGGCGCGGTGCCCGGCCTCGCCAACGTCGACCCGGACGGCTACGTCCGGCTGGACCGCCTGTGCCGGGCCGGCGACCTGCACCGGGCCCGGGCCGAACAGGAGCGGCTGTGCGCCCTGTTCGGCATGGTCCGGGCCGGCGACCCCACCCGGATGGGCGGCAGCTCCTCGGCGCTCGGCGCCTTCAAGGCGGCCCTGCATCTGCGCGGGATCATCGACTGCCCGGCGACCGCGGAGCCCCAGGTGCCGCTCGGCGCCGAGGAGACCGAACGGGTCGGCAAGTTCCTCGCCGCGGCGGGGCTGCTCTAGAGCGCGTTCACCGGCAGCCGGCGGAACTCGATGGTCTCGTAGGGGCTCTTCGCCCCCGTCTCGTACAGGACCCCGACCGTCGCCGGGTCGACCTGGACCAGGTCGGAATAGGCGGCCCGCTGCTGGGACAGGGTCACCGCCTTGGTGAACGTCACCCCGCCGTTGGTGCTGCGCCACACCGCCATGGACTGCCGCGAGGTGGGCACCGAGGGCCCGGCGAACAGCAGGGGTGCCCCGAGGCCGGGGAGTTGGAGGACGCTCGCCTGCACCACCGGCACCTCGTTGAGGGTGGGCTGGATCGCGTACGGGCGGACCAGGGTCCGCGCCCCGTCCGCCGACCAGCTGTCGATCCGGTGGCCGATGTCGGCGCCGTGCTGGTCGCGGGCGTTGAAGTAGATCCTGCCGTCGGGCAGTTCGGCGGCCGCGGTCTCGTTGGCGTTGTGGCTGTTGTCGTAGACGTCGTCCATGAAACCCATGTGCCAGGTGGTGCCGCCGTCGTCACTGTAGATGGCGTGGCCGCCGTAGTACTTGGGCTCCTGGCCGGAGTCGGCGGAACCGGGCGGCGGGGCGGCCGAGTGGTTGGACGGGACCACCAGCCTGCCCGGGTGCGCGCCGTGGCGGAGGGCGACGGCGTGTCCGGGGCCGGTGGCGTACCAGCGCCAGTTCGTCCGCTTCACCTGGTCGGTGATGTCCCGCGGCGCGCTGAAGCGCATGCCGTCGTCCCAGCTCTTCTGGACGAAGACCCGGCGGCTCTGCTCCGGTGTCACCTCGCCCCGCATGATCTGGCCCTCGGTCACCGTGCCGCCGTTGTAGGAGGTGACCAGGACGATCGCGCCCGTACGGGGGTCCACCACCGGCGACGGGTTGCCCCGGGTGTCGCCGTTCCCGGTGGCCACCACTCTCAGGGGGCCCCAGGTGCAGCCGCCGTCGGAGGAGCGTCTGACGACGACGTCGATGTTCCCGGTGTCGCCCGCGCCGTCGTGCCGGCCCTCGGCGAAGGCCAGCAGGGTGCCGAGGCGGGTGGTGATCGTCGCCGGGATGCGGTACGTGTGGTAGCCGCCCTGCCCCGAGACGTACGGGACGGAGGACGTGCAGTCGGCGGCCGCCGAGGCCCGGCCGGTCGCGGTGAGCGGGGTGAGAAGTACTGCGGTGACGAGGAGTGTGCGGGTCAGGAGGGTCATCGAGCTCCCTTGACGGAATGTCAGGTATTGACCTTTCCGTCACATGGTTCCCGGAGTCACCAGCCCCGACTCGTAGGCGACGATCACCAGCTGCGCCCGGTCACGCGTCCCGAGCTTGCCCATGATGCGGCTCACATGGGTCTTCGCGGTGAGCGGGCTGAGCCCCAACGCCTCGGCGATCTCAGTGTTGTTGAGGCCGCGCGCGACCAGCGTGAGCACCCCGCGCTCCCGCTCGGAGAGGCACTCGGGACCGCCCACGGCCGGGGTCGAGGGACTGCGCAGAAATCGCGCGATCAGCCGTGCCGTGGGGCCCGGCGACAGCAGTGCCTCACCGGCGGCGACCGTGCGGATCGCGTCCAGGAGTTCCGCCGGACGGGTGTCCTTGACCATGAAGCCGGAGGCCCCGGCCCGCAGCGCCTCCACGATGTGCTCGTCGGTGTCGTACGTCGTCAGCACCAGCACCCGCACCCCGGCCAGGTCCTCGTCGGCCGCGATCAGCCGGGTGGCCTCGATGCCGTCGAGGTCGGGCATGCGGATGTCCATCACCACCAGGTCGGCCCGCTCGGTGCGGGCCAGCTCCAGCGCCTCCCGACCGGTGCCGGCCTGTGCGACGACCTCCATGTCCGGCGCGGACTCGACGAGCATGGCGAACGCGGCCCGGACGAGGGTCTGGTCGTCGGCGAGCAGGACGCGGATGGTCACGTGGCTCCTCCCAGCGGTAGTGCGGCGGTCACGGGGGTTCCGCCGAGCGGCAGTACGGCGGTCACCCGGAAGCCGCCCCCCGGGCACGGCCCGGCGTCGAGGGTGCCGCCCACGCTGCGGGCGCGCTCGCGCATGCCGACCAGCCCGAAGCCCGGCGCTTTCCCGGGGGCCGCCCCGGTGCCGTCGTCGCTGACCGCGAGGTGCAGGGCGCCGTCCTCCTCGTGCAGGTCGACGAGGACGGCCGGTTCGGGTCCGGCGTGCCGTACGGCGTTGGTGAGCGCCTCCTGCACGATGCGGTAGGCGGCGGCGCCGACGGCGGGGGGCGCCTGCCGGATCCGTACCGTCTGCCGTACCTTCGCGCCCGCGAGCCGGGCCGCCTCCACCAGGTCGGGCAGTCCGTCGAGGCCGGGCAGCGGGCCGCGCCCGTCCGTGCCGGGCTCGCGCAGCACCTCCAGGGTGGTGCGCAGTTCGCCGCGCGCGCTGCGGCAGGTCTCGGCGATGTCGTCGAGGGCCTTGGCGACCGTCTCCCGGTCCAGGCGCCCGGGGTCGGCGGCCAGTACATGGGCGGCGACCGAGGTCTGCACCCCGATGAGGGTGATGCTGTGGGCGAGCAGGTCGTGCAGGTCGCGGGCGATGCGCAGGCGTTCCTCGGCGACCCGGCGGCGGGCCTCCTCCTCGCGGGTGCGCTCCGCGCGGTCGGCGCGTTCGACGATGGCGGCGATGTACTGGCGGTAGTAGCGCACGTCGATGCCGACGAAGACGACGGCGAGGACCCAGCCGTAGATACGCAGCAGTTCGGCGGCCTGCTTGTGCTCGCCGAAGGTGAGCATCGCGGCCAGGGAGAGGCTGAGGCCGGCGGTGGTCACCAGGAGGGTGCGGGCGGGGCGTTGGGTGACGGTGACCGTGTACAGCGCGATGAAGGAGGCGGGGACGGGCGCGCTGTGGTTGTTGTCGAGGGCGTGGTACGGCAGGACGAGCGCGACCACCGCCGCGAACACGAGCAGCGGCCCGCGCCGCCGCCACACCAGCGGCACATGGGCGGCGATCAGGAGTGTCCAGCCGAGGGCGTCGGGCCGGCGGGCGTCGTCGCTGACCAGCGCCAGGCAGACGGCCGCACCGGCCGCCACCGCGGCGAGCAGCGTGTCGTTGCGGGTGCCGTGCGGGGCGGTGGTCGGGTCGCGGTTGATCGCGGCCATGATCCGCTCGCCGATCCGGGGACGCGCCGCTGGGGTGTTTGGCTGCACGAGGTCATCTTCCGCTGCGAGGGCGCCCCTCCGGGAGGGAGGGGCGCCTGGTCGGTCAATGAGCGGCTGCGGTGATCCGCTCCGGTTCCTTCGGGGGTACGGGGTTCTCCGGCTCCTTGGACAGGGCGCCCGGCCACCACAGCTTGCGGCGCAGGGCGACGCTGGCGCTGGTCACCAGGTAGGTGCGGACCAGGAAGGTGTCGAGGAGCACGCCGACGGCGATGACGAAGCCCAGCTCGACGAGCTGCACCATCGGCATGCTGGTGAGCACCGCGAAGGTGGCGGCGAGGACCAGGCCCGCGGAGGCGATGACCCCGCCCGTGGTGCGCAGCGCGGTCAGCGCGGCCGGGACGGGTTCGGCGCCGTTCAGGGACTCCTCGCGCATCCGGTGCATCAGGAAGATGCCGTAGTCGACGCCGAGGGCGACCAGGAAGACGAAGGAGAGCAGTCCGAGCCCCGGATCCGTGCCCTCGAACCCGAACACCGGCCCGAAGACCAGCCCGCCGATGCCGAGGGCGGCGGCCCACACGGCGACCACGGCCGCCACCAGGATCAGCGGCGCCACGATCGAGCGCAGCAGCGCGACCAGGATGAGGAACACGGACACCAGCACGATCGGCACGACGATCATCCGGTCGCGGGCGTTGGTGTCCTTCAGGTCGATCTGCTCGGCGCTCGGTCCGCCCACATAGGAGCCGTCGAGCCGGTCGCGCAGGTCGTCGATGGTCGCGGTCTCCCCCGCGGACTGCGGTGCCGCGGCGGCGAGCACGGAGATCTCGGTCCAGCCCTCTCCGGTACGTCCGGGCGCGGCGCTGTCGACGCCCTCGGTGCCGCGGACGGCGTCGAGGGTGGCCTCGGCGCGGTCGGCCGGGGTGATGACGGTGATGGCCTGGGTGGAGCGCTCGGGGTAGGCCGCCGCGAGCGTCTCCATGGCGGCGACCGCGTCGGGCTTGCTGGTGAAGGAGTCCTCCTGCTTGAGATTGCCGGGCAGGTTGAACGTGCCGAGCGCGAGCGCTCCGAGCAGCAGGGCACCGCCGACGAGCACGGTCACCGGCCGGCGCCCGGCGGAGCTGCCCATCGCGGCGAACAGCGACCGGCGGACCTTGGGGGTGCTGCCGTAGCGCGGGATCAGCGGCCAGAACACGCGCCGGCCGAGCAGCACCAGGACGACGGGCAGCAGCGTCAGCATGGCGACGAGCGCGCACAGCACCCCGACGGTGCCGAGCGGACCCATGCCCCGGCTGGAGTTGAGATCGGCGGCGAGCAGACAGAGCAGTCCGGCGGCGACGGTCCCGGAGGAGGCGAGCACGGCGGGCCCGCAGCCCTTGAGCGCGGCGGTCATGGCGTCGTACGGCCGCTCGACGCGGCGCAGTTCCTCGCGGTAGCGGGCGACGAGCAGCAGGGCGTAGTCGGTGCCCGCGCCGAAGACGAGGATCGTCATGATCCCGGAGCTCTGGCCGGACACGGATGTGCCGAACCACTGGTTGAGCCCGTAGGCGACGGCCATGGACAGGTAGTTGGCGACCCCGGCGACGACGAGCGGCACCAGCCAGAGGAACGGGCTGCGGTAGATGACGATCAGCAGCAGCGCCACCACGGCGACGGTGGTGTAGAGCAGGGGCCCGTCGAGCGAGTTGTAGACCTCGGCGGCATCGGTGGCGAGGGCGCCCTCGCCTCCCACCTCCACGTTCAGCCCGTCGCCGCCCAGGGCGACGTCCCGCACGTCGTTGACGAGTTCGTCCCGGGCCTTCTCGTCGGTGCCGGGCTCGTTGCTGGCGACGGGGTACATCAGGGTGGTGCCGTCCTTCGACGGCACCCCGGCGGGCTCACCGGTCAGCCGGTGTGCCCCGGCGATCTCGGCGATCTGATCGGCGGCGGTGGCCTTGTCGGCCTCGGTGAGCCCGCCGTCCCGGTGGTAGACCACGATCATCTGCGTGGTCTCGCCGCCGGGCAGCCGCTCCTGGATCCTGGCGACCTGCGTGGAGTCCGCGCCGGCCGGCAGATAGTCGACGGCCCGGTCCCGCTGCACGTCGGCGAGTTTCGAGGCGAACGGCGAGGCGATCGCCAGCACGACGATCCACAGCCCGAGCACGAGCCAGGGAATGCCCCGCCGTCGTCGTACGGATGTTCTTACGGCCCCCATCAGACGGGCCCCCTCCGGTGCGGTGTCTGGGTCGTCTCCAGACTCCCGGCGCGAAGGGCCGTGTTCGTCGGGCGCGAGGGCGAGGTGGACGCTACTTCCGGGGGTGGCGGAAAGCCGCTGTTACTCCCCGGGGAGTACTAGGACGGAGTACGGGCCGCCGCCAGCAGCCGGGTCACGTCGTCCCCGCAGATCGTCAGCGCCGCGCCCACGGTGCTCAGGACTTCCCGCTCGGCGGGGGTGTACGGGCCGTCCGCGAGGGCGATGCGGGCGCCCTGGAGGAGGATCGACTCGCGGCCTGCGGGGGCCAGGTGCGGAGCGAGGGGGTCCAGGGCCTCGTGCAGCTCTATGGCCAGGCCCGCTCCGCAGGGTTCGCCCAGGACGCGCCCGGTGTCGGCGGCCAGGGCCTCGACCAGGGCGTCCAGCTGCTCCTCGGTGCAGTCGTCGAAACCGGCCGCGCGGACCGCGCAGGCGGCGGTCTCCAGGGCCGTACGGGCACAGGAGCCGCCCGCGGCGAGGACGGCGAGGGCGACGGTGTGGACGGCGTCGCGGAGCATCGCGGAGAAGCGGGTGGTGGTGGGGTGGTCCAGGACGTCGGTGCCGAAGTGCCGGCGGCAGGCCGCGCACTCCACCACGGGCCCGGTCTCACCGCGCGGCAGCACCGGTACGCCCAGCAGGGTGAACCGGCGCCGGCCGGTCAGCCGCTGGTAGTTGCGGTCGCCTCCGCAGCCGGGACAGAAGAACTCGCCGTCGCCGACGGCCGTCCACGCGGTCCGGTTGCCCAGGATGCGCGCAGGCCTCGCGGCACGGCCGTTTCGTCCCCGTCCTGGCAGCACGTCGCACCTCCGCGTGACCTCGCGGCAACATCGCCGCGCTTGCGTGATGTTAGCCACATCCCGCCGACCTAGTCAGCACCTTGGACGAGACCTTTCCGTGACCTGCACAGGGATTGGCTTGTATACGCCGGGCCAGGGACACCTGCCCAGGGGCGCGGGGAACTGCGCGCCAAGCCACGACGAGCTCGCAGCCGACACGCAACCCCCCGCGGCACCCCAGTAGTCGCTGGTTACCGCGCAGCCCTGTTCACGGCGGAGACGACCGCCTTCAGCGAGGCCCGCGTCGTGTTCGCGTCGATCCCGATCCCCCACAGCACCTTGCCGTCGATCGCACACTCGATGTACGACGCGGCCTGCGCGGACGCGCCCTCGCTCATCGTGTGCTCCTGGTAGTCCAGCAGCCGCACATCGATGCCGATGGACTGCAGGGCGTCGAAGAAGGCCGAGATCGGACCGTTGCCGGTACCCGTCAGCACGGTGTCCGCACCGTCGACGGTCGCCTCCACGCGCAGCACGTCCACACCGTCGGTGTCGGTCGTCGACTGCCCGTTCCTGACCTGGATCCGGCCCCACGGGTTCTCGGGGTTGGGCAGGTACTCGTCCTGGAACACCGACCAGATCGCGGCACCGGTCACCTCGCCGCCCTCGGCGTCCGTCTTGGCCTGGATGAGCCGGGAGAACTCGATCTGCATCCGGCGCGGCAGGTCCAGCTTGTGGTCGTTCTTCAGGACGTACGCGATACCGCCCTTGCCGGACTGCGAGTTGACCCGGATGACCGCCTCGTAGGAGCGGCCGACGTCCTTGGGGTCGATCGGCAGGTAGGGGACCGCCCACTCGATGTCGTCGACGGTGACGCCCTTCGCGGCCGCCTCGGCCTCCATGGCGTCGAAGCCCTTCTTGATGGCGTCCTGGTGGGAGCCGGAGAAGGACGTGTAGACCAGGTCGCCCACGTACGGGTGGCGCGGGTGGACCTCCATCTGGTTGCAGTACTCCCACGTACGACGGATCTCGTCGATGTCGGAGAAGTCGATCTGCGGGTCGACGCCCTGGGAGAAGAGGTTCATGCCCAGGGTGACCAGGTCGACGTTGCCGGTGCGCTCGCCCTGGCCGAACAGGCAGCCCTCGACGCGGTCGGCGCCGGCCATCAGCGCCAGCTCGGCGGCGGCGACGGCGGTGCCGCGGTCGTTGTGCGGGTGGATCGACAGGCAGACGTACTCGCGGCGGGACAGGTTGCGGCCCATCCACTCGAAGCGGTCGGCGTGCGTCGAGGGGGTCGAACGCTCGACCGTGGCGGGCAGGTTGAGGATGATCTCGCGGCCCGGGCCGGGCTGGTAGACGTCCATCACCGCCTCGCAGACCTCCAGCGCGAAGTCCAGCTCGGTGTCGGTGAAGATCTCGGGGCTGTACTGGTAGCCGAACTCCGTCTCCGGGCCCAGCAGCTTCTCGGCGTACTCCATGACCAGGCGGGTGCCGTCGACGGCGATCTGCTTGATGTCGTCCCGGGAGCCGCGGAACACCACCCGGCGGAAGACCGGCGCGGTGGCGTTGTACAGGTGGACGGTGGCCCGCTTGGCGCCCTTCAGGGACTCCACGGTGCGCTCGATCAGGTCCTCGCGGGCCTGGGTCAGTACGGAGATCGTGACGTCGTCGGGGATGGCCCCGGGCTCCTCGATGATCGACCGCACGAAGTCGAAGTCGGTCTGGCCGGAGGCGGGGAAGCCGACCTCGATCTCCTTGTAGCCCATCTTGACCAGCTGGTCGAACATCCGGCGCTTGCGCTCGGGCGACATCGGGTCGATCAGGGCCTGGTTGCCGTCGCGCAGGTCGGTGGAGAGCCAGCGGGGGGCGGTGGTGATGCGCTGCTCCGGCCAGGTGCGGTCCGGGATGTCGACCTGCTCGTACCGGCCGTACTTGTGGATCGGCATGGAACTGGGCTGCTGGCGGTTCGCCATGATTGCGGGGCTCCTCAGGATGTCCGGAAGGACGGCCGACGACGCAACGCGAAGCTCCGCGGGGAGGGAGTCGACCTGGACTACAGGCCCTCGCCGCGGCAGCTAAGAAGGAGCAGCCCGAAAAGCATGATGCGCAGCATGCTAGCCGAGCCGCCCGCGATGCGGCGGTGCGTATCAGTATGCGGGACCGTCGGGACGAACGGGACAAAAAGTGTGCCATACCACTGCGTGACCGCTCGCCGGGCGCCTTGTCGGACATTTCACCAATCATGGTGGCGGCTAGTGACAGAGTCGTCACGCAGTGCAATGGTGCCGGGCATGACGACCAACGGGGGCCATGAGCCCGTCTTCTGCACCGTCGTACCGCCCCATGTCCTCGACAAGCTCGCCCGGGCCGAGGACCCCGTGCTCGCCGGCCCGGCCCGCAGGACCCTCCAGCGCGACGCCTACGAGCGCACCCACCGCCGGCTGACCACCGTGCTCGGCGCCCCCGCCGTCCCCGCGCCCCCCGGCGCCCGGCCCGGCACCCCGCGGCGCACGGTGTACGACGCACGGCACGGCACCGACCTGCCCGGCAGCAAGGTCCGCGCGGAGGGCGAGGAGCCCGGCAAGGACGCCACCGTCAACCGCGCCTACGCGGGCCTCGGCGCCACCTTCGAGCTCTTCCTCCAGGCCTTCCAGCGCGACTCCATCGACGGCGGCGGGCTGCCGCTGGACGCGACCGTGCACTACGACAAGGACTACAACAACGCCTTCTGGAACGGCGAGCAGATGGTGTTCGGCGACGGGGACGGGGAGATCTTCCTCGACTTCACCATCCCCATCGACGTCATCGGGCACGAACTCGCCCACGGCGTCACGCAGTACACCGCGAACCTGACCTACTTCGGCCAGCCCGGCGCCCTGAACGAGTCGGTGTCGGACGTCTTCGGCGCGCTCATCAAGCAGTACACGCTCGGCCAGACCGCCGCCGAGGCCGACTGGCTGATCGGCGCCGGGCTGCTCGCCCCGCGGGTGACCGGCAAGGCGCTGCGCTCCATGAAGGAGCCGGGCACGGCCTACGACGACGACGTCCTCGGCAAGGACCCGCAGCCCGCGACGATGGACGACTACGTCCGCACCGGCCGCGACAACGGCGGCGTGCACATCAACTCCGGCATCCCCAACCGCGCGTTCTACCTCGCGGCCACCGCCCTCGGCGGCCACGCCTGGGAGCGCGCCGGGCAGATCTGGTACGACGTGCTGACCGGCGGCGAGCTCACGACGCAGGCCCTGTTCGCCGACTTCGCCACGCTGACCGCCGCCGCCGCGCAGGCACGGTACGGCGACGGCAGCGAGGAGGTGCAGGCCGTGCGCAAGGCGTGGGAACAGGTCGGGGTGCGCACCCGCTGATTCCGTACTAGACAGGTCCCATGCGTATTCAGGTGAGGCGCACGGGCGGATTCGCGGGCATCGAGCGGCACGCCGAGGTGGACACCTCGGGCCGGCCCGACGCACTCGAGTGGCACGCCCTGGCCGAGCAGGCGGTCGCCGCGGGCCGGGGCACGCCGCCGGTCGGGGTGCCCGACGGGTTCAGCTACCAGATCACGGTGGACGGAAGGACCGTGTACTGCTCCGATCCCCGGCTGACGGGGGAACAGCGCACGCTGATCACCAGAGTCCTCAAGGAAGGCGCGTAACCGCCCGTCTCCGCCGGGCCGTTGACACCCCGTCTCCCGGGTGCCGATGATCCCGCGCATGGCGACTCAAGAGCATCCGGTACCCCGGTTCCCGGCGGGCTTCCTGTGGGGCGTGTCGACGTCCGCGCACCAGATCGAGGGCGCGGCCGAGCTGCGCGAGCCGTCCGTGTGGGACGCGTTCACGCAGGTGCCGGGCCGGGTGAAGGACGGCTCGACGGCGGCGGTGGCCTGCGACCATTACCACCGCTACCGCGAGGACGTGGCGCTGCTGGCCGGGCTCGGCGTGGACGCCTACCGCTTCTCCGTCTCCTGGCCGCGGGTGAACTCCCCCGGCGGGCTGGACTTCTACGACCGGCTGGTGGACGAGCTGTGCGCGGCGGGCGTCCGTCCGGTGCCCACGCTCTTCCACTGGGATCTGCCGGTCGGCCGGGACTGGCTGGAGCGGGACACGGCCGCCCGGTTCGCCGAGTACGTGTCGGTGGTGGCCGAGCGGCTCGGGGACCGCGTGCACAAGTGGATCACCCTCAACGAGCCCGCCGAGCACACCCTGCTGGGCCACGCCCTCGGCACCCATGCCCCGGGCCGGCGGCTCCTGTTCGACGCGCTCCCGGTCGCCCACCACCAGTTGCTCGCCCACGGTCTGGCCGTACGGGCGCTGCGCGCGGCCGGGGTCAGGGACGTCGGGATCGCCAACTCCCACGCGCCGACCTGGTCGGCGTCGCGGGAGCCCGCCGATGTGGAGGCGGCCGAGTTCTACGACGTCCTGCTCAACCGCCTGTTCGCGGACCCGGTGCTGCTCGGCGCATACCCGGCCGGGGTCGGCGAGTTGATGCCGGGCGACGTCGAGGCGGATCTGAAGGTCATCGGGGAGCCGGTCGACTGGTACGGCATCAACTACTACGCGCCGACCAGGGTGGGCGCCCCGCAGGGCACCGAGATCGAGTTCGGCGGGATCACCATGCCCGCCGAACTCCCCTTCTCGGTGCGGGAGATCGAGGGCGTCCCGGTCACCGACTTCGGCTGGCCGGTGGTCCCGGAGGCGCTCACGGAGCTGCTCACCGGCTTCCACGAGCGCTACGGCAACCGGCTCCCGCCCGTCGTCATCACCGAGAACGGCTGCTCGTACGACGGCCTCGACGACCGGGACCGGATCGCCTACCTCGACGGCCACATCCGCGCCCTGCACCGGGCGACGGAGGCGGGTGTGGACGTCCGCGGCTACTTCGTCTGGTCGCTGCTGGACAACTTCGAGTGGGCCGAGGGGTACGCGCGCCGCTTTGGTCTGGTGCACGTCGACCACAACACCCTGGAGCGAACCCCGAAGGCGTCGTACCACTGGTACCGGGACGTGCTCCGAACCCAGGGCTGACGCCCCCTCAGAACCCCAGCTTGCGCAACTGCTTGGGGTCTCTCTGCCAGTCCTTCGCGACCTTCACGTGCAGGTCCAGGAAGACCGGTGTGCCCAGCAGCGCCTCGATCTGTTTGCGGGACTTGATGCCGACCTCCTTCAGGCG
This sequence comes from Streptomyces sp. NPDC002776, assembly GCF_053592195.1. Lineage (NCBI taxonomy): Bacteria > Bacillati > Actinomycetota > Actinomycetes > Kitasatosporales > Streptomycetaceae > Streptomyces > Streptomyces sp. NPDC002776. Next base: position 79,950 of record NZ_JBSFVG010000015.1, on the reverse strand, counting down.
CTTGCCCTTGGGGCCGATGATGATGCCCTTCTGGCTGGGGCGCTCGATGTAGACGAAGGCGTGGATGTCCAGCAGCGGCTTGTCGGCGGGGCGGTCCTCGCGGGGGAGCATCTCCTCCACCACCACGGCGATGGAGTGCGGCAGCTCGTCGCGGACGCCCTCCAGGGCCGCCTCGCGGATCAGCTCCGCGATCATGACCTGCTCGGGCTCGTCGGTGAGGTCACCCTCGGGGTACAGGGGCGGGCCCTCGGGCAGCAGCGGGACCAGCAGGTCCGCCAACAGGTCGACCTGCTTGTTCGCGGTCGCCGACACCGGGACGATCTCGGCCCACTCGATGCCCAGCTCCTTGCCGAGCTGGTCGATCGCGATCAGCTGCTCGGCGAGCGTCTTGGAGTCGACCAGGTCCGTCTTGGTGACGATGGCGACCTTCGGGGACTTCTTGATCGCCGCCAGCTCCTTGGCGATGAAGCGGTCACCGGGGCCGACCTTCTCGTTCGCCGGCAGGCAGAAGCCGATCACGTCGACCTCGGCCCACGTCGTGCGGACCACGTCGTTCAGCCGCTCGCCGAGCAGGGTGCGCGGCTTGTGCAGGCCGGGGGTGTCCACCAGGATCAGCTGGGCGTCCGGGCGGTGCACGATCCCGCGGACGGTGTGCCGGGTCGTCTGCGGCTGGTCGGCGGTGATGGCCACCTTCTGCCCGACCAAAGCGTTCGTGAGGGTGGACTTGCCCGCGTTGGGGCGGCCGACGAAGCAGGCGAAGCCGGCCCTGTGGCGGGCCTCGGCCGGCTCTTCGGAAGACTGGGTACGAACGCTCATGCCGCCCATTCTCCCTGATCCACGGAGCCCCGCCGCACAGACGTCCGTCTCCCGTCCGGCAACGGGTCCCCCGGGGCCTTACGGAGCGTGCCGGGAGCGCATACGATCACGGCGTCCCGGGGCGAGGCGCCCCGGCCGGCTGCTCCGCTCTCTTCCCCCCAGAAGGCCACGGCATGAAGCTCATCACCGCGATCGTCAAGCCCTACCGCCTCGACGAGGTGAAGTCGGCGCTCCAGGAGCTCGGTGTGCACGGTCTGACCGTGACCGAGGCGAGCGGCTACGGCCGGCAGCGCGGCCACACCGAGGTGTATCGCGGCGCCGAGTACCAGGTCGACCTGGTGCCCAAGGTGCGGATCGAGGTGGTCGTGGAGGACGCCGACTCCGACGCCGTGATCGACGCGATCGTGAAGGCCGCGCACACCGGCAAGATCGGCGACGGCAAGGTGTGGGCGCTGCCCGTCGAGACCGTCGTACGGGTCCGGACGGGCGAGCGCGGCCCCGACGCGCTCTGAGGAGCCACGCCCGCCCACCGGCTCAGAACACGAACGGGCCCGGCGACTGCGGCGCCGTCGCCGTGCAGGTGATGGTGATGCGGACCGTCATCGTCAGCGAACCGCCATACGCCTCCAGGCTGTCGCCCAGGGCCACGGTGCCGGGCAGCGGGCCGGCCCGGACCGGGTCACCGGCGGCCATCGCCGGGTTCTCGGTGGCCGTGAAGACGGTCGTGCCGCCGCCGAAGCCGGCCGCGAGTGTCGCACCGGTGCCCAGGCGTGTGCCTCTCATGGGGTTCTGCGCGCGGAGCGGATCTGACGGCCCGTCGGAACGTACGGTCCCCTTGATGCGCGAGAGACGGACCCCGGCAAGGATGAATTCCGGACTGCTCCGGACTACTCCGCGGGCACGGTCCGCCGCACCGCGCCGTCGGTCCCGGCGAGCAGCACCGGCGTACCGGCCCCGCCCAGGTCCCGTACGGCCGCGAGATCCTCGGCCGCCGCGCTCTGCGCCTCCGTCACCACGGCCGCCGCCTCCAGCGACTCCGCCCCGGACGCCACGGCCATCGCCACCGCCGTCCTGAGCGCGCTCAGCTGCAGCGAGTCCAGCTCCACGGTCCCGGCGACGTACGTACGTCCCGTCTCGTCGCGTACGGCGGCACCCTCGGCCACGCCGTTGCGGGCCCGCGCGGAACGGGCCAGGGTGACGATCTTGCGGTCCTCGGGGTCAAGCGCGTTGCTCTCGGTCATGCCCCGAGCATACGAAGTGCCCGTCAGGGCCGGTCCAGGCGGAGCCGCTCGGCGCGCGGCAGTCCGGCGACGACGAGGTCGTAGGAGTCCTCGACGAGTTCGCGGACCAGGCGGTCGGGCAGGCTGCCGTCGACGGTGACGGTGTTCCAGTGGCGCTTGTTCATGTGGTAGCCGGGGAGGACGAGCCCCGGATGCTCCTCGCGCAGCCGGACCGCGTCCTCGGGGTCGCACTTGAGGTTGACCGTCAGGGGCCGCGCGTCCAGGTTCGTCAGCGCGAACAGCTTGCCGAGGACCTTGAAGACGGAGGTCTCCGGGTTGAACGGGAAGTCCTCCACCACGGCGTTGAAGGACAGGCACAGGGCGCGCAGCTCCTGGGGGGTCACTCGTCCTCCTCGCCTTCCTTCGCGGCGCCCACCGGCTCCACCAGCACGGTCACGATCTTGTTCCGGCGGCCTGCCGCGGCCTCCGCCGTCAGCCGCAGCTCCCGGTCGTCGGGGAGCTTGACGACGGCCGAGGCACCGGCGATCGGGACCCGGCCCAGCGCCTTGGCGAGGAGTCCGCCGACGGTCTCCACGTCCTCGTCGTCGTATTCGTCGAGGCCGTACAGCTCGCCGAGGTCGGTGATGTCCAGGCGGGCGGTGACCCGGTAGCGGTCCTCGCCCAGGTCCTCCACCGGCGGGAGCTCCCGGTCGTACTCGTCGGTGATCTCGCCGACGATCTCCTCCAGGATGTCCTCGATGGTGACGATGCCCGCGGTGCCGCCGTACTCGTCGATGACGACGGCGACGTGGTTGCGGTCCTGCTGCATCTCGCGCAGCAGGTCACCGGCGTTCTTGGTGTCGGGCACGAAGGCGGCGGGCCGCATCGCGGTCGACACCAGCTCGCTCTCCGCGTCCCGGCTGATGTGCGTCTTGCGGGCGAGGTCCTTGAGGTACACCATCCCGACGATGTCGTCCTCGCTCTCCCCGGTGACCGGGATGCGCGAGAAGCCGGACCTGAGCGCGAGGGTCAGGGCCTGGCGGATGGTCTTGTAGCGCTCGATGACGATGAGGTCGGTGCGCGGCACCATGACCTCGCGCACGAGGGTGTCGCCGAGCTCGAAGACGGAGTGCACCATCCGGCGCTCGTCGTCCTCGATCAGGGACTCCTTCTCGGCGAGGTCGACCAGCGCGCGCAGCTCGGCCTCGGAGGCGAAGGGGCCGCGGCGGAAGCCCTTGCCGGGGGTGAGGGCGTTGCCGAGGAGGATCAGCAGGGACGGGATCGGGCCCATGATCCGGGCGAGCGGCAGCAGTACGTACGCCGCCGCCGTCGCGGTGTTCAGCGGGTGCTGGCGGCCGATGGTCCGGGGGGAGACGCCGACGGCGACGTACGACACCAGGACCATGACCGCTATCGCCACCAGAAGGGCCTCGGTGGTGCTGGAGAACTCCTGGAGGCAGGCGTAGGTGACCAGCGCCGCCGCGGCCATCTCGCAGGCCACGCGGACCAGCAGCGCCACGTTCAGATAGCGCGTCGGGTCGGCGGCGATCTGCGCGAGCTTGGCGCTGCCGCGCCGTCCCGAGCGGGCGGCCTCCTCGGCGCGGAAGCTGGAGACGCGCGCCAGGCCGGCCTCCGCGCAGGCGGCGAGCCAGGCGACCACGACGAGCGCGATCGCGCCGAGGACCAGTTGCGGACTCATGAGACGGTCGGAGCCGGGGAGGGACCGGTCAGGCCCTTCTCCGCACGCCAGCCGTCCACGATCGCCGCCTGGAGTCCGAACATCTCGGCCTTCTCGTCGGGTTCCTCGTGGTCGTAGCCGAGCAGGTGCAGCACGCCATGGACGGTGAGCAACTGGAGCTCCTCGTCCATGGAGTGCTGCGTCGGCGCTTCCTCGCCCTGCCGCTTGGCGACCTCGGGGCAGAGCACGATGTCGCCCAGCAGGCCCTGCGGGGGCTCGTCGTCGTCCTTGGACGGCGGCCGCAGCTCGTCCATCGGGAAGGACATGACATCCGTCGGCCCGGGCAGGTCCATCCACTGGATGTGCAGCTGCTCCATGGCGTCGGCGTCCACGACGATCACCGAGAGCTCGGAGAGCGGGTGGATGCGCATCCGAGCGAGCGCGTAGCGGGCGATGTCGAGGATCGCCTGCTCGTCGACCTCGGTTCCGGACTCGTTGTTGACGTCGATCGACATGGTCGTGCTGGTCTACTTCCCCTTGGAGCCCTTGGCAGCCGTCTTCGACCGGCCCTTGTGCGTGCCGTTCTCGGTGCCGTGCTTGCTGTCGTACACCTCGTACGCGTCGACGATACGGCCGACCAGCTTGTGCCGGACGACGTCGTGGGACGAAAGCCGGGCGAAGTGGACGTCGTCGACGCCCTCCAGGATGTCCTGCACCTGCCGCAGACCGGACTTGGTGCCGGACGGCAGGTCGACCTGGGTCACGTCACCGGTGATGACGATCTTCGAGTCGAAGCCGAGGCGGGTGAGGAACATCTTCATCTGCTCGGGGCTCGTGTTCTGGGCCTCGTCCAGGATGATGAAGGCGTCGTTGAGGGTACGGCCGCGCATGTAGGCCAGCGGCGCGACCTCGATGGTCCCGGCGGCCATGAGCCGCGGGATGGAGTCGGGGTCGAGCATGTCGTGCAGCGCGTCGTACAGCGGGCGCAGGTAGGGGTCGATCTTCTCGTACAGGGTGCCCGGCAGGAAGCCGAGCCGCTCGCCCGCCTCGACCGCGGGGCGGGTCAGGATGATGCGGTTGACCTGCTTGGACTGCAGCGCCTGCACCGCCTTGGCCATGGCGAGGTAGGTCTTGCCGGTACCGGCGGGGCCGATGCCGAAGACGATCGTGTGCTTGTCGATCGCGTCGACGTACCGCTTCTGGTTGAGGGTCTTCGGGCGGATCGTGCGTCCGCGCGAGGAGAGGATGTTCTGGGTGAGCACCTCGGCCGGGGTCTCGGGGGTCCCCTCGCCGCTCTCGCTCGCCCGGAGCATGGCGATCGAGCGTTCCACTGCGTCCTCCGTCATCGGCTGTCCGGTGCGGAGCACCAGCATCATCTCGTCGAACAGGCGCTGGACAAGGGCGACTTCACGGGCCGCGCCGACCGCGCTGATCTCATTGCCCCGGACATGGATGTCGACCGCCGGGAAGGCCTTCTCGATCACGCGCAGGAGGGAGTCACCGGATCCCAGCACGGTCACCATGGGGTGCTGGGCGGGGACGGTGAACTGTGCTCTCGCCTGCTCCTGCGCGGATGTGTGAGCTGTGGGTGTCTGAGTCATGGGCCGGCTCTGTAGGCCTTGCTCGTCCTCCTCGAAACGGTGCGTCCGCCACAGGGGCGGCCTGGCGATTCCAGGGTACGCCGCACGACTGACAAGCCCGTAGGCCTTTTCCGCTCAGGCGGAGCGGCCGAAGCCGATCGTCGGGACCGCGCGGCGCAGCGGCCAGGGGCGGGCCGGGTCCGTGGGGACCAGGTCGGCGAGGAAGGCGTAACGGCGCAGCGCCGCCGGGTCCTGGTCGTCGTAGGACTGGATCCTGCGCCACCAGGCGCCGATCTCGGCCCAGCCGGGGGCCGAGAGGGAGCCGCCGAACTCCTGGACGGAGAGGGCCGCCGTCAGGCCCGCGAAGGCGAGGCGGTCGGCGAGCGGCCAGCCGGCGAGGGTGCCGGCGACGAAGCCGGCCACGAAGACGTCCCCGGCGCCGGTGGGGTCGAGGGCCTCCACGGCGATGGCCGGGACCTCGGCGCTCTCGCCGGTGCGCCGGTCCACGGCGTAGGCGCCCTCGGCGCCGAGGGTGACCACGGCGAGCGGTACGTGCGCGGTGAGGGCGTGGGCGGCGGCGCGCGGGCAGGTGGCGCCGGTGTAGCGCATGGCCTCCTCGGCGTTCGGCAGGAACGCCTCGCAGTGCGCGAGGTCGGTGAGCCCGGCGAGGTCCCAGGCGCCGGTCTCGTCCCAGCCGACGTCGGCGAAGATCCGGGTGCCCTTGGCGGCGGCCTGGGCGATCCAGGGGGCGCTCCTTCCCGGTTCCAGGGAGGCGACAGCGGCACGCGCGCGTGGGGGGCAGTCGGGGGCGGGCTCCTCCGGGGGCGGTTCGTGGCCGTGGGAGACCATCGTGCGTTCGCCCTCGTAGGCCATGGAGACGGTCACCGGGGAGTGCCAGCCGGGGACCGAGCGCGAGGAGGTGAGGTCGATGCCCTCGCCCTGCTCCAAGGCGTCCCAGCAGTACTCGCCGTAGTGGTCGTCGCCGAAGGCCGCGGCGAGGGAGGTGCGCAGGCCGAGGCGGGCCAGGGCGGTGGCCATGTTGGCGACGCCGCCGGGGCTCGACCCCATGCCGCGGGCCCAGGACTCGGTTCCGCGCACCGGGGCGGAGTCGAGCCCGGTGAAGATGATGTCCAGGAAGACGGTGCCCGTGAGATACACGTCCCAGGGCGGATCGGCGGGGGTGCGCAGCGCGGCCAGGGGGTCGACCTGGGCCGGGCACTGCGGCCTCCCGGCGATGGGGGCGGAGGGTCCCTTTCCGGTGGACGCGGCGGACGCGATCACGGTGCGCTCCCTGACGTGGTGCGGTTCAGGCCAGTGTGCACCACCCCACTGACAACGCGCCGCCGCGCGCACCGGCCCCACCGGTCGCGCCGGGCCCGGTGCCGCCCCGGCGGGCCGGCACCGGGCGCCACCTCCCCGGGAGGCCGCGAGCTACCAGCGCGGGACGGCCGGTGTGACCCAGTCGGGGTCGGCGACGCGCATCGCCGCCGTGTCGTCGCGCTCCCGCAGGGTGCCGTCGTCATCCAGCCACCGCTGATGCAGGAACCGCAGCTTGTCGCGGTCGAGTTCGACGCCGAGGCCGGGCCGGTCACAGACGGCGACCTTGCCGTCCTCGAAGCGCAGCCGCTCGGTGAGCACGTCCTCGGTCTGCCAGGGGTAGTGGGAGTCGCAGGCGTGCTGCAGGTTCGGGACGGTGGCCGCGACGTGGGTCATCGCGGCCAGGGAGATCCCCAGGTGGGTGTTGGAGTGCATGGACACCCCGATCCCGAAGGTCCGGCAGATCGCGGCCAGTTGCTGGGTGTTGCGCAGCCCGCCCCAGTAGTGGTGGTCGGAGAGGACGACCTGCACGGCGTCCCGGACGAACGCCTCCTCGATCTCGGCGAACGTCGTCACGCACATGTTGGTGGCGAGCGGCACCTCGGTCCCGGCGGCCACCTCGGCCATGGCCGGGGTGCCGAGCGCGGGGTCCTCCAGGTACTCCAGGACGTCCGCCAGTTCCTTCGCCACCTTCAGCGAGGTCTCCACCGACCAGGCGCCGTTGGGGTCGAGCCGCAGCGGATGCCCCGGGAAGGCGTCCGCGAGCGCCCGTACGGCGGCGATCTCCTCGTCCGGTGGGAACACCCCGCCCTTGAGCTTGAACGACGTGAATCCGTACCGCTCCGTGAACGTCCGCGCCTGGGCGACGATGCCAGCCGGGTCCACGGCGGCGCCCCAGTCGTCCCGCTCCGCCGTCAGGCTCGCCGGGTGTTCGGCCCACCGGTAGAACAGGTACGCGCTGTACTCGACCGCGTCGCGCACCTTGCCGCCGAGCAGGGCGTGCACCGGCAGCCCGAGTGCTGTGCCGAGCGCGTCCAGACACGCCACCTCGAAGGCGGAGACCACGGACAGCCGCAGCTTGTCGGCGGTCTGGACGCCGCGCAGTCCGCCCACGTCGACCTGGTCCGAGACCCGGGAGCCGTCGACCGCGACGTCCTCGGCGAGGGCGAACAGACCGTTCAGCTCGCTGACTCGTCGGCCGATCAGCCGCGCGGCGAAGGGCCGTGCCAGTTCCAGGTACTTCGTGTCGCCGTAGGTCTCCCCTACCCCGGTGATCCCGTCGGCGGTCACGACCTCCACGATCAGCCGGGGCGTGTAGGGCTGGTGGACGCCCTGGGTGTTGAGCAGGGGCGGGTCGGCGACGAGGATCGGCGTCAGCCGGACATCGGTGACGGTGAGGTTCACAGCGCGGCTCCTACGAGGTCCAGGCCGGTGGTGAGCAGGGCTTTCAGGTCGGCGAGGTCGGTGTCCGACGGATCCGTCAGCGGAGCGCGCACCGGTCCCACCGGGCAGCCCCGCAGTCGCGCCGCCGCCTTCACCAGGGACACGGCATAGCCGGGCACCCGGTCGCGGAGTTCGACGAACGGGACGTAGAAGTCGCGCAGCAGCCGGTCCACCGTCTTGTCGTCGCCGTCGCGCAGGGCGGCGAAGAAGCGGTTCGCGATCTCGGGCGCGAAGGCGTGCACGGCGGAGGAGTAGGCGGGGACGCCGACGGCGGCGTAGGCGCGGGCCTGGATCTCGGCGGTGGCGGCGCCGTTGAAGAACAGGAAGCCCTCGGGGGCGGCGAGCGTGAGGCGCTGGAGCCGGTCGAGGTCGCTGCGGCCGTCCTTGAGCCCGACGACGTTCGGCAGGGCCGCGATCCGCCGCAGCGAGCCGGCGCTGAAGGCGACCTGTCCGCGCTGGTAGGCGATGAGCGGCAGCCGGGTGGCCGAGGCGATCCGCGCCAGCTGCCGCACCAGCCCTTCCTGCGGGGCGGCGACCAGGTAGTGCGGCAGGACGAGGAGGGCGTCGGCGCCCGCCTGTTCCGCGATGCGCGCGAACCGTACGGCCTGCGCCCAGCCGTAGCCGATGCCCGCGACGACGGGCAGCCTCCCGGCCGCCTCCTCGACCGTGACGGTGACGACCGTGCGGTACTCGTCCTCGTCCAGCGAGAAGAACTCACCGGTGCCGCAGGCGGGGAAGACCGCGCCGGGCCGGGCGGCGATGCGCTCGGCGACATGGGCGCGGAAGCCGTCGGGGTCGAGGCTGCCGTCGTCGTGGAAGCTGGTCAGCGGGAACGACAGCACCCCGCCCGCCATCCCGTCGCGCAGCCGCCGTACGGCCGTGTCGGTGTCGAGGGCCACGGTCATTCCATCTCCCCACGCAGACGGTATCCATATATGTAGATGGAGGCTAAGGATGCGAACGGCCGGGCGTCAATGGCCGTGCCCCCGTCACCGGCGGCCGACCAGCAGGAAGGCGCGTGTTTACCCGCCCTTGCCCCGGCGAAACAGAATGTGCCCCGGATCACACCACCCGCCCTTCTTCACCCCTCCCCCCGCTTGATACAAATTGCCCGCGCGTTCCTGTCCGTCGACGGTCGTCGCCCTCCCCCTTCCGAGCCGCTCCTTTCGCATGCCCTGGGAACGCCCGTGTCCGCCCGCACCACCCCGCCCTGGCCCCTCGTCGCCCTTTTCACGGCCGGGTACCTGGCTCCGTATCTCCTGCCGACCACCGTCGGCCGCCTCGATACGGGACTTGACCTCTCCGCCACTCAGGCCGGCGCCATCGGCAGTGCCCTGCTCCTCGGTTCGGCCGCCGCGGGGTTCCTGCTCGCCTCGCGCGTCGACCGGATCGGCCCCCGCACCCTGGCCCGCCTCGGCCTCACGCTCGCCGTCCTCGGCTACGGCGGGGCCGCGCTGACCCACTCCGTCCCGGCCGTCGTCGCGGGCGCCGTGATCGGCGGATGCGGCTCCGGTACGGTCACCGCGGTCGCCGCCACCGGGATCGCCGCCCGTCCGGACCCGCACCGGGTCACCACCCGCGGCCTGCTCGGCGTCTCCGCCCTCGCGGGCGCCGTGTACCTGACGGTCCCGCACCTCGGCCCCGGCCACGGCCTTCCGCTCGCCGCCATCGCGCTCACCGCGCTGGCCGTGTGGCCGCTGACCGGCCGCCTCCCGGCTCCGGACCCCGGGGCCCGGAGCCGGCAGGAGACCGGGCCGCTCCCCCATCCGCGCTCCGGACTCGTCCTCGCCGCCGCCCTGATGTGCTGGTCGCTGGCCCAGAACTCCCTGTGGGGCGTCAGCGGCCGGATCGGTCTGACGCAGGCACACCTGAGCGAGGTCACGGTCGGCCTGGTGTTCGCCGTGGCGCTCGGCGCGGGCCTGCTCGGCGTGGTCGCGGCGAGTGCGATCGGCCCCCGGCTCGGTCACGCGCTGCCCATCGGCGCGGGTACGGCCGTCATCGCGGTCTGCATCGCGGTCAGCGCGTCCGCACGGGACCTGACGACCTTCGCGGCCGGCGAGATCGCCTGGAACGCCCTCTACCCGATCGTCCTGTCCTACGTCATCGGCCTCGCCGCGTCCCTCGACGGCCGGGGGCGCTGGGCGGTCCTGGTCGGCTCGGCGTCCTCGCTGGGCACGGCGGCGGGCCCGCTGGCAGGCAGCTTGCTGTCGGCGCAGGCGGGCTTCCCGGTGATGGGGGCGGTGCTGGCCGCGGGGCTGCTGGTCGTCGGGGTACCCATGACGATGGTGGCAAGGGGCGCCGGCCGGCGATCGCTGCCGGTGGTGGAGATCCCGGTGGAAACCCCCGCGTACGACCGGGCGACGGCGGCCTGAGCGCCGCTCTCAGGGGCGCGGGGAACTGCGCGGCAAGCCTCCACGCAGCCGCAGCCGACCGGCGACCCCGCGCTGCGCCCGCTAGAACTCGTACGCCTCCACCTCGGCCAGATACCGTGCCCGCCGCTCCTCGTCGTGCTCCAGGAAGCTCGCCAGGAAGGAGTTGCGGGCCAGTTCGCGCAGCCGGTCGTCGGTCAGGCCCAGCGCCTCGCGCACCGCGCCGAAGTTGTCGCCCGCGTACCCCCCGAAGTACGCCGGGTCGTCGGAGTTGACCGTGCACAGCAGGCCCGCGTCGAGCATCGCGGGCAGCGGGTGGTCCGCCAGGGTGTCCACGGTGCGCAGGCGGACGTTGGAGAGCGGGCAGAGCGTCAGCGGGACCCGGTCCCGGACCAGCCGCTCCACCAGCGCCGGGGACTCCATGCACCGCAGCCCGTGGTCCACGCGCTCCACGCCCAGCACGTCCAGCGCCTCGGTGATGTACTCCGGCGGCCCCTCCTCACCGGCGTGCGCCACCCGGCGCAGGCCGAGGGCGGCGGCGGCCTCGTACACCTCGCGGAACTTCACCGGCGGATGCCCGACCTCGGCGGAGTCCAGGCCGACGCCGACGATCCGGTCGAGGTACGGCTTCGCGGCGTCCAGGGTCGCCATGGCCGACTCGGCGGACTCGTCGCGCAGGAAGCACAGGATGAGCTGCGTCGAGACGCCGTGGTCGGCCTCGCTGCGGTCCAGCGCGCGGGAGAGCCCCTCGACGACCGTGCCCATGGACAGCCCCCGCGCCAGATGGGCCTGCGGGTCGAAGAAGATCTCCGCGTGCCGCACGCCCTGCGCGGCGGCGCGGGCGAGATAGGCGTGCGCGAGATCCTCGAAGTCCCGCTCGGTGCGCAGCACCGCCATGAGCTCGTAGTACAGGTTCAGGAAGGACTGCAGATCCTCGAACCGGTACGCCTCGCGGAGCGCCTCGGTGTCCGCGTACGGCAGCTCGACAGCGTTGCGGGCGGCCAGCTCGAAAGCCAGCTCGGGCTCCAGGGTGCCTTCGATGTGAAGGTGCAGTTCTGCTTTCGGGAGAGGCATCAAAGCATGGTACGGGCCTCTCACCGACGTTTCGGAACCGGCACCCGTAGCAGATCGTGCGCCACCGTCAACTCCCCCTCGAACCCGGCGGCCCGCGCCTGCCGCTCGAACTCGTCGGGCTCGGAGTAGCGCTGGCTGAAGTGCGTCAGCACCAGATGCCGTACGCCCGCCTCCCGCGCCACGCGGGCCGCCTGGCCCGCGGTGAGGTGGCCGTGCTCCACGGCGAGGTCGGTGTCCTCGTCGAGGAAGGTCGACTCGATGACGAGCAGATCGCAGCCGTCGGCGAGCGCGTGCACCCCGTCACACAGCCGGGTGTCCATGACGAACGCGAACCGCTGGCCGCGGCGCACCTCGCTGACGTCGTCGAGCCGCACGTCACCGAGCGCGCCCTCCCGCTGGATCCGCCCCACGTCGGGGCCCTTGATGCCGTGCGCGGCGAGCCGGCCGGGCAGCATGCGGCGGCCGTCCGGCTCGATGAGCCGGTAGCCGTACGACTCGACGGGATGGGAGAGCTTGCGGGCCTCCAGCGTGTAGCCGGGGGTGGTGGCGAGTGTCCCGTCCTCGCTCACGGGTGCCTGGACGATCTCGACGGTCTCCCGGTACGCGGTCGCGTACCGCAGCCGGTCGAAGAAGCGCTGGCCCGACTTGGGGTAGTGCGCGGTCACCTCGTGCGGGACCTTGTCGAGGTTGATCCGCTGGATGACCCCGGCGAGGCCGAGCGAGTGGTCGCCGTGGAAGTGCGTGACGCAGATCCGGTTCAGGTCATGGGCGGCGACCCCGGCGCGCAGCATCTGGCGCTGCGTGCCCTCGCCGGGATCGAAGAGGATGCCCTCCCCGTCCCAGCGCAGCAGGTAGCCGTTGTGGTTGCGGTGCCTGGTCGGCACCTGGCTCGCGGTGCCGAGGACCACGAGTTCGCGCACGGACATGGCTCGTTACCCGGGGGGCCACTGCATGCCACGGCCGCCGAGGACGTGGGCGTGGACGTGGAAGACGGTCTGGCCGACGCCGGCGCCGGTGTTGAAGACGACGCGGTAGGAGTCGAGCTTCTGCTCGTCGGCCACCTCCTTGGTCTCCCGCAGTACGTCGGCGGCCAGTTCCGGCGCGGCGGCGGCGAGGTCGGCGGCGTTCGCGTGGTGCGCCTTGGGGATCACCAGGACGTGCACCGGGGCCTGGGGGTTGATGTCCTGGAAGGCGACGGTGGTCTCGGTCTCCCGGACGATGGTGGCGGGGATCTGGCCTGCGACGATCTTGCAGAACAGGCAGTCGTCCTGGGGTTCTCCTGGCATTCGGGTTCCTCCGGAGGGTGCGCCCAATGATTCGGGGGCATCGTATCGTCGGCGCGTGCGCGTCTTTTGGGGCCGGTCGTGCCGTTACGTGGGCATCCCCGGCGGAGTGCGTGCCGGACTGCCTTCCAGCGCCTCCAGCGCCATCCGTACCGCCTCGTCCAACTGGGCGTCGCGGCCCGCCGCGTAGTCCTGCGGGCGCTGTACCACCTCCACGTCCGGGTCCACCCCGTGGTTCTCCACCCCCCAGCCGGAACCCTCCAGCCAGATCGCGTACTTCGGCTGGGTGATCAGGGTGCCGTCGACCAGGCGGTAGCGGCTGTCGATGCCGACCACTCCGCCCCACGTGCGGGTGCCCACCACGGGGCCGATGCCCAGGGCCTTGATCGCGGCGTTGACGATGTCGCCGTCCGAGCCGGAGAACTCGTCGGCCACCGCCACCACGGGGCCGCGCGGGGCGTCCTCGGGGTAGCTGGCGGGGCGCATGCCCCGGGGGACGCTCCAGCCGACGATCCGGCGGGCCAGCTTCTCCACGACCAGTTGGGAGGTGTGGCCGCCCCGGTTCTCCCGGATGTCGACGATCAGGCCCTCGCGGGCGACCTCCACCCGCAGGTCCCGGTGGATCTGGGCCCAGCCCGGCGCCTGCATGTCGGGGACGTGGAGGTAGCCGAGGCGGCCGCCGGAGCGCTCGTGGACGTAGGCCCGCCGGTCGGCCACCCAGTCGTGGTAGCGCAGGGGCTCCTCGTCGGCCACGGGGACCACCACCGCGTGCCGCAGCTCGCCGCCGCCCGCCGGGGACACGGTCAGTTCGACGGGCCGGCCCGCCGTGCCCACCAGCAGGGGGCCGGGGCCGGTCACCGGATCGACCGGCACTCCGCCCACCGCGACGATCGCGTCCCCCGCCCGGACCGCCACCCCGGGTGCCGCGAGCGGGGCGCGGGCGTGCGGGTCGGAGGTCTCCGACGGCAGGACGCGGTCGATGCGCCAGGTGCCGTCCGCGCGGCGGGAGATGTCCGCGCCGAGCAGACCCTGGCGGGGTCCGGTGCCGGAGCCGCCGCGCGGGATGACGTAGGCGTGGGAGGTGCCCAGTTCGCCCTGGACCTCGTAGAGCAGGTCGACCAGGTCGTCGTGGGTGGCCAGCCGGTCCAGGACCGGGCGGTAGCGGTCGAGCACCGCCGCCCAGTCCACTCCGCTCATGTCGGGGCGCCAGAAGTGGTCCCGCATGATGCGGCCGGTCTCCTCGTACATCTGCCGCCACTCGGCGGCCGGGTCGATCACCTGCCGCACCCGGCCGAGGTCGACGGTGAGGTGGGAGTCGCCGTCCTCGTCGCCCGAGACCCGCCGGTCGCTGGGGACGACCTTGAGCCGGCCCTCGGTCCACAGCAGCACCCGCTTGCCGTCGCCGCTGACCTCGAAGTGGTCGGCGTCGGCGGCCAGGTGCTCCACGCGCTGCTGGACGAGGTCGTAGCGCTCCAGCTCGGACTTGGGGTCCGGGTCGTCCGGAGCGGCCCGGGACGAGCCGAGTTCGCCGGTGACCGGGTGGCGCAGCCAGAGCAGGCCGTCCCTGGCGGCGCGCAGGTCGGTGTAGCGGGCGGCCTCGACCGGGAACGGCACGATCCGGTCGGCGAGCCCTTCGAGGTCGATCCGGGTGGCCGGGGTGCCCTCGCTGTCCGGTGTCTCGTCCTTGTCGGGCGCGTCGAAGGGGCGTCCGTGCCGCTGCGGTCCGAACGGCGACGGCGTCGTCGCGGCCAGCGTGATCAGGTAGGGGCGGGAACCGGCCACGAAGGCCAGGTCGAAGACGTGCTCGTCGTAGACCGGGTCGAAGGAGCGCGCCGAGAGGAACGCCAGGTGCTTGCCGTCCTGGGTGAACGCGGGCGCGTAGTCCTGGAAGCGCAGCGGTGTGGCCTCGGTGACCGAGAGGTCGGTGGTGTTGGCGAGGCGCAGTTGGCTCAGCGGGCTGGGGCCGGGGTGCGACCAGGCCAGCCAGGCGGAGTCCGGGGAGAAGACGAGCCCGGAGACATCGCCGTCCTCGCTGCGGTCGACCTCGCGGACCTCGCCGGTCTCCCGTTCGACGAGGAGCACCCGTCCGTCGTGCGAGGCGACGGCGGCCCGGCTGCCGTCGGGGGCCACCGCGAGGCCCAGGACGCGGCCGAGCCGTCCGGCGGCGAGCCTGCGCGGGGTCGCGCCGGGGGCGAGTCCGGTGGCCGGGGCGAACTCCAGCGCGTCGTCGCCCTCGGCGTCGGTCACCCACACCACCCACTCCTCGCCGTCCACGCGGAAGGTGCGGGGCTTGCGGGCGCGTACGCCGGGTTCGGCGGCGAGCACACGGGCCGGTCCGGAGCGGTGGGTGACCCAGTGGATCGCGCCGCGCACCAGGACGGCGCTGCCGCGCCCGGTGTGGTCGGGGGCCGCGGCGCCGAACCAGCGGGCGGCGCTGACCGGATGCGGGCGGCGATCGGTGCGCTGGCCGCCGAGCCGGATGTCGAGGCGGCGCGGCTCGGCGCCGTCCAGGTCGTCCAGCAGCCAGAGTTCACCGGCCGAGGCGTAGACGACGCGGGTACCGTCACCGGCGGCGTGGCGGGCGTAGAAGCCTCCCCCACTCTCGGCTTCGCTCGACCGGGAGGTGCCCCCATGGGGGGTGTGGCGGCGCAGGTCGGTGCCGTCGGCGAGGGAGGAGTAGAGCGCGCCGACGCCTTCGTGGTCGCTGAGGAAGGCGATGCGGTCACCGGCCCAGACGGGGTGCTCGATGTTCCCGTCCAGGTCCTCGTGCAGCCGGACGAACTCGCCCTGCCCCTCCCGGTCGATCCACAACTTGCCCATCCGGCCGCCCCGGTAGCGCTTCCAGTGGGCCGCCTCGAGACTCATGGTCGCGGACAGCAGCACGGTGTGCGGCCCGAGGGCCACATCCCCGACGACGCCGTACGGCAGGGTCGTCGACGGTCCGCCGTCGAGCGGGACGGCGTGCGCCCAGGTGCGGTCGCGGCTCGCCCGGCCCCGGTTGCTGGTCACGAGGACGTCGCCGTCGGGGGTCCAGCCGCGCACCCGGGTGCGGGCGCCCCAGTGCGTCAGGCGGGTGGAGGGGCCGCCGGCCACGGGGGCGGTGTGCACCTCGGGGGCGCCGTCGCGGCTGGAGGTCCAGGCGACGGTGGCGCCGTCGGGCGAGATGCGCGGCAGCGAGACCGGCATGTTGTCGGCGCTGACCCGCCAGGCCCGGCCGCCGTCCAAGGGGGCGAGCCAGACGTCGTCCTCGGCGGTGAAGGCGACCAACTCGCCGTGCGGATGCGGGTAGCGGAGATAGGCGGCGGCAGGCTGAGTCACCCGATCACCCTACGCACCCGCGTGACCTCGGGTAAGGGGTTTGCGATCACTCCCTCACTTGCCCTCGGGCCAGCACTGCGGATCCTCCTTGCAGTACAGCGTCTTGGTGACGGTCACCGTGACGGTGGGTCCGGGCTGCCCCGGTCCGTCGCTGCTGGGCGGGGCCACCGGGGAGGGGGTTCCCTCGCAGTCGCCGAGCCCGTCGACCTCGAACCAGACCTTGCCGGCCACCTTCGCGGTGAGGTGACCGCGCACGCACTTGCCGTCGGTCGCCCGGGTGACGAGACCGTCGACGGTGATGTCCTTGCCGTCCTTGGTCTTGCCGGTGCACTCCACCTCGGCGACGGCCTGTTCGGCCGCGTCCGGAGTCGAACCGCCGCCGTCGTCGCCGTAGGAGGCGGTGCAGGTGAGCCACTGGACCTCCGCCTTCCGGCGCTCCAGTTCCCGGGTCACCGTCTGGTCGGTGGTCCACGCGATGGACGCGGTGCTCAAGCCGCCGCCCTCGCACGCGGCCGTCCCGACGACGGCGAGGACGACCAGTCCGGCCGCACCCGCCACGCGCGCCCCGCGCGGGCGTCCCCAAATCCGCCTCAATGCCCCCATGGAGGGCAGCCTGCCACTGTCCGGCCCGTGGCGGTAGAGCGCATACGGACACTCAGCACTCCCGCACGTCACAATCGAGTACCGACCAACTGCCCCGCTACCGGAGGACCGTTGACACCCCCGCGGATCCGCTCGCCCCGACTCCTGCCGGGACCGCGCGTCCCCGGCGAACCGCAGCAGAGCCCGGAGCCCGCGGCCGACCCGGCCGCCGGACCGCCCGCGCCGCCGCACCGGCGCCGGGTGCGGATGCTCGTCGACGTGGTCGACCAGCCGGACGAAGTGGCCTATGTGACCGCCCTGTTCGAGGAGCGGGGCTGGGCCGTGCGTCCCGCGGAGGGCGAGGAGGCGGCGCTCGCCCCGGCGCACCGGACCACCCTCGTCGTCGAGGTCCGGCTGCACGGGGCCCGCCTGGGCGCGCTGCGCACCGCCACCATGGAGGTCGAACGGCTCACCCGGCAGGCCGAGTTGGGCGCCTGGGCGCGGGACGCGGCGCTGGTCGAGCACGAGCGGCCCGCCCGGACGACGTACTGCCTGCACCGGGCGCTGCCGACGCTCGGGCGGGTGTGGATCTGGCTCGGCGGGGCCGACGAGCAGCGGGCGGTGACCGTCCCGGCGGGGCCGCGGTCCCGGGAGGCGGCCGAGGCCGAACTGGCCGCGCGCGCCCTGGGCGGCCGTCCCTTCGACCCGGCGGCGCACGCCCTGCGGGTGCCGGGCCACTCGGACGCGGACCCGCCGCGCGACGAGACCCCGCACGAGCGCCGGGTCCGCCTGGTGTGGCTGTGGGCGGCGATGGCGGGCCTGCTGCTCGCGATGGTCTGCGGGATGTACGTCGTCTGGGCGGAGGGCGCCTGGAAGCTGCTGGCGGCGCTGCTCAGCCCGGCGGGGGCGCTGCCGCTGGGGCGGACCTCCAAGGAGACGCGGACCCGGGGCCGCGGGGTGCAGTGGGCAGCGGGAATCGCGGGCACCACGGCGCTGGCCGCGTTCGGGGCGCTGGTCGGTCGGGGCAGCAGTCCCGGTCAGCTGTGGGCGGGGCTGCTGCTGCTCGCGCTGGGCCTGTTCACGGGCGCCGGAGTGGTACTGGCCGTCCGCCGTACCTTCTTCACCCGGCACGCGGCCTGGCTGGTGCCGCTGTCGGTGCCGGTGCTGTGGTCGATGGTGGGCTGGCTGGGCGGGCAGATGCACGCGGCGTACCTGGACCGGTTCGACATCCGCGCGGACACGGTGCCGGTGTCCACCCTCGGCCGGTACCTGGCGGCGGCCGAGCCCATGGGACTCGCCCTGGGCAGCGCGGTGTTCTTCGTGGCCGTCATCGGCTGGCTGCGCCACTTCCACCTGGGCCGGGACGGCAGCAACCGTCTCTTCGCCGCGGTCCTGGCCACCCTGCTGGGCGTGGTCTTCGCCCTGACCGCGATCGGCATCGGCACCCGCGACGCGGCGAGCGCGGCGGGCCGGGCCGCGGAGAACGTCGCCCACGACGGCAGGCGCCCGCCCGACTACTTCGGCGTCTACGCCCACTTCGTCTGCGTCCGCCCGGTGGACCCGGCCAAGCCCCTGCCCGTGGACAACGGCCCGGCCCCCACCGACCACCCCGTCCTGTCCTTCGGCACCGCGACCGACTGGATCTGGCTCTGGGACCCGTCCCGCCACGAGGGCCCCCGCCAGGAGTCCTTCGCGGTCCGCAGGGAGGACGTACAACTCCTGCCCGCGACGTACTGCTAGGCCGGTCGGCGGCGGGCCCCCTGAGTGGTCAGCCCCAGCGGCCGGTGCGGGTGAGGAGCAGGGCCGCCGCCGCTGTTCCGGCGGTGGAGGTGCGCAGGACGGTCGGGCCGAGCACGTACGGCCGTGCCCCGGCCTCCTCGAACAGCGCCAACTCCTCCGGCGACACGCCCCCTTCGGGCCCGACGACCAACACGATCTCGCCCTCCGCGGGCAGTTCGGCGGCGGCCAGCGGCACCGTCCCGCTCTCATGGAGTACGGCGGCGAAGTCGGCCTTCGCCAGAAGTGCCGCGACCTGCTTGCTCGTTGCCGCGTCCGCGACCTCGGGGAAGCGGACCCGCCGGGACTGCTTGCCGGCCTCCCGCGCGGTGGCCCGCCACTTGCCGAGCGCCTTCGGTCCCCGCTCGCCCTTCCACTGCGTGATGCAGCGGGACGCCGACCACGGCACGATCCCGTCGACCCCGACCTCGGTCATCGTCTCGACGGCCAGCTCACCCCGGTCACCCTTGGGCAGGGCCTGCACGACGGTGATGCGGGGCCGCGGCCGGGGTTCCTCGGCGACCGAGTCCACCCGGACGGTCAGCCGGTCCTTGCCCTCGGTCTCCAGCACCGCGCACTCCGCCCAGCGCCCGGTGCCGTCGGTGAGGACGACGTCCTCGCCGGGGCGCAGCCGTTTCACCGAGACCGCGTGGCGGCCCTCGGGCCCGTCCAGGACGTACCGTCCGCCGGGGGCCGCGTCGAGGCGCTCGACCACGAACACCGGAGCCGTCATCGTCCGGCACCGCCTTCCTGGAAGGCCGACAACGCTGTCCTGGCGGCGGCGAGTTCGGCCGCGAGGACCTCGACCAGCTGCCCGGCGGGCAGTTCCCGTGCCATCCGGTGGCCCTGCCCCGCCCACAGCGCCATGCCCTGCGCGTCGCCCGCCTTGGCGGCGGCCTTGCGCAGCGGCGAGGTGAGGTGGTGGATCTCGGGGTAGGCGGCGGGGGCATAGGGGCCGTGCTCGCGCAGGAAGCGGTTGACGAGCCCGCGCGCGGGGCGGCCGGAGAACGCCCGCGTCAGCTCCGTACGGACGAACAGGGGGTTGGTCAGCGCCTGCTTGTGGACCGCGTGCGCGCCGGACTCGGGAGTCGCGAGGAACGCGGTGCCGAGCTGGGCGGCGCTCGCGCCCGCGGCGAGCACGGCGGCGATCTGGCTGCCGCGCATGATGCCGCCGGCGGCGAC
Organism: Streptomyces sp. NPDC002776; assembly: GCF_053592195.1. Lineage (NCBI taxonomy): Bacteria > Bacillati > Actinomycetota > Actinomycetes > Kitasatosporales > Streptomycetaceae > Streptomyces > Streptomyces sp. NPDC002776. The sequence goes on along the minus strand of NZ_JBSFVG010000015.1, from coordinate 60,312 downwards.
CACGGGGAGGGCGACGGTCTCGCGGATCTGGGCGAGGAGCGACAGCAGGCCGATGCCGGCGCCGTCGGTCTCGGGGTTGTCGCGGTGCGTGCCCTGGTGGCCGCCGGCTTCGACGCCCTGCGCGATCACCGCGTCGGCACCGGCCCGCTCGACGGCGAGGGCCTCCTCGGCGGTGGTGGCGGTGACGAGGGTGAAGGTTCCGGCCCGGCGGAGGGAGTCGAGCACGTCACTGCTCGGCACGCCGAAGTGGAAGGAGACCACCGGCACCGGGTTGTCGAGCAGGACGGCGAGCTTGGCCTCGTAGCCGTCGTCCCGCCCGCTGTCGCGGTCCCCCAGCTCGGTCTCGTACCAGCCGGCCTCTCCGGCGAGCTGATGGGCGTACACGTCGACGGCCGCCGCGTCCGCGTACTCCGGCTGCGGCATGAAGAGGTTCACACCGAACGGGCGGCCGGTGAGCCCCCGCAACTGCTTGATCTCCTGGTACATGCCGTCGGCGGTCTTGTACCCGGCGGCGAGGAACCCCAGCCCGCCGGCCTCGGCCACGGCAGCGGCGAGGGCCGGCACGGAGACGCCGCCCGCCATGGGGGCCTGCACGATCGGAAGGGGAAAAAGATCGGTCAGTGCGGAGGACATGACGGCATGTTGTCACGTCCTCCGAACAACTCCGAATCCACCCGTCCGGACGGCACGGACCGGAGGCGGCACCAGACGTCAGCGTCCGTTGAAGGCGTCCTTCAACCGCGAGAACAACCCCTGCTGCCCCGGCTGGCTGTGTCTCCCCGGGGGCCAACCCCCGGACCCCCGGCAGTCGGCCCAGCCCGCGTCAGCGGCCGTTGAACGCATCCTTCAACCGCGAGAACAGCCCTTGCTGCCCCGGCTGGAACTGGCCCTGGGGCCGTTCCTCGCCGCGCAGTTTGGCCAGTTCGCGGAGCAGGCGTTCCTGTTCCGGGTCGAGCTTGTTCGGGGTCTGGACCTCGACGTGGACGATCAGGTCGCCCCGGCCGCCGCCGCGCAGATGCGTGACGCCCCGGTCGTGCAGCGGGATCGACTGGCCGGACTGGGTGCCCGGGCGGATGTCGACCTCCTCCAGGCCGTCGAGGGTCTCCAGCGGCACCTTGGTGCCGAGGGACGCCGCCGTCATCGGGATCGTCACCGTGCAGTGCAGATCGTCGCCGCGGCGCTGGAACTGCGCATGCGGCAGCTCGTGGATCTCGACGTAGAGGTCACCGGCCGGTCCGCCGCCCGGGCCCACCTCGCCCTCACCGGCGAGCTGGATCCGCGTGCCGTTGTCGACACCGGCCGGGATCTTGACCGTGAGCGTACGGCGGGACCGCACCCGGCCGTCACCGGCGCACTCCGGGCACGGCGTCGGCACCACGGTGCCGAAGCCCTGGCACTGCGGACACGGCCGCGAGGTCATGACCTGGCCCAGGAAGGACCGCGTCACCTGCGACACCTCACCGCGCCCGCGGCACATGTCGCACGTCTGCGCGGAGGTCCCCGGCGCGGCGCCCTCGCCGCTACAGGTGTTGCAGACGACCGCCGTGTCGACCTGGATGTCCTTCGTCGTGCCGAAGGCGGCCTCGTCGAGCTCGATCTCCAGCCGGATCATGGCGTCCTGGCCCCGGCGGGTGCGCGAACGCGGCCCGCGCTGCGACGCCGTACCGAAGAACGCGTCCATGATGTCCGAGAAGTTCCCGAAGCCGCCCGCGCCGAAGCCGCCGGCGCCCGCGCCGCCCGCCTGGGACAGCGGGTCGCCGCCGAGGTCGTAGACCTGCTTCTTCTGCGGGTCCGAGAGCACCTCGTAGGCGGCGTTGATCTCCTTGAACCGCTCCTGGGTCTTCGGATCGGGGTTGACGTCCGGGTGCAGCTCGCGGGCGAGCCGCCGGAAGGCCTTCTTGATCTCTTCCTGCGACGCGTCGCGGCGCACGCCGAGAACGGCGTAGTAGTCCGTGGCCACTTACGACTCCGCCAGGATCTGTCCGACGTACCGTGCCACTGCGCGTACCGCTCCCATCGTTCCCGGGTAATCCATGCGGGTCGGTCCGACCACGCCGAGCTTGGCGACTGCCTCGCCGCCCGAACCGTAGCCGACCGAGACCACGGACGTGGAGTTGAGTCCCTCGTAGGCGTTCTCGTGACCGATGCGTACGGTCATGCCCGAATCCCCGGCCTCGCCAAGGAGCTTGAGGAGCACGACCTGCTCCTCCAGTGCCTCCAGGACGGGCCGGATGGTGAGGGGGAAGTCATGTCCGAAGCGGGTGAGATTGGCGGTGCCGCCGATCATCAGCCGCTCCTCGTTCTCCTCGACCAGCGTCTCCAGCAGCGCGGAGAGGACGGCCGAGACCGTGCCGCGGTCCTCCAGGTCGAAGCCCTCGGGGAGGTCCTCGACGAGGGTCGGCACATCGGTGAAGCGCCGGCCCGCGATCCGGCTGTTCAGCCGGGCCCGCAGATCGGCCAGGGACGCCTCGCCGAACGGCGCGGGGCAGTCGACCATCCGCTGCTCGACCCGCCCGGTGTCCGTGATCAGCACGAGCATCACGCGCGCGGGGGCGAGCGAGAGCAGCTCGACATGGCGCACGGTGGACCGGGTGAGCGACGGATACTGCACGACGGCGACCTGCCGGGTGAGCTGCGCGAGCAGCCGTACCGTCCTGGCCACCACGTCGTCGAGGTCGACGGCGCCCTCCAGGAAGTTCTGGATGGCCCGCCGCTCGGGCGCGGTCATCGGCTTGACGCCGGCCAGCTTGTCGACGAAGAGCCGGTAGCCCTTGTCGGTCGGGATGCGCCCGGCGCTGGTGTGCGGCTGGGCGATGTAGCCCTCGTCCTCCAGCGCCGCCATGTCATTGCGGACGGTCGCCGGGGAGACGCCGAGGTTGTGCCGCTCGGTCAGGGCCTTCGACCCCACCGGCTCCTCGGTGCCCACATAGTCCTGGACGATGGCGCGCAGCACCTGCAGCCTGCGTTCACTCAGCATCCGCGCACACCTCCAGAAGTCGCACCCCCCAGTCCCCCGGGGCCCCTCGCCTGGCACTCGGTCCGCCCGAGTGCCAGCGTTCCCGGCCCAGTGTACGGCGGTGGGGTACTCCCCGGGCAAGGTCGGTCCTGCTGTGACGGGTCGTACAGCTAGCGTCGCGGTATGACGGTGACTTGGGAAGAGCTGGGATGGGAGCGGGTCGCGGCCGGGGTGGGCCGGTGCCGGCTGCCCGGCTGGGACTGCACGGCGGGCCTGGTCGTCGGAGAGGGTAAGGCGCTGGTGGTCGACGCCGGGTCGAGCCTGGCCGAGGGGGCCCGGCTGCGGATGCGGGCGGAGGCGCTCGCCGGTCACCGTGTGACGCATCTCGCGCTGACGCATCCCCACTTCGACCACGTCCTCGGCGCCGCGGCCTTCGCGGGGGCGGAGGTCTACGGCGCGGTGGGCATCGACTCGGTGTACGGGCCGCACGGCCGGGCGGCGCTGCGCGCGGACGCGGTGCGCCACGGGCTGGACGCGCGCGCGGCCGACGAGGCGGTGGACGTCCTCACGCCGCCCCGGCATCACGTCTCCGGCGAGTGGACCCTCGACCTCGGCCCCGGCCGCCAGGTCCTGCTGGCGAACGTGGGCCCCGGCCACACGGCCCACGACCTGGTGGTCCTGGTCCCCGGCTCCCCGGAGGTCGTCTTCTGCGGCGACCTGGTGGAGGAGTCGGGCGACCCCCAGGCGGGCCCGGACGCCGTGCCGTCGCGGTGGCCGGCGGCGCTGGACCGGCTGCTGGCGCTGGGCGGCGAGGACGCGCTGTACGTGCCCGGTCACGGGGCGGTGGTGGAGGCGGCGTTCGTGCGGGCGCAGCGGGACGCGCTGGCGGCCCGTTTCGGCGTGTCGTAGGACCTGGTCCGGCGCTTCTCCTATCGTCATCCGAATGCGCCAGTACTCTCCGGACCTGACCCCGCCGTGGAAGAAGCCCAAGCCGGTCCCCGAGGTCGAGGCGGAGCCCGGCCTGGTGGTCGAGGAGCCCGGCACCGGCTTCTGCGGAGCGGTGATCCGCTGCGAGGCGGGCACGGTGACCCTGGAGGACCGCTTCGGCAAGCACCGGGTGTTTCCGCTGGAGCCGCGCGGCTTCCTGCTGGAGGGCAGGGTGGTGACGCTGGTACGCCCGTCCTCGGGCTCCGCGGTACGCCCCACCCGCACCGCCTCCGGCTCGGTCGCCGTGCCCGGGGCACGCGCGCGGGTCGCCCGCGCCGGGCGGATCTACGTCGAGGGCCGCCACGACGCGGAACTGGTGGAGAAGGTCTGGGGCGACGACCTGCGCATCGAGGGCGTGGTGGTGGAGTACCTGGGCGGCGTGGACGACCTGCCGGGGATCGTGGCGGAGTTCGCGCCGGGGCCGGACGCGCGGCTGGGGGTGCTGGTGGACCACCTGGTGCCCGGCACCAAGGAGTGGCGCATCGCACAGCAGGTGACCAGCGATCACGCGCTGGTCGTGGGCCACCCCTACATCGACATCTGGGAGGCGGTGAAGCCGTCGTCCCTGGGCATCCCGGGCTGGCCGCGGGTGCCGCACGGGCAGGACTGGAAGACGGGCGTGTGCCGGGCGCTCGGGTGGCCGTCGGAGAACACGGGCGCGGTGTGGCAGGCGATTCTGGCGCGGGTGACCTCGTACAAGGACCTGGAGCCGGAGCTGCTGGGGAGGGTCGAGGAACTGATCGACTTCGTCACGGACAGCGGCGGGGCCTGACGCCCCGAGGGGGCCGGGACCCGCCTTCGGGGCGATCAGTCCACCAGGTCCCGGACCACCGCGTCCGCCAGCAGCCGTCCCCGGAGCGTCAGTACCGCGCGGCCCTCCTCGTAGGGGCCCTCCTGGAGCAGCCCCTCCGCCCGTGCCCGCCGGGCGGCGGCGAGGCCCGCCTCGTGCAGCAGGGACAGCGGGACGCCCTCACGCAGGCGCAGCTCCAGCAGGATCCGCTCGACGCGGCGGTCCTCCGCCGGGAGCAGTTCCCGCCCGGCGCCCGGGGACCGGCCCGCCGCCAGGGCCGCCGCGTAGGCCCCCGGATGCTTCACGTTCCACCAGCGCACCCCGCCCACGTGCGAGTGCGCACCGGGACCGGCTCCCCACCAGTCGGCGCCGCGCCAGTACAGCTCGTTGTGCCGGCACCGGCCCGCCTCCGAGGCCGCCCAGTTCGAGACCTCGTACCAGTCGAAGCCCGCCGACGACAGCACCGATTCCGCCATCAGGTAGCGGTCGGCGTGGACGTCGTCGTCGGTCATCGGGACCTCGCCCCGCCGGATCCGGCGGGCGAGCTGCGTGCCCTCCTCGACGATCAGCGCGTACGCCGAGATGTGGTCGGGGCCGGCGCCGATCGCCGCGTCCAGGGAGGCCCGCCAGTCGTCGTCCGTCTCGCCGGGCGTGCCGTAGATCAGGTCCAGGTTCACCTGCTCGAAGCCCGCCGCGTGGGCCTCCGCCACGCATGCCTCCGGCCGCCCCGGCGTGTGGGTGCGGTCCAGCACCTGCAGCACATGCCGCTTCGCGCTCTGCATGCCGAAGGAGATCCGGTTGAATCCGCCCTCCCGCAGCGCCGACAGGTACGCCGGGTCCACCGACTCCGGGTTCGCCTCCGTCGTGATCTCGGCGTCCGGCGCGAGGCCGAACTCGTCGCGGATCGCGTGCAGCATCCGGACCAGATCGTCCGCCGCCAGCAGGGTCGGCGTACCGCCGCCCACGAAGACCGTCCGGACCTCGCGGGGGTCGTCGCCCAGGACCTTGCGCGCGAGCCGGATCTCGTCGGTCAGGGTGTCCGCGTAGTTGTCGCGGGACGCCAGCACGCCCCCCGTCCCGCGCAGCTCGGTCGCGGTGTAGGTGTTGAAGTCGCAGTACCCGCAGCGGGTCGCGCAGTAGGGGACGTGCAGGTAGAACCCGAGCGGGCGGTCGGCGGCGCCGGCGAGCGCGGCGGCGGGCAGCGCGCCGTCGTCGGGGACCGGCTCGCCGTCGGGGAGTGCGGAAGGCATGCGTTCCATTGTCCAGCACCCCGCGCCCTTACTCGGCCTGGAGCACCAGCAGCGCCAGATCGTCCTCCGGCGGCCGTCCCCCGAAGTCGTGCACGAGCCGCCGGATCCGCTCGGCGATCGACTGCGCGCTGAGCCCGGCGCACCCGGCGAGCGCGGCGGCGAGCCCGTCCCCGTCGTCGAACTGGCGCGATCCGCTGCGCCGCTCCGTCACGCCGTCCGTCACGCACAGCAGGCTGTCCCCGGGCCCCAGCGCGAAGGTCTCACTGGTGTACGTGGCGTCCTCGATGACCCCGAGCAGGGTCTGCGGCTGCGCGACGGTGCGGACGCCCCCGTCGGGCCCGAGCAGTAGCGGTAGCGGATGACCGGCGGAGGCAAGGGTGCAGCGCACGCCCCCGTCGAAGGGGACCAGCTCGCCGTAGAGCAAGGACAGGAAGCGGGTCTGCGGGCCGTCGCCCGGTGCCGCCGGGCCGACCAGGGCGCGGGCCCGGGCGTCGGCGGCCTCGGTGGCGTCGTCGAGGAGGAGCTGGTTGAGGCGGTCCAGCACGTCCGGCACCCGGTACCCCTCGCGGGCCAGCAGCCGCAGCCAGGGGCGGGCCAGGCCGATCACCACCGCCGCCTCCGGGCCCTTGCCCTGGACGTCGCCCACGGCGAAGCACCAGCGGCCGGCGCCGGCCGGGAAGACGTCGTAGAAGTCGCCGCTCGGGCCGCCCTTGTCGCAGGGCTCGTAGACGAGGGCGCTGCGCACGCCCGGGATCTCGGCGACCGCGCCGGGCAGCAGCCCGCGCTGGAGGACCGCGCTGATGGTGGCCTGGCGGGCGTACTGCCGGGCCGCCCCGATGGCCAGCGCCACCCGCCGTCCGAGGTCCTCCACCAGCCCGGTGACCTCGTCGGGGAACCCCTCGGGTCCGGACTGCCCGATGACGAGCGTGCCCAGCGGCCGGCCGCCCGCGACCAGGCGGTACGCCAGTGCCGTGCCGGCCGGCTCGTGCTCCCCCAGCGCCTGGCCGGGCCACGGGTGCGGCACGGGCCCGGAGCCCGGGTCGTCCGGCGGGTGCGGCGGCTCCTTCTCCAGCGCCCGGCGCAGTTCCTCGATGCGGTTCTCGCTGCCGTGCCAGACGCGGGCGAGGCGGGGCCCGGCGCCCGGGGTGCCGTGCGGGGACCGGCCGCGCCCGGTGAACTCGTCCTCCAGCCACACCGCGCACCAGTCGGCGAGCCGGGGCACCAGCAGTTGCCCGGTGAGGGCGGCGACCAGATCCTCGTCGAGCTGTCCGGCGAGCAGGTCCGAGGCCTCGGCGAGGAAGGTCAGGGCGCCCCGGTGGAGCCAGTCCCGGTCCCGCTCGGGCCGTCCCGGACCGGGGCCCCGTACCGGGAAGGGGGGCGGGCCGGGGGGCACCGCGTGCTCGTCGGGCTCCTCCTCGGCGGGCAGCCGGGCCCACACCGTCTTCACGCCGGTGCGGTACGTCACGCCCCAGCACTCGGACAGGCGGGCCACCAGGGTCAGTCCGCGCCCGTACTCCGCCGAGCCGTGCGCCGGTTCGGACGCGCCGTCGCGCGGGGCGCGCGCGGGGTGCTGGTCGGAGACCTCGACGACGACCGTGCCGGTCTCCTCCTCCGTCCGGCAGACCAGCTCGATCTCGGTGCCCGCGTGGACGACGGCGTTGGTGACGAGTTCACTGACCACCAGGACGGCGTCGTCGGCGAGGCGGCGGGTGTGCGCCTGGGTGCCGGGCAGCCCGAGTTCGGCCCACTCGGCGAGCGCGGCCCGCACGAGGGCGCGGGCGGAGCCGGGCGCGAGGGGACTTCCCGGGAGGGTGGCGCAGGCCCACGCACCCGGGCGCGCGGTCTCGCGCGCGGGCGCGCCGGAGGCACGGGAAGCGGTCTCCCGTTGCGCCGGAATGGCCCCCATGGACAGCTCCCCGAGCGGTTCGGACGAATTCGCCTCAGTCGACGCCGACAGAGTGACAGACTGACCACGCCCATAAGCACCGAGTTACCGAAGTGGGCCGCCATGAGTGAGAACAGTGGTACACGCACGCTCGAAGACGGTCAGATTCGGGCATCGGATCTGCGCCCTCTGCTCGTCGCGATGACCTCGGCGAGGGACGGCGACTTCCGGCACGTGTCCGATCCCGGCACCGGCGTGGTGGCCGAGCTCGTCGCGGCCTACAACCAGATCATGAACCGCAGTCTGCACTTCAACTCCGAGGTGCAGCGCGTCAGGCGGGAACTCGTCCGGCACGGCCGGCTCGACGAGCGGCTGGCGGCGAGCCCGGGCCAGGGCGCCTGGACGGCCCGGATCAATGACGTCAACCAGCTCCTCGACGCCATCGTGGCCCCGGCTGCCAACGCGACCCGGGTCCTGGACGCGGTGGCGGGCGGCGATCTGACCCAGCGGGTCGATCTGCACGACGGTTCCCGCCAGTTGCGGGGCGATCTGCGGCGGCTGGGCCGGGCCGTGAACAAGATGGTCGACCAGCTCTCCCTGTTCACCGGCGAGGTGACCCGGGTGGCCCGCGAGGTCGGCACCGAGGGACGGCTCGGCGGCCGGGCCAAGGTGCGCGGTCTTTCGGGCAGTTGGCGGGACGTGACCGAGGCGGTCAACACCATGGCCGCCCGGCTGACGGCGCAGGTGCGGGACATCGCCCTGGTGACGACGGCGGTGGCGCGCGGCGACCTGACCCGCACGGTCACCGTCGAGGCGACCGGTGAGCTGCTCGAACTGAAGCTGACCGTCAACACGATGGTCGACCAGCTCTCCGCCTTCGCCGACGAGGTCACCCGCGTCGCCCGCGAGGTCGGCACCGAGGGCCAGTTGGGCGGGCGCGCGCAGGTGCGGGGCGTGTCCGGGGTGTGGAAGGACCTCACCGACAACGTCAACTTCATGGCGTCGAACCTCACTTCGCAGGTCCGCAACATCGCGCAGGTCACCACCGCCGTCGCCAACGGCGACCTCAGCCAGAAGATCACCGTCGACGCGCAGGGCGAGATCCTGGAGCTGAAGTCGACCATCAACACGATGGTCGACCAGCTCTCCGCCTTCGCCGACGAGGTCACCCGCGTCGCCCGCGAGGTCGGCACCGAGGGAAACCTCGGCGGCCGGGCCCAGGTGCGCGGCGTGAGCGGGGTCTGGAAGGACCTCACCGACAACGTCAACTTCATGGCCGACAACCTCACCTCCCAGGTGCGCAACATCGCCCTCGTCTCCACCGCCGTGGCCCAGGGCGACCTCGGCAAGAAGATCACCGTGGAGGCCAAGGGCGAGATCCTGGAGCTGAAGTCGACCATCAACACCATGGTCGACCAGCTCTCCGCCTTCGCCGACGAGGTCACCCGCGTCGCCCGCGAGGTCGGCACCGAGGGAAACCTCGGCGGTCAGGCCCAGGTGCGCGGCGTGAGCGGGGTCTGGAAGGACCTCACCGACAACGTCAACTTCATGGCGCTGAACCTCACTTCGCAGGTCCGCAACATCGCCCAGGTCACCACCGCCGTCGCCAACGGCGACCTCTCCAAGAAGATCACGGTCGACGCGCGCGGCGAGATCCTGGAGCTGAAGGACACCGTCAACACGATGGTGGAGCAACTGCGCGCCTTCGCCGACGAGGTCACCCGCGTCGCCCGCGAGGTCGGCACCGACGGCAACCTCGGCGGCCGGGCCCGGGTGCTGGGCGTCTCCGGCGTCTGGCGGGACCTGACGGACAACGTCAACTACATGGCCGACAACCTCACCTCGCAGGTGCGCAACATCGCCCAGGTCGCCACCGCCGTGGCCCAGGGCGATCTGTCGAAGAAGATCGACGTGGACGCGCGCGGCGAGATCCTGGAACTCAAGACCACCATCAACACCATGGTCGACACGCTCTCCTCGTTCTCCTCCGAGGTCACCCGCGTGGCCCGCGAGGTCGGCTCCGAGGGCCAGCTCGGCGGCCAGGCCCGGGTCGAGGGCGTGTACGGCACCTGGAAGCGGCTGACGACCAATGTGAACGAGCTGGCACTGAACCTGACCACCCAGGTCCGTGCCATCGCCGAGGTGGCCTCGGCCGTGGCGCAGGGCGACATGTCCCGCTCGATCACGGTGGAGACGCGCGGCGAGGTCGCCGAGCTGAAGGACAACATCAACCTGATGGTGGCCAACCTCCGCGAGACGACCCGCGCCAAGGACTGGCTGGAATCCAACCTCGCCCGCCTGGCCTCCCTGATGCAGGGCCACCGGGACCTGATGGAGGTCGCCGACCTGATCCTGCGCGAGCTGACCCCGCTGGTGAACGCCCAGTACGGCGCGTTCTACCTGGCGGACCCGGAGCAGGACGGCACCACCGCCCCGACCAAGGGCCTGGCCTTCATCGCCGGTTACGGCGCCGCGCAGGGCGCCACCATGGAGACCGGCGGTCTTCCGGTCCACGGCCTGGTGGCGCAGGCGGCCCGCGAGAAGAAGCGCATCCTCGTCGAGGAGGCCCCACCGGACTACATCAAGATCAACAGCGGTCTCGGGGAAGCCGCTCCCACCACCATCGTCATCATCCCGATCCTCTTCGAGGACAAGCTCCTCGGGGTGATCGAGCTGGCGTCCTTCTCCCGCTTCTCCGATGTCCACCTGGCCTTCTTCGACCAGTTCGTGAACACCATCGGCGTCGCCATCAACACCATCATCGCCAACTCCCGCACCGAGTCGCTCCTCGGCGAGTCCCAGCGGCTGGCCATGCAGCTGCAGGAGCGCTCGGACGAACTCCAGAAACAGCAGGCGGAGTTGCAGCACTCCAATGCCGAACTGGAGGAGAAGGCGGCCCTGCTGGCCACCTCCTCGCAGTACAAGTCGGAGTTCCTGGCGAACATGTCGCACGAGCTGCGCACCCCGCTGAACTCCCTGCTGATCCTCGCCCGTCTCCTCTCGGACAACCCGGACGGCCATCTCACCGACCAGGAGGTCCAGTTCGCGACGACGATCCACCGCTCGGGCTCCGACCTGCTACAGCTGATCAACGACATCCTCGACCTGTCGAAGATCGAGGCCGGCCGGATGGACGTACGCCCCAAGCGGCTGCCGCTGATCAAACTGCTCGACTACGTCCACGCCACCTTCCGCCCGCTCACCCACGACCGCGGGCTCTCCTTCGAGGTGTCGGTCGGCGAGGACGTCCCGCGCGAGATGTACTCGGACGAGCAGCGCCTGCAGCAGGTGCTGCGCAATCTGCTGTCCAACGCCATCAAGTTCACCGCCTCGGGCCGGGTCGAGCTGCGGGTCGGCCTGGTCAAGGACGCGGAGGCCGGTGAGCGGGTGATCGCCTTCGAGGTGTCCGACACCGGCATCGGGATCGCACCGGAGAAACTCCCGGTGATCTTCGAGGCGTTCCAGCAGGCCGACGGCACCACCAACCGCAAGTACGGCGGCACCGGTCTCGGGCTGTCCATCAGCCGGGAGATCGCGGGCCTGCTGGGCGGCCGTATCGTCGCCGAGAGCGTGCCGGGACAGGGCTCCACCTTCACCCTGTACGTCCCCGTCGTCAGCCCCGGCCACCCGGTGGCCGACGACCGGAGCACCGTACTGGTGCCGGAGCAGATGTCCCCCCTGCCGGAGGCGGACGACGCCTGGCCCACGCCGACCAAGCTGGAGGAGTGGCAGTCGGGCCGGGCGGGGCAGGTGCTGTCCGGGCGGCGCGTGCTGATCGTGGACGACGACATCCGCAACGTGTTCGCGCTCACCCATGTGCTCGGCCGGGTCGGCATGCCGGTGCTCTACGCGGAGAACGGCCGCGAGGGCATCGAGACCCTGGAGCGCAACCCGGACGTCGAACTCATCCTGATGGACATCATGATGCCGGAGATGGACGGCTACGAGACCATCGCCGCGATCCGCCGCACCCCGCGCTGGGTGGACCTGCCCATCATCGCGCTGACCGCGAAGGCCATGCCCGGCGACCGGGAGAAGTCCATCGCGCGCGGCGCCAACGACTACGTACCCAAACCGGTGGACGTGGACCGACTGCTCACCGTCGTGTGCGCCCTGCTGGACCCGGAGGAAACGCACGAGGCGACGCCATGAGCGCCCAGGACGCACGGGACGGGCGCGCCGGCATCCTCCTGGTCGACGACATGGAGGACAACCTGATCGCCCTGGAGGCGGTGCTGGGCTCACTCCACGAACCGCTGGTGCGGGCGCGTTCCGGCGAGGAGGCGATGAAGGCCCTGCTGCGCCGCCGCTTCGCCCTGGTCCTGCTGGACGTCCGGATGCCCGGCATGGACGGTTTCGAGACGGCGGCGAACATCAAGCGCCTGGACCAGACGAAGGACGTCCCGATCATCTTCCTGACCGGCGCGGAGGACGACACGGGGTACGCCTTCCGCGGCTACGCCACCGGCGCGGCCGACTATCTGACCAAGCCCTTCGACCCGTGGGTGCTGCGGGCGAAGGTGAAGGTGTTCCTGGACCTGCACAGCAAGCAGCTCCAGTTGGAGGCGCTCAGGGCGGAGGTCCAGGAACTGCGGGAGCTGGTCGGCGGGGACCCGGGAGCCGCTACGCCTCGCGCGTCCCGGCGTACATCTCCTCGATGAGGTGCTTGTACTCCCGCTCCACGACCGGCCGCTTCAGCTTCAGGCTCGGCGTGATCTCGCCGTGCTCCACGTCGAGGTCCCTCGGCAGCAGCCGGAACTTCTTGATGGTCTGCCACCGCTGCAGGTTCTCGTTGACCTGCTTGACGTACCCCTCGACCATCGCCACCGTCTCCGGCGCCGCGACGACCTCCGCGTACGACTTGCCCTCCATCCCGTGCTCCTTGGCCCAGCCCATCAGGGCCGGCTCGTCCAGGGCGATGAGCGCCGTGCAGAAGTTCCGGTCGGCGCCGTGCACCAGGATGTTGGAGACGTACGGGCAGACCGACTTGAAGGAGCCCTCGATCTCCGTCGGCGCGATGTACTTGCCGCCGGACGTCTTGAACAGGTCCTTCTTGCGGTCGGTGATCCGCAGGTAGCCGTCGGGGGAAAGCTCGCCGATGTCGCCGGTGTGGAACCAGCCGTCCGGCTCCAGCACCTCCGCCGTCTTCTCGGGCAGGCCGTGGTAGCCCTCCATGATCCCGGGGCCGCGCAGCAGGATCTCGCCGTCGTCGGCGATCCGGACCTCGCAGCCGGGCAGCGGCTTGCCGACCGTGCCGGTGCGGTATGCCTCGCCCGGGTTGACGAAGGAGGCCGCGGAGGACTCGGTCAGGCCGTAGCCCTCCAGGATGTGGATGCCGGCACCGGCGAAGAAGTAGCCAATCTCCGGGGCCAGGGCGACCGAGCCGGAGACACAGGCCCGCAGCCGGCCGCCGAAGGCGTCCCGCAGCTTGGAGTAGACGAGGGCGTCGGCGACCTTGTGCTTCGTGCGGAGGCCGAAGGGGACGGACGCGGTGCCGGTGCGGCGGAAGTTGTCCTGGCTGACCTTGGCGTACTCGCGGGCCACCTCGGCCGCCCACAGGAAGATCTTGTACTTGGCCCCGCCGCCCGCGCGGGCCTTGGCGGCGACGCCGTTGTAGACCTTCTCGAAGATGCGCGGCACGGCCGCCATGTACGTCGGCTGGACGACCGGCAGGTTCTCGATGATCTTGTCGACGCGGCCGTCGACGGCGGTGACATGGCCGATCTCGAGCTGGCCGGAGGTGAGCACCTTGCCGAAGACGTGGGCGAGCGGCAGCCACAGGTACTGCACGTCGTCCTGGCCGAGGAGCCCGGTCGCGCCGATGGCCTTGGCCATGTACGACCAGTTGTCGTGCGGCAGGCGCACACCCTTGGGGCGCCCGGTGGTGCCGGAGGTGTAGATGAGGGTGGCGAGCTGGTCCTTGGTGATCGCGCCGACCCGCTCCTTGACCAGGTCGGCGTCCTTCTCCAGCCGGGCGGCGCCGCGCTTCTCCAGCTCGTCCAGGGTGAGGATCCAGTCGGCGGTCTCGACGCCGGCCGGGTCGATCACCACGACGTGCGTGAGGTCGGGCAGCTCGGCGCGCTTCTCGACGGCCTTGGCGAGCTGGGCCGCGTCCTCGGCGATCAGCACCCGGCTGGCGGAGTCCGCGAGGATGAACGCCGACTCCTCCGCGTTGGTCTGCGGATAGACCGTGGTCGTGGCGGCGCCGGCGCACATGATGCCGAGGTCGGCGAGGATCCACTCGATGCGGGTCGAGGAGGCGAGGGCGACCCGCTGCTCGGGCTGCACCCCCAGCTCGATGAGACCGGCGGCGATCGCGTAGACCCGCTGGGCGGCCTGGCTCCAGTTCAGCGACTTCCAGTCATCCGGGCCCTCCCCGGCCGCGTTCGGCACGGGATAGCGATAGGCCTCGGCATCCGGCGTGGCCGCCACGCGCTCCAGGAAGAGGGCCGCCACGCTCGGCGGACGGTTCTCGATCAAAGTCTGTGTGTCGCTCACGACATCCTCCGGGGCCCGCGACGATGCGGCTGGCTCAGAATGCGGCTGGTTCTACTCGCGTGCCGTTGTTTAACTCGCGAGTAACTATCGAGCAGGGATCAGAGTAAGGCGCGACCGGCCGGGGCGTAAGGGCCCGCGCCCTGTCACTTCCTACAGAGACCTACCCCTCACATGCGCCGGGGCCCGCCGCACTTTCGTACGACGGACCCCTCGGTGCCCGATTTGCCGGGCTGCGCACCGGTGACCGGCGGTTACTTCTTGCCCTTGCCCGACCCCGCGCTGTCATCACTGCTCAGTACGGCGATGAAGGCCTCCTGCGGAACTTCCACGGAACCCACCATCTTCATCCGCTTCTTGCCCTCCTTCTGCTTCTCCAGCAGCTTCCGCTTACGCGAGATGTCGCCGCCGTAGCACTTGGCGAGGACGTCCTTGCGGATGGCGCGGATGGTCTCGCGGGCGATGACCCGGGAGCCGATGGCGGCCTGGATGGGCACCTCGAAGGCCTGCCGGGGGATCAGCTCACGCAGCTTGGCGACGAGCCGCACCCCGTAGGCGTAGGCCGCGTCCTTGTGGGTGATCGCGGAGAAGGCGTCCACCTTGTCGCCGTGCAGCAGGATGTCGACCTTGACCAGGCTGGAGGTCTGCTCACCGGTGGGCTCGTAGTCCAGGGAGGCGTATCCGCGCGTCTTCGACTTCAGCTGGTCGAAGAAGTCGAAGACGATCTCGGCGAGCGGCAGGGTGTAGCGGATCTCGACCCGGTCCTCGGAGAGGTAGTCCATGCCGAGCAGGGTGCCGCGCCGGGTCTGGCACAGCTCCATGATCGAGCCGATGAACTCGGTCGGGGCGAGGATCGTGGCGCGCACGACCGGCTCGTACACCTCGTTGATCTTGCCCTCGGGGAACTCGCTGGGGTTGGTGACGACGTGCTCGGTGCCGTCCTCCATCACCACCCGGTAGACCACGTTCGGCGCGGTCGCGATCAGGTCGAGCCCGAACTCGCGCTCCAGCCGCTCGCGGATCACGTCCAGGTGCAGCAGCCCGAGGAAACCGACGCGGAAGCCGAAGCCGAGGGCGGCGGAGGTCTCCGGCTCGTAGACGAGGGCGGCGTCGTTGAGCTGGAGCTTGTCCAGGGCCTCGCGCAGCTCGGGGTAGTCGGAGCCGTCCAGCGGATACAGACCGGAGAAGACCATCGGCTTCGGGTCCTTGTAGCCGCCGAGGGCTTCCGTCGCGCCCTTGTGCATGCTGGTGACGGTGTCACCGACCTTGGACTGGCGGACGTCCTTCACACCGGTGATCAGATAGCCCACCTCGCCGACGCCGAGACCGTCGGCGCTGAGCATCTCCGGCGAGTTGGTGCCGATCTCCAGCAGCTCGTGGGTGGCGCCGGTCGACATCATCTTGATGCGCTCGCGCTTGCTGAGCTGGCCGTCGATGACACGGACGTACGTCACCACACCGCGGTAGGAGTCGTAGACCGAGTCGAAGATCATCGCGCGGGCGGGGGCGTCCTTGACGCCGACCGGCGCCGGGACCTCACGGACCACCCGGTCGAGCAGCGCGTCGACGCCGACACCCGTCTTGGCGGAGACCCTGAGAACGTCCTCGGGGTCGCAGCCGATGAGGTTGGCGAGCTCCTCGGAGAACTTCTCCGGCTGGGCGGCCGGCAGGTCGATCTTGTTCAGGACGGGGATGATCTTGAGGTCGTTCTCCATCGCCAGGTAGAGGTTGGCGAGGGTCTGGGCCTCGATGCCCTGGGCGGCGTCGACGAGGAGGACGGTGCCCTCGCAGGCGGCGAGCGACCGGGAGACCTCGTAGGTGAAGTCGACGTGCCCCGGGGTGTCGATCATGTTGAGGATGTGCGTGTTGCCCTTGTCCGTGGTGGGCGCCCAGGGCAGACGCACGGCCTGGGACTTGATGGTGATACCGCGCTCGCGCTCGATGTCCATGCGGTCGAGGTACTGAGCGCGCATCTGCCGTTGCTCGACCACACCGGTCAGCTGGAGCATCCGGTCGGCGAGCGTGGACTTGCCGTGGTCGATGTGCGCGATGATGCAGAAATTGCGGATCAGAGCCGGGTCGGTTCGGCTCGGTTCGGGCACATGGCTAGGGATCGCGGGCACGCAGGGTCCTGATTCTTGAGGTGTCCGCAGCCGTCTGCGGTCTCGGGTCGGAACGATCGGGTCTATACGTAGGCTCCATGGTCCCACGGGCGGCGACCGGGGACCGGTTTGGGCCGCATGCTGGGCCACTGGTAGTCTGGGTGGCTGTGTCTCTTGCCCTCTCAGCGCGAGGCACACCCCAAGAAAATCACCCGGTACGGATTCCGTGCGGCTTTCGCGCGGACCCGTGCCAGAACCTGTAGAGGCTCATTCGTGGCGAACATCAAGTCCCAGATCAAGCGGATCAAGACCAACGAGAAGGCGCGGCTGCGCAACAAGGCCGTCAAGTCCTCCCTGAAGACCGCGATCCGCAAGGCCCGTGAGGCCGCTGCCGCGGGTGACGCCGAGAAGGCCACCGAGTACCAGCGCGCTGCCGCGCGTCAGCTCGACAAGGCCGTCTCGAAGGGCGTCATCCACAAGAACCAGGCCGCCAACAAGAAGTCGGCGCTTGCTTCGAAGGTCGCTTCCCTCAAGGGCTGAACCTTTCTGATCTGACCGCCGGATGGACCCAGAGCGGGCCCTCTCTCATCCGCTCCCGTCCGGCACCCCGAGCTCGCACGCGGCCTGCGTTCGCCACGCGGGTGCGAGCTCAGCAGCTTCACGCTTCACATGAAGGCCCCGGCGCCCCGCCCTTCCCCAGGGCGAGTGCCGGGGCCTTCGGCGTGGGCGGGGGCTTTGCTTGGGGGTGGGCGGGGGCTTTGCTTGGGGGTGGGCGGGGGCTTTGCTTGAGGGCGGGCGGGGGGCCTTGGGCGTGGGCGGGGGCTTGCTTGGGGGTGGGCGGGGGCCTTCGTTGTGGGCCGGTGTCACGGGTGGGTGCCGGGGCCTTCGGCGTGAGCAGGGGCCTTCGGCGTGGGCCCGTGTCATGGGTGGGCGCCGGGGC
Source organism: Streptomyces sp. NPDC002776 (assembly GCF_053592195.1). Classification (NCBI taxonomy): domain Bacteria; kingdom Bacillati; phylum Actinomycetota; class Actinomycetes; order Kitasatosporales; family Streptomycetaceae; genus Streptomyces; species Streptomyces sp. NPDC002776. The sequence goes on along the minus strand of NZ_JBSFVG010000015.1, from coordinate 42,907 downwards.
CTTGGGCGTGGGCCGGTGTTACGTCCAGAAGGCGTTGGCCTGGTCGATGTCCTCGACGCACTCGTCGAGATCGGTGGCCTTGTCCCCGACGATCCGGAAGATGATGCAGCCCTTCTCGTCGATGCGCTTTCCGTTGCGCTCGGCGCTGAAGCGGTGCAGGGCGACGCAGTGGCCGCGGCCGTCGACCATGAGGTGGAGCAGTTCGGCGTTCATCGTGCCGCCGGTCTCCTCGAAGAGCCGGCCGTACATCTCGATGATCGCGTCCTGGCCCTTGTAGTCACCGGACAGCGGGTGGCTGCCGGGCACGTGGTGGGTGCAGTCCGATGCCATCAGCCCGCGCAGGGCGTCCATGTCACCGGATGCGAAAGCCTCGTATCCCTTGCGGACGAGTTGTGCGTGCGGGTGTTCAGCCATGGTGACCGCCACCTTTCCTGATCCGGCGATGGTGGCTGACACCCACGATTTTCCTCCCCGCCGCGGTCAGCGTCCTCTGGAGCGAGCCGCCCGCGCGATGATGACGACCGCCTTCTCCAGGGCGTACTCGGGGTCGTCCCCGCCGCCCTTGACCCCGGCGTCGGCCTCGGCGACGGCCCGCAGCGCGACGGCGACGCCGTCGGGGGTCCAGCCGCGCATCTGCTGGCGCACCCGGTCGATCTTCCAGGGCGGCATGCCCAGCTCACGGGCGAGATCGGCGGGGCGCCCGCCCCGGGCGGAGGAGAGCTTGCCGATGGCCCGGACGCCCTGCGCGAGCGCACTGGTGATCAGGACGGGCGCGACGCCCGTGGCCAGGGACCAGCGCAGCGCCTCCAGGGCCTCGGCGGCCCGGCCCTCGACGGCACGGTCGGCGACGGTGAAGCTGGAGGCCTCGGCCCGACCGGTGTAGTACCGCCCGACCACGGCCTCGTCGATGGTCCCCTCGACATCGGCGACCAGCTGCGACACGGCGGACGCCAGCTCCCGCAGATCACTCCCGATGGAGTCGACGAGCGCCTGGCAGGCCTCGGGGGTGGCGGAGCGGCCGGTGGCCCGGAACTCCTGCCGCACGAAGGCCAGCCGGTCGGCGGGCTTGGTCATCTTGGGGCAGGCGACCTCCCGGGCGCCCGCCTTCCGGGCCGCGTCGAGCAGCCCCTTGCCCTTCACCCCGCCGGCGTGCAGCAGCACCAGCGTGATCTCCTCGGCCGGCGCCCCGAGGTAGGACTTCACGTCCTTGACGGTGTCGGCGGACAGATCCTGGGAGTTGCGCACCACGACGACCTTGCGCTCGGCGAAGAGCGACGGACTGGTCAGCTCGGCGAGGGTGCCCGGCTGCAACTGCTCCGAGCTCAAGTCCCGCACATCGGTGTCGGCATCAGCGGCCTTGGCCGCCCGCACGACCTCCTGCACAGCCCGGTCGAGGAGCAACTCCTCCTGCCCCACGGCAAGCGTCAGAGGGGCAAGCGGATCGTCGGTAGCACTTTTCCTGGCCATCGGGTCAAGGATGGCATGGGGGGCTGACAGTGGGGGACGGGGCGGGGGGCTGCTGGGGTGCCGGGGGCGGCATAACGCGGCGTTCCGGGGGCGGCGTGCTGCTGACGTGCCGGGGGCGGCATGACGCGGTGTGCCGGGGGCCTGCTGCTGGCGTGCCAGGAGGGGGGCGTAACGCGACGCGCCGGGGCGGCCTGCTGCTAACGCGCCGGGGCGGCATAACGCGGCGTTCCGGGGGGCGTGGTTCCGCCGACATGCCGGGGCGGCATAACCGGCGGCCGGGGCGGCCTGCCGCTGGCATGCCGGGGCGCGGCATGACGCGGTGTGCCGGGGCGGCGTAACCCGGCACGCCGGGGGCAGCGCCCGCTGCCCATCAGCGCGGCGGGCAAGGCTACGGCTCCTCCCGCCACCCCTCCCACTCCCCCGCGAACGCGTCCAGCTCCGCCGGATCCAGCGCCGCGTCCTCGTCCCGCAGCACCACCAGCCACTGCGCGTCCTCCGCGTCGTCCTCCCCGGCCAGCGCGTCCCGCACCAGCCGGGGCTCCTCGGCCACCCCGAACCGCTCCCGCAGCGCCTCCACGACCTCCTCGGCCGCGTCCCGGTCGGGCAGCACCAGCACATGTCTCACATCACTCACGCAGCCATTCTCCAGCCGCGCCCACCCCTGCCATTCCTCACCCCTTCCGCACCGCACGCACCGCTACCGCCGCTCACCCCCTCCACACCGCACCCTCCACACCGCACCCACCGCTACCGCCCCTCACCCTCCCGCACCACGCCCAACCCCCACCGCCCCTCACCCCTCCCGCACCGCAGGCACCCGCTCCAGGTCGATCCCGAACCGCTCCCGGTACGCCGTCAGCACCTCCTCGTCCGTGGCGAGGTACCGCTCCTGCTGGCCCCCGTCCGCACCCGTCGTCTTGAACGTGCGCCCGCTCAGCGTGATCCGCCCCCCGTCCTCCGTCACCCGCGAGCACACCAGCGACTGCGTGAAGTGCGAGGCCGGCGAGGCGGAGTGCCACCACGCCCCGGCGACGAAGTCACCGAGCACCCGGGGCCGCCTCTCCAGCCGGTACACCGGCCTGCCGTTCATCACGACGTCCAGGTCCGCCGCCTCCGGCAGCCGGGGCCCGCCCCGCACCCCGGCCGCGTCCGGCCCCGCCTCCACGATCCGGAACACCCCCGCGGGATCCTCCTGCTCCCCCCGCGCCTCCAGCGCCAGCGGAAAGTGGCTGTGCGCCCCGAACCCGACGTCGGCCAGCCACTCGCCCCCGTCCACGGTCCGCACCCGCAGCGCGAGATGGTCGTACGGGATCCCCAGTCGCCCCTCCCGGTCGTAGACCCGTCCCGCCAGCAGCGTCACCTCGTACCCGAGCGCCGCGAGCAACGCCCCGAAGGCGCCGTTCAGTTCGTAGCAGAACCCTCCCCGCCGCGCGCCGATCAGCTTGTCCAGCAGCCGCTTCTCCTCCAGCACGATCTCCTCGCCGAGGTGGATCGACAGGTTCTCGAACGGCACGGTGCGCAGATGGCTCAGGTGCAGCTCGCGCAGGACGTCCACGGTCGGCCACGCCGGGTGGGCCACCCCGAGCCGGCTCAGATAGGCATCAACTTCTGCGGAATTCATGCCCTCAGTCTCCCGCCACCCGCAACTCCCCGCCCGCACCGACCACCGCCAACGCCCCGTCCTCGTCCGTCCGCAGCACCACCGCCCCCCGCGCCCGCAGCGCGGCGACCGTGCCGGGGGCCGGATGCCCGTACGAATTGCCCTCCCCGGCAGAGATGAGCGCCAGCCGCGGCGCCGCCCTGCGCATCAGCTCCGGGTCCTGGTACGCCGAGCCGTGATGGGCCACCTTCAGCACATCCACCCCGCCCAGCAGCCCGCCCGCCGGTGATCTCAGCAGCGCCCGCTGTGCCGGTGGTTCGAGGTCCCCCAGCAACAGGAACCGCACCCCCGCCACCTCCGCGAGCAGGGCGACACTGGCGTCGTTCGGCCCTTCCGTTCCCGGCACCGCAGCCGACGGCGGCCACAGCACCTCCCAGGACAGCGCGCCGGTCCGCCGCCGCTCCCCGGCCACGGCCCGGGTCACCGGGACGCCCCGCGCCGCGGCCAGTCTCCGGACGAACTCCGCCTGCTCCTCCGGCTCCTGGCAACCGGTCGTCCCGATCGCCCCCACAGCCCGGCCGCGCAGCACCCCGGGCAGGCCCGCCACATGGTCGGCGTGGAAGTGGGTGAGGACGATCAGCGGGATCCGGGTGATGCCCAGCGTGCGCAGACAGTGGTCGACGAGCTCCGGGTCCGGTCCGGCGTCCACCACCACCCCGGTGCCCGCACCGGCCGCGAGCACCAGCGCGTCCCCCTGTCCCACATCGCACATCACCAGCCGCCAGCCCGGCGGGGGCCAGCCGCTGATCACCCGGACCAGCGGCGGAGGCTGCACCACGGCCAGCACCAGCAGCACCACGGCCGCCCCGCACCACCAGGGGTGCCGCCACAACCGCCGCCCGGCCAGCAGCAGCGCCACCGTGACCAGGGCCAGCAGCCCCGCCCCGGCCCAGCCGTCCGGCCAGTCGATGCCCGCGCCGGGCAGCGCCGCCCCGGTCCGGGCGATGTCGGCGATCCATCCCGCGGGCCAACTCGCGCACCACGCCAGCGCCTTGGCCACCGGCATCACCACCGGGGCGGTCGCCAGCGCGGCGAACCCGAGGACCGTGGCCGGGGCGACCGCGATCTCCGCCAGCAGATTGCACGGCACCGCCACCAGGCTCACCCGGGCCGACAGCACCACCACGACCGGTGCGCACACCGCCTGCGCGGCCGCCGCTGCCGCCACCGCCTCGGCCCACCGCGGACCGACCCCGCGCCGCCGCAACGCGGCACTCCAGCGCGGTGCCAGCGTCAGCAGCGCCCCGGTGGCCAGGACCGAGAGCAGGAACCCGGGACTGCGTGCCAGCCAGGGGTCGAACAGCACCAGCAGCAGGACGGCCGTCGCCAGCGCGGGCACCAGGGACCGGCGGCGCCCGGTCGCCAGGGCGAGCAGCACCACCGCCCCGCAGGCCGCGGCGCGCAGCACACTCGGGTCCGGTCTGCACACGACCACGAAGGCGAGCGTGAGCGCCCCGCCGCACACCGCGGTGGCCCGCAGGGACAACCCGAGCCGGGGCGCGAGCCCTCGCCGCTCCGCGAGGCGGGCCGTGCCCGGCGGCCCGATGAGCAGCACGAGAACGATGGTGAGGTTGCTTCCGGAGACCGCGAGCGTGTGCGCGAGGTCGGTCTCCTTGAACGCCTCGTCCAGTTCCGGGGTGATCCGTGAGGTGTCCCCTACGACCAGGCCCGGCAGCAGCGCCCGCGCGTCCGTCGGCAGTCCGTCGGTCGCCTCCCGCAGTCCGGCCCGCAGCCTCCCGGCGAACCGCTGTGCCGCCGACGCCGGCTCCACGACGTCCGGCGCCGCCTCGCCCCGCACCCGCAGCACGGCCGCGATCCGGTCACCGCCCGTCAGCGGCGGCGCCGACCGTGCGCTCACCCGCAGCCGGGTGGACGGCAGCAACCGCAGCCAGGGCGACCCCGCGGACGCCTCCACGACCACCAGCACCGGCGTCCGCGTCACCGCCGCCGCCCGGCCCTCGGCCGCCACTCGCCGCACCTGGGCGTTGACCAGCACGGCGGGCGGCCGCGTCCGGTCCCCGCTGACCCGGGGCCGGGTGAGCCGGGGATCGGAGGTGAGCTCCACCTCCGCGGTCACGGTGGCATACTCCCGGGCCAGCTCCGGCACCGGCCCGCGCCGCAGATCGGCGCCGTGCAGCCCGGCGGAAGCTGTGGCCGCGGCGACACAGAGCAGGACCGCGGCGACCGGCACGCCGGTCCGGGCCGGCCGTCGCGCCCACAGGAGCACGACGGCCGCACACAGGGCCACGGCCACCACTGCGGCGCTCCATCCGGCCGGCGCGGTCAGCATCAGCGCCGCTGTCGCCCAGGCCGCCAGCGCGGGCGGTACGAGTCGAAGATCCGTCGGTCCTTCCTGGCGCGGGTGGGACGCGCCGAGCCGTTTGCCGGAGGCCGCGTGCACCTCGGGGCGCCCGGCCTCGGGGGCGCCCGTCATGGCCGTACGAGATTCCGCAGGTCGGCGAAGCGGCGCTCGCCGATGCCGTTGACCTCGCGCAGCTCCGCCACGGAGCGGAAACCGCCGTTGCGGGTGCGGTGGTCGATGATGTGCTGGGCCAGGACCGGTCCGACGCCGGGCAGGGTGTCGAGCTGCTCGGCGGTGGCCGTGTTGAGCGAGACCGGGGCGGCGGAGGCCGCACCTGGCACCGGGGCACCGCCCTGCACCGCTCCGGCCGCACCCGGCACCGGGGCACCCCCTTGCACCGGAGCGGGCACGCCCACGACGACCTGTTCGCCGTCCACCAGGAAGCGCGCCCGGTTCAGCCCTGCCGTACTCGCGCCGGGCCGCACCCCGCCCGCCGCGCGCAGGGCGTCGTCGACCCGGGAGCCCGGCGGCAGCCGGTGGATGCCCGGTTCGCGCACCTTGCCGCTGACGTCCACCACGATCTCGGTCCCGGCGGACGCGCCGAGGAGGCCGGCTCCCGGTCCGGCGCTCTCCTCCCCCGCCGCGTAGGAGGCGGCCCGCACCACCTCGGGCGCCCGCACGGCCTGCGTCCGCCCGGCCCAGAAGTGCTGCACCGCGAAGCCCGCGGCGACGACCAGCACCACGGTGAGCGCGAGGAGGCTGCGCCGCTCGAGACCGCACCGCGCCTGCATCCACAGCGGCAGCCGCTCCCGCAGCGCGAGTCCGGCACGCCCCCGCCAGTCCTCGGCCGCATCGGCGCCGGGCGCACCCGGGTCCGGGCCGCCCTCGCCCTCCTCCGGCGGAGGCCCCTTGTCCGACTCCCTTTCCTCCAGGGCCCGTTCACCGAAGAGCAGCTCCGCACGCCGGCGGAGTTCCTCGGCCGGGGCATGGCGGTGCCGGGCGCGGCCTCGCGGGTGGGTGCGGTGGTGACGGGTGCGGACATCGGAACGAGGGCCGCGGCCCGGTCCACTGGCCGCGGCGGCGGTGCGTGTACGTGATCGAAGTGCCATGCCCCGAGACTGGGGCACCGCGGAAATCGGCGATGATCTTGCTCAATTCCCGGGGACAGCCCACCGGTTGTGGACAACTCCCTCACTCATGTGGGTGAGACCGCTCTCTCACCTGGGCGAGACCACAACCCCCAGCAACCCGGGCCCGGTATGCGCCCCGATCACCGCCCCCACCTCGCTCACATGCAGATCCGCAAGACCCCGCACCCGCGTCCGCAGCCGGTCCGCCAGCGCCGACGCCCGGTCGGGCGCGGCGAGATGGTGCACGGCGATGTCGACCTGTGCGCCCCCGGCCCGGTCCGCGACGATCTCCTCCAGCCGGGCGATGGCCTTCGACGCCGTCCGCACCTTCTCCAGGGGCTCGATACGGCCGCCGTTCAGCTGCAGCAGCGGCTTCACCGCGAGCGCCGAGCCGAGCAGCGCCTGGGCCGCTCCGATCCGGCCACCTCGGCGCAGATAGTCGAGCGTGTCGACGTAGAAGTAGGCGGAGGTGCCCGCCGCCCGCTTCTCCGCGGTCATGACCGCCTCGTCCACCGTGCCGCCCGACTCCGCGACCTGCGCCGCGGCGACCGCGCAGAAGCCGAGCGCCATCGCGATCATCCCCGTGTCCACCACCCGCACCGGCACCGGCGCCTCCCGGGCGGCGAGCACCGCGGCGTCGTAGGTGCCCGACAGCTCGGCGGACAGATGCAGCGAGACGATGCCGGTGGCGCCGGACTCCGCGACCTTGCGGTAGGTCTCGGCGAACCGCTCGGGGCTGGGGCGCGAGGTGGTGACGGAGCGCCGTTTCTGCAGCGCCTGGGCCAGGGAACGGGTTGAGATCTCGGTGCCCTCGTCCAGCGCCTGGTCCCCGAGGACCACGGTCAGGGGCACTGCTGTGATGCCGTGGCGCTCCATCGTCCGTGGCGGCAGGTAGGCCGTTGAATCGGTGACGATCGCGACATGGCGGGACATGAGCTGGAGGTTACCTGGCGTAGCGCCCGGGCGGCAGTCCGACCCCTTTCACCTGGGCGGCCGTGGCCGGATCAGGTGGTGCTCTCGGGGCGGGGCTTCTTCTGCTGCCAGGGGTAGGCCGGACGCGGGTCCGGCGGGGTGATGGCCGCTCGCGTCGGCTCCTCGGCCGTCCGCTGCCTCGCACCCTCCGGCCAGGTCTGCTGTGCGGCCGGCGCTTCGGCGGCGGGCGCCTCGGGCCACGGCGGCGGGGTGGTGGCGGGCGTCTCCTCGGTGGTCCAGTGCCGCAGGGCACCGGCCTCCATGTCGATCTGCGCGCTCAGTGAGTCCAGCTCGTCGTCGGCGAAGCGGCGGGCCCGGTCGCGGGCCGCCCAGCGCAGCGAGTCCGCCGACTTGACGATGCGCTCGGTGCGCTCGCGCAGGTCCGGCAGCCGCTCGGCGAGGGTCGTCCGGTCCGGCTCGCTCTCCAGGCGCCGCAACTCGTCGTCCAGTTCGTGGCCGTGGGCGCTGAGCCGCTCGAAGAGGCCGAGGGACTCCTTCAGGGACTCGTCCTCGGCCACGCCCGCGCGCAGCGCGTCCTGGGTGGCGCGCATCGAGGTGCGCAGTTTCAGCCGCAGCTGGGCTAGTTCGCCCGCCGGGCCGATCTGGGCGAAGGACTTGGCGCGCAGGGTGTGGTCCTCGACCGTGCGGCGGGCCTGGGTGATCGTGCGGTCCACACCGCGCTTGGCGGCGCCGACCGCCTTCACCGTGGCGTAGGCGCCGAGCACCACGAGGAGCACGAAGAGCAGGGCCACGACTGCGATCACTGCTTCCACGATGCTCCTCCTCGGTTCCGCGGCACTCCTCGCCGCGCTGCTCTCCACGGTAAACGCAGCGGGCAGGCCCGGAGTTCCAGATGAACCCCGAACCTGCCCGTAGGGGACGACCCGGAGGCAGCGCCTGCCGAGGTCTGCCCGGCTACGCCGTGACGATGTTCACCAGCTTCGGCGCCCGCACGATCACCTTCCGGATCCCGGCGCCGTCCAGCGCCGCCACGACCTTGTCGTCGGCCAGCGCCACCTTCTCCAGCTCCTCCTCGGAGATGGACGGCGCGACCTCCAGCCGGGCCTTGACCTTGCCCTTGATCTGCACGACACAGGTCACCGTCTCGTCGACGACGTACGCCGGGTCGGCCACCGGGAAGTCCCGGTGCACCACGGAGTCCTCGTGGCCCAGCTTGCGCCACAGCTCCTCGGCGATGTGCGGGGCGAGCGGGGCGACCAGCAGGACCAGCGCCTCGGCGACGGACCGCGGCACCGCGCCGCCCGCCTTGGTCAGGTGGTTGTTCAACTCGGTGACCTTGGCGATCGCGGTGTTGAACCGCATGCCCTCCAGGTCACCGCGCACCCCGTCGATCGCCTTGTGCAGCGCGCGCAGCGTGTCCTCGTCGGGCTCGGCGTCGACGACGGTCACCGCACCGGTCGCCTCGTCGACGACGTTGCGCCACAGCCGCTGCAGCAGCCGGAACTGGCCCACCACCGCGCGCGTGTCCCACGGCCGCGAGACGTCCAGCGGGCCCATCGCCATCTCGTACAGGCGCAGGGTGTCGGCGCCGTACTCGGCGCAGATCTCGTCCGGGGTGACCGCGTTCTTCAGGGACTTGCCCATCTTGCCCAGCAGCCGGGAGACCTGCTCGCCCTGGTAGTAGTAGGAGCCGTCGCGCTCCTCCACCTCGGCGGCCGGTACGGCGATCCCGCGCGCGTCCCGGTAGACGTAGGCCTGGATCATGCCCTGGTTGAACAGCTTGTGGAACGGCTCCGCCGAGGAGACGTGCCCCAGGTCGAACAGGACCTTGGACCAGAAGCGCGCGTACAGCAGGTGCAGCACCGCGTGCTCGGCGCCGCCGACGTACAGGTCGACACCGCCGTGCGGCTGTCCCTCGCGCGGGCCCATCCAGTACCGCTCGATCTCCGGGCCGACCAGCTGCTCGGAGTTGTGCGGGTCCAGGTACCGCAGCTCGTACCAGCAGGAACCGGCCCAGTTGGGCATGGTGTTGGTCTCGCGGCGGTACGTGCGCGGACCTCGGCCGTCGCCCAGGTCCAGCGTGACGTTGACCCAGTCCTCGTTGCGCGACAGGGGCGTCTCGGGCTGGGTGTCGGCGTCGTCCGGGTCGAAGGTGCGCGGGGAGTAGTCCTCGACCTCCGGCAGCTCCAGCGGCAGCATCGACTCGGGCAGGGCGTGCGCGATGCCCTCCTCGTCGTAGACGATCGGGAAGGGCTCGCCCCAGTAGCGCTGGCGGCTGAACAGCCAGTCGCGCAGCCGGAAGTTGACGGTGCCCTCGCCGGCGCCGGTGCGCTCCAGCCACTCGGTGATGCGCGCCTTGGCCTCGACGACGCCCAGGCCGCCCAGGGAGACGTCCGCTCCGGTGGAGTTGACGATCTTCGCGTCGTGCGAGACGAAGGCCGCGTCCCAGGCGGCGGGGTCCGTGCCGCGGCCGTCGGTCGGCTCGACCACGCAGCGGATCGGCAGTTCGAAGGCGCGCGCGAACTCGAAGTCACGGCTGTCGTGCCCCGGTACGGCCATGATCGCGCCGGTGCCGTAGCCCATCAGCACGTAGTCGGCGATGAAGACCGGCACCTGCTCGCCGTTGACCGGGTTGGTGGCGTACGCGCCGATGAAGACGCCGGTCTTGTCCTTGGCCTCGGCCTGGCGCTCGACGTCGGACTTCGAGGCGGCCTGCGCGCGGTAGGCGGCGACGGCCTCGGCCGGGGTGGCGTGGCCGCCGGTCCACACGCCGTGCGTGCCCTCGGGCCAGGCGGTCGGCGTGAACTTCTCGACCAGCGGGTGCTCGGGCGCCAGCACCATGTAGGTCGCGCCGAACAGGGTGTCGGGACGCGTGGTGAAGACGGTGATGCGCTCACCGTCGATCGGGAAGTCGACGCGGGCGCCCTCCGAGCGGCCGATCCAGTTGCGCTGCTGGAGCTTGATGGCCTCGGGCCAGTCCAGCTCCTCCAGGTCGTCCAGCAGCCGGTCGGCGTAGGCGGTGATGCGCATGTTCCACTGGCGCAGCTTGGCCTTGAAGACGGGGAAGTTGCCGCGCTCGGAGCGACCGTCGGCGGTGACCTCCTCGTTGGCCAGCACGGTGCCCAGGCCCGGGCACCAGTTGACCGGCGCGTCGGAGGCGTAGGCCAGGCGGTACTCGCCCAGCAGGTCGGCGCGCTCGCCGGCGCTCAGCCCGGCCCAGGAGCGCCCGCCGGGCACCGCGCGCTCACCGCTGTCGAACTGGGCGACCAGCTCCGCGATCGGGCGGGCCCGGCGCGCCTCCTCGTCGTACCAGGAGTTGAAGATCTGCAGGAAGATCCACTGGGTCCACTTGTAGTAGTCCGGGTCGATCGTGGCGAACGACCGGCGCTTGTCGTGGCCCAGGCCCAGCCGGCGCAGCTGGACCTTCATGTTCTCGATGTTGGCCTCGGTGGACACGCGCGGGTGCGTGCCGGTCTGCACGGCGTACTGCTCGGCGGGCAGGCCGAAGGCGTCGAAGCCCAGGGTGTGCAGGACGTTGTGGCCGGTCATCCGCTGGAACCGGGCGAAGACATCGGTGGCGATGTAGCCCAGGGGGTGGCCGACGTGCAGGCCCGCACCGGAGGGGTACGGGAACATGTCCATGATGAACTTCTTGGGCTTGGCGACCAGCGCGGGGTCCCCGGCCAGGTCACCGCTCGGGTTCGGCGCCGCGTAGGTGCCCTCGGCGTCCCAGAAGTCCTGCCAGCGTGCCTCGATCTCCGCGGCCATGGCGGCCGTGTAGCGGTGCGGCGCGGCCGCCTCAGCAGCGGCAGCGGGGTTCGTCTCGCTCATGATCCTCAAAGCTCCATCGATCGTCTCTGCCAGCGCTGTGACATTCCTGGAAACGAAAAATCCCCTCGCACAGGAGGGGACGCCGCGCCGATGCCGGCCACTCGATCCGACGGTGGCCGGGGCTGATCAGCGCGGCTCGCTAAGCAGAAGGCGTACGGCACGCATGGCGTCAGGGTACCGCAGGCGTCGAGCGGGTCGCGACGGGCTTCCGGGAGGCCGCCGGACACTCCGGAGCCGCTTGTGAAGATTCGGAAAAATTGAACAAGGTTCAATTATTACCCGGCGTAAGGGCCCCTAGCAGGACAACACCGACCCCGCACCCCTCATTGATAACAACGCAATAACTCAAATGGCGTACTGCCCTGTGGGGAGCCACTTAGAGTGCGGCAGCGGGACCGCTTTACCGAACCGCTCGGAGTTGCCCCCATGAACCCTCGACGTAGTACCACCTCGCTTCCCCAGCCCGGCCGTTCGGCCTACGGGGCGGCGACGGCTGTCGTTCTGCTGCTCATACCCGTGGTCGTGCTGGTCGGAGGTGACAGATTCCGCGAGTTCCTGAACTTCGGCGCGGGCGTGCTGTCCCTCGTCTCGCTGAGCTGCTCAGTGATCTGGGGCCTGGTGGCCCAGGACCGGATCTTCCTGAACACCCGCCAGCGGATCATCGGCCAGGCCGTGCACCGCACGACGGCGGTCGCCGCGATCGCCTTCCTGCTGCTGCACATCACGACCGAGCTCGCGCTCGACCACACCGAGCTGATCGCCGCCGTGATTCCCTTCTCGCTCGGCTTCACCGGTCCCGAGGGCCTGGTCGGGCTCGGCTCCCTGGCCGGGCTGCTGATGATCTTCGTAGGCATCACCGGCGCCCTGCGCGGCGCCTTCGCCTCCCCCGCCCCCGTCGCCGCCCGCTGGCGGGCCATGCACATGCTGGCCTACCCGGCCTGGTGCGCGGCCCTGGTGCACGGCCTGTACGCGGGCCGCGCGGCCAAGCCGGTCTTCGTCTTCCTGTACTGCCTGTGCCTGGTCGGCGTCGGCGCCGCACTGGCGCTGCGCGCGGCGCCCCGCCCGGTCAAGCGCCGGGTCGCCGACAAGATCGCCGAGATCCTGGGGACCACCGCGGAGCGCTCGGCGCGCGAGGACCTGGACGCGAGCCGGGCCCGGGCCGCCGAGTCCGCCGCGCTCCCCGGCTACGAGCCCCGGCGGACCGCGCCCTCCGTCCCCGAACCGGCGAACGGTTTCGCGGCCGCCTATCGCGCCGTGAACACACCCCCGCACCCCCAGCAGTCCTTCACCGCCGACCCGACGGCGCGGATGGACCTGTCGATGGACATGCCGCTGCACACGCCGATGCACGTGCCGCTGGACCTGCAGCCCACCGAGGCGCTGCCGCGCATGGACAGCGGCTCCAGCACCTCCGGAAGCTGGCCGATCCCCTCGCCCCCGCCCGTCGGCGAGGCGCCCCCGTCGTCCTACGACCCCCTCAATGACACCGGATACAACATCCCGACCTATGGCAATCCGGGCGTCGGCGGGTACGGCGGAAGTGATGTGTACGACACCACTGAGTCGAACACCCTCTACGGCACGTACAACCCCAACGACACGTACAACAGCGGTCCCGCCAATGAACCACCCTCCGGTGAGTCCTTCGACGCACCGGGTCCGGGCGAACCTTGGAACATGCCTTCCGGAGGCTATAGGTGAACGAGGCCCTGCCCGACGTACCAGAAGTCCGCGTGGTCGGTCTTCCCCAGCTCACGTCGGGCTTCGACCTTGTCGAACGACTCGATCTGCCCATGCACCTCAAGGTGCACGGGCCGCTCGAACCGATGGGCGGCGAGCAGCTCGCGCAGCTCGCCGAACGCATCAATCTGAAGGGCCGCGGCGGCGCGGGCTTCCCCTTCCACAAGAAGCTGCGCTCGGTCGCCGAAGCGGCGATCAAGCGCGGCGTCAGGCCGGTCGTCGTCGTCAACGGCAGCGAGGACGAACCGGCCTGCCGCAAGGACACGGTGCTCATCAACCGTGCCCCGCATCTCATCCTGGACGGCGCGCTGCTGGCCGCCGAGGCGCTGGGTGCCCGCACGCTCGTGGTGGGCGTCACCCGTGAGTCGACCCAGCGCTCCATGGAGGCCGCGCTCGCCGAACGCGGCCTCAGCAACGGCCGCCGGTCCGCGCTCCGCGCCCGCGTGCAGCGCAATCCGGTACGGATGGTCACCGGAGCGGCGGCGTCGCTGGTCCGGTCCATCGACGGCGGCCCGGCGATCCCGCCCGGCCGCAAGATCAGCGCCTCCCAGAGCGGCGTCGGCGGCGCACCCACCCTGCTGTCGAACGCCGAGACCTTCGCCCAACTCGCCATCGCCGCCCGCATCGGCCCGGAGCGCTACGGCAACACCGGCCTGTACGACGAGCCCGGCACCGTCATGCTGACGGTGTCCGGCGCGGTCGCCCGCCCGATGGTGATCGAGGTCCCCACGGGCGTCCCGCTGCGCTACGTCCTGCAGCTCGCAGGCGCCCCGCCGGTGCCGCAGGGCGTGCTGACCGGCGGCTACCACGGCAAGTGGATCGACGCGGCGACGGTCAACGAGGCGATCGTCTCGCGCAACTCCCTGGACGCGGTGGGCGGTTCGCTCGGCGCGGGCGCGATCCTGCCGATCACCCAGAACACCTGCCCGCTGGGCGAGTCGCTGCGGGTGGCGCAGTGGCTGGCTGAGGAGAGCGCGGGCCAGTGCGGCCCCTGCTATCTCGGCCTGCCGGCCGCGGCGCGCGGCCTGGAGGACATCCTCAACGGCGGTGGGCCCGCCGCCCTCGAAGCGCTCAAGCAGGTCGCGAGGAACGTGAAGCGGCGCGGCGCGTGTTCGCACCCGGACGGCTCGGCGATGTTCCTGGAGTCGACCATCAAGGCGTTCACCGACGACCTCGCCGCCCATGTCCTCGGCAACGGCTGCGGACGGCCCGTGGAGGGCGTGCTGCCGCTCTTCGCGGAGGGCAGGGCCCCGACGGGCATCCCCGGCGGCGGGTCAGACACCAACGGCCCCAGCCGCCAGAAGATCTACGTCGACTGGACGCTGTGCCGCGGGCACGGCCTGTGCGCGGACATCCTCCCCGAGGTCTTCGAACTCGGCGCCGACGGCTTCCCCACCGTCGCCCAGGCCCAAGTGCCGCGCTACGCCGAGGCGAAGGCGCTGCGCGCGGTCCGCCGCTGCCCCGCGCTCGCCCTGCGCCTGGAGGACCAGACGGAGCGCGCCCCCACCCGCAACAACCTCCCGGTCCTCTCCCAGGGCCGCGCCCGCCGCGCCCTGGGCCGCTGAACACCCCACCGACCGGGCCGTCCAGAGATCTGGGCGGCCCCCGGCCGTGCCCCGCGCACACAAAAAAGATCCCGCCGGATCATCACGATCCGGCGGGATCTCACTGTGGAGCTAAGGAGAATTGAACTCCTGACCTCCTGCATGCCATGCAGGCGCTCTACCAACTGAGCTATAGCCCCGTGTTCTGGTCCGCCCGGTTTCCCTGGCGGCGACGCCAACATTACCGGTCGACCCGGTGCACCACCAAATCGTTTCCGTTCCGGGCCGGTACGGCCGCTAATGTCGGCTTCCGTGACCGTGCTCGCGCTCTCCGCAGTCCACCGCCGGACACCGGTCGCCCTGGGAACCTGCGTCCTCTCCTTCGCGGCGTTCTGGCTGGCCCAGCGCACCGCGGACGTCTCGATGATCGATCTGATGGTCTACCGGGCCGAGGGCGCGACGGTACGCGAGGGAGGCGACCTCTACGCGCTGCGGGCGACGGCGGCCCGACTGCCCACCACCTACCCGCCGTTCGCCGCGCTGATGTTCACCCCGCTGACCCTCCTCGACGTGACGAGCATGCGCACCCTGGGCACGGCCGGGAACCTCGCCCTCCTGGTGGCGTTCGTACGGCTGTCCCTGCGCCTCGTGGGCCACGCGCGCGGGGGCGGCACCTGGTGGATCGCCGCGGTCGCCGTGTGGTGCGAGCCGGTGTGGACGACCCTGCGCTACGGCCAGATCAACCTGCTGCTCGCGGTCCTGGTGCTGTGGGACCTGACCCGCCGCCCCGGCGACCGCTGGGCCGGCGTCGGCATCGGCCTCGCCGCCGCGGTCAAGCTCACTCCCGCGCTGTTCGCGGTGTTCCTGCTCGCCACCGGCGTGGCCGCGCACGTCAGAGGCGGCTGCGGCGGCCCCTGGCTGCGGCACGCGCGCGGGGCGGCCGTCGCGTTCACCTCGGTCACGCTCGTGACGGCCGCCGTCCTGCCCCGGGACTCCTGGCGGTTCTGGACCCGCATGGTGTTCGAGGCGGGCCGGGTCGGCCACCCCGAGGAGACCGCCAACCAGGCGCTGCGCGGTGTCCTGGCGCGCCTGCTGCACACCCCGGAGCCCGGCGCCGCCTGGGCCGTGGCGGCGGCCCTGGTGGCCGCGGGAGGGCTCGCCGTGGCGGTGACGGCGGAACTGCGCGGGGAGCACGCCTGGGCGGTCACGACGTGCGCGGTGACCGCCCTGCTGATCAGCCCCGTGTCCTGGTCCCACCACTGGGTGTGGTGCGTGCCGCTCGTGATGCTCCTCGGCACGCGCGCGTACCGCGCCGCCACCGCGGCCGGGCTGCTCGTCTTCGGCTCGTACTCCCTGTGGTGGGTGCCGCACGGCAGGGGGCGCCCCGAACTCCATCAGGACACCGGGGAGTTGATCATGTCCGCGCCGTACGGGGCCGCCGGCTGTCTGTTCCTCGTGCTCGCCGGGGTCACGGTGCGCGACCCCGGCCGGCGTCAGGCCGTGACGAAGGAGTAGAAACGCTTGAGCGTGCAGTGCTCCTCGAGAAGACGGCCGTAGATCGGCTCACCCTCGAGTTCGCGGTACGTCTCGATCGGGTCGCCTTTTATGATCAGCGCCCGCGCGCACTCCTCGCACCAGTACTGATAGTCCGGATTGACCGGTTCCATGTCGCGGACGATCGGCGTTCCGCTGCCGCACCAGTCACACTTTCGCCTGTGTGCACCCATCGATCAGCTCCAGCTGTGGCCGCAGGCCGTGCACACGTAGGAAATCCCGCCGTTGTCACCGAGCACCTGGGCGACATGGACGGAACCGCAGGAAGGGCAGCTGAGGCGGGTGACCGTGTCCCGTGTCCAGCGTGCGTCGAAGGGGCGACCGCCCTCTTCGAGGATGCTCGCAGGCATCACTGCTCCCTCCCGTCGGGCCGCGCCCCCTTCCGGCCGTTTGATTCTGCCACGGCCGGGCCAATACGGTCAGCGACGCCTCAGTACCAGTCGGGACACAGGGCGCCTCCACAGAGGTATACGCCTGGTCGGTCCCAAGTGACTCAAGCCCGTTCGGGATCAGTGTGCACGAAAAATCCCACCCCCCGGAGGGGATGGGATCCTGATCGTCGAAGTCGATCTGTGGAGCTAAGGAGAATTGAACTCCTGACCTCCTGCATGCCATGCAGGCGCTCTACCAACTGAGCTATAGCCCCTCGCGTTCTCCCTGCTCGGGCCGGGCGAACAAGAAGAACTTTAGCCTGCGACCTGCCGGAAAGTGAAATCCGGGTCAGTCGTCGTCGCCGAGCACCGGCTCCGGCAGCGTGCCGGCGTTGTGCTCCAGCAGCCGCCAGCCGCGGGCGCCCTCGCCGAGGACGGACCAGCAGCAGTTGGAGAGGCCGCCGAGGCTTTCCCAGTGCCGCGCCTCCAGGCCGAGCAGCCGGCCGATGGTGGTGCGGATCGTGCCGCCGTGGCTGACCACCACGAGGGTGCCGTCGTCGGGCAGCTTCTCGGCGTGCCGCAGCACCACCGGGGCGGCCCGGTCGGCGACCTCGCTCTCCAGTTCGCCACCGCCGCGGCGGACCGGCTCCCCGCGCTTCCACGCGGCGTACTCCTCGCCGTGCCGGGCGATGATCTCGTCGTGCGTGAGTCCCTGCCAGACACCCGCGTACGTCTCGCGCAGGCGCTCCTCGTGGGTCACGTCCAGGCCGGTGAGCGCGGCCAGCTCGGCGGCCGTGTGCGCGGCGCGCTGGAGGTCGGAGGCGACGATCGCGTCGGGCTTGAGCGAGGCGAGCAGCCGGGCGGCCCGGCGGGCCTGGCCGATGCCCTCCTCGGTGAGGGCGACGTCGGTGGTGCCCTGGAAGCGGCGCTCCACGTTCCACGAGGTCTGTCCGTGCCGCCACAGGATGACGCGGCGGCCCCGCCTGGCGTCGGCGGAGGCGCTCACCCGAGCCCTCCCAGCTCGGCGGCGTCCTCCTCCGCCCGGAGCTTGGCGTGCTCCTCGGCCTTGCCGCGGGTGGCCTTGGCGTCCTCGGGCAGCGCCAGCTCGGGGCAGTCCTTCCACAGCCGCTCCAGGGCGTAGAAGACCCGCTCCTCGCTGTGCTGGACGTGGACGACGATGTCGACGTAGTCGAGCAGGACCCAGCGGGCCTCGCGGTCGCCCTCGCGGCGGACCGGCTTGGCGCCGAGCTCCTTGTTCAGCCGCTCCTCGATCTCGTCGACGATCGACTTGACCTGGCGGTCGTTGGGCGCGGAGGCCAGCAGGAAGGCGTCGGTGATCGACAGCACGTCGCTGACGTCGTAGGCGATGATGTCGTGCGCGAGCTTGTCGGCGGCAGCCTGGGCGGCCGTGTGGATGAGCTCGATGGAACGGTCAGTGGCGGTCACTACAAGGCTTTCGGTCGGCGGTCGATAGGACTCAAGGGTCTCACGACCGCCGACGGCGCCCCACGTGATTGTTCGCGCACCGGGCCCACCGGCCTACGCCGACGACGGCTCGTAGTCCTGGCCCAGGATCACGGAGACGCTCGCGTTCGAGGTGACCTCGCCCTTGGCCACCGCGCCGGCGGGCAGGCCCAGGGTCTTGGCGACCTCAGTGGCGTTCTCCTTGTCGGCGGCGTCCGTGTAGAGGACCTTCGAGGCGCTCTGGGCGGCGGAGGCGGTGCCGCCCTCCAGGAAGGTGAAGCCGCCGTTGAGCAGGACCACGCGGGCCTTCTCCGTGTTGTCCTTCACACCGGTGGCGTTCTGCACGGAGACGCGGACGGCCGCGCCCTGGTCGGGGCTCTTCGCGGTGCCGCCGAGGACGTCCTTGACCACGCTCGCGCTGGTCTCGGCGCTCAGGGTCCCGTCGTCCTGCACCGGCAGCAGCGCGGTCCGGTAGTCGCCGCCCTTGGCGAGGTCGGCGAGTTCGGCGAGGAAGGTGCCGAGGTCCTTGTCCGTCATGGACGGGTCGAGGATCTGCTGGAGCGTCTGCACGGTGACCGTGGCGGCCTGCGCGTCCGAGGACAGCTTGCGCAGCACCCCCTGCATGACCTGCCCGAACCGCTCCAGCTGGGCGTTCTGCTGCTCGCCGGGGCCGCGGTAGGTGGCGTAGGCGACGGCCATCTTGCCGCTGAGGGTCTGGGCCTCGCCCTTGTTCACCAGCGGGGCGGCGCCCTTGGACTTGGCGGCCGGGTCGGGCACGTCGGTGTTGGTGTCGATGTCGATGTTGCCGACGAGGTCGACGAGGTTCTGGAGGTAGGGGGTGTCCAGCCGCCAGGTGCCCTGGATCTCGGTGCCGAGGACCGTGTCGAGCGCCTCCCGGGTGCCGGTGGAGCCGTCGTCCTCGACCGACTTGGCCAGCGTGCTGGTGGTGCCGTCGTCGCCGGTCAGGGCGAGGGAGTTGGGCAGCAGGACGGTGGTGCCCTGCCGGGTGGTGGTGTTGTCGACGAGCAGGGCCGTCGCGGTGTCGCCGCTCTTGGTGTCGTGCAGATGCACCACGACCACATCGCGGTTCTGGGCGCCGCCGGCGGTCGCAGTGCCGGTCTTGTCGCCGGAGGAGGAGAGCCCGGGCAGCTTCCCGGCGTACCAGAGGTAGCCCACGCCGCCGGCCGCGCACAGCGCCAGGACGACGACCAGCGCGACGATCCGGCTGCGGGCCCGGCGCCGGGCCTCCTCGCGGCGCTCGGTGCGGTTCTCGGTGAACTTCAGCCAGTCGATGACGTCCTCGGGGTCCCCCTCGGGGTCCTCGACGAAGGCGAACTGCTCGGTGCGGTGGTCCCGCTGGTCCCGCGCGGGCTCGTCCGGCTCCGCCACGGGCCCGGCCTGCTGCGGGATGTAGGCGGTCTGCTCGGCGACCCGGGGCTGCTGCCCACTGGCCGCGGCCTGGCCGTAGGGGTCGTAGGGCGCGGCCTGCCCGTAGGGGTCGTACGACTGCACCGGCTGCTGCTGGCCGGTCGCGTACGGGTCGTAGCCGTAACCCTGCTGAGCGTAGGGGTCGTACGGCTGCTGAAGGGGCTGCTGCGACTGCTGGACCTGCTGGTAGACAGGCCGCCCGTACTCGTCGTAGCCGACGATCTCGTACTGCTGGTCGGCCCCGTACCCCGCGGACCCCGCGTCGTATCGGTCGTTCACCGGTGCCCCTCTCGGCTCACTCGCCGCGGTACAGCTCGCGCTTGTCGATGTAGCGCACGACTCCGTCCGGCACCAGATACCAGACCGGGTCGCCCTTGGCGACTCTCGCACGGCAGTCTGTGGAGGAGATGGCGAGGGCGGGAACCTCGACGAGCGAGACACCGCCCTCCGGGAGCCCGGGGTCGGCCAGGTGGTGGCCGGGCCGGGTGACCCCGATGAAGTGCGCGAGGGAGAACAGCTCTTCCGTGTCCCGCCAGGTCAGGATCTGGCCGAGGGCGTCGGCGCCGGTGATGAAGTAGAGGTCGGTGTCCGGGTTGAGCGCCTTGAGGTCGCGCAGCGTGTCCGTGGTGTAGGTCGGGCCGCCGCGGTCGATGTCGATCCGGCTCACCGAGAACTGCGGGTTCTCGGCGGTCGCGATGACCGTCATCAGGTAGCGGTCCTCGGCCGGGGAGACGGTGCGGTGGCTCTTCTGCCACGGCTGCCCGGTCGGCACGAACACCACCTCGTCCAGGTGGAACTGCGCGGCGACCTCACTGGCCGCCACCAGGTGCCCGTGGTGGATCGGGTCGAACGTTCCGCCCATGACGCCGAGACGGCGCTTGCCGGGGCTCGCCGGGCCGCTGTCCGGGCCGGTAGGCATGTCCTGCTCTCCCATGCGTGCAGACCCTACCGGCCCGGCTCGCGGGCCACGGCCGCCAGACCCCCGGGGCCGGGCTTCAGCGGTCGCGGTTGAAGCGGGTGGTGATCCACAGCAGCAGCATCAGGATGACGAACGCGGCGCCGCCCGTCACCAGGGGGTCGAGGCTCTCGTGGTTGCCGCCGTGCTCTCCGCCCTCGGCAGCGAGGGTGACCAACTGGGCAGCGGTGCTGGGGAAGCTCATCTTCGGCAGGACCTTCGGGTGTGGGCGGGATAAAGATGTCGGCCCATCGTAAGCGGGCGGCTCCGCGCCGCTCACGCCGACTCCGCCGTTGGGGCACGCCGCGACAGGGGCGCTCCCGCGGCGAGGCAACTTATCCGGCGGCTCGCTCGTCCTTCGACTTGTACCCCGGCAACGGGACCCACGCGGTGAGGTCGCGCGGCTCCTTGAGCTCCACTGCCCGTCCACGGCAACTCCGCCTAGGCTTGGAGCCCGCTCCGGGGGCCCGAAGGGGCCGCACACGGCCACACAGACGCACATGGGGGACCACATGTCCGACGACGGCCACCAGCACGACGGGCACGAGCACGTGCCGAGCAGGCAGCGCAGGCGCTTCCCCGGGATCTCCTCGCGTGCGTACGAGCACCCGGCCGACCGCAGTGCCCTGGTGGCGCTGCGCAAGCTCAGCGGCTTCGACACGGTCTTCAAGGCGCTGAGCGGGCTGCTGCCCGAGCGGAGCCTGCGGCTGCTGTTCCTGTCCGACTCGGTGCGGGTCTCGGACCAGCAGTTCGCGCACCTCAACGACATGCTGCGGGACGCCTGTTACATCCTGGACCTGGAGAAGGTCCCGCCGATGTACGTCACCCAGGACCCGCAGCCGAACGCCATGTGCATCGGTCTGGACGAGCCGATCATCGTGGTCACGACCGGGCTCGTCGAGCTGCTCGACGAGGAGGAGATGCGGGCGGTCGTCGGGCACGAGGTGGGGCACGCGCTGTCCGGGCACTCCGTGTACCGGACGGTCCTGCTGTTCCTGACCAACCTCGCCATCCGGGTCGCCTGGATCCCGCTGGGCACGGTGGCGATCATGGCGATCGTGACCGGGCTGCGCGAGTGGTTCCGCAAGTCGGAGCTGTCCGCGGACCGGGCGGGGCTGCTGGTCGGGCAGGACCTGACGGCCTCCATGCGCGGCCTGATGAAGATCGCGGGCGGCAACCACCTGCACGAGATGAACGTGGACGCGTTCCTGAAGCAGGCCGAGGAGTACGAGGCGGGCGGCGACCTGCGCGACTCGGTGCTGAAGATCCTGAACGTGCTGCCCCGCTCCCACCCCTTCACCACGGTCCGGGCGGCCGAGCTGAAGCGGTGGGCCGAGTCCCGGGACTACCAGCGGATCATGGACGGCCACTATCCGCGCCGCTCGGAGGACAAGGACAGCTCGGTGTCGGACGCCTGGCGCGAGTCGGCGACGCACTACGCCACGCAGGTGAAGTCCTCCAAGGACCCGCTGATGAAGCTGGTCACGGACATCGCGGGCGGGGCGGGCGACCTCGGCGGCCGGGTGCGCCGCGGCTTCGGCGGCTTCGCGGGCTCCGCGCCGCAGGACCGGCCGCCCACGGACACGCCTCCGCCGCCGCGGGACGGCGAGTAGGCCGGCGGGCCGCGCACAGCAACGGCCGGCCGCTCACACCTTCGGCTGGGCGCTCGTCGCGAGCGAGCCGCACAGCGCCGTCGCGTTCCCCGTGGCGTAGGGGTCGGTGCCGGCCGGTCCGCCCGCCCTGGCGGTCTGGCCGGCCAGCAGCGGGCGCAGCCGGTCGGCCGAGTCGTCGGCGCAGGACAGCGGGCCCGCCTGGACGTAGGAGACGATCAGCTGGGTCTGGCGCATGCGCAGGTCGTCGCGGTCGAAGCGGAAGTGCAGCTCGCGCCGGACGGTGAACAGGGACGCCTCGGCCTCCGGGGCGCCGGCCGGCCGCAGCGCGTACACGAAGGTGTGGTCGGCGGTGACCTCGAGGGTGGACGCGTCGCTCTCGGCGGCCGTGAGCGTGCCCTGGACCCGGATCTTGCGGTCGGCGAGTTCCACGCTGTTCGGGTCGAAGCGCACCATCCAGCCGGTCGGGGCGTGCCGGCCGTCCGCGGCGGGGTGGTCGAAGCTCTGGTCGAACTGGTCGAGCTGGTCCGGGTCGAGGAGTACCCGCACCGGCCGGACCTGTTCGCCGACGACGACCTCGGGGTAGAGCGCGGAGCGGACGATGTAGTCCTTTGCGATGGTGAGCGCGTTCACGACCTGGCCGTCCGAGAAGTGCGCGGTGGGCCAGGAGGCGGGCAGCGGGACGCCCTCGGCGCCGATCCGGTACTGGGCGGCGGGGCTGTGCGCGTACAGCGACTCGGTGTCGGTGGAGCCGGGCACCTCGCCCTGCGGGGCGAGCGGGATCACGGTCATCCGCAGCGGCTCGACGGGCCCCGGCTGCGCCGCGTCCTGGTAAGGGTGCCGTACCCCCATGTAGATCGCGGTCCCGAAGGCGACGGCGACCAGCAGGACCAGGATCAGCGCCTGCCGGGACAGACCTCGGCGCATGGGCGGCAGGCGGCGTACGGCGGGGGCGTGATCGTCGATGCGCTCCTGGGCGGAGAGCTCCTGGAGCCGGGCAGCGCGGACGAACGACTCGTCGAAGACGACGGATCGGTACTCCTCCTCGCCCCCTGCGGGTCCGCCCTCGGGTGTCCCCTCAGGGGGGTCTCCAGGCCCTCCCATATCTTCAGCGTAGGCCTCCGGAAGCTCGGGTAAACGCCCCGCTCTACGCCAACTTCTGACAGGTTCTCACCAAAAACGGCGGGATTTCGCCGGGGTCCGTTCAGGGGGTACGCGGCTCGGCCGAGATGGCCGGCTGGGAATGGTCGGCGGAGGCGGAGGGCGCCACCGCGCCGCCCTGCTCCGGTCCCGTGGAGGCCGGCGGCGGGACCCGGTCCCGGTTGTTCGAGGACGCGCCCCGGTACACCGCCGTGAAGGCCAGCGCGACCATGCCGATGCCCATCAGGAGGGCGAGCATCCAGGCGACGGGACGGTGCCAGCGGACCTGCTTGCCGTAGGTGCCCGGGGCGCCGTAGGGGCCGTCGAGGACGTCGGTGTCGTCCAGGTCGTCGTAGTCGGGATCATGGCCGAAACGGCCCCGGCGGTCGGCGCCGTATCCGTCGTAGCGCTCGCCCCGGCCGTGGGCCCGGCGGGCCTCCGCCTCGGAGGCCTCCGCTCTGGCCTGGGCGGCGGCCAGCAGGCGCTCGACGGCGGTCGGCTCGTGCGCCCTGGCCGCCTGGACGAATGCCTCGTCGAAGACCACGGAGGCGAACTCTTCGTCCGACACCCCGCGGTCGTGGTCGTCGTCGGGCTCCCAGCCGTCCGGAAACGGCGTACCCCCCACGTCCTCCGGCACGGCTCCAGAGTAGACCTGGGGGGTCGATTTGGGCAGAGAGTACGGAAATTCATCCGCCCAGTGAGACGGCAGGGGGCGCGTGCCCCCCGCATATGCGCCCCGGTGGTTCAGCGGCGCACGTGGCCGTCGCCGGTGACGATGTACTTGGTGCTGGTCAGCTCGGGCAGGCCCATCGGGCCGCGGGCGTGCAGCTTCTGGGTGGAGATGCCGATCTCCGCGCCGAAGCCGAACTGGCTGCCGTCGGTGAAGCGGGTCGAGGCGTTGACCGCGACGGTGGTGGAGTCGACCAGCTGGGTGAAGCGGCGGGCGGCCTGCTGCGAGGTCGTCACGATCGCCTCGGTGTGGCCGGAGGTCCACAGCCGGATGTGCTCGACGGCCTTGTCGAGGGAGTCCACGACGGCGGCGGCGATGTCGTAGGAGAGGTACTCCGTCTCCCAGTCCTCCGGGGTGGCCTCCACCACGGTCGCCCGGGAGTCCTTGGCGTACGCCATCACCCGATCGTCGGCGTGCACGGTGACCCCGGCCTCCGCGAGGGCCTCCAGCGCCCGGGGCAGGAACTCGGGGGCGATGTCCTGGTGGACCAGGAGGGTCTCGGCGGCGTTGCAGACGCTGACCCGGTGGGCCTTGGAGTTGATCAGGACGGCGACGGCCGTGTCGAGGTCGGCGTTCGCGTCGACGTACACATGGCAGTTGCCGGTGCCGGTCTCGATGACCGGGACCGTGGACTCGTTGACGACCGTCCGGATCAGCGAGGCGCCGCCGCGCGGGATGAGGACGTCGACCAGGCCCCGGGCGCGCATCAGCTCCCGCACGCTCTCCCGGCTCTGGCCCGGCACGAGCTGGACCGCGTCGGCGGGCAGTCCGGCACCGCCGACGGCGTCCCGGATCACCCGGACGAGGGCGGTGTTGGACTCGTAGGCGGAGGCGGAGCCGCGCAGCAGGACGGCGTTGCCGGACTTCAGGCACAGGGCGGCGGCGTCCACCGTCACGTTCGGGCGGGCCTCGTAGATGATGCCGACGACGCCGAGCGGGACGCGGACCTGGCGCAGGTCGATGCCGTTGGGCAGGGTCGAGCCGCGCACCACCTCGCCGACCGGGTCGGGCAGCGCGACGACGTCCCGCACGTCGGAGGCGATGGCGCGCACCCGCTCCGGGGTGAGCGTCAGCCGGTCGACGATCGCCTCGCTGGTGCCGGCCTCGCGGGCGGCGGCGACGTCCTTGGCGTTGGCGTCGACGATCTCGCTCGTACGGACCTCCAGCGCGTCCGCGATGGCGAGCAGCGCGTCGTCCTTGACGGACCGCGGCAGCGGCGCGAGGTCGGCGGCGGCTGCCTTGGCGCGGTAGGCGGCCTGGGTGACCGGGGTCATCGAGTCGTACGGCGAGAGCGTGGTCATGAGGGAAGCGTAGTGCGCGGGACGGGCCGGTTCACGGGATGTCCCACACCGCGAGACAAGCCGTCCGAAGCTCACGCAAAAGGGGTTCTCCAGGGGCGCTCGACGCGGCGGTGTCAGTAGGGGTGCACACCCACCGGGGAGGCGGGCGGCGGGCCGTATCCCTCGGCGATGCGCTGGTGGTAGGTCTCCCGGTCGATGACCTCCAGGCCGACGATCTCCCAGGGCGGCAGGCCGGCGCTCTGCCGGTGCTCGCCCCACAGGCGCAGCGCCACGGCGGCCGCGTCGTGCAGGTCGCGGGCCTCTTCCCAGTACCGGATCTCGGCGTGGTCGTGGGCGTAGCGGCTGGTCAGCAGGAAGGGGTGGTCGTGGGCGAGCTGTTCGAGGGCGCGCCGCACCTCCTTCAGCGGGGCTTCCTCGCCGGAGACGCTGAGGGTGACGTGCCACAGCCGGGGCAGGTCCGCCGGCTTCGCTCCCCCGGCCAGCTCGCCGGTCGCGACGCTGGTCAGGGCGCGCTCCTCACCGGCCGCCCGGGAGGAGGAACCGCCGATTCCACCGCCGGACGCCGCCGCCCCAGGGCGCACTCGTCTCACGACGGCCTCCTTCGTCCCACGGTCGAGCAGTGCTCGCACGGAATGTCCCTGAGACAAAGTTGAGCAGTCCGCAAGCAGTTCTGTGGCACTTTTGCGGAACGTCCACCTGAGGGCGACACCTTTGCCGGGGCGTTCACCCCGTTTTCGGACGGAGGCCGGGTCAGGGCTCCAGCAGGACGAGATCGTCCCGGTGGACGACCTCGCGTTCGTAGGCCGGGCCGAGTTCGCGGGCCAGCTCGCGCGTGGAGCGTCCGATGAGCTGGGGGATCTCCTTGGCGTCGAAGCTGACGAGGCCGCGGGCCACCGCCCGCCCGGTGCTGTCGCGCAGCTCGACCGGGTCGCCCGCGCTGAACTCGCCCTCCACGGCGGCGATCCCGGCCGGCAGCAGCGACTTGCGGCGGTCCACGACCGCCCGCACCGCGCCGTCGTCCAGGGTCAGCGAGCCCTGCGGGGTGGAGGCGTGCTGGAGCCACAGCAGCCGGTCGGCGGACCGCTTGCCGGTGGCGTGGAAGTAGGTGCCGGTGTCCCCGCCGGACAGCGCCTCGGCCGCGTGGACGGCGCTGGTGAGCACCACGGGGATGCCCGCGGCGGCGGCGATCCGGGCGGCCTCGACCTTGGTGACCATGCCGCCGGTGCCGACGCCGGCCTTGCCCGTGCTGCCGATCTCCACGTCCGCGAGGTCCTGGGGTCCGCGCACCTGCGCGATCCGGGAGGTGCCGGGCTTGCTGGGGTCGCCGTCGTACACACCGTCCACGTCCGACAGCAGCACCAGCAGGTCGGCGCGGACCAGGTGGGCGACGAGGGCGGCGAGCCGGTCGTTGTCGCCGAAGCGGATCTCGTCGGTGGCGACGGTGTCGTTCTCGTTGACGACCGGCAGGGCGCCCATCGCCAGGAGCTCGTCGAGGGTGCGGGAGGCGTTGCGGTGGTGGGCGCGGCGGCTCATGTCGTCGGAGGTGAGCAGCACCTGGCCGACGCGGACGCCGTAGCGGGCGAAGGAGGCGGTGTAGCGGGCGACGAGCAGGCCCTGGCCGACGCTGGCGGCGGCCTGCTGGCGGGCGAGGTCCCGGGGGCGGCGGCGCAGTCCGAGCGGGGCGAGACCGGCCGCGATGGCGCCGGAGGAAACGAGAACAATCTCACGTTCTCCCCCGCTGCGGATCTTGGCGAGGACGTCCACAAGGGCGTCCACCCGGTCCGCGTCGAGCCCTCCGGAGGCGGTGGTCAAGGACGAGGAACCCACCTTGACGACGATCCTGCGGGCCTCGCCGACGGCCTGCCTTACGCCTGTCACCTGGTGTTCCGTCCCCTCGCGCGTCGACTGTCCCGCAATCTACGCGAACGGCGCCGCCCGCCGCTCGCCGGTCCACTGCCCGGACAGCGGGCCGGTAACCGCACGCTCACTCCTCGCGCACGACCGAAAAGTTGTACTGGATGCTTATAGAAATGAACGGCCGATCAAACTTACTCTGACGTTTGTGTCATCGAATGTTCCTCCCTCACGGCGCATCCTCCTCAGATCGGGGAAGAGCCCCTTCGACGTCGTCCCCGTGGAAGAAGCCCTCCACCGCGACGTCATCGCCACCAACTCCGGCAACCTGATCTTCAGCGACGCCACCCACAAGATCCTGGAAGTCCCGGGCACCGAGGTCGTGTCCAACGGCATCCGGACGAACGTGCAGGCCGCGGGGAGGATCAACGAGAAGTACGACGCCTTCGTCGTGCCGCTCGCCAACGCGTTCCGGCCCTCCTTCGAGCCGCAGCTGACCCGGCTGACCCAGCTGATCACCCGGCTGAAGATCCCCGTGGTCGTGGTGGGCGTCGGCGCGCAGACCGGGCTGTCCTACGACCCGGCGCGGCTGAAGCCCATGGAGCCGGCCGTGCGCGCGTTCGTCTCCGCGGTGCTCGACAAGAGCGCCTCGATCGGGGTGCGCGGCGAGTTCACCGAGAAGTACCTCAAGGACATGGGCTTCAAGGACGTCGAGGTCATCGGCTGCCCGTCGATGTTCATGCACGGCAAGGACCTCACCGTCGCCAAGCGGGCCCCCGAGCTCACCCCCGAGTCCCGGGTCGCCGTCAACGGCTCGCACAGCGCGGTCCGCACCCAGGGCATGGACCGGATCATCATGCGGGCGCACGAGCGCTACCCGCACCTGCGTTACATAGGCCAGAACCTCAGCGACGCCCTCCAGCTGCACTGGCGGGACGTCTCCGGCCCCAACGGCAAGATCACCGAGATGCCGACGCACCCGGACCACCCGATGTACCGGGAGGACAAGGCCCGCGTCTACATCGACCCGATCACCTGGATCGACGATCTGCGCGAGTTCGACTACTCCTTCGGCTCCCGCATCCACGGCAACATCGCGGCGCTGCTGGCCGGCACCCCCGCGACCGTGCTGTGCAGCGACTCCCGCACGCTGGAGCTGTGCCGCTACTTCGACATCCCGCACCAGCGGATCGACGAGGTCGGCAAGGGCGAGGACGTCGACCCGGCGAAGCTGTACGCGCAGGCGGACTTCGGCCCGCTGGTCAGCGGCCACCACGAGCGCTTCGAGCGGTTCACCGGCTTCCTGGACCGCAACGGCCTGAAGAACACCTTCACGCACGGCGACGGCGGAGCCGCGTTCGACCAGCGCATGCGCTCGCTGTCCTTCCCGGCCGGCATCCGCCCGTGGAACGACGCCGATCCCATCGCCATGGCGGCCCGGTTCGGCTTCCTGCAGAACCGGATCAGCAAGCTGAGCGCGGACAACGCCAAGCTCAAGCAGGAGCTGGCGCGTTCCGGCTCCAAGGCGGTCGTGGCCCCGTCCTCCGTGTACCGGCGGGCGCGCCGCGTGGTCGGCAGGGCGCTCCACTCGGGCCGCCAGTAGCACAAGGGCTCACTCCAAGGCGTTTCGGACACCTGCGTGTCGTCCGGAGGCAGGCGCGCGTTAACCCAAACGCACGTCCTGCGCCGACCTTGGAGTGACCGCAGTGCCCCTGTCCTTCCCCCGCCCGCCCCGCCTCCGGATCCCGGTGCGGGCGCTGGTGGCGGCCCTTCTGGCGGGCGCGTTCTGCGTCCAGGCCGTGGCCGCCCTGCGCCCGCACGTCCCGTTGCTGATCGCCGCGACCGTGCTCTCCCTGGCCGTCGAGGGCGTCCTGTACCGCTGGCAGCGCGGGATGCTGTCGGTGTTCGCCAAGTCGCACCTGGACATCACCGTGCGCCATGTGCTGCGGGACCTGTTGCTGGTGGTGGGCCTGCTGCTGCTCGGCGGCCAGGACCGGGAGTCGGGGTACGCCCCGCTCGTGGCCGGTCTGCTCGCCTTCTACGCCCTGCACTGCGTGATCCAGGCGGTCTCGGTCCTGGTCCGGCGCACCCGCACGCTGCCGGTGGTGACCCGGAACATCGACGCCTCCGCGCTGAGCCTGTCCCCCGCCCCACCGGCCCTGCTGCGCCGCCCCGGCCCCCGGCTGCTGGCCTTCGGCCTGCCTGCGACCGCCGGTCTGCTCGCCACGGCCGCCACCGCCGACCGCCACTGGGCCGCCCTCGGTATCGCGCTCTCCCTCGGCCTCGCGGTGCTGGGCCTGTGCGACCTGCTGCTGCGGCTGCTGCCGAGCCGCCGCCCTGCGAACGAACAGCAGACACTGGACTGGCTGGACGCCTGGCTGGCCGAGTACCGCCCCACGGTCGGCCTGTACTTCTCCGGCGGCCCCTCCTCGGCGTACCAGGCGAACATGTGGCTGGAGCCGCTCGCCAAGCTGGAGGGCCGGCCGCTGATCGTGCTGCGCGAGCGGTTCATGGTCCAGAAGCTGGCGGCGACCGACGTCCCGGTCGTCTGCCTGCCGAAGGTGTCCACGCTGATGCGCCTGGAGCAGTCCACGCTGCAGGTCCTCATCCACCCGTCGAACTCCGGCAAGACCTCCCAGGTGGTGCGCATCCCCACCATCAAGCACACCTTCGTCAACCACGGGGAGAGCGACAAGCTGTCCTCCTGCAACCCGTACGCGAAGGCCTACGACGAGGTGTGGGTCGCCGGACCCGCGGCCCGCGAGCGGTACGCGCTCGCCGAGGTCGGCGTCGAGGACAAGGACGTCGTGGAGATCGGCCGCCCCCAGCTGGACGCCGTACGGCCCTGCGCGGGCCCGCCGGCCGGGACGTACACGACCGTCCTGTACGCGCCGACCTGGGAGGGCTGGGACGGCAACCCCGGGAACACCTCGGTGATCGAGGCCGGGGAGAACATCGTCCGGGCGCTGCTCGCGGATCCGCGGGTGCGGCTGCTGTACAAGCCGCACCCGCTGACCGGTTCGGTCGATCCGCGGGCCGGGGCGGCCGATCTGCGGATCCGGGAGCTGGTGCGGGCGGCGAACCGCGAGCGCTCGGGGGAACGGCCCGCCGAGGACGGCGAACTCGCCCGTCTCACAGCGGAGTTGGACCGGCTCACCCGCTGCGTCGCCCGGTCCGGTGCCGATCAGCTGGAGCGGATGGGGAGCCAGTCGGCACCGGAGGAGGGGCGCGCGGAGGCGGTGGCCCGGGTCACCGAGGCGTGGGACGCGGCCTACTGGGCGGCACTGCCGGAGTGGGAGCACCAGGTCGTCACGGAGGCCCGGCCCGCGCTGTACTCCTGCTTCAACCAGGCGGACCTGCTGATCAGCGACGTGTCCAGCGTGATCAGCGACTTCCTGGCCAGCGAGAAGCCGTACGCGGTGGCCAACACCAGCGGGCTCTCGGCGGACGGGTTCCGCAAGGCGTTCCCGACCGTGCGGGCGGCGACCGTGCTGACGCCGGACGCGTCCGGGGTGCCGGAGCTGCTGTCCGCGGTGCGGGACCCCGGGAAGGACGAACTGGCCGGGGCGCGGGCCGAGTTGAAGCGGCATCTGCTGGGGCCCGCCGAGCCGGCCGCGCAGGAGCGGTTCAACACGGCTGTACAGGAGCTGTGTGCGGCCGCTCGGGAGCACCGGGTGCGGATGGCCGAGCGGCTGGCGGCGGAGCTCCCCGGGCCCCGGCGGCGGGAGGTGCCCGCGCCTCAGTGACCGGCGGTCGCGGTCCGGCCGCCCGAGCGGAGCGTCCGGCGCAGTTTGCGCAGGACGCGGCGCAGGAAGAGCCCGGGTCCGCCCTCGCGGTAGCCGGGGTGGGCGCGGGCCTCCCGGGGCTCGGCGAGATAGACCGCGTCGGGGATGCCGGCCTCGGGGTCGCGGAAGTACGGGTAGGCGAGGTACAGGCGGCGGCCCCGCTGCTCCAGGAGGGCCGCCGGCTGCTGTCCGGCCTTGGTGAACCGCAGGACCTCCAGCAGGCGTTCGGCCTCCTGCCGGGCCACCAGACGCAGCCGCAGCCGTTCGTCGACCTTGAGGCGCCGGGCGATGTCCTCGTTCCAGTACGCGGCCATCAGCGGCGCGGCCAGCTCCAGCTTGTGCCGCCGGATCTTCGCGCTGTCCTTGAGGAACCTCGGGCCGAACTGCGGCAGCAGGGTCACCAGGAAGGGCCGGACCAGGAGCGCGTCGCGGCGCGGGCCGGGCGGGACCATGTCGGCGATCAGCTGCATCAGGGCGCGCGCGGAGTCGAAGCGCAGGGTGTAACTCCCGCCCTTGGTCACATGCTTGCCGTCCGCGCGGCCCACCAGGTAGTAGCAGGTGTAGTCGGCGAGCACGGAGACGCCGTCGGCCCGCAGATAGGCCTCCATGGTGAACAGCGCGTCCTCGCCGGTCCACAGGGACTCGTCGAAGCGCATGCCGTGCCGGGTGAGCAGTTCCCGGCGGAACAGCTTCTGCGCGCTCAGCGTGAACTTGATGTTGGAGGACCAGACGTCGGTGCGCTCCAGCGTGCTGCCCCACATCGACTGCGGGGGCTTGCGGTTGACGCCCTCGACCCGGCCGAGGACGACGTCGGTGCCGTTGCGGTCGGCCATGGCGACCATCCGCTCCAGGGCCTCGGGGCCGAGCCGGTCGTCGGCGTCGAGGAAGAAGACGTAGCGTCCGGTGGCCTTGCCGAGGCCGACGTTGCGCGGGGCGCTGGGACCGCCGGAGTTGGCCTGCCGGATCACCGTGACCGGCATGGGGGCGCGGTCCGCGAACTCCTCCAGGCAGGCGCCCGTGCCGTCGGACGAGCCGTCGTCCACCGCGATGACCTCGACGCGTGCCGGGTCGATGGTCTGCGCCTCGACGGACGCCAGGCACTCGACCAGGTACGGCATCGCCTCGTACGCCCCGATGACGACGCTCACATCAGGCTGCGTCACGGTCACCTGTTTCCCCTCAGTCAACGGAAGGTTTTCTCCCGTTTCTCCTTTTCGCTACCTAGTAGACGGTTCAAGTCGAGAAGCGGTTGCTCCGCGGCGAACGTTTCGTGACTCAGGTCACAGTACGTACCAGGTGTCAAAAGCGTTCGGCCCCCGAGGAGTTGAACTCCTCGGGGGCCGAAGGGGGTCTCGGTGAACCGGCGGTCAGCCCGCCAGTTCCGCCTCCTCGGTCGCCGCGATCCGGGCCGCCTGGCCGAGGTTGCGGGTCTCGGCCTTCAGGGCGAGGTTCGCGACGGCGGTGTTGAACTGGTCGAGGGAGGTCGGCTCGTCCGGGCCGAGCAGATACCGCTTCAGCTCGCCGCGGTCCTCGGCCAGCGGGTCGGCGGACGGGTCGCGGACCGCGTCCAGCAGACCGCCGAGCTCGGCGGCGCTGTTGGAGAGGATCACGGCGGCCCGCACCGCGGTGTTCTGCCGCTTGAACTCCTCCTCGCCCAGCTCCCCGGAGTCCGTCACCGCGTACGGCTTGCCGCTGGCGATGAAGTCGGAGACCACGCTGGAGATGTCGGAGACCATCGCGTCGGAGACGTTGAAGCAGTCGTACAGCCGCGGCTCGGCGCCCGTGATCACCCGGTGCTCATGGCTGCCGAAGGAGCGCCAGTACGCGTCGTTCCATTGCGCGCGCAGCCGGGCGACCTCCTCGTGCCGGGCCACGTCCACCAGGCTGTCCCGGGTGGCCTCGGCCTCGTCGCCGCGCTCCTTGCCGTTGCCGGCCAGCTCGGCGAGCCGGGCCTCGATCCGGGCCAGTTCGGCCTTGGCAGCGCTCTGGGCCGCGGTGTCGGCGGCGAAGCGGGCGTCGGCGGCGCGCTCGGCGCCGGCCTTCTCCACCAGGGCGGTGATCCGCTGGTGGGCGGCCTTGGCCTCGGCGCTGACCGTACCGGTGAACGGGTGCGGCTTGTACAGGACGCGGACCGGCGGATCGGCCTTGACCAGGCTCTTCACGATGTTCTCGCCGGCCAGCACGATCGAGGTGTTGCCGGGGTTGCCGTCCCAGCCCTCCCAGGTGGGGGCGTACAGCACGGTCGGCATCCGACCTTCGGGCACGCCCTGCCAGGTCTGGATGGGCGCCAGCTGCGGGCGGCCGACCTCGACGATGTCGTCGTCGCGGACGCCGACGTCCGCTATGGCGTACCGGTCGCGGCCCGCGCGGCCCGCGGTCCACACCTCGTCGTAGACCTTGCTGAACGGGTTGACGCTGGCCAGCTTGTCGCTGTCGCCGTGGCCGATGAAGACGTGCTTCATGGTGGGCACGCGCAGCAGGTGGATGTTCTTGCCGACGTTCGCCGCGTACAGCGCGACCCGCACCGTGCTCAGGTCCAGGTTCATCAGGTGCACCCCTCCGGGCACGCAGATGACCGGGACCGTGGTCGGCGCCAGGTTCGCCAGGATGACCCGCTCGCGCAGGATGATCAGCGGCCGGGTGTCCAGCTGCTCCATCGTCTCCAGCCACATGTTGACCTGGTACGCGGACTCCTTGGAGCCGGAGAAGTACAGCACCGTCTCGGGCCGGTACTCGGCCAGCCAGGCGTCCATCGCGGCCAGTACGGCGTCCGCGTTCGGCGGGATCTTGCTGCCGCGGACGTACGGCACGAGCGCGAGGACGTAGAGGCAGCCGAGGAACACGGTGACGCCGATGCCGATGAACCCGGCCATGGCCTCGTCCAGGAACGCCGAGACCAGCACGCCGGCCATGGCGGCGAGGTCGAGGTGGAGCATCTTCTCGGCGGAGCGGTTCAGCAGACCGCGCGGCGGGGCGTCCGGGATGCGGATGCGAGAGGCCAGGTCGATGTTGCGGGTGGCGACCGGCATCCGGCGGCGATTGCGGATCAGGGTGACCAGGGCGCCGTGCGGGGCCTGCAGGCCGTAGAAGGCGATGAAGCCCGCGACCGCGGCGTAGAAGACCAGGTTGTCCGAGAGGTCGACCCGGGCCAGCAGCAGGATCAGCAGCAGCTGTCGGATCAGGAAGCGGATCGACAGGCCGGCGCGCACCTTGCTCAGGCGGTTGACCAGGTAGCTGCCCTTGCGGTGCAGATAGTGGTCCGCCAGGTACGTCACGGCCGCCGCAACCGTGAAGGCGGGAACGCTCGGGACGAGCGCGGCCACCATGAGGCAGGGGAAGCCCAGCATCACGAGGACCGCCGCGGCCAGCTCGGCCGCGCTGCCCACCCGGGCGACGCGTATAGCGGTGGAGATCACGGATAAACCTGCTCTGGGAGGGGTTGCCGGTCTGGAGGGCCAAGGACTCAGGCCCCTGTGAATTCTTCGTGAATGAAGAAACGCAGAGGCCTGAATTCCGTAAGGCTATTAACAGCTGATTATGCCACGCCGTCCTGACGGTCCAGCACACTGGCCAGCGCCGCCTCGAAGCCGGACGCCTGGCCCGCGGCGGCCGTCGGGTCCTGCTGGCGGACGTCGATGACATGACCGGTCAGCTCGGAGAGCAGCACGTCCAGCGAGGTGCGCGCGACCGCCTCGGAGGAGAGCAGGGAGCCGGCCGGCTCCTGCCCGAAGGCCTTGGTGCGCATCGGGGTGGCGGTGCGCTCGGGGTTGATGCAGTTGACCCGGACGCTGTCGCCGGCCCACTCGTCGGACAGCGCCTGGGTGAGGTTGACCATGGCGGCCTTGGTGGAGGAGTACAGGCTGTACTCGGCGCGGCCGCGGGTGTAGCTGCTGGAGGTGTACAGCAGCAGCTGGCCGCCGGTCTCCGCGAGGTACTTGTACGAGGAGCGGGCGATCTGCACCGGCGCGAGGTAGTTGACCTTCAGCGCCTCCTCGATGGTGGCGTTGTCGGTCTCGGCGAGCTTGCCGATGCGCAGCACCCCGGCGGTGTTCACCACGTAGTCGATGCGGCCGGTCTCGGCGTACGCCTTGGACAGCGCGTCGTCGACCTCCTCCGGGTTCTCCACGTGGGTGCCGGTGGTGGAGCGGCCGAGGGCGTAGACGTTGGCGCCGTAGGACCCGGCGAGCTCGGCGATGTCCTTGCCGATGCCGTAGGAGCCGCCGAAGACGACGATGGTCCGGCCGGTCAGCAGCTCGCGGTAGGCCTCCTCGGAGACCTGCTCGGGCGCGGCGGTGGAGGCCAGCTGGAACAGCTTGTCGGCGATGAAGACGTCGACGGGCTGGGTGACCTTCATGTTGTACTCGTCGCCCGCGACGACGTTGATCGGCACGTCCGGCAGGTACCGCAGGACCACGGTGCAGTCGTCGGTGGCCTGGAAGTTCGGGTCGCCGGCCGCGACCTCGTAGGCGCGCTTGATCGTGGACAGCTTGAAGGCCTGCGGGGTCTGGCCGCGGCGCAGCCGGGAGCGGTCCGGGATCTCGGTGATGAACTCGCCGTCCTCGCCGTGGGTGCGGGTGACGATGATCGTGTCCGCGGACGGGATGGCGACGTCGACGGCCTGGTACCGCTCCAGGGCGGCGACGCAGTCGTCGATCACCCGCTGTGACAGCAGGGGGCGCACGGCGTCGTGGAAGAGGACGTTGCGGTCCTCGCCCTCGGCCAGGCCCTCACCGAGGGCGGCGATGGCCCGCTCGGTGGTCTCGTTACGGGTGGCGCCACCCTCGATGATCTTCGTGACCTTCGTGAACCCGGCCTTGGCCACGATCTTCTCGATGTCGGGGACGTAGCCCGGCGCCATCAGCACGATGATGTCGTCGATCGAGTCGGCCTTCTCGAAGGTGGTCAGGGTGTGCTCGATGACTGCCTTGCCGGCGATCTTCAGCAGCTGCTTGGGGATCGAGAGACCCACACGCTGACCGGTACCACCGGCCAGGATCACTGCGGTGGTACGGGGCTTGGCTATGTGCTGGGACACAGGTGACCTACCTTGTGGCGACTGGGAACCTCGAAATGTTCCCACTTCCGGTAACCGCAGTGCAAGGTGAGCGACCTTCCCCGCATATGTGCGCGCAACCTGTCATTCACCTTGCACTCCTGGTGACAGTCGGAAAACTTCCGTGGACGGTGCGGAATTGCCGGGCGTAGCTGTGAGTAACCGCACAGCTCAGCGGCGGCGCAGCCGCTTCAGGGCACGATGTCCGAGTACCCGCACGAGTTCCTTGGACGCCGTCCGGTGAACCGTCCGCGCCTGCCCGGGCAGTCCGTTCGGCAGGGGCGCTCCGGCGGCCGCCGCGACAGCCCCGTACAGTGCCCGCGCGGCCACCTCGGGAGGCAGGCGCGGCTCGGCGTCGGTGCCCGTCGGGGGCTCGGGTACGGCGGAGAGGATCCCGGGGTCGCCCAGCACCCGCACGCCCGTCGCGCCGATCCGCAGCGCCATCTCGGCACCGATCCCGGCGGCGGCCTCGGCGGCCCACTGGGGGGTGCGGATCTTCACGTCGTCGGGGCCGGGTGCGCACGCGTTCTTCATATGCAGCACGGCGCCATATCGGATGAGCTGTGAATAAAACTCGTCCGGCAGCTCATTTCCACGGAATTCCACATTAAGATTCCGCAGCATTTCGGTCTCGGCGAGGGTGAGTGAGCGGTTCGCGGTGTCCGGAACCTCGTGGAGCAGATTCTCCGGCAGCCCGAGCAGCGCCTCGAAGGTACGCATCAGGCCGCCGCGGTCCCGGTCGTCGACCACCACGACGGTGACCCGGTCCGCGCCGGTGACCCGTACCCACCGCTCGACCAGCCGGTCGTGCCGGTGCCGGCGCCAGAAACTGGGGTTGGGCTTCTCGTACGGCGGCTTCTTCAGCATGTGCCGGAGCCAGTCCTCGTAGCCCATGCGCAGGCCGTTCTGCACGTACTGCTGCCACTGCGACGGCATGATCCTGGCCAGCGGGCGCAGCGTGACCAGGACGTGCACCCGGTCGCCGCTCAGTTCCCGGACGATCCGCTCGATCGTCTCGTCGTCGGGGGCGTCGGCGAAGAACTCGCTGCTGATCACCGAGGTGCGCCGACCGGTGGCGGCGACCTGCTCCACCAGCGTCTCCCAGTGCCGCTCGCCGGGCTCTGCGTCACCCATCATCCCGGGGCGGCCGCAGACCGCGAGCGCCGCCGACATGGGGTGCCTGCTGGTGGCGGGGAAGTCGACGCCGTGCGCGGCCATCGCCTCCTTGGCCCCGAACAGGGCGCCCTGGATCGAGGTGGTCCCGGTCTTGTGCGGGCCGATGTGCAGCAGCCTCGTCCCGGCCGCCGGCGCAGTGGGCGCGCTGTCGGCCGGGACGCCGTCTCTCGTACAGTCCGTCTCCATGGACAAGGGACGGTAAGAGGTGTTCCTGAGGGTGGGCTGAGAGCCGTATGGGACAGCGATGAGCGCCCCACCGACCGGGTCAGACCACCTCGACGCCCGGGCGGCCCGCCTCCACCCGCAGCTTGGCCAGCGTGCTCGGCACCGCCGTCGGCCGGCGGACCGTGTCCACCACCCGGACCTGTGCGTCGATGCCGTCGCGGCGGATGTCGAAGAGGTGGTAGCCGCGGTGGGCGTCCAGCAGCTTCCAGTGCGGGTTGTCCGCCCGGCGCGGGTCCCAGTCCCTGCGGAACGCGTCCTGGTCCTGGTCGCCGTTGCTGGAGATGGAGGTGCCGACGAACTCGGCGCCGACGACCGCGGAGTCCGGGTCCGCGAAGTCCTCCTTCAGGTCGCTGACCATCGTCAGGTGGCGGTCCCCGGTGAGCACCACCGGGTTGCGCACGCTCCCGAACTCCTTGAGGAACAGGTTGCGTTCGGCCTGGTAGCCGTCCCAGGCGTCGTAGTACCACTGCTTGCCCTCGCCGACCAGCAGATCGGTCTCGGCCATCATGATCTGCGAGGCGATCAGGTTCCAGCGGGCGGGCGAGTCCCGCAGCCCGTCCAGCAGCCACTGTTTCTGCGCGGCGCCGAGCATGGTGCGCGAGGGGTCCGCCGCCCCGGCCTGGGTGGTGGCCTGGTCGCTGCGGTACTGGCGGGTGTCGAGGACGTTGAGCCTGGCCAGCCGGCCGAACTCCAGGCGCCGGTGCATCCGGATGTGCGGTCCGTTCGGGACGGCCGTGGCGCGCACCGGCATGTGCTCGTAGTACGCCTGGTAGCCCGCGGTGAGCCGGGCCACGAACGCGTCGTGCGGCTGCTTCGCCGGGTCCTGCGGGATCTCGCCCGCGAAGTCGTTGTCCACCTCGTGGTCGTCGAAGGTCACCACGAAGGCAGCGCCCGCGTGCATCGCCGCGAGGTCGGGGTCGGAGCGGTACTGCGCGTAGCGGTTGCGGTACTGCTCCAGGGTGTACGGCTCCCCTGTGCCCTCGTGCCGGCGCGGGGCCGTGGCCGAGGGCACCGACTCGTAGATGTAGTCCCCGACGAACAGCACGACGTCGGGATCCTGGGCCAGCATGTCGGCGTACGGCGTGAACCAGCCGTGCTGCCAGTTCTGGCAGGAGGCGAGCGCGAGGCGCAGGTCGCCGCCGGAGCTGCGGGGGTGGGGCGCGGTACGGGTGCGGCCGACGGGCGAGATACGGCCGCCGGCGCGGAAGCGGTACCAGTAGCGGCGGCCCGGGCGCAGGCCCCGTACGTCCACGTGCACGCTGTGTCCGTACTCGGGCCGCGCCTGGGCGGTGCCGCGGCGCGCGACCTTGCGGAACCGCTCGTCCTCGGCGAGTTCCCACTCCACGGGCACGACGGCGTCGGGCATGCCCCCGCCGTTCAGCGGGTCGGGGGCCAGCCGGGTCCACAGCACGATGCCGTCGGGCAGCGGGTCGCCGGAGGCCACGCCGAGGCTGAACACGCCCTCGGGCAGGGCGGTTTCGGCGGCGCGGGCGGTGGCGGGCAGCCACAGCTGGGCGGAGGCGGCGGCACCGAGCACGGCGGCGCCGGCGGTCAGAAAGCGGCGGCGGTCGGGTGATCCTGCTGCGGTCATCGACGAACTCCCCTGCGTCGCGGGCCCCTTGGACACCTGGAAGCTCACGCTTCCGGGCAGGCCACCCGCTGAACCTCAGGGTTCGCGTGCATGACAAATGGGCGAGCAACAGGAGGGCGAGGGACAGATCACTGCGGGAAACGGTCGCCGAACCGCGAGTCGGCGGCGGTCATGCCGAACGCGCCGGCACCGAAGGACAGGACGCCCTTCGCCGTGAACATCCAGACCCCGCCCGCCCATTGGTTCTCGCCGACGGCCGAGACGACCGGCTCGGCCACTCCGTCGCCGTTGCTGTCGACGACGTCGGTGTCACTGCCGAAGCGGTCGTTCTGCTCGGCGCTGCCGGGCACGCCGGAGCTCGCCTGGCCGAACACCTCGCTGCCCGCCCCGGTCGGCCCGTCGGGCCCGCCCGGCAGGACCGCGAAGGTGCCCGCGTCCGCCTTCCCGCCGAGGTCCTCGGTGGGGTTCCCGGCCACGATGTCGCCGTAGCCGTCGCCGTCGAGGTCGCCCACCGAGACGGCGGCGCCGAAGCTGTCGCCGGTCTCATGGGCGCCGGGGACACCGGGCGTGTCCTGCGTGAGCACCCGCAGGCTGCCGCCGTCGACGACCCTGACGTCATTGCCGCCGCCGGTCACGATCTCGGCGCCCGCGTCACCGTCGACGTCGCCGACGGCCAGGGACTCGTGCCAGGGTTCGGCCGTGCGGAAGGTCGTGACGGTGACCGGCGCGAGCAGTCCGTCCCGGCTGCCACGGCTGAGCTGCACGGAGTAGGCGAAGAGGTTGTCGCTCTCCCGCTCGTGGGCACGGGCCAGCGCGACGACGTCGGTGATGCCGTCGCCGTCGGTGTCCCCGGCCGCGAGGGCCGTCAGCTGGTCGCTCGTGTCGAACTCGGCGCCCTGCCGCACCAAGGCTGCGCCCCCGTCCCGCCCGAACGGCCCGAACCGCACCTCCCCCGGCCGGGCCAGGTCCTGGTGCCCGTCACCGTCGAAGTCCCCGGCGAGGGTCGTGCCGCCCTGGTACTTGCCGGCCGTCAGCGCGGGCAGACCCTTGCCGGAGGTAAGACCGCCCGGGCCGCCCCACAGCACGGAACGGTTGCCGTCCCGGGCGATGCCGTCCTGCGTCCACTGCTCGTTGTCGGACTCGACCAGCAGATCGGTGTAGCCGTCGCCGTCGAGGTCCGCCACGGCGAGGTGGGCGCCGAACATGTCGTGGGACTCGACGGTGCCTGGGATGCCCGGGGAGGCCTGGCTGTAGACCTTCCTGGTGCCGGGCCCGTTCGCCGAACCGTGGACGACGGCGATGTACCCGGCCCGCTTCTTCCCGGCCACCTGCCCGAACGGCACCCCGGTGACCAGGTCCTCGTAGCCGTCGCCGTTGAAGTCCTGCCTGACCGTCTCGGGCGTGGCATGCGCGAGGGGCGCTGCTGCGACGGTGGCGCCCAGCAGGGCGAGGGCGATCACAAGACTGCGGCGTACGGGCACGTCGACTCCGGGCATCGAAAGGGCGGTTGGCCGCGGAGAGGACCAAGATCCTCATCCGCGGCGCCCTGTACGACTCGCCGGACCGACGGTTGGTTGCCCTGCCGTACGCCCCGGCTTTCCCCGGCCTTAACCCTCGAAGGGCTCGAAGTCGTCGTACTCCCGGTCGACGTCGTCCCGCTCGGCCTGCCGGTCCCTGCGGCGCTGGGCCGCCGGGCGCGGCGCCTCGAAGCGGTGGTCCTCACCGCGCCGGCCGAGCATCTCGGCACCGGCCATGACGGTCGGCTCCCAGTCGAAGACGACGGCGTTGTCCTCGGGACCGATGGCGACCCCGTCACCGGCCCGGGCGCCCGCCTTCATCAACTCCTCCTCGACACCGAGGCGGTTGAGCCGGTCGGCGAGGTAGCCGACGGCCTCGTCGTTGCTGAAGTCGGTCTGCCGCACCCAGCGCTCCGGCTTCTCGCCGCGCACCCGGAACAGCCCGTCCTCCTCGCGTACGACGGTGAAGCCCGCGTCGTCCACGGCCTTGGGCCGGATGACGATCCGCGTCGCCTCCTCCTTCGGCTTCGCGGCCCGCGCCCGGCCGACCATGTCGGCGAGCGCGAAGGACAGCTCCTTCAGCCCCATGTGGGCGACCGCGGACACCTCGAAGACCCGGTAACCGCGCTTCTCCAGATCCGGCCGCACCATCTCGGCGAGGTCCTTGCCGTCCGGTACGTCGATCTTGTTCAGGACGACGATCCGCGGGCGGTTGTCGAGGCCGCCGTACTCGCGCAGTTCGGCCTCGATGATGTCGAGGT
The DNA here is from genome assembly GCF_053592195.1 of Streptomyces sp. NPDC002776. Taxonomy (NCBI): domain Bacteria; kingdom Bacillati; phylum Actinomycetota; class Actinomycetes; order Kitasatosporales; family Streptomycetaceae; genus Streptomyces; species Streptomyces sp. NPDC002776. The sequence continues at coordinate 1,785 of NZ_JBSFVG010000015.1, read as the reverse complement.
CGGAGATCGGGTCGCGGTCGGACTCCAGCGTCGCCGTGTCCAGCACGTGCACCAGCACGCTGCACCGCTCCACGTGCCGCAGGAACTCCAGGCCCAGGCCCTTGCCCTGGCTGGCACCCGGGATGAGCCCCGGCACGTCGGCGATGGTGTAGACGGTCGAACCGGCGGTGACGACACCGAGGTTCGGCACCAGCGTGGTGAACGGGTAGTCGGCGATCTTCGGCTTGGCGGCGCTCAGCACCGAGATCAAGGAGGACTTGCCGGCGCTCGGGTAGCCCACCAGCGCCACGTCGGCGACGGTCTTCAGCTCCAGGACGATGTCCTGGAGGTCCCCGGGCACGCCGAGCAGCGCGAAGCCGGGCGCCTTGCGGCGGGCGGAGGCGAGCGCGGCGTTGCCGAGCCCGCCCCGGCCGCCCTGCGCGGCAACGAAGGAGGTGCCGTGGCCGACCAGGTCGGCGAGGACGTTGCCCGCCTTGTCCAGGACGACCGTGCCGTCCGGCACCGGCAGGATCAGGTCCTGGCCGTCCTTGCCGGAGCGGTTGCCGCCCTCACCGGGCTTGCCGTTGGTGGCCTTGCGGTGCGGGGAGTGGTGGTACTCCAGCAGCGTGGTCACGGACTGGTCGACGGTCAGGATGACATCGCCGCCCCGCCCGCCGTTCCCGCCGTCCGGTCCGCCGAGCGGCTTGAACTTCTCGCGGTGGACGGAGGCACAGCCGTGACCTCCGTTACCCGCGGCGACATGCAGTTCGACGCGGTCCACGAAGGTGGTCATGGTGGGTGCCTCCAGTTACTTACGGAAATGTCATAGCTGTAACACGCGAAAGGCGGACCCGCCTTCCCACCAGGGAAGTGAGGTCCGCCTCGCGAAAAGCTTCCGATCAGGCGACCGGAACGATGTTCACGACCTTGCGGCCACGGTGGGTGCCGAACTGCACCGAACCGGCCTGCAGCGCGAACAGCGTGTCGTCGCCGCCACGGCCCACACCGGAGCCCGGGTGGAAGTGGGTGCCACGCTGACGGACCAGGATCTCGCCCGCGTTGACGACCTGACCGCCGTAACGCTTCACGCCGAGGCGCTGAGCGTTGGAGTCACGACCGTTACGGGTGGACGATGCGCCCTTCTTGTGTGCCATCTCTCCTCAGTCCCTTACTTCGCAGCCGCGGGGATCTCAGTGACCTTGATCGCCGTGTACTGCTGGCGGTGGCCCTGACGACGGCGGTAGCCGGTCTTGTTCTTGTAACGAAGGATGTCGATCTTGACGCCCTTGTGGTGGTCCACGACCTCGGCCTGGACCTTGATGCCGGCCAGCACCCACGGGTCGCTGGTCACAGCGTCGCCGTCGACAACGAGCAGGGTCGAGAGCTCGACCGTGTCGCCAACCTTGGCAGTGGAAATCTTGTCAACCTCAACGATGTCGCCGACAGCAACCTTGTGCTGCCGACCACCGCTGCGCACGATGGCGTACACGCGGGTCTCACTCTCTCGCTCGAGAAACGGCACCCCCGCAGTCCAGCCGCCCGACTGATCAGCGGACGGCCTCTCCCGGCCACGCGGACCAGGAGGAAAAGGTTTACGGGGATGTGGCGTGTCAGTGGACACGCCGACGGTCAAGGTTACGGGGCCACGGCCGAACGGGTCAAACCGGGCCGGGCCCCGGGGGTGGGGGGGGGGGGGGGGCCCCCCCCCCCCCCCCCCGGGGGGCGGGGGGGGGGGGGGGGGCCGGGGCCGGGGGGGGGGGGGGGGGGGGGCGCCCCGCCGGGGCGTAGGACGGCGGCAGAATGGAG
>NZ_JBSFVG010000014.1:0-206292 GCF_053592195.1 Streptomyces sp. NPDC002776 | reverse complement strand
CCCCGCCCGGGCCACCGCCCTTCACCGCCCCGACGCCGGACACCCCCCCCAACCCCCCCCCCGGCGGGCGCCGGGCGCTTTTTTTCACGTGAAACAGCCCGACCTCGGCCGAGGGACCGAGGCCCTTCCGGGGCCGCCGGATCAGTCGGCACACTGATCCCATGACAGCACTGAGCAAGGGCGCCAACCTTCCCGTAGACGCAACGGCCGTGCGCGTGGAGCTGACCTGGTCCGACGGGCCGGGCACCCCCGACGTGGACGCTTCGGCGCTGCTGCTCACCGCGGCGGGACGCGTGCGCGACGACGCCGACTTCATCTTCTACAACCAGCCCCACCACGCCTCGAAGGCCGTGAGCCACCTGGGCAAGCAGCAGCGGGCGGGCACCACCACCGACACCGTCGCGGTGGAGTTCGGTGCGCTGGAGCCCGCCATCGAGAAGATCGTGCTGTGCGCCTCGGCGGACGGCGGCACGTTCGGTCAGGTGCCGGGACTGACGATGCGACTGGTCGACGAGCGGAGCGGCGCCGAGATCGCGCACTTCGTGATGGAGGCCGGGACGGAGACGGCCTTCATCGGCGGTGAGTTGTACCTCCGCCAGGGGAAGTGGAAGTTCCGGGCCGTGGGGCAGGGGTACGCCTCCGGGCTGGCCGGGCTGGCGACGGACTTCGGCATCACGGTCGACGAGGAGGAGACCGCCGTACCGACGACCCCGCCGGCCGTATCCACACCGCCGGCCGTACCGGCACCGCCCATGACGACCGCCCCCGCCGCACCCCCTGCCGCCCCCGCCGCACCCGTAGCCCCTCCGGCCTCCCCCAACCTCACCAAGGGCGAAGAGCGCCTGCCCGTGGACATGCGCAAGCGGCTGGACCTGCGTAAGCAGCAGGTCGCGGTCAGTCTCAGCAAGCACGGCGCGACCGGCATCACCGCTCGCGTGATCCTGGTGCTGGACGCCTCCGGGTCCATGTCGTTCCTGTACTCCCGGGGAGTCGTCGCGGACGTCGTGGAGCGGATGGCGGCCGTGGCCGCGCAGCTGGACGACGACGGCGAGATGCAGGCGTGGACCTTCGCCTCGAACCCGGCACGGCTGCCCGACTTCCGGCTCGGGGAGCTGCCCGAGTGGACGCGGCTGCACGTCAGGTGCGGGGAGATGAGCCTCTTCGGCTCCAAGAAGCGGAAGAAGGGCCTGGAGGACAGCCAGGTCGACATGCGGACGGTCGGCATCCAGAACGAGGAACAGAAGGTGATCGCGGAAGTCCGCGCCTATGTCCGCCAGAACCCGGCCCAGGCCCCCACCCTGGTGCTGTTCTTCTCCGACGGAGGCGTCTACCGCAACGCCCAGATCGAGAAGGAGCTGCGGGAAGCGGTCGAGGAGCCGATCTTCTGGCAGTTCGTGGGCCTCGGCAAGTCCGACTACGGGGTCCTGGAGCGCTTCGACACCCTGCCCGGCCGGCGCGTCGACAACGTCGGCTTCTTCTCCGTGGACGACATCAGCACCGTCCCCGACCAGGATCTGTACGACCGGCTGCTGTCCGAGTTCCCGCAGTGGACGGTGGCTGCCCGCGGCGCGGGCATCCTCTGATTACGGCCCGCCCCGGCCCCCGGACATCCGGCTTGCGCTCCCCGCGACGGGGGCGCAAGCCGAGGGGCCGGAGTCACTCCGGCTGATGCTCCGGACCCCCGAAATCCGGGCTTGTGTAGTCCGGGCTGCTGAAGCTCGGGCGGGGGCCTGACGCAGTGCCCTCGCCGGGGCTGGAGAAGCCCGGACGGTCGTAGCCGAGGTTCGGCATGCGGCTGATCGGTGCCGTGGGCGCCGTGCGGTGCAGGGCGGCGGCGGTGCCGGGGTCGGCCAGCGCGTCCCGCAGGAACGGCAGGATGCCGCGCTCCAGCAGGGCTTCACGCCAGGCTTCCCTGGCCCGGGCCACCTCGCTGCCCAGCTCTCCGTGCGGGCCGGTGTCGAGTGCCGGCCTGTTGCGCAGAGCGGTGAGCAGCAGCCCGACGGCGGCGACGAGGATCGCGGCCGCCGTCACGGCGCCGAACACCCATCCGGTGGTGAGCATCGTCTGGGCGAACGCCGGCTCGGGTTCGAGCATCCGCAGGATGTACCCGACGAGCAGGAAGAGCGCCGCGGCTATTCCGGCGAGGACGGGGGTGAGGACGGCCGCGACGGCGACGATGCCCGCGCCGGCGGTCTCGGCGGCGGCCTCTCCCATGGTGGTGGCGAGCCCCATCGCGCTCGGACCCGACTCGGTGGAGCCGGATTCGCGAACGGACGGCGGGGTGGACGGCGCCGGCTGGCGCAGTTCCTCGCGCACCTTCACGTAATGCTGGTACTCGGTCGCCGCGGCCGCCGTGATGATCGCGGAGGCGTTGAGCGCCATGGTGCGCAGCTGTTCGGAGTTGAGCCGCTGTCCGACAGCGGCCAGTTCCGGGCGGGTGGTGGCGGAGCGCAGCGCCTCGTCGAGGATCCGCTCGTACTCCTGGCGGTCCTCACTGTGCAGGTGCTGCGGAACGCTGTTCATGTGCATCCCCCGATGCTCCGTAGGGCTTGGGGCTCGCATGGCGACGAGCCGTCGGGCAGAAACGGAGGGGAGCCTGCTACGGATAAGCCGATGGTAGAGCCGTGACGGCACACGGTGACAGGGGGTTTCCAGAAATTGGCCCCTGGCCTGCGTGGTTCCGGGTCCTTCCGGCCCGGGGTGACACCTGCCCCCGGAACCGTCAGATATCCAGGGGAAGTTGCTGGACCAGCAGCTTTCCGGCCATGGTCACTCCGCCGTCCATCGCGATGGCCAGACCGTCGGCGTAGAGGTGCGGCCCCTCGACCAGCGGGCCGCCGCCGTCCTCGCTGTCCTCGGAGCCGACTTCGCCCAGCAGATAGGGAATCGGGCTGTGGCCGTGAACGATGCGGGTGCCGCCGTACGTATCGAGCAGGGAGCGTACGGCGGCAGAGCCGCCCTCGTCGCGGAAGGAGAAGCGCTTGGTGAACTTGCGGAACAGGTCCCAGCACTCGTCCGCGTCGTTGCGGGTCAGCGTCTCGCGGACGGTGTCGTTGACCTCTTCGATGGAGTGGCCGTAGTCCAGGTAGGCGGTGGTGTCGGAGTGGACGAGCAGATGGCCGTCGACCTCCTCCATGGCGTCCAGCCGGGCCATCCACTGCAGATGGTGGTCCTGGAGGCGGTCCATGTCGGTCTTCTGGCCGCCGTTGAGCAGCCAGGCCGCCTGGAAGGTGGCGGTGCCCGCGCCGGAGTTGACGGGGGTGTCGGAGAACCGCTTGGCGCCGATCAGCAGCAGTTCGTGGTTGCCCATCAGGGCCTTGCAGTAGCCGCCGGCCGCGGCGGCCTCGGCGGACAGCCGCATGACGAGGTCGATGACGCCGATGCCGTCCGGGCCGCGGTCGGTGAAGTCACCGAGGAACCACAGCCGGGCGGTGCCCGCGCACCAGTTGCCCGCGGCGTCGATCAGCCCCTTCTCCTGGAGCGCGGCCACCAGTTCGTCGAGGTAACCGTGCACGTCGCCCACGACGAACAGCGGACCGGGGCCGCCCGACTGCTGCGGAACCATCGCGGCCACCGGTTCGACGGTCACCTGAAGCGTGTCACCGCGGTTGATGACGGGCAGGTCGCGCTGGGTCGGGGTGTACCCCTCGGGGTACGTCTCCGCCGCGGCGGGAGCGACATCGCCCGGATGCGTCTGCTGCACGTACGGACCGGTCTCGTGGATGTACGCGGGCACTCGGAAGTCGCGCAACGTCGCCGTCCGCTCCACCTCGGGTCCCTGACCGGCCCCCTGAGTCATCAGACCCCTCCACCATCGCGCCGCATCTGCACCGCATCGGACTGCCTGGTCGCAGCGGCCCGCGGTGTCGTGGGCCCATCATAGGAATGCCGATCGCGCCATGTGATGACCCAGGGGTGGTGAATCAGAGCAGGGCTCCGGTTCACCGCGGCTTTCGCCCCGATTGGGCAGGGCTTCTGCCGTCTGCCCTCCGCTCGGTTGCTACTGCTCCTCGGGCGACCGGGGCGGGCTGACGGTCGTGCGCGGCGGACGTCGCTGGGAAGAGGTACGGACGATCAGCTCGGTCGGTATCACCTGCTCGACCGGTTGGTCCGATTCGACCCCCTCGATCGCGTCGATGAGCAACTGCACCACGGCCGTGCCGATCCGGCGCGGCTTCAGCGAGAGCGTGGTGATGGGGGGCTCGGTGTTGGCGTACACCGTGGACTCGCTGCAGCAGACCAGAAGCAGGTCGTCCGGTACGCGCAGTCCGTAGCGGCGGGCGGCGGCGAGCAGATCGGTGCCGTTCGGGTCGAACAGGCCGTAGACGGCGTCGGGGCGGTCGGGGCGGGCCAGCAGCCGGTCGGCGGCCACGGCGCCCGCGCACGGGTCGTGGGCGGGGTAAGCCTCGTACACCGGGTCCTGGCCGACCCGTTCGCACCAGCGGAGGTAGGCGGTGGTGGACAGATGGGTGTACGTGTCCGTCGTCGTCCCGGTCAGCAGGCCGATGCGGCGGGCGCCGGCGTCGGCCAGATGGTCCAGGATGCCGAGGACGGCGGCCTCGTGGTCGTTGTCGACCCACGCGGTGACCGGCAGCGAGCCGACCGGGCGGCCGTCGGAGACGACCGGTAAACCCTGCCGGACCAGCTCACTGACCACCGGGTCCTGGTCGGAGGGGTCGATGACGACCGTGCCGTCCAGGGCCACGTTGGACCACACGTCGTGGCGTGAGGTGGCGGGGAGGATGACCAGGGCGTAGCCGCGGGCGAGCGCGGCGGAGGTGGCGGCCCGCGCCATCTCGGCGAAGTAGGCGAACTCGGTGAAGGTGAAAGGTTCATCCCCGTACGTCGTCACGGTCAGGCCGATGAGCCCCGACTTACCGGTACGGAGGGTTCGGGCCGCGGCCGACGGGCGGTAGCCCAGCCGGTCGGCGACCTCACGGACGTGGCGTCGGGTGGCGTCGGGGAGCCGGCCCTTGCCGTTGAGGGCGTCGGAGACGGTCGTGATGGAGACTCCGGCGGCGGCGGCGACGTCTCTGATGCCTGCCCGGCCCGGCCGGTTGCCCCGGCGGGCGGTGTCCGCGCGGCTCACCTGGTGCTTCCCTGCTGCTGTCATGGCGAGCCGATAGTAGGGCTCATGCGGTGGGGTAGTGCGGACGCATATGCAGCGGTTGACAGGCACGTTTCTGCATGGTCATTCGGCGTCAAGACCATTGGATTAAAAGGGAGTTGAGCGCTCCCATGGCAATACGTGACTTGTCGGCGTGCGCACACCTGCCAACTTCCCGATGTTTCGAAGAGGTCTCAACTCACCTTCACGAGGGATGCGCGCTACGGCGCGAGCCACCGGCGCATAGATATATGTGTGACGCGCCCCCCAATTCGTACGGCTTCGCGTGGGATGCCCCTGATGCCGGTGTGACGGAGGAGGTCTGTTCTCACCTGTACGCAGCCGAGCCGAATCCTCATAAGGTGAGAAGCATTGGAAGCCGGTGGTGACGATGGGCCGCCGGTGGTCGCGAGGAGGACTGCGGTGAGCGAGACGAGCCCCAAGCTGCGTGCGGAGCTGGAGGGTATCCCCACCTACAAGCCGGGCAGGCCCGCGGCGTCCGGTGGTCCGGTGGCCTACAAGCTGTCCTCCAACGAGAACCCCTATCCGCCGCTGCCCGGGGTGATGGAGAGCGTGACGGCCGCGGCGGCCGCCTTCAACCGCTACCCGGACATGGCGTGCACGGGCCTGATGAACGAGCTCTCCGAGCGCTTCGGCGTCCCGCTCTCCCACCTGTCCACCGGCACGGGCTCGGTCGGGGTCGCCCAGCAGCTGATCCAGGCCACATCAGGCCCCGGCGACGAGGTCATCTACGCCTGGCGGTCCTTCGAGGCGTACCCGATCATCACGCAGGTCAGCGGGGCGACCTCGGTACGGGTGCCGCTGACGCCCGGCGATGTGCACGACCTGGACGCGATGGCCGAGGCCATCACCGAGCGGACCCGGCTGATCTTCGTCTGCAACCCCAACAACCCCACCGGCACGGTCGTGAAGCGGCCCGAGCTGGAGCGGTTCCTGGACCGGGTGCCCGGTGATGTGCTGGTGGTGCTGGACGAGGCCTACCGGGAGTTCATCCGCGACCCCGAGGTGCCGGACGGCGTGGAGATCTACCGGGACCGGCCGAACGTCTGTGTCCTGCGCACGTTCTCCAAGGCGTACGGCCTCGCGGGGCTGCGGGTCGGCTTCGCCATCGCCCATGAGCCGGTGGCGGCGGCGCTGCGCAAGACCGCGGTGCCCTTCGGGGTGAGCCAGCTCGCGCAGGACGCCGCGGTGGCCTCGCTGCGGGCCGAGGACGAACTGCTCGGCCGGGTCGGCTCGCTGGTCTGTGAGCGGACCCGGGTGGTCGACGCGCTGCGCTCCCAGGGCTGGACGGTGCCCGAGACCCAGGCCAACTTCGTGTGGCTGCGGCTGGGGGAGCGCACGGTCGACTTCGCGGCGGCGTGCGAGCAGCACGGCGTGGTGATCCGGCCGTTCCCCGGCGAGGGTGTGCGGGTGACGATCGGGGAGACCGAGGCGAACGACATCTTCCTGAAGGCGGCGGAGGGGTTCCGTAAGGAGCTCTAGGCGTCCGCCGGTTCAGCCGGCTCCACGCGCACGGGGTCTCCGTTGCGCACCGTCGAGAGCAGGCGGGGGTCGCCGTCGAGGCGGCCGAGGACATTGCACGGACTCGCGAGGCGGCACTCGTCGCCTCGCGAGATCGGTGTGGGGCCGTAGGGGAGGGCGAGTGCGTCCCCGTCGGTCCAGAAGGCCACCGTGCCGGGCTCGACGACCTGCCGGGCGCCGGTTTCACGTGAAACCGAGACGCCGGTGTCGAAGTAGACCTCCTCGCCCCAGGTGTGGGCGGTGGAGACGAGCGGCAGGGCCTTGGCGAGCGCCTGGGTGGTAGGGGTGTCGTCGAGGGTCGCGGTGAGGTGTCCCGCGGGCCAGGAGATCCGTATCTGCATGGGGAGCAATTCAACAAGATGTTGAATTCGCTGCCAAGACCCTGACGCGGAGGCGCTAAGGGGACCCCCCTTCCCGTGGCGAAAATCAGTGCGTCATAATTGCTTGTGAATGTGAACGCGTTCACAAGCGTGTCCGGGTTGATCCCGTGATGAGCGGGACAAGAGGGGCAAACCTGCCGCTGGGCCTCGGCGACGTAAGGAGACTGACGACGTGGACCTCGCTTTGGCGCCGGAGACTCTGGCGCGATGGCAGTTCGGCATCACCACCGTCTACCACTTCCTGTTCGTCCCTCTGACGATCTCGCTGGCCGCCCTGACGGCCGGGCTGCAGACCGCCTGGGTGCGTACGGAGAAGGAGAAGTACCTCAGGGCCACCAAGTTCTGGGGGAAGCTCTTCCTGATCAACATCGCCATGGGCGTGGTCACCGGCATCGTGCAGGAGTTCCAGTTCGGCATGAACTGGTCCGACTACTCGCGCTTCGTCGGCGATGTCTTCGGCGCCCCGCTCGCCTTCGAGGCGCTGATCGCGTTCTTCTTCGAGTCCACCTTCATCGGCCTGTGGATCTTCGGCTGGGACAAGCTGCCGAAGAGGATCCACCTGGCCTGCATATGGATGGTCTCCCTCGGCACGCTGCTGTCGGCGTACTTCATCCTCGCGGCGAACTCGTGGATGCAGCATCCGGTCGGCTACCGGATCAACGAGGAGAAGGGCCGCGCCGAGCTGACCGACTTCTGGCTGGTCCTCACCCAGAACACCACGCTCAACCAGGTCTTCCACAGCTTCTCGGCTGCCTTCCTCACGGGCGGCGCCTTCATGGTGGGCATCGCCGCCTTCCACCTGCTGCGCAAGAAGCACATCCCGGTGATGCGGACCTCGCTCCGCCTCGGCCTCGTCACCCTGGCGGTCGGCGGCCTGTTCACCGCGATCAGCGGCGACACCCTCGGCAAGGTCATGTACGAGCAGCAGCCGATGAAGATGGCCGCCGCCGAGGCCCTGTGGGACGGCGAGGAGCCGGCACCCTTCTCCGTCTTCGCCTACGGAGACGTCGACGAGGGGCACAACAAGGTGGCCCTGGAGATCCCCGGGCTGCTGTCCTTCCTCGCTCACAGCGACTTCGAGTCGTACGTCCCCGGCATCAACGACACCAACAAGGCCCTCCAGGAGAAGTTCGGGCCCGGCGACTACAAGCCCATCGTGCCCGTCGCCTACTGGGGCTTCCGCTGGATGATCGGCTTCGGCATGGCGTCCTTCTCGCTCGGCCTGCTGGGCCTGTGGCTGACCCGGAAGAGGTTCATGCTGCCGGCCGCCTGGCGGACCGGGGAGGACGAGGTACCGCATCTGGTACTGCTGAAGAAGCCGCTCGGCTCCAAGCTCACCCGGCTGTACTGGCTGCTGGCCCTGTGGACCATGGGCTTCCCGCTGATCGCCAACTCCTGGGGCTGGATCTTCACCGAGATGGGCCGCCAGCCGTGGGTCGTCTACGGCGTGATGCAGACCCGGGACGCGGTCTCCCCCGGTGTCTCGCAGGCCGAGGTCATCACCTCGATGATCGTCTTTACGACGCTCTACGCCGTCCTCGCCGTGATCGAGGTCAGGCTGCTCGCCAAGTACGTCAAGGCCGGGCCGCCCGAGCTCACCGAGGCCGACCTCAACCCGCCCACGAAGATCGGCGGCGACATCCGTGACGCCGACAAGCCGATGGCCTTCTCCTACTAGGCCGAGGGAGCTGCACAGTCATGGAACTGCACGACGTCTGGTTCGTCCTGATCGCCGTCCTGTGGACCGGCTACTTCTTCCTGGAGGGATTCGACTTCGGGGTCGGCATCCTCACCAAGCTGCTGGCCCGCGGCCGGCCCGAGAAGCGGGTCCTGATCAACACCATCGGCCCCGTCTGGGACGGCAACGAGGTGTGGCTGCTCACCGCCGGCGGCGCGACCTTCGCCGCCTTCCCCGAGTGGTACGCCACCCTGTTCTCCGGGTTCTACCTGCCCCTCCTGCTCATCCTGGTCTGCCTGATCATCCGGGGCGTCGCCTTCGAGTACCGCGTCAAGCGGCCCGAGGAGAACTGGCAGCGCAACTGGGAGACCGCGATCTTCTGGACCTCGCTGCTCCCGGCGTTCCTGTGGGGCGTGGCCTTCGGCAACATCGTGCGGGGCGTGAAGATCGACCGGGACTTCGAGTACGTCGGCACCCTCGGGGACCTGTTCAACGCGTACTCCCTCCTCGGCGGTGCGGTGACGCTGACGCTGTTCACCTTCCACGGCACGGTGTTCGTGGCGCTCAAGACGGTCGGGGACATCCGGGAGCGGGCGCGGAAGCTGGCCCTTCAAGTCGGTCTCGCGACAGCCGTACTCGCGCTGATCTTCCTGCTGTGGACGCAGGTCGAGAGCGGCGACGGCAAGAGCCTGGTCGCTATGGCCGTGGCGGTGGCCGCGCTGCTGGTGGCGCTGGCGGCCAATCAGGCCGGGCGTGAGGGCTGGGCGTTCGCGCTGTCCGGGGTCACCATCGTGGCCGCCGTGGCGATGCTCTTCCTGTCGCTCTTCCCGAACGTCATGCCGTCCTCGCTGAACGAGGAGTGGAGCCTGACGGTCACCAACGCCTCGTCCAGCCCGTACACCTTGAAGATCATGACCTGGTGCGCGGCGATCGCCACGCCGATCGTGCTGCTCTACCAGAGCTGGACCTACTGGGTGTTCCGCAAGCGGATCGGTACGCAGCACATCGCCGCCGACGTCACTCACTGAGGTGTGTTTCACGTGAAACCAATCGATCCGCGTCTGCTGCGCTACGCCCGGGCCACCCGGCTGTTCCTGGTGGCCGTGGTCGGCCTGGGCGTGGTCGGGGCGCTGCTGGTCATCGCGCAGGCGATGCTCATCGCCGAAGTGGTGGTCGGGGCCTTCCAGCACGGCCTGCCGGTGAGCGGACTCACCACTCCCCTGCTGCTGCTCGGGGCCGTCGCCCTCGGCCGCGCGCTCGTGGCCTGGCTCACCGAACTCGCCGCGCACCGGGCCAGCGCCGCGGTGAAGTCGGAGCTGCGGGGGCGGCTGCTGGAGCGTGCCGCCGCGCTGGGCCCGGGGTGGCTCGGCGGGCAGCGGACCGGATCGCTGGTCGCCCTCGCGACCCGGGGCGTCGACGCGCTCGACGACTACTTCTCGCGCTATCTGCCGCAGCTGGGGCTCGCGGTGGTGGTGCCGGTGGCGGTGCTCGCGCGGATCGTCACCGAGGACTGGGTCTCGGCGGCCATCATCATCGGCACCCTTCCGCTGATCCCGGTCTTCATGATGCTGATCGGCTGGGCCACCCAGTCCCGGATGGACCGCCAGTGGCGGCTGCTGTCCCGGCTGTCGGGGCACTTCCTGGACGTCGTCGCGGGGCTGCCGACGCTGAAGGTGTTCGGCCGGGCCAAGGCGCAGGCCGAGTCGATCCGGCGGATCACCGGCGAGTACCGGCAGGCGACCATGCGGACGCTGCGGATCGCCTTCCTGTCCTCCTTCGCGCTGGAACTGCTGGCGACGATCTCCGTGGCGCTGGTCGCCGTGACGATCGGCATGCGGCTCGTCCACGGGGAGATGGACCTGTACGTCGGCCTGGTCATCCTCGTGCTCGCGCCCGAGGCGTATCTGCCGCTGCGCCAGGTGGGCGCGCAGTACCACGCGGCGGCCGAGGGGCTCGCGGCGGCCGAGGAGATCTTCGCCGTACTGGAGACGCCGGTGCCGGCCTCGGGGAGCGCCGAGGTGCCCTCGGGCGCCGTCGCCTTCGAGGGCGTGACCGTCCGCTACCCCGGCCGGTCCGGGGACGCCGTGTCGGACGTGTCCTTCGTCGTCGAGCCCGGGGAGACCGTGGCCCTCGTCGGGCCGAGCGGTGCGGGCAAGTCGACGCTGCTGAACGTGCTGCTGGGGTTCGTGCGGCCCGCCGAGGGGCGGGTCCGGATCGGCGGCGCCGACCTCGCCGGACTGGACCTGGAGCGGTGGCGGTCGAGGATCACGTGGGTGCCGCAGCGGCCGCACCTGTTCGCGGGGACCATCGCCGAGAACGTCCGCCTGGCCCGCCCCGACGCCGACGACACCGCCGTGGCGCGGGCGCTGGAGGAGGCGGGGGCGCGGGAGTTCGTGGCCGCGCTGCCCCAGGGCGCCGACACCGTGCTCGGGGAGGACGGCGCCGGGCTGTCCGCCGGGCAGCGGCAACGGCTGGCGCTGGCCCGGGCGTTCCTCGCGGACCGGCCGGTGCTGCTGCTCGACGAGCCGACGGCCGCGCTGGACGGCGAGACCGAGGCGGAGATCGTGACCGCGGTACGCCGGCTGGCCGTGGGGCGGACGGTCCTGCTGGTCGTGCACCGTCCCGCGCTGCTGGGGACGGCGGACCGGGTGATCCGTCTGCCGGAGCCGACGGCACCTGCGTCGGCGTCGGTGTCGGCGTCCGGCTCCCTGGCCCCCGGCCGGGCGGTCGCGGCTGTCCCCGAGGCAACCGGTCAGGGGACCGTAGCTGTCTCCGAGGCTCCCGTGGCATCCGCGTCGGCGGCGGTGGCCGACTCCCCGGCTCCGGGCGGGGCGGTCGCGGACGTCTCCCCGGCGTCCGGCTCCCACGCTCGCGGAGAAGTGGCGGCCGAGGCTTCCGTGGGCGGCGGCGAGGAAGCCGTGGCGGTAGGCGGTGGTGTGCTCGCTCGTGTCCGGGCGATGTCCGGGGCCCGTCGGGGGCGGCTCGGTCTTGCCTTGTTGTTCGCGAGTCTGGCCCTCGGCAGTGCCGTCGGGTTGATGGCCACCTCCGGCTGGCTGATCTCCCGGGCCTCCCAACAGCCGCCCGTGCTCTACCTGATGGTGGCCGTGACGGCGACCCGCGCCTTCGGTATCGGGCGGGCCGTCTTCCGGTACGCCGAGCGGCTGGTGTCGCACGACGCCGTCCTGCGCATGCTCGCCGACACCCGGGTCGCCGTGTACCGGCGCCTGGAGCGGCTCGCGCCCGCGGGGCTGCGCACGGCCCGGCGCGGCGACCTGCTGTCGCGGCTGGTCGCCGACGTGGACGCGCTCCAGGACTACTGGCTGCGCTGGCTGCTGCCCGCCGGTGCCGCGACCGCCGTCTCGGCGCTGTCCGTCGGCTTCACGGCCTGGCTGCTCCCGGAGGCCGGCGCGGTACTCGCCGTCGGCCTGCTGGCGGCCGGCGCCGGCGTCCCCCTGCTGACCGGCGCCGTCGCCCGGCGCGCCGAGCACCGGCTGGCCCCCGCCCGAGGCGTACTGGCGACCCGGGTGACCGATCTGCTCACCGGAACCGCCGAGCTGACCGTCGCCGGCGCCCTGCCCGCCCGTACCGCCGAGGCACGCCGGGCCGACCGGACGCTCACCCGGATCGCCTCGCGCGCCGCCACCGCCACCGCCCTCGGCGACGGACTCACCGCGCTGCTCTCCGGCCTGACGGTCGCCGCCACCGCCCTCGTAGGCGCCCAGGGTGTCGCCGACGGACGGCTGAGCGGGATCGCGATGGCCGCAGTGGTGCTCACCCCGCTGGCCGCCTTCGAGGCCGTCCTCGGACTCCCGCTCGCCGTGCAGTACCGGCAGCGGGTGCGCAGGAGCGCCGAGCGGGTCTTCGAGGTGCTGGACGCCCCCGAGCCCGTACGGGAGCCTGAGCGGCCCCGGCAGGCGCCCGCCTCGCCGTTCCCGGTCGTGCTCACGGACCTGACCGCCCGGCACGCGGGGCAGGACCGGGACGCGCTCGCCGGTCTCGACCTGACCCTGGAGAAGGGCCGCCGGATCGCCGTGGTGGGGGCGTCCGGCTCCGGCAAGACGACGCTGGCCCAGGTGCTGCTGCGCTTCCTGGACGCACGGGCGGGCGGGTACACGCTGGGCGGCGTCGACGCCCACGCCCTCGACGGCGACGACGTACGGCGGCTCGTGGGGCTGTGCGCGCAGGACGCGCACCTCTTCGACAGCTCGGTGCGCGAGAACCTGCTCCTCGCCCGAAAGGACGCCGACGAGGAGGCGCTGCGCGACGCCCTGCGGCGGGCCCGGCTGCTGGAGTGGGCCGACCAACTGCCCGACGGGCTGGACACCTTGGTCGGCGAGCACGGGGCCCGGCTCTCCGGCGGGCAGCGGCAGCGGCTGGCGCTGGCGCGCGCCCTGCTCGCCGACTTCCCCGTGCTCGTGCTCGACGAGCCCGCCGAACATCTCGACCTGCCCACCGCCGACGCGCTCACCGCCGATCTGCTGGCGGCCACCGAGGGCCGTACGACCCTGCTCATCACCCACCGGCTGGCCGGGCTCGAAGCCGTGGACGAGGTCGTCGTGCTCGATCGGGGACGGGTGGTCCAGCGCGGCCCCTACGCGCGGCTCGCCGCGATCGAGGGGCCGTTGCGGGCGATGGTGGAACGGGAGGAGGAGGCGGACCTGTTGGTGTCGGTGGGGTAGCGGCGCTGCTCTCAGCCCCTTGCCTGGCCGTCCCATTGGTCCGTCCGGGCCAACCGTTCCCCCAGCCGTACGACGTGAACAGGACCGCGCGCACCCGTCGGGGCCAGGATCGCTGACATGCGCTCATCTCGCCGTCATCCCTTGCTCGTTCCGGCGCTGCTGTGCGCGTTGGCCGTGCTCGCGGCCCGTCCCACCGACGCCGCCGGCCCGGAGGCCGACTCCGATTCCGGGCTCAGTGCCCAGGTGGCGCGGCTGTACGAGGACGCGGCCCTTGCGACGCAGCAGTACGAGGCGGGGCGCCGGGAGGCGGAGGAGCAGCGGGCGAGGGCGCGGAAGCTGGAGGTGCTGCTCGACCGGCAGCGGCAGGAGATCGGCGGCCTGCACGAGGACCTGGGCCGGATCGCGCGCGCCCAGTACCGCGACGGCGGCGGCATGCCCGCCACCGCGCAGATCATCCTGGCCGACAGCCCCGATGAGCTGATGCGCGGTCAGCATGTCCTCTCGCGGTCGAACCTGGCCGTCAACAACGCCATCGACAAGAGCCGCAGGGCCGAGGCACGGCTCGCCGCGGACGAGGAGAAGGCCCGGGCGGCCTGGCGGGAACTGGACGAGCGCAACGCCGAACTCGCGGCGATGAAGACGGACATCGAGCGGAAGCTGGAGGAGGCCCGCCGGCAGCTGCAGGGCCGTGCGGACGCCTCGGTGGCGGCCGGGGCGTGCCGGGGCGCAGTCCGGCTGGACCAGCCGGAGACGCACTTCACCCAGTCCTGGGTGGCGCCCCTGGAGACGTACGCGCTGTCCGCGTCCTACGGCAGCGGCGGGAAGCGCTGGGCGCGGCGGCACACCGGTCAGGACTTCGCGGTGCCGATCGGCACTCCGGTGCGGGCGGTGGGTGCGGGGCGGGTGGTGCGGGTGTCGTGCGGAGGGCCGTACGGCGTCGAGGTCGTGCTGGAGCATGCCGGGGGTTACTACACGCAGTACGCCCATCTCGCGGCCGTGGCCGTGGACCAGGGGGAGCGGGTGGGCGTCGGGCAGTGGATCGGGCAGTCCGGCACCAGTGGCAACTCCACGGGGCCGCATCTGCACTTCGAGGTGCGGGTCACCCCGGAGACGGGGTCGGCGGTCGACCCGGTGGCCTGGCTGGCCGCGCGGGACGTGGGCATCGGATAGCCGTCGGAGCCGTCGGAGCCGTCAGAGCCCGTGCTCGGAGAGCAGCCGCTCGATCACGACCGCCACCCCGTCGTCGTTGTTGGCGACGGTACGGCCGGAGGCGGCGGCGACCACGTCCGGGTGGGCGTTGCCCATCGCGTAGGAGCGGCCGGCCCAGGTGAGCATCTCGACGTCGTTCGGCATGTCGCCGAAGGCGACGACCTCCTCGTGCGAGATCCCGCGCTCGGCGCAGCACAGGGCGAGGGTGCTGGCCTTGGAGACGTCGGGGCCGCTGATCTCCAGCAGGGCGCTCGGGCTGGAACGGGTGACATTGGCGCGGTCGCCGATGGCCAGGCGGGCCAGGGTGAGGAAGGCGTCCGGGTCGATGTCCGCGTGGTAGGCGAGGATCTTGAGCACCGGCTCGTCGGCGCTCGGGGCGTCCTCGGAGAGCAGCCGCTCGGCGGGCGCCAGGGTGTCCGGGATCTCCATGTGCAGCTTCGGATACTCCGGCTCCTGGTGGAAGCCGTACGTCTGCTCGACCGCGTAGACGGTGCCGGGCGCCGCGTCCCGCAGGTGCCGTACGGCGTCCAGGGCGTTCTCGCGGGCCAGCCCGCGCACCTTCACGAACCGGTGGGCGCCGGGGCCGCCGTGCAGGTCGACCACCGCGGCGCCGTTGCCGCAGATCGCCAGGCCGTGGCCGTGGACGTGGTCGCTGACGACGTCCATCCAACGGGCCGGCCGGCCGGTCACGAAGAAGACCTCGATACCCGCCTCCTCGGCGGCGGCGAGGGCCGCGACCGTACGCGGGGAGACCGACTTGTCGTCCCGCAGCAGAGTGCCGTCGAGATCGGTGGCGATCAGCCGGGGCGGGAGGGCGGCGGCCGGGGTCTCGTGCTGTCGAGTCGCTGAGGTCACCGGCCCATTGTCCCGCATATGCCCGCACGCCCGTGCGGCAGTGTGCGCATCTGAGTAGGAACGGTGCGCCGGGGCTGCCGCCCAGCCGAGCCGGACCACCCCGCCGAGCCATCCACCCGAGCGGGACCGTCCCCCGACCTGGGCCGTCCCCCCGGCGCCGGACCGTCCATCCGAGCCGGGCTCCCCAGCCGTACCGGACTGCCTCGCCGGGCCATCCCGCCGGGCCGGGCCATTCCGGTCCTGTGCGGGAGTGTGCGCATCTGCATGGAACGGTGCGAGCCGGCTCCCTGGCCGGACCGGGCCGTCCCCACCGAGCTGGGCCGTCTCGCCGAGCTGGGCCGCCCCTTGCGCCGCGCCCTCAGACCGCCCCCACCCTCACCCTCTCACCCCGCCCCCCCTCACCCCACCTGGGCCGGTGCCTCCATCGCGATCTGTTCGAAGGTCTTCTCGTCCGCGGCGAAGTCCGAGTCCGGGATCGGCCAGTGGATCACCAGCTCGGTGAAGCCCAGCGCGCGGTGGCGGCCCGCGAAGTCGACGAACGCGTCGAGGGAGTCGAGCGGACGGGCGCGGTCCGGGGTGAACCCGGTGAGCAGGACCTTGTCCATGGCGTTCACGTCCCGCCCGATCGCCGCGCAGGCGTCGGCAAGCCGGTCCAGCTGTCCACGCAGGGCCTGGACCGACTGCTCGGGCGTGCCGTTCTCGTACAGCTTCGGGTCCCCCGTGGTGACCCAGGCCTGCCCGTGGCGGGCGGCGAGCCGCAGTCCGCGCGGGCCGGTCGCGGCGACCGCGAAGGGCAGCCGGGGCCGCTGGACACACCCGGGGATGTTGCGGGCCTCGTGCGCGGAGTAGTAGTCGCCCTCGTAGGAGACGGCGTCCTCGGTCAGCAGCCGGTCCAGGAGCGGCACGAACTCGGCGAACCGGTCGGCCCGCTCGCGCGGTGTCCACGGCTCCTGTCCCAGGGCAGTGGCGTCGAACCCGGTGCCGCCCGCGCCGACGCCGAGAGTGACACGGCCGCCGGAGATGTCGTCGAGCGAGATCAGCTCCTTGGCGAGGGTCACCGGATGCCGGAAATTGGGGGAGGTGACCAGGGTGCCGAGGCGAAGCCGGTCGGTCACGGCCGCGGCGGCGGTCAGCGTCGGTACGGCACCGAACCACGGGCCGTCCCGGAAGCTGCGCCAGGACAGGTGGTCGTAGGTGTAGGCGGTGTGGAAACCGAGCTGTTCCGCCCGCTGCCAAGCCGCCCGGCTCCCCTCGTGCCACCGGCGGTACGGGAGGATCACGGTGCTCAGACGCAGACTCATGAATCGAGCGTATGCGGCGTCACCGTTTCACGTGAAACGGTCACTTTGTGCCGCGGTGCGACTCCGGAAAGCGCAGGTAGCGAGGCGGGACCTCCTTGGTCAGCCAGACGCCGTTCGCGCTGACGTGGAAGACGTGGCCGTCCCGGTGCATGGCGCCCGCGTCGACGGAGAGCACGACCGGGCGGCCCCGGCGGGCGCCCACCCGGGTCGCCGTCTCGCGGTCGGTGGAGAGATGGACATCGTGGCGGTTCATGGGGCGGAGCCCTTCCGCGCGGATCGTCTCCAGGGCGCCCGCCACGGTGCCGTGGTACAGGTACGGCGGTGGGGTCGCCGGGGGGAGGCCCAGCTCGACCTCGACGCTGTGCCCCTGGCTGGCCCGGATGCGGGTGCCGTCGATGGCGAAGCGGCGTTTGTCGTTCGTGGCGACCACGTGGTCCAGCTCTTCCCGGGTGAACCGGAAGCCGTGTGCCGCCGCCGCGGCGATGAGGGTGTCGATCTCCACCCAGCCCCCCTCGTCCAGGGTGAGGCCGATGCGCTCGGGCTGATGGCGGAGGTGCCGGGAGAGGTACTTGGACACCCTCACCGTGCGGCGGTCGTCGATGGGTCTTTCTTCCATCTCCTCAGGGTGACGGGAGAGACCTGGATCACGCGAATGATTTCGCCCCCGATGTTTGATCCACAGGCAAGTGTGGTTATCCACAGGGGAATTGACGGTTCTGTGGACAACGGGCCGTCATATCAAGGGGTTTCGTCAAGGTCGGGCATCCGAGGGGCACTTGTTCAACCTCCTTGTCACACAGGCGGATTGATCCGGGCGATCCGCCGCAGCACCCCCGGCGCGAACCGCGACAGCAGATGTGCCCCACGCGCCTCCGGAGTCACCGCCACGAGCGGCGAGTTGGTGACCACTCCGCGCAGAATCGCCTCGGCGACCTTCTCCGGTGGGTAGTTGCGCATGCCGTACAGGCGGGCCGACCTCTTCTGGCGGCGCGACTCCTCCTCCGCGTCAACTCCCGCGAAACGGGCGGTCGCTGTGATGTTGGTGTTCACGAAGCCGGGGCAGATCGCCGTCACGCCGATGCCGACGTCGGCCAGTTCGGCTCGCAGGCATTCGCTCAGCATCAGCACGGCCGCTTTGGTGGTGCTGTAGGCGGGCAGGGCCCGGGACGGCTGAAACGCCGCCGCCGAGGCGGTGTTGACGATGTGGCCGCCCTGGCCGCGCTCCGCCATCTGCTTGCCGAACAGACGGCACCCGTGGATCACGCCCCACAAGTTGACGTCCAGCACCTTGCGCCAGTCCTCCGACGTGGTGTCGAGGAAGGAGCCCGACAGTCCGATCCCGGCGTTGTTCACCAGGACGTCCACCACTCCGTACTCGGTGGCGACCTTCTCCGCCAGTTTCTCCATGGCCTGTTCGTCCGAGACGTCCACCGTCTCCGCCCAGGCGTCCGGGGCGCCGACCAGGCGGGACATCTCCGCCGTACGGGCCGCCGCGTCCCCGTCCCGGTCCACGGCGACCACGCGCGCGCCCGCCTCGGCGAAGGCGTACGCCGTCGCCCGGCCGATGCCGCTGCCCGCACCGGTGATCAGGACCAACTGGCCCCCAAAGCGGTCGGCGTGGCGTCCGGTCGCCCTGGTTTCCGGCCGGCCGCCCTCCACGGACCGCGCGAACTCGGTGATCCAGGAAGCCAGTTGATCGGGGCGTGTGCGCGGGACCCAGTGCTTCGCCGGCAACGACCTGCGCGTCAACCGCGGCGCCCACAGCTCCAGTTCGTCGTAGAGCTTCTCCGACAGGAACGCGTCCTCCAGCGGCGTGATCAGCTGCACCGGCACATGCGCGTAGGCGTCCGCGCGCGGGCGGCGCAGCCGCGGCCGTACGTTGTCCCGGTACAGCCAGGCCCCGAGCGCCGCGTCCGAAGGGAGCGACGACGTGGGGTAGTTGCCGGTCGGCACCTTCTCCAGCCGCCGCAGGATCCGCGGCCAGGTCCTGCCCAGCGGACCGCGCCAGGCCAGTTCCGGCAGGACCGGGGTGTGCAGCAGGTAGACGTACCAGGACTTGGCGCCCTGGCCGAGGAGTTGGCCGACCCGGCGCGGGGTCGGGCGCTTCATCCGCTTCTGGATCCAGTGCCCGAAGTGGTCCAGGGACGGGCCGGACATCGAGGTGAAGGAGGCGATCCTGCCCTCCGTGCGCTGGACCGTCACGAATTCCCAGGACTGCACCGAGCCCCAGTCGTGGCCCACCAGATGCACCGGACGGTCCGGGCTGACGGCGTCCACGACCGCCAGGAAGTCGTCCGTCAGCTTCTCCAGCGTGAACCCGCCCCGCAGCGGCTGCGGAGCCGTGGAACGCCCATGGCCCCGGACGTCGTACAGCACCACATGGAAGTCGTCGGCGAGCCGTGCGGCCACCTCCGACCAGACCTCCTTGCTGTCCGGATAGCCGTGCAGCAGCAGCACGGTCGGCTGGGCGGGGTCACCCAGCTCCGCCACGCACAGCTCCACCCCGCCGGTCCGCACCCAGCGCTCACGCGCGCCCTGAAGACTCACTTCTCCTCCGCCCAGCGCCGCACATGCGGCAGATCGTCGTCCAGCCAGAAGGCGCTCTCCTCGGGATCCCGGGAGTCCGTGACGACCAGGATCTCCTCGAACTTCGCGCCCGTGCCCCGGAATCCGAGGTGGGGTTCGACCGCCCACAGGCCCGGCCGCGGCGGATGGTCCGAGAACCGGTACGGCGACCACAGCGGGGACCAGCCCTCGCGGTGGCCGTGCACCGCGTCGGCGGCCAGGCCCTTGAGGGACTGGGTGCCGAACCCGAAGAGCCGCGGCGACCAGCGCCGCTCGCGCACCCGGTCCACCTTGTGCGCGATCACGCCGAAGGGGTAGGCGCGATGTCGGTTGGCATGGCCCTGGCGGACCATGAGCCGGTCCACGTCCTCGTAGATCTCCCGCAGCGACCGGCGCTCGCGCACCTCGCGCAGGATCAGCTCGCGGTGCGCCCGCAGGTCGTCCATCAGCTTGTCCTGGACGCGGTTCATCCCGAGCGAGCCCGAGTAGCCGATGTCGGCGGTGAACCCCCGTACACCGGCGCCATGTCCAGGATGAACGGCATCCCCGGCTCCAGCCGGCGGCCGGTCGGGAAGAACTGCAGCGGGACGCGGAAGCCGACGAACGCCGTGCGGTCACCGAACCAGGCGAAGGGGAGGTGGAACCAGTCGCGCACCCCCCGCTCGCGCAGCCACTCGCGCTGCATCCGCGCCGCGTCACGCTCGGTCACACCGGGCTGCAGCCGGGCCGCCACCGCCTCGGCGCATTCGTAGGCGAGGCGCTGCACTCTGCGGAAACCTTGCAGCTCCGCCGAGCGTTCACTGGTCACTACCGTAGCCATGGCACCCCGTCCCACCGGTTGCGGTACGCGCTCGTAACTTGTCACCGGAAATCTGACACCTGTTAGACCCACCGTCAATAGGGCGGCCTTCTCGACCCTCAGGGTGACCCTTAAGGACCCGTACGACTCCAGAGGGACCCCAAGACGGCTCTACGGTCTGACGACCGACGTGTTCCGGCTCACTACCGTCATTGTCGTGACTGTGATCGCGACCGAAAGCCTGAGCAAGCGGTTCCCCCGGGTGACCGCGCTTGACCGGCTCTCCGTGGACGTCGGGCCCGGTGTGACCGGACTCGTCGGAGCCAATGGAGCCGGCAAGTCCACACTGATCAAGATCCTGCTGGGTCTGTCCCCCGCCACGGAGGGCCGCGCCGAGGTGCTGGGCCTCGACGTCGCCACCAAGGGCGCCGCCATCCGTGAGCGGGTCGGATACATGCCCGAGCACGACTGTCTGCCGCCCGACGTCTCGGCCACCGAGTTCGTCGTCCACATGGCGCGCATGTCGGGGCTGCCGCCGACCGCCGCGCGTGAGCGCACCGCGGACACGCTGCGCCATGTCGGCCTGTACGAGGAGCGCTACCGCCCCATCGGCGGCTACTCCACCGGCATGAAGCAGCGCGTGAAGCTGGCGCAGGCCCTGGTCCACGACCCGGACCTGGTCTTCCTCGACGAGCCGACCAACGGCCTCGACCCGGTCGGCCGCGACGAGATGCTCGGCCTGATCCGCCGTATCCACACCGACTTCGGCATCTCGGTGCTGGTCACCTCCCATCTGCTGGGCGAGCTGGAGCGGACCTGCGACCACGTCGTCGTGGTCGACGGCGGCAAGCTGCTGCGCTCCAGCTCCACCACTGACTTCACGCAGACCACGACCACCCTGGCGATCGAGGTCACCGACACCGACGAACACCCCGACGGCACCCGCGCGGTGCGCGAGGCGCTCCACGCGCGCGGGGTGAGCACCGACGACGGCAGCGGCCTGCCGGGCGCCGGGCACATCCTGCTGCTGACCGCGCAGGGCGACGAGACGTACGACCTGGTCCGGGACGTGATCGCGGACCTCGGCCTCGGACTGGTGCGCATGGAGCAGCGCCGGCACCACATCGCGGAGGTCTTCACCGACAGCGACGAGCAGCGGAAGGAGGCGGCCGTCCATGGCTCTTGACCAGCCCGTTGCGGGTGACCAGACCCGCATCCACGACATCGGCTACCGCAACTACGACGGCCCCCGCCTCGGCCGCGCCTACGCCACCCGTTCCCTCTACTCGCAGTCTCTGCGCGGCGCCTACGGCCTCGGCCGCTCGGTGAAGTCCAAGGTGCTGCCGATGCTGCTGTTCGTGGTGATGTGCGTGCCCGCGGCCATCATGGTCGCCGTCGCCGTCGCCACCAAGGCCAACGACCTGCCGGTCGACTACACCCGCTACGCGATCGTCATGCAGGCGGTCATCAGCCTCTACGTCGCCTCGCAGGCACCCCAGTCCGTCTCCCGCGACCTGCGCTTCAAGACCGTGCCGCTGTACTTCTCGCGGCCGATCGAGACCGCGGACTACGTGCGCGCGAAGTACGCGGCGCTGGCCTCGGCGCTGTTCGTCCTCACCGCCGCCCCGCTGCTCGTGCTCTATGTGGGCGCGCTGCTGGCCAAGCTCGACTTCGCCGACCAGACCAAGGGATTCGCACAGGGACTCGTTTCCGTGGCACTGCTCTCGCTGCTCTTCGCCGGCCTCGGCCTGGTCATCGCCGCGGTCACCCCGCGCCGCGGCTTCGGCATCGCCGCCGTGATCGCCGTACTGACCATCTCCTACGGCGCGGTCTCCACCCTGCAGGCCATCGCCGAGGAGCAGAACAGCGGCGACTCCATCGCCTGGATCGGCCTCTTCTCGCCGACCACGCTCATCGACGGAGTGCAGACCGCCTTCCTCGGCGCGACCTCGGCGTTCCCCGGAGGTGTCGGCCCGACGAACGGCGAGGGCGTGGTCTACGTCCTCGTCACCCTCGGCCTGATCGCCGCCTGCTACGGCCTCCTGCTGCGCCGCTACCGAAAGGTCGGACTGTGACCACGCTCTCCATCGACCATGTCTCCCGCTGGTTCGGCAACGTGGTCGCCGTCAACGACGTCACCATGACCATCGGCCCCGGCGTCACCGGCCTGCTCGGCCCCAACGGCGCCGGAAAGTCCACCCTCATCAACATGATGGGCGGCTTCCTGGCCCCCTCCACCGGCACGGTCACCCTCGACGGCCAACAGGTCTGGCGCAACGAGGCCATCTACAAGCACATCGGCATCGTCCCCGAGCGCGAGGCGATGTACGACTTCCTCACCGGCCGCGAATTCGTCGTCGCCAACGCCGAGTTGCACGGCCTGGGCGCCAAGGCGGCCCAACGGGCCCTGGCCACGGTCGAGATGGAGTACGCCCAGGACCGCAAGATCCAGACGTACTCCAAGGGCATGCGCCAGCGCGTGAAGATGGCGAGCGCGCTGGTCCACGACCCCTCGCTGCTGCTGCTGGACGAACCCTTCAACGGCATGGACCCGCGCCAGCGCATGCAGTTGATGGACCTGCTGCGGAAGATGGGCGACGAGGGCCGCACGGTGCTCTTCTCGTCCCACATCCTCGAAGAGGTCGAGCAGCTCGCCTGGCACATCGAGGTCGTCGTCGCGGGCCGGCACGCGGCCAGCGGTGACTTCCGCAAGATCCGCCGCCTGATGACCGACCGGCCGCACCGCTATCTGGTGCGCTCCAGCGACGACCGCGCCCTCGCGGCCGCGCTGATCGCCGACCCGTCGACGTCCGGCATCGAAGTCGACCTGGCGGAAGGCGCCTTGCGGATCCAGGCCGTCGACTTCGGCCGCTTCACGGCCCTGCTGCCGAGGGTCGCCCGCGACCACGGCATCCGGCTGCACACGGTCTCGCCGTCGGACGAGTCCCTCGAGTCCGTCTTCTCGTATCTCGTCGCGGCGTAGGAGGCCCACCATGTACGACCCCACAGTCGCCCGGCTCACCTACCGGGCCCTGCTCGGCCGTCGCCGGGCCCTCATCCTCGGCGCCCTGCCGCTGCTGCTGATCGTGATCTCGGTGATCGTCCGCGCCCTCGCCGGTGCCGACGACCAGACCGCCTCCGACCTGCTCGGCGGGCTCGCGCTCGCCACCATGGTGCCGATCATCGGCGTCATCGCGGGCACCGGAGCGATCGGTCCGGAGATCGACGACGGCTCGGTGGTGTACCTGCTCTCCAAGCCGATCAAGCGCCCGACGATCATCTTCACCAAGCTGATCGTGGCCGTCGCCGTGACCATGGTGTTCTCCGCGGTCCCGACGCTGATCTCCGGCTTCATCCTCAACGGCAACGGCCAGCAGATCGCCGTCGCCTACACGGTGGCCGCCCTGGTCGCCTCCATCGCGTACGCCGCGCTCTTCCTGCTGCTCGGCACGGTCTCCCGGCACGCGGTGGTCTTCGGGCTGGTCTACGCCCTGGTCTGGGAGGCCCTGTTCGGCTCCTTGGTGGCGGGCGCGCGCACCCTGAGCGTCCAGCAGTGGTCGCTCGCGGTGGCCCACGAGGTGACCGGCGGGGACCTCGTCACCTCGGACGTGGGCATCACGACGGCGACGGTCCTGCTGGTCGCGGTGACCGTCCTCGCCACCTGGTACGCGGGCCAGAAGCTCAGGTCGCTGACGCTGGCGGGCGAGGAGTAGCCGGGCCGCGCTTTATTCGGTGGCGGCCGACCGGGGGCGGCGGGCAGGATGGTCGATGTCCGGGACGCCGCTTCGGTCGGCGCCACCAGCTGGGGAGGAGCGCGGCGATGTCGATGCACGACAGTCCGTCGAGTTCCCCACAGGGCAGCCCGCGGCGGGCTCCGGAGTAGTTACCCCTCCGTCGAGCGCGCACCGCACCGGGGAGCTGCCCGGGCGGCCGCTTCGAGCACGCGAGCACTCCGCTCGCGTGAGGCCGCCCTCCCGGAGGATTGGCCGAGTGGCAAGGCACCGGCTCGCTGAGCCGTGGTCGGGGGAAACCCCGCGCACGTTCGATCCGTGCATCCTCCGCGAGACGTTGTCACTGGGACTGAGCCGCATGGGGAAGCGGGGCGCGAGGTCGTCAGCAACTGCCGACCGTCTGTGGCTGGTCGCGCAGTTCCCCGCGCCCCTTGGGCAGGCACACTCAGCCGAGCAGACGCTCCAGGACGACCGCGATGCCGTCCTCGTCGTTCGACGACGTCACCTCGTCGGCCACCGCCTTCAGCTCCGCGTGGGCGTTGGCCATGGCCACACCGTGGGCCGCCCAGCCGAACATCGGCACGTCGTTGGGCATGTCACCGAAGGCGATCGTGTCGGCGGCCTTCAGGCCCAGCCGGCGCGCCGCCAGCGACAGTCCCGTCGCCTTGGACAGCCCCAGCGGCAGCAGCTCCACGATGCCCGCGCCCGCCATCGCCACCGTCACGAAGCCGCCCGCGGAGCGCCTCGCGGCGTCCGCCAGCTCGTCGTCCGACAGCTCCGGATGCTGTATGTAGATCTTGTTCAGCGGCGCGGACCACAGGTCCGACGCGTCGGTGAACGGCGTCGACGGCAGCGCGCCCGTGACCGCGTACCCCGGCCCGACCAGCACCTCCCCGTCGAGACCGTCCCGGCTCGCGGCCAGGAACAGCGGGCCGACCTCCGCCTCGATCTTCGCCAGCGCCACCCCGGCCAGCTGCCGGTCGAGCGTCACCGACGTCAGCAGCCGGTGCTCACCGGCGTGGTACACCTGCGCGCCCTGCCCGCACACCGCGAGCCCCTGGTATCCCAGGTCGTCGAGGATGTGCCGGGTCCAGGGCACCGCCCGTCCGGTGACGACGATGTGCGCGGCGCCCGCCGCGGTGGCCGCGGCGAGCGCGTCACGGGTGCGCCCCGAGACCGAGTCGTCGGAGCGCAGCAGCGTGCCGTCGAGGTCGGTCGCGACGAGCCTGTACGGGAAGCTCACTTGGCGACCGGCTCCAGCAGCTCCCGGCCGCCCAGGTACGGACGCAGCACCTCGGGCACCCGCACCGAACCGTCGGCCAGCTGGTGGTTCTCCAGGATCGCCACGATCGTCCGCGGCACCGCGCACAGCGTGCCATTGAGCGTCGCCAGCGGCTGCACCTTCTTGCCGTCACGCATCCGGACGGACAGCCGGCGGGCCTGGAAGCCGTCGCAGTTGGAGGCCGAGGTCAGCTCGCGGTACTTGCCCTGGGTCGGGATCCACGCCTCGCAGTCGTACTTGCGGGACGCCGACGAGCCCAGGTCGCCCGAGGCGACGTCGATGACCTGGAAGGGCAGCTCCAGGGCGGTGAGCCACTGCTTCTCCCAGTCGAGGAGCCGCTTGTGCTCGTTCTCCGCCTCCTCGGGGGCGACATAGGAGAACATCTCGACCTTGTCGAACTGGTGCACGCGGAAGATGCCGCGGGTGTCCTTGCCGTAGGTGCCGGCCTCGCGGCGGAAGCACGGCGAGAAGCCCGCGTACCGCAGCGGCAGCTGGTCGGCGTCGATGATCTCGTCCATGTGGTACGCGGCGAGCGGGACCTCGGAGGTGCCGACCAGGTAGTAGTCGTCCTTCTCCAGGTGGTACACGTTCTCCGCGGCCTGGCCGAGGAAGCCGGTGCCCTCCATGGCGCGCGGGCGGACCAGCGCGGGGGTGAGCATCGGGATGAAGCCGGCCTCGGTGGCCTGGGCGATGGCGGCGTTGACCAGCGCCAGCTCCAGCAGGGCGCCGACGCCGGTGAGGTAGTAGAAGCGCGAGCCGGAGACCTTGGCGCCGCGCTCGACGTCGATGGCGCCCAGCGCCTCGCCGAGCTCCAGGTGGTCCTTGGGCTCGAAGCCCTCGGCGCCGAAGTCGCGGATGGTGCCGTGCGTCTCCAGGACGACGAAGTCCTCCTCGCCGCCGACCGGGACGTCGGGGTGGACGAGGTTGCCGAGCCGGAGCGCGAGGCGCTTGGTCTCGTCGTCGGCCTCGTTCTGCGCGGCCTCGGCCGCCTTGACGTCCGCCTTGAGCTGCTCCGCCTTCCGCAGGAGCTCGGCGCGCTCCTCGGGAGTGGCCTTGGGGATCAGCTTGCCGAGCGACTTCTGCTCGGAGCGCAGCTCGTCGAAGCGGACGCCGGACGACCTGCGCCGCTCGTCGGCAGACAGGAGAGCGTCGACGAGCGCGACGTCCTCTCCACGGGCGCGCTGGGACGCGCGCACACGGTCGGGGTCCTCACGGAGCAGGCGAAGGTCAATCACGCGGTCAAGGCTACCGGGGCCGAGTCCCCCCTCACGACTCGCTTTTCCGGGGCGCCCCGAACTAAGGCCTACATTCCGTTATGGGCGAATTGCTCCGCGTGTCAATAAACGGTGTCCCCCTCCCCGGGAGGGGGCATGCGGCGGGCGCACGGTTGACCGGATTTCCTTGTGGGGAACGGGACTTGGGTCCGCGTCATCCACAGGCGTCCACACCCTCCGAAAAGTTATCCACAGGCTGTGTGGAAGATCTGTGGATTGCGGAACTGATCACTCCGAATACCGCGGTCACCCGGGGTGATTCCCGGGGTAAACCTCCTTTACGCCCACGTTCGAGTGGGAATGCGTCGCCCCGAAGGATGGCGCGCAGGAAACAAGTGGACGAAGGGTGAACCGCCCACCGGTGGACGGAACGAGGTGCTGTAGGGCGATTTGTCGACCAACTCACGCCGTGGTGTCGACTTGTCCCCAGGTCGAGAGGCCGACCTGTGGATAACTTCTGTGGATAACCACAATCAGCAGGTATGACCGGGGGGCTGCTCAGAACCGCCCGTCCTGGCACCGCGCCACCCACTCCGACGCCGCCACGAACTCCTCGTCCGACGTCCCCTGCCGCGGCGCGCTCACGTCCGCCACGTCCACGCCCGCGCGCGGGTACGACCCGAGGTACCGCACCTCCAGGCAGATCCGCTTCAGCCCCATCAGGGCCTCCGCCACCCGCCGGTCGGCGATATGGCCCTCGGCGTCGATGCAGAAGCAGTAGTTGCCGATACCCGCGCCGGTGGGCCGGGACTGCAGCAGCATCAGGTTGATGCCCCGGGTCGCGAACTCGCCCAACAGATCGCGCAGCCCGCCGGGGTGGTCGTCGCGCTGCCACAGCACGACGGAGGTCTTGTCCGCGCCGGTCGGGGCCGCGGGCCGGGCCGGGCGGCCCACCAGCACGAACCGGGTCTGGGCGTTCTCCGCGTCGTGGATCCCGCTCTCCAGGGCCTCCAGGCCGTACAGGGCGGCGGCGAACTCGCCCGCGAAGGCCGCGTCGTACTGACCCTCCTGGACCAGCCGGGCGGCGTCCGCGTTGGAGGCGGCCGACTCCCAGTGCGCGTCCGGGAGGTTCTTCCGCAGCCAGTTGCGCACCTGCGGCTGGGCGGCCGGGTGCGCGGAGACCGTCTTGATGTCGGACAGCGTCGTGCCCGGCCGGACCAGCAGCGCGAAGGTGATCGACAGCAGCACCTCGCGGTAGATCATCAGCGGAGCGCCCGCGACCAGTTCGTCGAGCGTGGTGGTGATCCCGCCCTCGACGGAGTTCTCGATCGGCACGAAGGCGGCCTCGGCCTCACCGGCACGCACCGCGTCCAGCGCGGACTGCACGGACACGTACGGGACGAGCTCCCGGGTGGCCGTCTCGGGAAGCGTGCGCAGGGCGGCTTCGGTGAAGGTGCCCTCGGGACCCAGATACGCATAGCTCGCTGGCATGACCTCACCCTAATGGCCCCGGCGAAGCCCCGGGGCACACGTCTCACGACCGGGTGAACCCGCCGGGGATCACCCTTCCAGCAGCGCCTGACCGACGTACTCTCCCTCGGCCGCCCCGCCCGGCACCGCGTACAGACCGCTCGCCTCGTGGCGGATGAAGGGCGACAGGGCGTCGCCCCGGTCGAGCTTGCGCTGCACGGTGACGAAGCCGCGCAGCGGGTCGGCCTGCCAGCAGATGAACAGCAGTCCCGCGTCCGCGGTGCCGTCCGCGTCGATGCCGTCGTGGTAGGAGAACGGCCGCCGCAGCATCGCCGCCCCGCCGTTCTGGTCGGGTCGGCTGATCCGGGCGTGGGCGTTGACCGGGACGGCCAAATTGCCCTGCGCGTCCGTCTTCTCCAGGTCCATCTCGGTGGTCTCGGCGCTTCCCGGCGGCGCGGACAGCGGTGACCCGTCCGCCTTGCGGCGCCCGATGACGTCCTCCTGCTCCCGGCCGGACAGTCGCTCCCAGTCGTCCAGCAGCATGCGGATCCGGCGTACGACGGCGTAGGAGCCGTTCGCCATCCAGGCGGGTTCGCCCGAGGCCGGCACGAAGATCCGCTTCTCGAAGTCGGCCTCCGCGGGCTTGGGATTGCGCGTGCCGTCGACCTGGCCCATCAGATTGCGGGCCGTCATGGGGTGGGCGGTGGCGCCCGGGGAGCGGTTGAAGCCGTTCATCTGCCAGCGCACCCGGGCCGCGCTCCCGGCGTCCTGCTGGATCGCGCGCAGGGCGTGGAAGGCGACCAGCGCGTCATGGGCGCCGATCTGCACCCACAGGTCGCCGTTGCTGCGGGCCTTGTCCAGCTGGTCGGAGGAGAAGTCGGGCAGCGGGTCCAGCGCGACCGGGCGCTGCTTCTCCAGGCCGGTACGGGCGAAGAAGCTGTGCCCGAAGCCGAAGGTGACCGTCAGCGCGCAGGGCCCCGCGTCCCGGGCCACATCGGTGTCGCCGGATCCCGTGGCCTCGCCCGCCATCAGCCGCCGTGCCGTCTGCGACCAGCGGCGCAGCAGCGCGGCGGCCTCCTTGCGGCCCGCGCCCGCCGCCAGGTCGAAGGCGAGCAGATGGCCCCGGGCCTGGAGGCCCTGGAGGATGCCGGGCTGATGTTTCCCGTGAAACATCACCTCGTCCGTGCCCAGCGAGGTGAGCGGAGTCGCCTGCGTGGGCGCGGCGGCGTAGCCCACGGCTCCGCCCGCCGCGCCGAGCACGAGACCGGTGGCGCCGGCGGTGCCCAGCAGCTGCCGGCGCGAGAGCCCCGGGGCCGTCTGCGCGGCGGGCGCCGGCCGGTCGGCGGCAGGCGCGAGGGTCTCCGGGATGGACTGGTCAGCCATGGTGTTCAGCCGATCTGCGCGTTCTTGGAGACGGTCGTCTGGTCGATGTCGGAGGTCCGCACGGTCACGGCGATCTTCCAGTCGCCGGCCATGGGGAGCTGCACTCCGCTCGCCGACCAGTGTCCGGTGGTGATGTGGTCGGGGACGACAGGCAGCGGCCCGATGTCCTGGGACGCGAGGGTGAAGGCGACCTTCACCTCGGGCACGTCGAAGGCCCGCCCGTTGGGCCGGGTGGCGTAGACGTGCATCTCGTTGGCGCCCACGCGCGCGGGGTCCAGTTCGATGCGGACGACACCCTTGCCGTCCGCGCCCCCGGTGTCGAAGGCCATGTCCAGGGTCAGCGCCCCGGAGGCGTCGGCGGCGGACGAGGAGGCGGCGGTGGCCCGGGCGGCGTCCTGTTCCGTACGGCCCGGTTCGGTCGACGTCAGCGCGGTGGTGACCGCCAGCAGCACGAGGGCGATCCCGGCTTCGGCGAGCACCGAGCGGCGCAACCCGAAGCGGTTCGGGTCGGCGTCCCGCAGCCGCTTCTGCCGGGCCGTGTCCATGGCGGCCCGCTGCCGGGCGAGCTGAGCGGCCCGCTGCGGATCGGCACCGGCGGCCGCCGCCTTGACGGCCGCCTTCTCCTTGCGCGGGGCGGCCTCGGCGCTCACCGTCTCCGCCAGCCGCGCCGTCCAGCGCCGCGAGATCCAGGCGACCCCGACAAGCAGCGCCACCAGCCCGAGCTTGACGAGCAGCAGCTGTCCGTAGCGGGTCTCGGTGAACGCCGACCAGGAGCCGAGCTGACGCCAGGACTGGTAGACGCCGGTGAGCACGAGCGCGATCACACTGCCGAACGCGAGCGCCGAGAACCGTCGTACGGCCGTGCCGTCCACCGGGGTCTCCGGCGACCGGTACAGGGCGACGAGCAGGGCGGTGAGGCCGCCGAGCCAGGCGGCGGCGGCGAGCAGGTGGACCACGTCGACCGGCATCGCGATGCCCGGCTGGAGGCCGGTGGAGGCGTGCTCGGACATCGCCCAGCTCGCCGCGAGCCCAGCCGCCACGACGGTCCCGCCGATCGCGAGCCCGAAGGTGAGGTCCCGCTTCTCCTGGTCCTCCCGCTTGTCATAAGCCCCGAAGAGCACCGCGATGAACAGGGCCGCCGCCGCGAGCAGCAGCAGCCGGGAGACCAGGGCCGCGCCCGTCTTGGTCTGCAGGACGTCGCCGAGGAGCTCCAGATCGACGATGTCGCCGACCTTGCCGGAGCCGGTGTAGGAGCCGCGCATGAGCAGCAGCGCCAGGGTGGCCGCGGTGAGCGTGACCCAGCCGGAGACGACGAGCCGCTGCACGGCCCGCACCCCCGACCCGCGCTGCCAGCAGGCGAGCACGAAGGCGCCGCCGCCGACCATGACGACGAAGCCCGCGTAGGACAGGTAGCGCCCGAGGCCGTACAGCACACCGACGGCCCCGCCGCCCGCGGTCTCGCCGGAGACGGACACGGAGGTCGCCGAGGGCGCCCCGACGGAGAAGGTGAAGGCGCCCGCGACCGGGTGGCTGTCGGCCGAGACGACCTGGTAGGAGACGGTGTAGGTGCCGTCCGCCAGGTCACCCGCGAGGCCCATGGCGTACGTCGTGCCGCTGGCGCTTGCCGGTTTGCCGGTGTCGACGCGCTCGCCGTCGGGGGCGAGGACGCGCACCGAGTCGTCGGAGAGCGCGACCTCCTCGGAGAAGGTCAGCGAGATCCGGTCCGGGGCCTGTTCGACCACCGCCCCCTGCTGGGGATCGCTGCCGGTCAGCGCGGCGTGCGCGGAAACCGGTCCGGCACCGGCGAGGAGCAGTCCGGCGGCGGCCAGGAGCAGCAGCACCAGGGTCCGGACGCGTGGGGCGATGGTCGGGGTCAAGGGGTCCCTCCCTCAGTGTCCGGTCGCGGGGGTGTAGGTGGCCGGCTTCACCGGCATCTCGACCGTGACGGGGTCGGTCTCGGCGAAGTGCAGCACCACGGACACCGTGTCGCCCTGGCGCGGCTTGCGCTTCAGCTTCTCGAACATCAGGTGGTTCGCGCCGCTCTTGAACACGACCTCGCCGTCGGCGGGCACGGCGAGGTTCCTGACCTCCCGCATCGCGGAGTCGACGGTCTCGTGGACGGTGACGGTTCCCGCGATGTCGCTGGTGACGGAGGTCAGTTCGTCCTGGGTGCCGCCGTCGTTGCGGATCGTCAGGAAGCCCGCCGCCATGGAGTCGGAGACCGGCTGCGGCATGTAGGCGCCGCTGATCGAGAGTTCGGGCCCGGATTCCCCGCCGGAGGAACCGCAGCCTGCCAGCACCAGGCCCAGGCTCACGGCGAGGACGGCGGCCGGGGCCACGGGACGCCTCACGGCTTCTCCCCCTTGATGAGCTCGGGGAGGTCCGCGGTGTAGTCGTCGACGGTGGCGTCCTCGCCGTAGAGCACATAGCCGCCGTCGGTCTTCGGGGAGAAGGCGATGACCTGGGTGCCGTGCGAGGAGACCGTCTTGCCCTTCTCCTTGTGCGGCGGCTCGATGCTGATGCCGAGGGTGCGGGCGCCGGCCTGGATGGTGGCGAAGTCGCCGGTCAGGCCGACCACCTGCGGGTCGATGCCCTTGAGCCACTCGCCGAGCGCGGACGCGGTGTCGCGCTCCGGGTCGGTGGTGACGAACACGACGCGCAGCTCGTCCTGCTGGGCCTTGGGCAGCTGCTTCTTGGCGACGGCGATGTTGTTCATCGTCAGCGGGCAGACGTCGGGGCAGTTGGTGTAGCCGAAGTAGATCAGCGTCGGCTTGCCCGCGGTCTCCTCGCGGAAGTCGTACGTCTTGCCGTGGGTGTCGGTGAGGACCAGATCCGGCTTCTCGAACGGCTTGTCGAGGACGGTGGCGGCCTTGGCGGAGCCGGCCTCCTCGGAGACCACGGTGACGGGGGCGGCGTCGTCGTCACCGCCGCCGCAGGCGGAGAGGGTCAGGGTGGCGGCGGCGAGCAGTGCGGCCGCCGCGAACTTCTTGGTGCGCATGGCGAAATGTCCCGGAGATGAAGGGCTCGGGCGCGCGCCGGCCCACGAGGGCACCGGCGCGCTCCGAGAGGACTGACTCAGGCGTTGGTACGCCGACGGCCGGCGAGGACGCCGTAGGCCACGCCGATGGCGCCGACGACGATGCCCACGACGCCGAGGACCCGGGCGGTGGTGTCGCTGCTGTCGGAGCCGGCCTCGTCGGCGGTGGTGGTCGCGGCGGCCTGCGAGGCGTCGTCGGACGGCTCCTCGCTCGCCTCCTCGTCCGCCTCCGAGCCGTGCCCGTGGCCGTCCTCGGCCTCGGACAGGGTGAGCACGGGAGCGGGCTTCTCCGGCTCCTCCTGGCCCTCCTGCTGGACCTCGATCCAGCGCGCGACCTCGTCGTCGGAGTACGTCTGGACGGCCTTGAAGACCAGCTCGTCGGCGTCCTCGGGCAGTACGCCCATGGAGACCGGGAACTTCTGGAAGAAGCCGGGCTGGACGCCCTTGCCGGTCGCGGTCCAGGTGATCTTGCTGATGGCCTGGTCGATCTTCCGGCCGTGCAGTTCGAGCGGCTTGTCCAGCTCGGCCTTGGTGACCTTCGCGGTCCAGCCGGGGACCGGCTCCGGCATCGCGGAGGCGAGCGGGGTGTCCATCGGGAAGCTGACCTCCAGCTTCACGGTGGACGCGGTGTCGCTCTCGTTCGGGACCCGGAAGTCGACGACGGCGTAACCGCCCTTGGCGGCCTCGCCCTCGGGCTGCACGGTCACATGCGCGAAGGCGGGGGCGGACAGGGCGAGCACGGCGGTGCCGGCGAGGACGCCGACGGCGGCGAGGCGGGAAGAGGCCTGCATTCGGGAGCACTCCACAGTGAGTGAGATTCGGTTGTTTCCGGTGGTGAAGAGGGGCGCACGCGTCACGAGGCGGCATGCGCGGGCCGCACGACGGCGGCCCCGACCGGAATCCGAGGCGGATCTCCCAGCGGAGGGCGCGTCGCGTCAGGCGGCGAGCACGAGAGCGCGGGCGGCGGCGGGCGGCCCGCGCCGGATCACGGTGTGCTGGAGCGCGGTGGTGCGCGGCGGGGGCGGCGCGAACTCCATGGCGCGCGGCGGGCGCGCGTCCGCGCCGGGCGGGACCGGCAGCCCGGCACGCAGGGCGCGGACCAGGGCGAGGGCCACGCGCAGAGCCCGTACGGCCGCCCCCTCGGCGAAGGAGTGGGCGGAGAGGTCGACCAGGCGCCGCAGGGCCAGGTCGCCGTGGCGCAGCAGCCAGCCGGCCGCGACGGCCGCCAGCAGATGGGCCAGCAGCATCGGCAGGGACGGCAGCAGCGACGCGGAGTCGGTGACGGTCCCCGTGCCGTGGTCCGGGTGGGCGGAGGCCGGCCGGAGCCGGGCCTCGGTGAGGAGCCGGTGGGCCTGGGCGGGGGTGATGGCCGCGGCCGGGGTCCCGCAGACCAGCCGCGCGGCCTGGGCGACGAGCGAGGCGTCCGAGGCGGTGGCGGTCGTGGTGGCGGTGGTCCCGTGCTGGGCGAGTCCGAACAGCGAGTGCAGCGCGGTCTGCCCGAGCGCCAGCAGCGCCGCGATGCCCGGCAGCGAGCGCTCGCGTCCGGCGAGCGGCACGGCGACCGCGAGGACCGACAGGAGGCCCACGCCCATGGCCCACAGGGGGATCGAGGCGTGGGAGCCGAGTGCGTGTCCGCCCGCGGCCAGCACGACACAGACCGCGGCGAACACCGCGGCCCGCAGGATCCGGACGTCACGTCCGGGGCGCGCCGTGCGCTGGTGGGGGGCACTCATGGCGGCCCAATCATCGCACTGGTCCTACTGCCTCCATACGGCAGGTCCGCAAGATGACGTTCGGGCCGGAAGGTCCCCGTCCGGCCCGAACCGCCCCCACATACACCGTCGGCGGCTTCAGACGCATCGCCCATATGGGCGGTATCACGTCAACGATGTGCTTACGGGCCGTCGTGCGCGGCAATAGGTAACGGTATGTCGAGCCGCGGCCGGGAGGCTGGGAGCATGAGCATCTGGTGGTCACTCCATTTGCGGCGGGAAGCTGCGAGCGTGCCGCTCGCCCGGCGGCTGCTGCTCGGCACCATGGAGAGCGCGGGCGTGGACCCGGACGTGTCGTACGACCTCTCCATCGCGCTCAGCGAGGCCTGCGCGAACGCCGTGGAGCACGGCGGGGACACCGCCCTCGACGGCGGCTCGGAGGCCTACCGCGTCACCGCCTATCTCGACGGCGAGACCTGCCGCATCGAGGTCGCCGACTCCGGCCCCGGCTTCGGCGCTACGGGCCGGGGCGCGCGTCCGGCCGTTCTGTCGGCCCTGGAGTCCACGGAGGCCCTCGAGTCCGCGGAGGCCATGGAGTCCGAGAACGGCCGGGGGCTGTATCTGATCCAGGAGCTCGCGGACCATGTCCACATCGGCAACAAGCCGGGGCAGAGCGGTGCCGTGGTGAGCTTCGACAAGATCCTCAAGTGGCGGAAGGGCGTCGCGCCCCTGCTGGCGGTGTAGCCACGGCTCCTTCAGCACTCCCGGCCCCTCGGGCACCTCCGGCGGCCGGTACCGCTGCCTTCGTACGGGAGGCCGCCGCCCGCCGCGCGGCCGGCCCCATCGCCCAGGACGCCGCCAGCGTCACCCCGCCCAGCAGCAGCCACCCGGGCGGACCCCACCGCACCAGCAGGGCGGTCAGCACCAGGGGGCCGGCGGTACGCGCCACCGCGACCCCCGTACCGAAGAACCCCTGGTACTCCCCGACCCGGTCCGCCGGCGCGAGATCGAAGGACAGCTGCCACGACCCCGCGGACTGCCCCATCTCCGCGACGACTTGCAGGGCCGCCCCCACCACCAGCGCCCCCACCGCCACCCACACCGGCGCCCCCGCCGACAGCGCGAACACCGCGCACGCCGCGAGCATCACCCACCCCGACCGCCGTACCGCCCGTACGGCCGACCCGATCCCGCTCACCCCGCGCGCCATCCGCACCTGGAAGGCCATGACCGCCCCGGTGTTGAGCACGAACAGCGCGGACACCAGCCAGGCCGGTGCCTCGGTGCGCTCCGCGATCCACAGCGGCAGCCCGAGGCTGAACAGCGGCATCCGCAGCAGCAGCACGGTGTTGAGTGCCGTGACCACCACATACGGCCGGTCCCGCAGCACCGCGAGCCCCGGCCCCCGCGCCGGGGCGACCGGCGCCACCGAGGGCAGCCGCAGCAACACCGCGGCGCACACCGCGAAGGCCACCGCGTCCAGCGCGAACACCCCGAGATAGGCCTCCCGCGTCCCCAGGTGCAGCGCCAGCCCGCCCAGCCCCGCGCCCGCGGCCAGCCCCGCGTTGAGCGTCGACTGGAGATGCGCCAGCAGCCCCGTCCGCTCCCCGGCGGACACCAGCCCCGCCAGCAGCGCCTGCCGCGCCGCCGCCAGCCCGGACTGGGCGGTGGCGTAGCCGACGGCGGCGGCCACAAAGGGCCAGAACCCCCGTACGGCCAGGAAGGACGCCACCGCCACCCCGGTCGCCGACGCCAGCAGCACCGCCGTCCCGCGCGCCCCCCGCCGGTCCGCGAGCCGCCCGAGCGGCACCCCCGCCAGCGACCCGACCGCCCAGGCGAGGGTCAGCCCGAGCCCCACGCGCGCGGGGTCGAGCCCCACGACGTGGGTGAAGTGGAGCGCGGAGGTGACGTAGAAGGCGCCGTCCCCGACCGAGTTGGCCAACTGGGCCAGAGCCAGGACGCGTTGCGGACCCGCGGGCGGGACGAGCGAGTGCGGCATGCCTGCGACACTAGGCCCGGACCGGACCCCTCGGCAGCACCATTAAAGGTCTGCAATCCCGGCCCAATTCACTCCGCGACCCCGGCCCCCTTCACTCCGCGTCGAGCACCTTCCCCAGCGCCTCCAAGGCGTCCGGATAGGCCCGCTCCCGAGGCGTCCCGTACCCCACGACCAGCCCCTGCGGCCGCCCCTCGCGCCCCGCGTCCTCCCGCGCGTGCGCGTGCCAGTGCTCCCCGAGCGAGCCCACCGCGAGCCCCTGAGCCTCGGCCCGGGCCAGCGCCTCGGCCTCGTCGGCGACCTGGACCAGCGCATGCAGTCCGGCGGCGATCCCGCGCACCCCGCGCCGGGACCCGAGCCGGTCCACCAACTGGTCCCGCCGTCTGCGGTACCGCAGCCGGCACGCGCGCACATGACGGTCGTAGGCATGACTGCCGATCAGCTCGGCGAGCGCCAACTGGCCGAGCGTCTCGGTGTGATGGTCGCTGTGCAGCTTGGCGTCGGCGACGTCGTCGACGAGATGGGGCGGCAGCACCATCCAGCCGAGCCGCAGCGCCGGCCCGAGGGTCTTGGAGGCGGTCCCCAGATACACGACGTGCCCCGGCGCCATCCCCTGCAACGCCCCGACGGGCTGCCGGTCGTAACGGAACTCCCCGTCGTAGTCGTCCTCGACGATCAGGCCGTCCCGCGCGCGTGCCCAGTCGGTGAGCGCCCGCCGCCGCTCGGGATGGAGGGTGACCCCGGTCGGATACTGATGCGCCGGCGTCACGACGACCGCCGCGGGCTCCCCGAGACCGTCCACCCGGGCGCCCCGTTCATCGACCCGCACCGGCACCACGGCGCCGCCGTTGCGCCGTACGACATCCCGGTGGAAGGGCAGCCCCGGGTCCTCCATGGCGATCTCGCCGCCGTCCAGCACGCGGGTGAGGAGGGCGAGGCCCTGGACGTACCCCGAGGTGATGACGATCCGCTCCGGCGGGGCGATCACCCCCCGGGCCCGCCCGAGGTACCCGGAGAGCGCGTTGCGCAGCTCGATCCGGCCCCGGGGATCGCCGTAGTCGTAGGCCAGGGAGGGCGCGGTGGCGATGGCCCGCCGCAGCGCCCGCAGCCAGGCCGCGGCCGGGAACGCCCCTACATCGGGGCTCCCGGGCCGCAGGTCGAACGACGGCTCACGCGCGCGTGCGGCGGCCACGGCGGGCTCGGCGGCCTCCGCGGGCAGGGAGGCGACCTGCGTCCCCGACCCCTGCCGTGCGGTGAAGTACCCCTCGGCGACGAGCTGGTCGTAGGCCCCCTTGACGGTGTTCCGGGAAACCCCCAGCTCCTCGGCGAGCTTCCGGGTGGCGGGCAACCGCGTACCCGGAGCGAGCCGCCCCTCCCGCACGGCATCCCGAAGAGCACGCTCAAGCCCGGCCCGCCGTCCGTCAGCGGCGGCGAGATCCAGATGCAGGTCCACACAAACCCCCCTAGGGGCGCGGGGAACCGCGCGAACAACCCCCACACGCCCGCAGCCCACGACGATGGCCGGACACCCCACGGGTATCCGGCCATCAACCCGATGTCAGTTCCCTACTTCACCAGCTCGGCCATCCACGCCTCGACCTCGTCCGAGCGCCGAGGAAGCGCGGCCGACATGTTCCGGTTCCCGTCCTCGGTCACCAGGATGTCGTCCTCGATCCGCACCCCGATGCCGCGGTACTCCTCCGGCACGGTCAGGTCGTCGGCCTGGAAGTACAGCCCCGGCTCGACCGTCAGACACATCCCCGGCTCGAGCACACCGTCCACATACGTCTCCTGCCGCGCGGCAGCGCAGTCGTGGACGTCGAGACCGAGCATGTGCCCCGTGCCGTGCAGCGTCCACCGCCGCTGCAGCCCCAGCTCCAGCACCCGCTCCACGGGCCCCTCGACCAGGCCCCACTCCACCAGCTTCGCGGCGAGCACCCGCTGCGCGGCGTCATGGAAGTCCCGGTACTTCGCACCGGGCCGCACGGCGGCGATCCCGGCCTCCTGGGCCTCGTACACGGCGTCGTAGATCTTCTTCTGGATCTCGGTGTACCGGCCGTTGACCGGCAGCGTCCGGGTGACGTCGGCGGTGTAGTACGTGTGCGTCTCCACGCCCGCGTCGAGCAGCAGCAGGTCCCCGGAGCGCACGGGCCCGTCGTTGCGCACCCAGTGCAGCGTGCAGGCGTGCGGGCCGGCCGCGCAGATGGAGCCGTAGCCGACGTCATTGCCCTCGACCCGGGCCCGCAGGAAGAAGGTGCCCTCGATGTAGCGCTCGGAGGTGGCCTCGGCCTTGTCGAGGACCTTCACCACGTCCTCGAAGCCGCGCACCGTGGAGTCGACGGCCTTCTGCAGCTCGCCGATCTCGAACGCGTCCTTGACCAGCCGCGCCTCGGAGAGGAAGACCCGCAGCTCCTCGTCCCGCTCGGCGGTGACCTTGTCGGTCAGCGCGGCCTCGATCCCGGCGTCGTGACCGCGCACGACCCGCACCGGACCGGTGGCCTCGCGCAGCGCCCCGGTCAGCTCGCGCACGTCGGAGGCGGGGATGCCGTACAGCTTTTCGGCCTCGGTGAGGGAGTGCCGGCGGCCGACCCACAGCTCGCCCTGGCCGGAGAGCCAGAACTCGCCGTTCTCCCGGTCGGAGCGGGGCAGCAGGTAGATGGTGGCCCGGTGACCGTCGGCGACGGGCTCCATGACCAGGACGCCGTCCTCGGTCTGGTTGCCGGTGAGATAGGCGTACTCGACCGACGCCCGGAAGGGGTACTCGGTGTCGTTCGAGCGGGTCTTCAGATTGCCCGCGGGGATCACCAGACGCTCGCCCGGGAAGCGCGCCGACAGCGCGGCGCGGCGGGCGGCGGTCTCGGCGGCCTGGGGGATCGGCTCCAGGTCGCGCAGCTCCGTGTCGGCCCAGCCGGACTTCATGTTCTCGGCCAGCTCGTCGGACACGCCCGGGTACAGGCCGTTCTTGCGCTGCTTGATCGGCTCTTCAGACTCTTCCGGGCCCGCTGCGGTAGCAGCAATGGGCTCGGTCGGGGTGAGCTCCTCCGACACGGTCATCCTCCTTGATACGGCACTGGACCCCCTCCATCGTACGGTCGTACGGAAGGGGGCCCAGGGCCGAAGGACCTGTTACCGCCGTCATGCGAAGCGCGCGGCGAGCAGGACGATGTCCTCCGCGCTGTCCGCCGCGTCGAGACCATCGGGCAGCACGGTCCGCAGGACGTGGTCGACGATCGCGTCCGGGTCGTTCCGCAGCGCCCGGGGGACGCTCGCCGCCGCCGTGTGCAGCCGCGCGAAGGCCCGGTCCGTGGCGTCGCCGGTACGGTGCAGCAGCCCGTCGGTGTACAGCAGAACCGTCTCCCCGGCCTCCGCCAGGAACTCCACGCTGGGCGCCTCCCAGCAGGCCAGCATGCCGAGCGGGGCGGAGACGGTGGTCTCCACGAACTCGGTGCGGCGCTCGCCGATCAGCAGCGGCGGGCAGTGCCCGGCCCCGGCGAGAGTGATCTTGCGCAGGGCGGGCTCGCAGTAGGCGAACAGGGCGGTCGCCGAGCGGGCGGGCTCGGTCAGCCGCAGCAGCAGCTCCAGATCGGACAGGACCGCCACCGGGTCCTCGCCCTCCATCACGGCGTACGCCCGCAGGGACGCCCGCAGCCGGCCCATCGCGGCCACCGCGCTCGGCCCCGACCCGGTGACCGAGCCGACCGCCAGGCCGAGGGCCGCGTCCGGCAGGGGCAGCGCGTCGTACCAGTCGCCGCCGCCGAGCGGCCCGGTGCGGTGCCGGACGGCGAGCTGCACGCCGGGCACCCGGGGCAGCCGCGAGGGCAGCAGCTCCTCGGACATGGTCGCCATGCACGCGCGCGTGCGCTCGACCTCCAGCAGCCGGGCGAGATGCTCGGCGGCGTACCGCGTGTACAGCCCGATCAGGTGCCGTTGGCGCTCGGACGGCTCGGCGGGCTCGTCGTACAGCCACACCGCGGCGCCGAGCGGGCCGGCGGCGTCGGTGCGCAGGGGGAGTGCGTAGCTCGCGGCGTAGCCGAGGCGCGCGGCCACCTCGCGGTGGCGCGGATCGAGCCCGTCCTCGGCGAACAGATCGGGCTGCGCGATC
Source organism: Streptomyces sp. NPDC002776 (assembly GCF_053592195.1). NCBI lineage: Bacteria > Bacillati > Actinomycetota > Actinomycetes > Kitasatosporales > Streptomycetaceae > Streptomyces > Streptomyces sp. NPDC002776. Next base: position 166,250 of record NZ_JBSFVG010000014.1, on the reverse strand, counting down.
TCACCGTCCCCGCCGGGCAGCCCGTTGAGGATCTTCCCGTACGGCATCGAGCCGCGCGGCACGGTCTCGATGTGGCCGAGGTCCGCGCGGGCCAGCCCCAGGCCGACGGTGCTGTCCGGGCCCCGCCCGTCGGCCGGTTCCAGCACGACGAGTCCGCGCCGGGCGCCGACGAGGGCGGACCCGGCGCGCAGCAGCTCCTGGAGGGCGTCGGACAAGGACCCCGTACGGGTCAGGCGTTCGGTGAGTTCGTGCAGCGTGGTGAGGTCGGAGACCCAGCCGGCGAGCCGGTCCTGGAGCAGCAGTCCGGGGGCGCCCGGTGGAGTGGGCGGTGGGACGGAGGTGGCTGCCGGGGTCTCAGAGGCCGCGGGCGCGGGCGCGACAGTGTGTGCGGGCGAGGGAACCGTGGAATCGATTCCGGCCACTTTCGGAGGGTGCGGGGCGTTCATGGCGTCCGGCTTTCCGACCGGTGCGTATTGCTCAAAAGCATCGCAAACCCCCATGTCATTCTGCGCCGCTAGCAGTGTCTCCACATGTACACGCACTCGTGAGGGGATGTCCAGCATTGTCCTGCCGGGATTCGTGGTGTCCGCGGGTAACCGGTCCACTTTTCCCCGACCCCTTGCAGAAAGGCAAAGTTGGCTTAAAACTGCCTCAGGGAACGCCTTATTGCGGTCGACTGGGCGTGTTCCACGGAGCGTCACAGCGGTCGTGATGGGTACGTACTCGGAGAAGGCCAGGGGTGGTTGACAGTCACCCGGAACCTGGCGGCGGACCCGGGCGTCTTAGCCACCGACGACCGTGCCCCATCCTCCCGTGGCGGAGGCGAAGAGAAATACGCGCAACGGCAAAACGCCAGACTTCGCCACCCCACGCCAGGCCCGTGCTTTTGATCCACGCAGTATGGGTGAGGCTGCCGCGGACGCAGCCGCCGCTCGGCCCATAGGGGTTCCCTCTGCTCGAAGCAGGGGTGTGATGCGCCAACAGGTACGCACAGTGAAGTGATCGACACATGGTGTGATGTGGACCACGGTGTTGCCAGCGGTGCAACGGAAAGGAACGAGCGCTCATGCGAGAGTTCCTCGGAAGGCGACGCAGGCTCCTGTCCCAGCGCAACGGCGGGAGGCCTGAGTTGCTCAGTGCGGCCCTGACCTTCGCGACTCAATGGCAGTGGCCCGTACTCCCGGGTGTGACGGCGGATCCGCAGGGGCGGTCCCGGTGCGGGTGCCCCGACGCGGACTGCACGGTGCCCGGTGCGCATCCCTTCGACCCCGGCCTCCTCGCGGCCACCACCGACGAGCGCATGGTGCGCTGGTGGTGGAGCAACCGACCGGCGGCACCGATCGTGCTGGCCAGCGGCGGCAAGGCGCCCTGCGCCGTCAGCCTGCCGGCCCTGCCGGCCGCCCAGGCCCTCACGGCGCTCGACCGCACGGGGATGCGGCTCGGCCCCGTGATCGCCTCGCCCACCCGCTGGGCGCTGCTCGTCAAGCCGTACTCCCTGGAGCGGTTGGGCGAACTGCTGTACGCCAAGGACTACGTTCCGGGCTCCCTGCGGTTCCACGGCACGGGCGGCTATCTCGCCCTGCCCCCCTCCGAGACCGGCGAGGGCGCCGTCCGCTGGGAGCGCGCGCCGGGGCCCGGCCCGGCGGCCCCGTGGCTGCCGGACGTGGAGGCCGTGGTGGACGCCGTGGTGGAGGCCCTCACTCGTACGGGTGTGAGCGCACCCGAGTTGTAGGGGTGTCGGGCGCGCACCGGACGGGGCGCCCGCCTTCCCTCGTTATCTTCCGTCCATGAACCTTCGTCTGCTCGCCCTGGCCGGCGTCGCGGTGTGCGCGGTGGCGCTGCCGCTCGCCGTGGCGTCCGCGGGGCAGGTGGGCGAAGAGGCCGCTTCCCCACGGCCGTCCGCTTCGCCACGGCCGTCCGTTTCCGCACGGCCGTCCGCTTCCCCCGACGCGAAAGCGCCCTCCCCGTCGCCCCCGGGCCTCGGCCTGGCCACCGCCGCGCGCTGCGGACCCGAACTCACCTCGCCCGACGGCATCGAGGCGCAGACCTGTGTGCTCACCCAGGGCGAGCGGACATGGGCGCGCACCTACTACCGCAACACCACCGGCGGAGCGCTGGATGCGGTGCTGAGCCTGATGGGGCCGGGCGGGCGCACGGTGCAGATCCGGTGCGCGGTGGGCGCCGAGGACGAGCCCGGCAGCTGCGAGACACCCCGTGCGGCCACCCGGGGCGCGCCGGCCGACCACACGGCGGTCGCGGAGTTCGCGGCCCGGGCCGGCGAGGGCCCGCTGCTGCTGCGGTCCGGGAGCAACTCGGCCGCGCCTACGGGCAGTTGACGCGCGGCGGCACTCTGTAGAGGACCGCGCGCATGGAAAGACCCGGTTGCTGGCGACGGGGGATGCACCAGCAACCGGGCTACTGGAACGGTAACAAGAGATCGGCGGTTCGCAAATTCGATCCGGGCTTTCCGGTCACCGATTTCCCTGCGGGGAGCGGGAGTTGTGATCGGAGTCACCTGTCCGGGCGCCCCCCGCGGCTGACCGGTCGGTCAGCCGCCGAGGATCTTCGCGCGGTGCGTCAGCTGAGCGTGACCTGGCGGTTGGTCAGGCCGCCCCGGGCGCGGCGCTCGTCCGCGGTGAGCGGGGCGTCGGTGGCCAGTGCGGCGGTGAGACGTTCGGCGAACTCGGCGGCCGGCTTCTCCGCGTCCTCGGCGCCGAACCCGCTCGGCAGGTCCCAGACCGGCACGGTGAGGCCGTGAGCGCGGAAGGAACCCACGAGACGGGTGCCCTCGCCCAGGTTCGACCGGCCCGCCGCGTGCAGTCGCGCCAGCGCGTCCAGAAGCTGCTCCTCGGGGTACGGCATGACCCAGCGCAGGTGGTTCTTCTCCGGCGTCTCGCACCAGTACGCGGCGTCCACGCCGGTCAGCCGCACGGTCGGGATGGCGGCGGCGTTGGCCCGCTCCAGGGAGGCGGTCACCTCCGGGGTGGAGTTCTCCGCGTCCGGGACCCAGAACTCGAAGCCCGTGTGCACAACTGGCTCGAACGCGCCTTCCGGGTCGAGCAGGTCCTGCAGCCGCGGACCGTCGGCCGGGGCGCGCCGTGCCTGCACCGGGGTGCCGGGCTTGGCCTCCAGGGCGCGCCGGAGGGTGTCGGCGAGATCGCGGCTGAGGTCGCCGGACGCCGTGTCGTTCTGCAGGCCCAGCAGCACCGAGCCGTCGTCGCGGCGCAGCGCGGGCCAGGCCATCGGCAGCACGGTCGCCAGCGTGACGGCCGGGACGCCCTCGGGCAGCCCGTCCTTGAGGGGCAGCGGGACCGTGGCGGCGGGCACCAGCTCGCGCAGGGCCACCCAGTCGCACTCGCCGGGCAGCCCCTCGAAGGGGCGGTGCACCAGCTCGGTCACGGCTTCGGCGGCGGCCTTGCCGTGACAGGCCTTGTAGCGGCGGCCACTGCCGCAGGGGCAGGGCTCGCGGGCTCCGACGACCGGGATCTCCCCGTCCTTGAGCTGCGGGCGCGCGGCCTTCGTCTGGGGTCGCTTCTTGGCCATGAGGGTGTCTCCCGGAAACGGCTCGTCTGGTACGGCGGGAGCCTAGCTGTTCACGCCATGGCCGAGGCGACCCTGTGGACAACGCGTCCCTGCGCGCTTCCCGGGCCGCTCGGTGACCGGAGGGTCAGTCCAGGTCCTCGAGCGCGTCCGCGAAGTCGAGTTCGGGCATCGCGGCGACCGACGGGGCAGCCACGCGCGTAGCGAAGTCGTGGCGACGGTGTCCGGCGTTCCGGTCATGCACGTCGTCATGGACGACCACCCAGACGGTGACCTCGCCCCGCGCGTCGTCCCGTACGCCCCAGTCGTCGGCCAGCGCGGTGATGATGTTCAGCCCGCGGCCGCCGTGCGCGGTGACCGAGGGCGTGGCCGGAGCCGGGCGGGTGGGCCCACCGCCGTCCGTGACCTCCACCGTGAGCCGCCCGGCCGGGTCCACCCGCCATGCGGCCCGGACGTCGCCGTCCCCGGCCAGGGCGTCGCCCAGTGGTCGGCCGTGTTTGCACGCGTTGCTCAAGAGTTCGGAAAGAATCAGTACGGCATCGTCGATGACCGCTTCCGCCACACCGCCCATGCGCAGCTGATCGCGCATCCGGTGTCGCGTTTTCCCCACGCCCGCAGGGCCATGGGGTACGGCCATGCTCGACGACGTGGGCACCTCCTGTGCCACCACCAACGCCACCCCCGAGACCTCCTTCGCCCCACGCCACGGTGTGGATGCCCCATTGGCCTGTACCGGAAACCGGCCAACGCAGGTCCGGTGACGCATTCGAAACGATCGAATACGGACCGAACGCGCCGGAGCACTCCCTGTAACTGCCTGGCTGGAAATCGACGGTGTGGCCGAGAGTGGAGGATGGGGCCGGTGGGACCACCGGGTCAAGAGGTCGTACCGGGGCGGATGGTTCGGCGCAGCTCAGCGGCCCAGCTGATGCCGCACCGCGCGCGGGCGGTTGGTGATGATGGCGTCGACGCCGAGCTCCGCGCAGAGGGCGACGTCCTCGGGCTCGTTCACGGTCCAGACGTGCACCTGGTGGCCGGCGCGCTTCAGACGCTCGATGTACGCGGGGTGATGGCGCACGATCCGGATCGACGGGCCCGCGATCCGGACCCCCGCCGGCAGCCGTCCGTCGCGCAGCCGGGGCGAGACGAACTGCATCAGATAGACCGTCGGCAGGGTCGGCGAGGAGGCACGCACGCGGTGCAGCGAGCGCGCGGAGAAGCTCATCACCCGGACCGTGGAGGCGTCAGCGACGGCCGGGGAGTCCAGGCCGAACCGCTTCAGCAGGTGCAGCAGCCGCTCCTCGACCTGGCCCGCCCAGCGGGTGGGGTGCTTGGTCTCGATGGCCAGCTCCACCGGGCGCCCGGCGTCGGCGACCAGCTCCAGCAGGCGTTCCAGGGTGAGGACCGAGGTGTCCTGCGGGTCCTCCGGGCGGACCTCCCAGTCCGGGTCCTCGTCCCGGTTCCGCCAGGGGTCGCCCCTCTTCCAGGAACCGAAGTCCAGCGCGGCGAGGTCGGCGAGCTCCAGTGCGGAGACCGCGCCGCGGCCGTTGGAGGTGCGGTTGACGCGGCGGTCGTGGACGCAGACGAGGTGGCCGTCCGCGGTGAGGCGGACATCGCACTCCAGGGCGTCGGCCCCGTCCTCGATCGCCTTGCGGTACGCGGCCAGGGTGTGTTCGGGCGCGTCCTCGGAGGCTCCGCGGTGGGCGACGACTTGGGGCGTGGGCCGGCGTGCGTGGGTCACCGCGTCATGGTGCCACCGAGAGGGGGTAGACGTGTCGACGGAGGGACTGGAATGTGTCCTTTTCGTCGTACATGACCTATATAAAGAATGGCCGCGGACCCACAGGCACCGCTTATGGTGCTCTGACGCCCCGTGGGAAAAGCTGACGGCATACAAAAAGACCAGCACAGCTGAAGCGCACCGGGCCGTCGACACACGTGAACGGGCGTGACCGAGTGCGACCGACAACGACAGCCGTGGATCGAGGAGAAAAGCTGTGAGCACCGAGAACGAGGGCGCCGCGGTACCCCCGGCCCCGTCCGCACCCCCCGTGCCGGTGGACGCTCCCGCTGCTCCGGAGCCGCAGGGCCACCCGGCTCCCGGTACCGGCGCCCCGACCACCCCGCTCCCGCCGGTGCCGCACGGCGCGCCGCCCGCGGGCGCCGCGGGACCGGCACCGGGCACCCCGGCGGCGCCGCAGGGCCCGTCGGCACCGGACGCGTCCTGGCCGCCCCCCGCCCCGGCGGCCCCCGCGTATGCCCACGCCCACCCCGACGCCACCTCCGGCGGTGCCGGGGGATCGGGCACGGTCTGGGGCGCGGCGTACCAGCAGCCGGCGCCCGCGCCGAAGTCCGGCCGACGCGGCGGCCTGCTCGCCGCGGTCCTGATCGCGTCGCTGGTCGCCGGCGGCCTCGGCGGCGGACTCGGCTACACCCTGGCCAAGGACGACGCGACCTCCTCGACCACCGTCGCCGCCTCCGACACCGGCGGCGACGTCAAGCGCGACGCGGGCACCATCGCGGGCGTGGCCCAGAAGGCGCTGCCCAGCACCGTCACCATCGAGGCGGCGAGCAGCAGCGGCGAGGGCGGCACCGGCACCGGGTTCGTCTTCGACACCGAGGGCCACATCGTCACCAACAACCATGTGGTGGCCGACGCCGTCGACGGCGGCAAGCTGACGGCGACCTTCCCGAACGGCAAGAAGTACGACGCGGAGGTCGTGGGCAACGCCCAGGGCTACGACGTGGCGGTCATCAAGCTCAAGAACGCCCCCTCGGGTCTCAAGCCGCTCACCCTCGGCAACTCCGACAAGGTGGCGGTGGGCGACTCGACGATCGCGATCGGCGCGCCCTTCGGCCTGTCGAACACGGTGACCACGGGCATCATCAGCGCCAAGAACCGCCCGGTGGCCTCCAGCGACGGCACCGGCAGCAACGCCTCGTACATGAGCGCGCTGCAGACCGACGCGTCGATCAACCCGGGCAACTCGGGCGGCCCGCTGCTGGACGCCCAGGGCAATGTGATCGGCATCAACTCGGCGATCCAGTCCGCGGGCAACGGCCTGGGCGGCAGCAGCCAGTCCGGCTCCATCGGCCTGGGCTTCGCCATCCCGATCAACCAGGCGAAGGTCGTAGCCCAGCAGCTGATCAAGACCGGCAAGCCGGTGTACGCCAAGATCGGCGCCTCCGTCTCGCTGGAGGAGGGCACGGGCGGCGCGAAGATCACCGAGCAGGGTGCGAGCGGCTCGGAGGCGGTGGAGCCGGGCGGTCCCGCGGCCGACGCGGGTCTCAAGCCGGGGGACGTCATCACCAAGCTCGACGACCGCGTGATCGACTCCGGCCCCACCCTGATCGGCGAGATCTGGACCCACCAGCCCGGCGACAAGGTCCAGCTCACCTACGAACGGGACGGCAAGACCCGCACGGTCGAACTGACCCTGGGCTCCCGGGTCGGCGACAGCTGACACCCCCGCCGCCGGGCCCACCCGTTACTCTTGTCCCGCGCCGGATCAACACCGGCGCGGGGAGGCGTGCCCGAGCGGCCTAAGGGAACGGTCTTGAAAACCGTCGTGGCAGCGATGTCACCGTGGGTTCAAATCCCACCGCCTCCGCAGCAGGTCAGAGGCTTGCAGGTCAGAAGGGGTGCCACTCTCCAGAGCGGCACCCCTTCTGCATGACCTTGTCTCACCCTGACCCGCCGGTATCCCACCTCTGACCAGCGCGTGCGGCCAACCTGCGGCCAGGAATCAGGACCCCTCGGCCCCGTCCTCGTGCTCCGCCAACCCCCGATCGATCAGGGCGTTCATTTTGGCTTCCTCCCCGTCCAGCACCTTGGCGTAGTAGCGCTGGAGTACGGCGACGCTCTGTCCTGCACGTCGGGCGGTCTCAGCCAGGCTCACCCCGGAGCGCAGCCAGAACGACACACACGCGTGTCGCAGGTCGTACGGGATGGCAGCCAGCGGAGAGGCCACCTGCGCGGCCGTGAGCGCCTTTCTGCGAGCTTCCTTCCATACCGCGCCGTACTCCTGCGACCGGACCGGTCCGCCGCGTACGGCGCTGAACAGTCGCCCCTCGGGCGTGGTGCCGAACGCGTCCAGGTGCGCACGCAGGATGGCGACCAACACTGGCGGGATGGGCACCGGCCGGACCGCCCGGCGGGCCCGGTGCTTCAACTGGCGTTCCTCGTAGGGCTTGCCGTCGTCCGTCCATGCGGAACCCACCTGCGGGCGGGCGCCGGCGAGCAGGAGTCGCCCCCATCCCTCGGTGGGGAGGTCGCACTGGTCGGCGCTGAGCATTGACACTTCCTCGGGCCGCATGGCGGCGTAGTAGATGCATGCGAAGAACGCGACCAGGTGGGCACCGCGGGGACCCTGAGCGCGGACCGCATCGAGCAGGGCCCGTGCCTGAGCCGGCGTGGCGACGCTGCGCACGTCCAGTTCCTCGACCGCCTTGGGCGTCTCCCAGTGCACGCGGTGCAGGGGGTTGCCGGGCAGCAGCTCGTGTTCCACGGCCAGGCGTAGGCAGTTACTCAGCACCGCGCGGCGGCGCCGAAACGTGTTCGCAGCGGCTGGCTTGCCGTCCTGTCGCTTGGCCAGATGGTCCAACACCCCACGCATGCGCTTGGCGTTGTCCAGGTCGACCACTGCCGGCGTGTTGCGTTCGACCCACGTCAGTGCCTTCGCTTCGGCTTCCGGGGGTTCCTGGCCGTGCCGTCCGGCGTTGAAAGCCCACTGGTAGAGCGCGCGGCGCAACACGTCATCCGCCGGGCGTCCCTTGCCCGCCGGGCACAGAGCCATCGTGGCGATGGTCAGGCTCTCGGCGATGCTTGCCCGGTGCTTCGCCGCTGCCGTCGGCCACTTTCGTGCGGCGTGCGCACGAGCGTGGATGTACCAGCTCGTACGGTTCCGCTCCCGTACCTCCGAGACGGGGAGACCCGTCTCCGTGTCGAACGGCTCGCCCTTGCGGGTAGCGGTCAGCAACTCGGCGCGGCGGGCGTCGGCGAGAGTCTTGGTGGGGAACTTCTCCTGATGTTCGTCACCAGCCACTTGCCAGCGGAGCTGGAACGGAGCGACCTTGCTTGGGCGCTTGCGGATACTCCAAATACGCACGTCGTAGCTGTGCATTTGGCTCCCTCATGGGGACGGGACCCCGCCATGGCGAGGTCCCGTCGGTGTGGTCAAGGATCAGGCTGCAACTTCGTGTTTGGCCCACCACGCGTCCAAGTCGCTGCGGCGGCAGCGGAGCTGGCCGTTGGGGAGCTTGATGAGCTTGGGTGCCTTACCGCGGGCGCGTAGGCGGTAGAAGGCGGCGCGGCTCATCTCGATCTCTTCGAGGACTTCGGGGAGCTTGAGCTTTTCGTCGCGGGCCAACGTGCGACTCCTTGTCTCTTCTCTCTTCTGGGGGATCCGCCACGTCCGCCACGCCGCCACATCGCAGGTCAGAGCCTTGATCGTGTGGCGGATAGCGGTTTTGTGGCGGATAGGTGCCGCCACACCCCACGGGGGCTGGGGCGGCACCTGGGCGCTTGCTCGGTCAGTGGGTGAGGGTGGGCTGTGTGGCGGCTTCCGCAGACATGTGGCGGATCGGTGTGGCGGTATCCGCCACGGATTCACCCCTGTTGACCTGCGGTGTGGCGGACGTGGCGGACGTGGCGGATTCCTCGGGGGTGGGAGGGCAGTACCGCGTCCAGGCGTCCGTGAGGTCTTCCGCGTAGTAGCCCTTGGGGAAGCCCGAGGGGGTGCGGATGCCGCGCGGTTTGATCGGCTTGTTGGCCGGGGTGACGTACTGGCCGAGCAGCCGGGCGAGGGTGCGGGAGTTGATCGGCTTGTCGTCCAGGTCGCCCCAGGGGGCGTCGTCCATGCGCAGCAGGCATTCGATGATGGCGGCTGTTGGCATCCGGTCGGCGCCGCAGAACACCTTGTCGCGCAGGTCGGTCAGCAGCCGCACTCCGAGGGACGCTTCGTCGTTGTCGTGGGCGGCGTGGACCAGTTCCAGGCAGGCGGCACGGGCGCGTGCGGGCCAGTCGCCGCCGGCCGCGTCCGCGACGGCGAGCAGGGGTTCCCATACGTCCGCGGGCCGGTCGGTGACCCCTTCGGGCATCTCGGGCCAGGCTCCCGCAACCTGTTCGCGAACGCTGTCGGCCCATTTGGCGAGCCGGTCCCGCACGGCGTGGCCCTGCTTTTCGTGGATGCGCTGCCGGTAGGGCTCGGCCTTCTCGTTGGGGGCCCGCTTGCGCATGCGGATGATGACGGAGCGGGTCAGGACGGTGTCCGGTAGCGAGCCGAGTCCGGCCATGGCCACGGCGCAGTAGGAGTTGAAGAGCTGTGCGTTCTGGTTGGAGCCCTCTCCGACGCACCGCAGGGCGCCTGTGGTCCGCCGGTAGCCGGCGTTCAGGAAGCCGCGCAGTGCCTCGTCGGCGCCTGCCTTGGGTCCGAAGATGGTGTCTACCTCATCGAACAGCACCGTGGGTAGGCCGGCCGCGGAGTCGACCAGCCGGTACAGGGCGTTGGCGGACGCCGACACGGTGGCGACCGGGCGGGGCGTGAGCAGTTCCACGATCTCCAGCGCGCGGGACTTCCCCGATCCCGGCTCCGGGGACAGGAACGCGATCCGCGGGGTGGTCTCGAAGCAGTCGATGAGGTGGGCGTGCGCGTCCCACAGGGCGACGGCGGTGTAGGCGTGTTCGGTGGGGAAGACGTTGAAGCGGCGGTGGAAGGCTTCCACCTCGTTGAGCAGTGCGGCGCCGTCGATTTGGGCGGTCATGCGGCGGCCCTCCCTTCGGTGGGTGCGGCGGGCGCCCCGGTGCAGGCGGATCGGTGGGCGTCGTACTCGGAGACCAGCACGGCCACGTTCTCGGGGCCGGTGGCGGTGCCGGTTTGCCCGCAGACGCAGGCGTAGGCGGCGGTGGGTAGGGCGCCGGATCGGGTGGACCAACGGGCGCCGTCGTAGTGGTGCCGGTAGGTGGGCGGAGCGAAGATCCGGATTCCGGGGGCGTCCGGTGTGGGGTCGGCGCCCGGCCGGACCTGGGGGCGGTTCGAGCGAAGGACAGTGACGACGCCCTGACGGGCGGCGCCTTTCGGCTCGCCCACGCCCGTCGTGTCCACAGGCTGTGGAGCGGCGTGCGGCCGGCCGGCAGTGCGGCTGGGGCAATCCAGGTGGGGGGAGCTGGGGCCGTTCATGAGGCTGCCTGCCGTGGTGTGGCGTGGGTGATGACCCAGTCCATGGCGCTGCGGATGGTCGTGCGGCACTCGGCCGGCGGCAGTCCCGTGGACTCCCCCGCCCCCTGGATTGCCTGCTCTGCCACGTCCCGGGGGAGGTCGCCCCATGCGACGAACCGGGCGATCTTGCAGGCGCTCTTGTGCAGGGTGTTGTTGCGCCCGCCGTCGGTAGTGGCGGCAATGACCGCGCACTCCCGTTCCAGCGCCGTGCGGGCGGCCCGGGTGCCGTCCCACAGCGGCGCCAGATCCACAACGGCGGGCCGATGCGGCTCGGTGAGCTGTTCGGCCAGCCACCCGGGAAGCGGTGCCACGGGGGCGTCATCGGTCACTTCGTAGGCGCCGTCGGGGGTGGTGCTGCCGGGGGCGACGACGTAGCCGCCCCATGCGCGGGTGTCGATGTGCGGCCCGAGACGGTTCGCGCTGCACTTCAGTCGCATCCCGGTGGGTGCGGTGAAGTACAGGTGCTCCCCGCCGCGGGCGGTCCGTACCCGGTAGGTCGTGGGGATGGCCTGGGCGGCGCGCTCGCAGAGCGCTTGCAACGAAGTGGCGCCGTCAGGCGCTCCTTCTGGTTCTTCGGGCTTGCACACGTCCAGATCGACCACCAGCAGCCCGGCTGGACCGGTCGCGATCCCCACGTTGTACGGGCGCGTAGCCCAGGTGGCGTGGATCAAGTCAGGGTTGGTGGTGGCGCGCTGTTCGGGCTTGCGGTGGCCGACCGCGCACCGCCCCGTGCCCGGGCAGTCGCGTTCAGGGTGCCCGGCGGGCCGCTTCCCGCGCGGGTGCAGCGGGATGACCGGCCAGCCTCGTTCTGCCGAGGACAGCGCGGAGGCGAGCAGGGGCAGACAGGCCAGATCGGCGGTCAGAATGCCACTCACGCCGCCACCCCCAGCGCCGGGGTGAGCATGGCCAGGGCGGCCCGGCCGATGAACTCGGCGTAGGCCGGGGGGATGCACTCACGGATGCCGTCCCGGTTCATCCACGGCACCCCCAGCACCTCACGAGCGAGAGGGACTCCGGAGAAGTTGCCGACGAACTGCCCGTAGTGGCCCGGCGGGACCGGGCGGCCCATCTTGGCCTGCGGGATCAGGTGCGGCGGGTGGTCGGGTTGAGCGAGGGTGAAGCCGCCGCCGGTCTCGAAGTACCGGTGCCGGTAGTTGGCCAGCCGGAACATCTGCCCGCACAGCATCACCGGAGCACGCAGCTTGGGCACCGCACCCCGCACGTTCTCCATCACCCACGGTCGCCCTGTCGCTTCAAGAGCCGTGCGGGTGGGGGCGATCAAGTCGGGGTGGTCGTTGGACTGGATGCGCTGGCACTCGCTGTCGTGCTGGCACGGCGGGGAGGCGTGGATGAAGTCGAACGCGGCGCCGTGTTCGAGGACGAACGCGATCGCGTCCGCCTGCACGAACCGGAATGGGTAGCGCGGTTGCGGGCTGAGGTCGACGCCGGTCACGTCGAACTCGGCGTCGGCGTAGCCCTTGGCGGCGCCGCCCTGGCAGCAGAACAGGTCCAGTAAGCGCGGGCGTCGGCCGCGCACTCGCCGGTAGGCGGTGGGTTGCGTCATGCTGGGAGACCTCCAACGGGTCTGTAGTGGGCTGGTTGGCCGGGGCGACCGCGCATCTTTGGCGAGAGGGGCGGTCGCCCCGGGCGTATCTAGGTGGTCTTGCCGCGGGCGAGCTTGAGAGTGATACCGCCGATGCCGATGGGTCCGGCGGCGCCCGCGATGACGGTGGCGGTGTGGGCCGCGGCGTCGAGCAGGAGGCAGAGGCAGGCGACCAGTCCCCAGCCGCCGGCCACGACCGCCCCGGTGATCGCGAACGGGATCAGGATGCGGCGCCAGGGGATGCCGGCCGGGCAAGGGTCGTTGAGGACGATGACGACGGGCTGTCCGGTGGCCTGTGCGCGCTGCCAGTCGGCGGCGGGTATGTGCGGGGCGATGTTCCCCGGCGGGGTGCGGTGGTCCATTTCGGGGCTCCTCGGGTGAGCCGCGGGCCCGCACCACGGAGGTGGTGCGGGCCCGCTCGGATGGGTGGCTGTGCTTGTCGCGTGGCTTGTCGTCTTCCTTGTCGTGCGGCTTGTCGCTTGTCTTGTCTTGTCGCTTGTCGCCTTGCAGGTCATAAGCCGTTTCCGCGCCCCCAGGGGGACTGAGCGGCGTGTGTTCTGGCGGGGGCGACAAGCGACAAGTGATCAACCTTCGGGGGGCTGTTCGGGGGCGTGCTGGCGGTGGACGTAGCGGGCCTTGGTGCCCTCTCCGACGCGGACGGCGGTGCCGTCCTTGACCCAGTCCCGCAGCCAGCCCACGACCGTCTGCCGGGACGTGCCGTGCTCGTTGGCGAGCGCGCGGGCGATCGCGGACGCCCCGGTGCCCTCCTGGCCGGCGGCGAGCAGCAGCGCCAGCGCGGCCTGCTGTGCGGGGCTGTCCTGCTCGCCCCGCAGCACCGACAGGTTCAGCCCACCCGCGGCCGGCGGCCCCTCGTTCCCCGCGGGGGTCTGCGGTTCGGGGGCAGTGCCGAACTGAGCGTCGATCTGCTCCCGAAACGCCCGCAGCATCGCCTCTTCGGGCGTCACCTGCTCCGCCTCACTCTCACGTAGCGCGGTCAGGTTCAGCCCGCCCGCCCCGGCGTCGGAGTCGTCGCTCAGTTCGGCGTCGGTGAGGGTGAGGTCGCGCATCCATGCGGTGCGTTCGGCATCCCAGCGGCGGGCATAGGCCGGGCCGGCGGCTTTGGCGGACACGTCGTCCAGGCGGGGGTGCCGGTCGGAGGTGGCGACGGTGATGTCGCGGATCTGGTTGGGCAGGATCCGCCAGGACTTGAACAGCGCGGCCGGCGACTCGGGGGTGCCCATGAACCCGGCGCCCTTGTAGGGGGCCTGGTCGACGCGCAGTCCGCGCCGGCCGGGGAACATCTTGCCCAGGTCCATGCCCTCGGTCTCACCGCCGGTCAGGGCAACGCGGACCTTGCCTTCCCGGCGGATCATCAGATTGCCCAGCACGCTGCCGGTGGCACCGAGCGCGGTGAGCACAGTGCGGATGCCCATGGCGCGCAGCATCCGGATGACTTCCAGGATCTTCTTTGCGAGCTGCTTCATCTGCCGGTCGGTGCTGACCAGGATTTCCGCGCCCTCGTCGATGACCAGCAGGATCTGCGGGATCTTGGAGCTGATGGGGAGCAGGTCCGTGTTCGCCTTGGCCAGCAGGTCCTGATACGCCTTCTTGCGGTGCAGGCCGATGGCCAGCGCGGCATCGAGCATCAGCGTCGCCTCCTCGTAGGAGGAGGCGAGCCAGTCCACACCGGGCCGCACCGGTTTGCCGTTCTCGGTGGTCAGCTCGCCGTTGAGGGCGGGCAGGACCCAGGGCAGGCCCGCGCTGCCGGCGTTGAGGTCGATCACCCAGGTGAGCACGTCCTGCGCGCGGGCGAACCCGGCGAGGATCGTGTGCACCATGTTCGTCTTGCCCGACCCCGTGGGGCCGACGACCAGGGCGCACTGCTCGCGCAGGTAGGCGGAGACGATCTCGCCGTTGGTGCGCACGCCCCACGGCAGGCCGGACAGGACCGACAAGGGCCCGTAGTCCTCGGGGTAGGGGCAGTCCTCTTTGAGGACGTTGACCGTGGTCACGTCCATGATCGTGCGGCCTTGGTGGATCCCGGGCCCAGCGCTGGCGGTGCAGCCGTGCGGCAGCCGCGCGTCCGCCGACAGAGCTACCGAGTACTGCGCGATCCGGTCGTAGGTGATACCGCCCTGCGGTTCCAGGTCCAAGGAGTAGCCCGCGCCCGTCGGCCACATCTCCACACCGACCACGCGCACGCTGATCGAGCAAATCCGCTGGATCCGCTCCACCCACTCCGCGGCGATCGCCCGCCGCTCCGCGGACAGCTCCCGCGCGATCTCGCGCTGTTCAGCGGCGATGGCTTCCTCTTCGCGGGCTTCCTCGAACAGGGCGGCGGAGCGGGCGGCGGCGCCGATACCGACGCCCATCGTGGCCAGGGAGCCGAGGGCGGCCCAGGTGAGGGGGCCATTCGTCATGGCCCAGGTGGTCCAGCCGGCGCCGACCAGCCAGGAGGCTGCGCGGGTGGCGAGGGTGCGGCCGGCGTTCCGTACGCGCAGGCCGACGACGGTGTGACCAAGGGCGCCCGCGGCGCCGACCGCGAGGGCCCATCCGGGCGGCATGGATGTGGCGGCTCCGGTGGTGGCGACGGCGAAGGCTCCGGTGGTGGCGGACAGGGCGCCGGTCACAGGTCCGTGACCGGCGCTCCAGTCCAGCACCGGGCCACTGCTCGCCTGCTTTTTGGTGGCGGTGGCGGTGCTGCTCATGTCAGACGTTCCAGCCCTTCTCAGCCTCGGTGCCGTTGCGGGGGTCCTCGTGCCGGGCGATGTCCTGCTCGTGCGCCTGCCGGAACAGCGGGCCCATGTCCTCCGCGACCGCGACCGCACTCATCAGGGCGCCGAAGATGTCGTTGAAGCCGTCCGCCACCTCCTTCTCCAGCGGAAACTCCGAGTCGGAGCGCTCCGCGAGGATCTTCATCACGTTCGCCACGGATGTGAGGGCGGCGGGCAGACCCTCGACCATGGCCAGGATCTCCATGGCGTTCTCAGGCTCGTAGGAGTTGGCGGCCTGCTCCATCTCCTCAGCGGCCTCTTCAAATCGGAAACCGGACACGTGCTCTCCCTCGGTCGACGGGGTGTTCGTGCTGGTGGGGACGGTGGACTCGGGGCGCTCGACGCCATCCGCGATGCCGTCGGCGCCGTCCTCGGTGGCTTCCGCGTCGGCGGCGGCTTCCTGCTCGGCCTGCTCCTGGCGGATCGCCGCGTCGCGGTGGGCCCGCTGCTCGGTGGCGGTGCGGACGATGCGCCAGAACAGGCGCCGACCGGGGTACATCAGCCACGGGATATCGAACTTCCGCCCGATCGGCGTGGTGACCATGCCGAGCAACCCGAGGGGCAGGGCGAGCAGGGCGGCGAGCAGGCGCCGGCCGTGGAATCGGGCCGCGGACCTGCGCAACGCCTGCCGAGCAGCCCGACGGGCCGGAGCCTTCCGGACCGCGGCGCGCTTGGCGGCGACGGTGCCGGCGGTTGCGGCGTCGCGCCGGGCACGGTGCTTGGCGACTGCCGCATCCCGCGCGGCGCGTGCCTTACGGGCGACACCACCGAGCATCCGGCCACCCAGGCCGCCGCGGTGGGTGGACCCGGCGCCGCCGTTGGTGCGGGCCTTGGTGTTGCGGCGGGCGTCCGCGACCGCGCGGCGTGCGGCGGTGGTCTGTGCCCGCTGTCCGGCCCGTGAGCCGGCCGCGGCCTGCTGCGCGGTCCGGCGCAGGGCTTTGACCTGCCCCACCTTGCCCGCAGCCTTCCCGGCGGCGCCGGCCGCGTGCCTGGTTGTGCCCTTGCCGGTGTTGCTGCGGGCCTTGCTGGCCTTGCTCGCCCCGGTGCTGCCGTGGCCGGCGGTCGTACCGGACGGGCGGCGGTGCTGGCCGGGCCCGCTGACCGGCTTGCCGCCGGAGCGGCCGGCGCGGGAGCCGGCCGAACGGCTGCTCCCGGCTCGGCTGCTGCCGACCGTTCCTGCTCCGGTGCGGCGCAGGCCAGCGCTGCGGGCGGCGGACCGACCGGCCGCGCGGGCGGCGGTACGGCGGGCTTCCTTGCGGGGGTTGGTCTTGCGGCTGCGGGTGCCGGCCACGGTGCCGAGGACGACAGCGCCGGTCGCGGCAACCATGGCGGCGACCGGACCGCCGGCCAGGGCGGCGGTGGCGACCATGCCCACGGTGCTGTTCGCCCCGGCGAGAGCGAGCGGGACGACCGGCCAACCGCCGGGCGTGTGCTCGGGCCCCGCGTCCGCGGCGGCCTGCTCGGTCGGCGTGGGTGCAGGTGTGGGCGGGGGCGGTGCGGGAGCCGGGATGGCTACCGGCTCAGTGCTGAGTTCCGTCATGCTGTGAGCACTCCTTCAGGGGAGTAGGGCCCGGCCGGTGCTGTAGGAGGCGTATGGCCGGGCCTGCCAACAGGGCTTATGCGGCGCGCCGTTCCTCGGGGAAGGCACACGGGGTGCACATGCCGAGCGAGGACGGGATCACGTATCCGGCATCCCGCCGGCACTGCGGGCAGATCCGCCGGGCGGCGTTGGCCTTGGCCAGGGCCGCCCGCTTCGCAGGAGTCATCGGCCGAACGGGCTTGGCCTGCTCGATGAGGTAGAGGTAGGCGACCAGCGGTTCACGACGGCGGCGCGGGCGCTCGACCTGTGCAGCAACGTCCTGCCCGCCGGGCCGCAGCCCGAGCGCGCGCAGCTGGCGGCGCGTGGCCAAACCGTCAGGGGCGAGCCGCCACCGATAGGTGGGGATCGTGGCCATCAGTTGCTCGCAATGGCCAGCTCGGCGCCGCCGGCGCCGGGGTCGCGGTGTTCGGCGTAGCGGGCGGACACCCACCCCACCGACCAGCCGCACAGCTCCGCGGCAGAGCGCACGGAGAGTTCCGCGTCGAACGCGGCGGCCACGATCTGCCGGGCGTCGTCCTCGGGGAGCTTGCCGTTGGCCGGCCCGCGCGCCAGCAGGGCGGCGCGTTCACGCTCGGCCCGCTCCTCGTGCTCTTGGCGTTCACGGCGTTCACGCGCTTGCTGCTCGGCGCGCTCGCGGGCACGGCGCTCAGCGGCTTCCCGCTCGGCCCGTTCACGCTCCTGTTCACGCTGTTCACGCTCGCGTTCACGGCGTTCACGCTCGGCCCGCGCAGCAGCCTCCGCACGCTCCCGGGTCTCCCGCTCCTCGCGGTGCTGCCGCTCTTCCCGCTCGGCCTGCTCGCGGGCGAGCGCGGCCTCATGTTCACGCTGTTCACGGGCAAGCATGGCGGCGTGCTCGCGCTCCTCACGGGCCTCTTCGCGGGCCTGTGCGGCACGCTCACGGGCCGCCTGCTCCTGCCGCTCCCGCTCTGCCTGCTGCCCGGCTTCCAGCGCGGCCACCGCACGGGCGATGGCCCGCCGGTAGGCGAGGCTGGTCTCTGCGGTGACGATGAGCAGCAGCGGCGCGACCGCATGGACAGCCACGCCGACCAGGTCTTTGTTCAGTGCGGAATCGGCGGTGTTGAGGGCGAGTGTCATCAGTCCGGTCATCCACCGCAGCACCACAGGCCAGCGTCCGCCGTACCCACCGAGGCGGGCGAGCACGTCATCGAGCTTGACCACGATGACGACGGCGGCGTCCACCACAAGCGGCAGGATCGGCGCCGTCCAGTCCCACGCCTCGGCCGTGTGCGCGGCCATGAGTGGCGTCACGGTGAGGATGGAGTAGAGCATCGCCCCGCACACGATCAGCCATGTTCCGGCCGATAGGGCGCGCTCGGCTGAACGGATCTGAACGGCGTTCATCCGCCCACCCCCGCCCGTGAACGGACCCGGATCGCGGCGATCAGCACGACCGGAGAGGCGGGATCGTCGGGGGTCACGCTGTCCTCGATCCACGTCCACTCAGCGCCCGCTGCCGGCTCGAACCCGAGCACGCTCAGCGCGTCCCCGCGGTCCGTGAACGTCGGTACCGTGTCGCCGCTGAACGCGCACTCGGGCCACGGCTCGGTGGTGTTCAGCAGAGCGACGTACAGCCGCCAGCGGCCATCACGGACGGACATCTGCGCGGTGAACTCCCGCGCGCCTTCCTGCCCGCTCACGCCGCACCGCCCCGGCGTACCTCCACCGCCTGGTGCGCCAGCGCGGCGAGCAGCCGACGACGGGCCCGGCGGATACGCCGGGAGTCCAGCTCCGTCGGGGTCCGGTCCATGGTGGCAATCTGCGCGTCCAGCAACTCGACGCCGGCCAGGATGGCCGGCATCTCCTGCTCGATGGCCTCCAACTCCGCGTCCGTCGGCTCCATAAAGTCGGCAAACGCGGTAACAGCGTCCTGAACAGTCACGATGTGGTTCATGGGTCGTGGTCTCCCTAGCAGGTGAAACGGCCCGAACAGCACCCCCGGAGTTGCCTCTCCGGGGGTGCGCGCCGTTGAAGTCGGGATTCCGGCTCCCCTCAGCGCTGCTCGTACGAGACGAGCAGCGGAGGCAACCGGCCGCAGCAGTGCTGCGGAAAGGTCGAATCGCGCTGTACCTCACGCAGAGATCCCGTGTGGCCGCCTACTTGGCCGAGGAGAGGCGGCGTGATCCTCATTCAGTTGTCAATGAACGACCAGTTCAGAGCCTTACGGCGCCTTTCAGCACGCCGCAGCTACCCTGCCCGGCATAAAGACTGACTCAACGGTGTTGGTGGTGTTGTACCAACAACCAATGCCCTGAGCTTGCCCCGAGACCTTGGGATCGTCAAGGCAAAGGGCGTATGTTGTTGGCACAAGTCAGCCAACTAGCGGGGAGGCACCGTGCGGGAGCAGCGCCCGAGGTACCACCGAATTGCGGATGACCTGCGAGGACAGATCGAGCGGGGGGAACTTGAGCCCGGCGCGCAGCTCCCGACGGAGTTTGAGCTGGTGGAGCGGTACGAGGCGAGCCGGAACACTGTCCGGCTGGCCCTTCGTCGCCTGACCGAAGAAGGGCTCATCATCGCTGGTCAGGGGCGCGGTAGCTTCGTTCGTCGCAGCTTGACGCCGGCGGTGTGGGACTGGTCGGTGTTGGAGTCGCGGGCCCGACACAAGTCGGACGAACGAGGTGACCAGTGGGCCAGCATTGTGGCCGAAAGTGGTCGACAGCCCCGCCAGGCGGTGCGTGTCTCGATCCGGCGCCCGCCGCCCGAGGTCGCGGAACGTCTCCAGCTCGATGCGGAGACCGCGTTGACAGTCGTGCGGGAACGAGTGCGCATAGTCGACCAGGACCCTTACGCCTTGGCCGACTCCTACTTTCCCGAGGAACTGGTGAGGGATACCCCGCTCATGCTGCCGGAAGACGTGTCAGCGCCCGGCGGCATCTTGGCCAGCGTTGGCCTCGTGCAGGCGCGCTACCGCGACGAGATCACCGTGCGGATGCCTACGCGTGCGGAGATCGAGAAGCTGTCTCTTCCCTCTGCGACTCCCGTGGCCGTTCACATGCGTACGGGCTACGACGAAAACGACCGGCCCCTACGAGTAATGATCACGATCCTTCCGGGAGACCGTCATGTCATCAGGTACGACGTTTCAGCGGAGTGAGCACGTCCCTCAGGAGCAAGCCACAGTGAAGGCCCTGCGAAGTATCGACTCGACCCTTCCGCGCAACCGGCGCCCTGCGCAGGTCTGGTACACGTCCTACGGCTCCAACATGCATCTGGACCGGCTAGCCGCCTATATCAAAGGTGGCCGGCCGCCAGGAGCGGCCCGGGAGTACCCGGGGTGCCGCAACCGGGCCATGCCGGCTCGGTCCATCCCTGTGGAACTGACCGGCGCTATGTACTTCGCGACCGAATCGCCCGTGTGGGGAGGGGGGAGGGCCTTCTACGATCCGCACGCGACCGGGCGGGTGCTGGCTAGGGCACACCTGGTTACGGCGCAACAGTTCGCGGACATCGCGGCTCAGGAGATGTATCGGACGCCGGGCGCAGACCTTGACCTGGTCGACACTCTGACTCATGGGCGGGACGTGCTGGGCGAGGGCCGATACGAAACGCTCGTGTGCGCCGGGCAGGTTGATGACATGCCGGTACTGACCTTCACGGCTCCGTGGGGCATGGATGACGTGCAGTGGGTGCCCCCGTCACCCGCCTACGTGCGCTTCCTGGCGTCAGGTCTGCTGTCCGCCGGGGCGTGGGATATGGAAGCGATTGCCTCGTACGTGGCGGCGTGCCCCGGCGCGCACGGCCACTGGTCAGAGCAGGGGATCGCTGATCTTCTAAGCGAGAGTCTGTGAGGGGTCCTGGTGATGAGCGCTTGGCCATCCTCCGGCCAAGATGGGCTGGGTCGCACCGCTCGGGACCCCGTAGACGCAGGTCAACGCCCAAGTCACCGCGCGAATCCGACTGGTCTTGAAAACCGTCGTGGCAGCGATGTCACCGTGGGTTCAAATCCCACCGCCTCCGCGCAGGTCAGAAGCATTGCAGGTCAGAAGGGGTGCCACTCTCCGGAGCGGCACCCCTTCCGCGTTCACCCTGTCTCACTCTTTCTCGCCGGTATCCCAGCTTTGACCAGTGCGTATGGGCCATCTGTGGGCCAGGATCAGGGCTGGTCTCCTTCGTCGAGTGCGCGGGCGATCAGGCTGTTGGAGTGCTGCTGGCCGCCCTTGAGGATCTTCGCGTAGAAGCGGTACAGCACAGCGATGCTGTGCCCGGCGCGGGCGGCGACCTCTGCGGGATCCACACCCGATTTGATCCAGAGCGATACGCCCGCGTGCCTCAGGGAGTACGGCACGCCCGCAAGACCGGACTTCACCTCGCTGGGCGTGAGCACCGCTTTCCGGGCTCTCTCCCAGAGATCGCAGTATTCGGTGGACGCCACGCGTCCCCCACGTGCCGCTCGGAACAGCCGGCCGTCATCGGCCGTGCCGTACCGAGTGATGTGCTCTCGGAGCAGGTGCACGAGAACCGGCGGGATAGGAACGGTGCGTGTTGCCCCGCTCCTGCGCCGCTTGAGACCGCGTTTCTCGTAAGACGTGCCCTCGTCGGTCCAACCACCGCCCACCTCGGGACGGCTCTCCCCGAGAAGCAGTTCCCCCCACTCCTTCACGGACTCCGGAGAATTGGGTGGCAAGGTGCAGTCCGATTCCTTGAGCGCGACGATCTCACCAGGGCGCATGGCCGCGTAGTAGAGGCATCCGAAGAACGCGTGCAGGTGTTGGCCGCGGGGTCCGGAATCGCGGACTGCCCCGAGCAACGCGCGGGCCACGTCCGGGCCTGGAACGTACCGGAAGTCAATCTCGTCGTCGCTCTCGGCCGGCGACCAGTCCACACGGGGCAGCGGGTTCGCGGTGAGGAGTCCTTTCTCCTCGACCGTGTAGCGCAGCACGTTGCTCAGCACCATGCGCTTGCGCCGGGCGGTGTTCTCGGCAGCCTTGCTTCCGTCCATCCGGAGCGACAGGGCCTCCAAGGCTGGACGCAGAAGCGCAGGATCCTCCAGGTCCCTGACCTTGATGGAATGGGCAGCGATCCACTCCAGAGCGGTTCGGATGTCGGCGGGCGGCTCCTCGACGACGTGACGCGACACCCAGGTCCCTTCGGCATCACGAACGGCTCGGAACGCCCATTGGTACAGAGCGGTGCGCAGTACTGCGGCATGAGGCGCGCCACGTTTGCTGGTGACGAGCACAGGAGTCACCACAGCGAGCGATTCAGCGATGCTCGCCCGGTGCTTGGCTGCGGCTCGCGGCCACTTCATCAGTACGTATCCAGTGACGTGCTCGTACCAGGACGGAGAGGTACGAGCCCGCAGCTCACTCGCGGGCAACCCCGTTTCTTCGTCGAACTGCTGGTGGTCCCGCAGAGCGGTCATCAACTCGGACCGACGCCCCTCAGCCTGCGGCTTGAGCTTGAAACTGCGGGAATGAGGGCGCTCACCGACCCGCCAACGCAGCTCCCAGGGTTTCGGCCGGCCGGTGCGCTTGCGGATGGACCAGATATCGACGTCGTACGTGAGCATCTCTCTCCAGACAGAACGAGGGGCCCGCGCTCAGCGCGGGCCCCGGTGAAGGGAACGGATTTACGCGGCGCGTTCCTCGCAGGACGCCCACCAGGCGTCAAGGTCGGCGCGGCTGACACGGAGCTGACCGTTGGGGAGTTTCTGGAGGCGCGGTGCTTGACCACGGGCGCGCATGCGGTAGAAGGCGGCGCGGCTCATTTCGATCTCTTCGAGGACTTCGGGGAGCTTGAGCATTTTGGGGCGAGCCATCGTTGCGACTCCTCGTCTCGGGCCTTCTGGGGGATCCGCAACATCCGCCACGCCGCAACATTGCTGGTCAGCGGCTTGAATCTGTGGCGGATGCCGTTTCTGTTGCGGATAGGTCCCGCCACGCGGCGGCGCGGCGGGACCGTGGGATGTGGGCTGTTCAGCCGGCGATGCGGAGTTGGCGTGTGTCGGTTTCCGCGAGCATGTGGCGGTTCTCAGAAGGGGTATCCGCCACAGATTCACCCCCGTTGACCTGCGGTGTTGCGGACGTTGCGGATGTTGCGGAATCTCCGGGGAGAGGGGGGCAGTAGCGGTTCCACGCGTCGCTGAGATCCTCCGCGTAGTAGCCCTTCGGGGTGCCGCTGCCCACCCGGATACCGCGGGGCTTGATGGGGGTGTCGTCCGGGCGCACGTACTGGCTCAGGAGCTTGGACAGGCCGCGCGCGGTGAGCGGCTTGAGGCTCTGGCCGTCGTTGCTCAGGTCGCCCCACGGCGCGTCATCGAGCCCCAAAAGGACTTCGAGGATCGCGGCGGTGGGCATGCGGTCGGCACCGCAGAACACCTTGTCGCGCAGGTCGGTCAGCAGGCGCACTCCCAGGGATGCCTCATCGCCCTGCGACGCGGCCTTGATGAGTGCGACACAGGCGGCACGGGCCCTCTCGGGCCAGTGCCCGCCGGCCGCGTCCGCAACCGCCAGCAGCGGCTCCCACACGTCGGCCGGCCGGTCCGTGACGCCCTCGGGCATCTCCGGCCACGCGTCTGCGATCTGGTCATGGATGGTGGCGGTCCACTCCGCGAGCCGGTCCCGCAGGACGTGCCCTTGCTTCTCGTGGACGCGGCGCCGATACGGCTCGCACTTCTCGTTGGGTGCCTTTTTCCGCATGCGGATGATGACTGACCTGGTCAGGATCGTGTCGGGCAGCGAGCCGAGTCCTGCCATAGCGACGGCACAGAAGGAGGGGAAGAAGGCTGCCTTCTGGTCGGATCCGTCGCCGGTACAGCGCAGGGACTTGGCGCCGCGCCGGTAGCCGGAGTTGAGGAACCCGCGAACCTCTTCGTTCCCGCCTGCCTTGGGGCCGAACACGGTGTCGATCTCGTCGAACAGGAGCGTCGGTGTCCCCGCGTCGGCCGCGACCAGCCGGAACAAGGCGTTGGCGGAGGCGTTGACGGTGGTCGCAGCGCGCGGTGTGAGGGTTTCGATGATCTCCAGTGCCCGCGACTTTCCCGATCCCGGTTCGGGGCTGAGGAAAGCGATGCGGGCGGTGCCGTCGAGCGCTTCGATCAGGTGCGCGTGTGCATCCCACAGCGCTACGGCGACGTAGGCATGTTCGGTGGGGAAGACGTTGAAGCGGCGATGGAAGGCTTCCACCTCGTCCAGCAGCGCGGCCCCGTCGATGATCTTCGTCATGCGGCAGCCCTCCTTTCAGGCAGAGATGCGGGTGTCCCGGTGCAGGCGGATGTGTGGTCGGCGTACTCGGCCACGAGCGCGGTCACCTTCGGTGCACCGGTGGCGGTGCTGGTCTGTCCGCAGGTGCAGGCGTAGGCGGCGTTGGGGGTGTCGCCGGGGCGCTTGGACCAGCGGGCTCCGTCCCAGTGGTCCCGGTAGACCGGTGGGGCGTAGATGCGGATTCCGGGCTGATCGGGGGTGGGGTCGGGGGTGCTGTGATGGGCTTGGTCGCTGCGGAACTTCTGAGAGCGAAGGGAAGAAGGGACGCCCTTGCGGGCGGCGACCTTCGGTTCGCCCACGACCGCCTGGAGTCCGGCCAGTCGGGCGGGGCGCGGGCCGGTGGCGGATTGGGGTTGGCCTTCCAGGTGGGGGGAGTTGGGGGCGCTCATGCGGCTTCCCGCGGGCGGGCGGTGCGGATGGAGCCGTCCAGGGCGCTGCGGATCGTGGCGCGGCACTCGGCAGCGGCGAGACCGGTCGACTCCCCCGCCACCTGGAAGGCCTCCTCGACCACGTGCCGCGGAAGGTCGCCCCACGCGACGAACCGCCCCACCTTGAAGGCGCTGCGGTTGAGCACCGTGTTCCGCGTGCCATCCGCAGCAGCAGCCACCGCGGCGCACTCGGCTTCCAGCGCCGCCTGCGCCGCGAGACTGCCCGCCACGACAGGAAGCCTCAGCGGCCCCGGCGCAGCGGCGGGAGCGGTTGCCAGAGCGTCGCGCAGCCAGTCCGGCAGTGGGGCAGGCTCGCGGTGCTCCAGGACCGTGTACGTGCCGTCTGCCGTGGTGCTGCCGGGGGCGACGACGTATCCGCCCCACCCTCGGGTGTCGATCTTCTTCGCGAGCCGTCCGGCGGTGGAGTTCAGCCTAATTCCGCGGGGTTGGGTGAAGTACAGGTGCTCTCCACCGCGTGCGGTCCGCACCCGGTAGGTGTCGGGTACGGGCTGCCCGGCGCGCTCGCAGAGCGCTTGCAAGGAAGTGGCGCCGTCAGGCGTTCCTTTCGGGTCTTTGGGCTTGAGGGTGTCCAGGTCGATGACCAGCAGCCCGGACGGGCCGGTGGCAATCCCGACGTTGTACGGCGCCTTTGCCCATGCGGCGGTGAGCAGTTCCGTGTCGGTGGTGGCTCGCTGCTCGGGTGTCTTGTGGCCGTCCGTGCACCGCCCGGTGGCGGGGCAGTGCTGCTCTGCGTGGCCGGCCGGGCGCTTGCCGCCGGGGCGGAGCGGGATGACGTGCCAGCCGCGCTGTGCGCTCTGTGTGGCCGAGGCGAGCAGAGCGAGGCGCGTGAGGTCCGTGCTGTGGGTGCTGGTCATGCTGCCACCCCCAGGACCGGGGCGAGGGAGATCAGGGCGGCCCGCCCGATGTGTTCGGCGTAGGCGGGTGGGATGCACTCGCGGATGCCGTCGCGGTTCATCCACGGCACCCCGAGCACGCGGCGGGCGAGAGGAACGCCCGAGAAGTTGCCGACGAACTGCCCGTAGTGACCCGGCGGGACGGGGCGGCCCAGCTTCGCCTGAGGCACGGTGTGCGGGGCGTGTTCGGGCTGTTCGAGGGTGAAGCCTCCCCCGGTCTCGAAGAACCGGTGCCGGTAGTTGTCCAGCCCGAACATCGTGGCGCACAGCATCACCGGGGCGTTCAGCTTGCGCACGGCTCCCCGGACGTTCTCCATCACCCACGGGCGTCCGGTTGCTTCCAGCGCGGCGCGAGTCGGGGCGATCAGGTCGGGATGAGGGTTGCCCTGGATGCGCTGGCACTCACTGTCGTGCTGGCACGGCGGCGAGGCGTGGATGAAGTCGAACTCCGGCCCGTGAGCCAGGACGAACGCGATTGCGTCGGCCTGGATGAACCGGAGCGGGTAGCGGGGCTGGGGGTCCTTATCGACGCCGGTCACGTCGAACCCGGCGTCGGCGTAGCCCTTGCCGGCGCCGCCCTGGCAGCAGTACAGATCCAGCAGGCGAGGCCGTAAGCCGTGGGGTCGCCGGATGTGGGTGGGTTCGGTCATGCTGGAGGTCTCCAGTTCCTTGACGGGTTCTGGCTGGACAAGGGCGGCCCCGCGGCTTTGGCGAGACGATGGGGGCCGCCCTTGGCGCAGCTAGGTGTTCTTGCCGCGGGCGAGTTTGAGGGTGAGGCCGCCGACTCCGATGGGTCCGGCGGCGCCCGCGATGACGGTGGCGGTGTGTGCGGCAACGTCCATCAGCCAGCACAGAGCGGCGACCACGCCCCACGCTCCGAGTGCGGCGGCCCCGGCGATCGCGAACGGGATCAGCACGCGCTGCCAGGGGAAGGCGGGCGGGGTGTCGTTGACGACGAACACGACCGGCTGGCCGGTCGCCTGAGCGCGGTTCCAGGTGTCGGCGGGGATGTGCGGGGCTATCTGCCCGGGCGGGGTGTGCTGGCGCATTTTCAGACTCCCTTTAGGGTGCGCCGCGGGCCCGTGCCAACAGGTGGCGCGGGCCCGGGCGGTGGGTGGTGTGCTTGTCGTGTGGCTTGTCGTCTCACTTGTCGTGCCGCTTGTCGTCTGCCTTGTCTTGTCGCTTGTCTTGTCGCTTGTCGCCTCCCAGCTCACAAGCCGTTTCCGAGCCCCACGGGCCCCTCAGACGACATGTGATGGAGCAGGGACGACAGGCGACAAGCGATCAGCCCTCGGGCGCGTGGGAGCGGTGGACGTAGCGGGCTTTGGTGCCCTCACCGACGCGCACGGCGGTGCCGTCCTGCACCCACGTTTTCAGCCAGCCGACGACTGTCTGACGGGTCGTGCCGAACGCGTCCGCGAGCGCGCGGGCGATCGCGGACGCTCCGGTGCCCTCGGGCCCGGCGGCGATCAGTGCCGCGAGCGCGGCCTGTTGCGCGGGACTGTCCTGCTCATCCCGCAGCGCGGACAGGTTCAGCCCCGTCGGCCGCTCGAACGCGTCACCCTGATCGGTGGTGTGAGGTTCGGGTGCGGTGCCGAACTGCGCGTCGATCTCCTCCCGGAAGCGCCGCGCGAGCGCGTCCTCCGGGGACTCCTGCTGCTCGCTCAGCGCGGACAGACGCAGACCCCCTGGCGCCCCGGCCGAGGCGTCGGCGGCGTTGTCCGTCGCGCCGTGCTCGCGCATCCATGCGGTGCGCTCAGCATCCCAGCGCCGCGCGTAGGCGGGCCCGGCAGCCTTGGCGGACACCGCATCGAGCGTGGGGTGCCGGTCGGAAGTTGCGGCGGTGATCTCCCGGATCTGGTTCGGGAGGATCCGCCACGCCTTGAACAGCGCCGCCGGCGACTCAGGGGTGCCCATGAATCCCGCACCCTTGTGGGGGGCTTGGTCGACGCGCAGGCCGCGGCTGCCGGGGAACATCTTGGAGAGGTCCATGCCCTCGGTCTCACCGCCGGTGAGGGCGACGCGCACCTTGGCCTCGCGGCGGATCATCAGGTTGTTCAGCACGGCGCCGGTGGCCCCGAGGGCGGTGATGACGGTGCGCACGCCCATGGCACGGGCGATCCGGATCACTTCGAGGATCTTGTCCCCGAGCTTGCGGATCTGCCGGTCGGTGCTGGCCAGGATCTCCGCGCCCTCATCAATGACGAGCATGATCTGAGGAATCTTCACGCTGACCGGCAGCAGATCGGTGTTGGCCTTGGACAGCAGGTCCTGGTAGCCCATCTTGCGCTGCTTGGCCACGCGCACCGCAGCGTCGAGCATGGTCAGGGCTTCCTCGTACGTCCCGGCGAGCCAGTCAACGCCGGGCCGGACAGGCTTCCCGTCCTCCCGCGTGATGTCCCCGTTGAGTGCGGGCAGCACCCACGGGAGGCCGGCGGATCCGGCGTTCAGGTCGATCACCCACGTGAGCATGTCCTCAGCGCGGGCGAACCCAGCGAGGATCAGGTGGATCAGGTTCGTCTTGCCCGAACCGGTCGGGCCAACGATCAGGGCACACTGTTCGCGCAGGTATGCGAGAACCTCTTCCGCGTTGGTGCGGTAGCCCCAGGGGATGCCGGTGTGCACCGAGAGCGGCCCGTAGTCGCCGGGGTAGGTGCGCTCCTGTTCCAGTACGTTCACCGTGGTGACGTCGATGATGACGCGGCCCTGGTGGATGCCAGGTCCGGCGGTTGCGGTGCAGCCGTGCGGCAGCCGGGCATCGGCGGACAGGCGCGGGGAGTCGGCTGCGATTTTGTTCCAGGTGGCGCCGCCGGGCGGGAGTTCAGCGTCGATGGAGAACCCGGCACCGGTTTCCCACATCTCGACGCCGACGACGCGCACGGTGATCGAGCAGACCCGCTGGATGCGGTCGACCCATTCCGCGGCGATCGCACGCCGTTCCGCGGACAACTCCGCTGCGATGGCGCGCTGTTCAGCGGCGTTGGCTTCGTCCTCGCGGGCCTCTTCATACAGCGCGGTGGAGCGTGCGGCGGCGCCGATGCCGACGCCGATGGTGGCGAGGGAGCCGAGGGCAGTCCAGGTGAGCGGGCCGTGGGTCATGGCCCACGTGGTCCACCCGGCGCCGACCAGCCAGGATGCGGCTTTGGTGGCGAGGGTGCGGCCGGCGTTGCGGACGCGGATCCCGGCGACGGTGTGGCCGAGTGCGCCGGCGGCGCCGACTGCGAGGGCCCATCCGGGCGGCATGGAGGTGGCGGCGCCGGTGGTGGCGAGGGCGAAGGCTCCGGTGGTGGCGGACAGGGCGCCGGTCACGGGTCCGTGACCGGCGCTCCAGTCCAGCACCGGGCCACTGCTCGCCTGCTGCTTCTTGGTGGCGGTGGCGGTGCTGCTCATGTCAGACGTTCCAGCCCTTCTCAGCCTCGGTGCCGTTGCGGGGGTCCTCGTGGCGGGCGATGTCCTGCTCGTGTGCCTGGCGGAACAGCGGGCCCATGTCCTCCGCGACAGCGACCGCGCTCATCAGGGCGCCGAAGATGTCGTTGAAGCCGTCGGCCACTTCCTTCTCCAGCGGGAACTCCGAGTCGGAGCGCTCCGCGAGGATCTTCATGACGTTGGCGACCGCGGTGAGCGCGGCGGGGAGCCCTTCGACCATGGCGAGGATCTCCATGGCGTTCTCGGGCTCGTACTGGTTGGCGGCCTGCTCCATCTCCGCAGCGGCCTCTTCGAACCGGAAACCGGACACGTGCTCTCCTTCACTCACAGGGGTATTGGTGCTGGTGGGAACCGTGGCCGCGGGGCGTTCAACGCCGTCCGCGATACCGTCCGTGCCGTCCTTGGCAGCCGCCGCATCCGCGGCGGCCTCCTGCTCGCGCTGCTCCTGCCGCGTGGCCTCATCGCGGGCCGCGCGCTGCTCGCCGGCGCTCTGCACCATGCGGCGGTACAGGCGCCGGCCGGGGTGGATCAGGGAGGGGATGCCGAGCTTGCGGCCGAGCCACGTCGACAGGCAGCCGAGCAGGCCGACCGGCAGGGCGAGCAGCGCGGCGAGCAGTCGCCGGCCGTGAAAACGGGCCGCGGAACGGCGCAGCGCGCTACGGGCCGCCTTGCGGGCGGGGGCCTTGCGGACCTGCGCCCGCTGCTTGGCCACCGTGCCGCCGGTCTTCGCGTCGCGCTTGTTGCGCTGCTTGGCGATCGCCGCATCCCGGGCGGCCCGCGCCTTACGGACGGCACCGCCCAGCAGGCGGCCCCCGCCGGTACCACGCTTTCCTGGCCCGGTCTTGCCTGCGGTCGCCTTGGCGTTGCGGCGGGCATCAGCAACCGCGCGCCGGGCGTTCGTCAGCTGCGCCCGCTGCCCGCTACGCGAGCCGGCCGCATCCTTCCGCGCGGCCCGCAGAGCCTTGACCTGCCCGACCTTGCTTGCCGCGCTCTTGGCCGCGCCATGCTTGGACAAGCCGCTGCCGGTCTTGCTCACGGACTTTCCGCCGGTCCCTGTACTGCCGTGGCGGGCCGCGGTAGTGCGGCGGTGCTGGCCAGGCACCTTGCCCGACCCGCTGCTACCGGATCGGCCGCCACGTGATCCGCCGGAACGGCTCCCCGAGCCGGCGCGGGTGGCACCGCCCGAACTGCGGAGCCTGGAGGACTGGGCGGCCGTGCGGCCGGCGGTGCGGGCCGCGGCCCGGCGAGCCTCACGGCGCGGGTTGGGCTTACGGGAGCGGGTGGCAGCCATGGTGCCGAGGACGACCATGCCGGTCGCGGCCACAGCCGCGGCGATCGGCCCGCCGGCCAGGGACGCGGCGGCGAGGGCGCCGACCGTTCCGTTCGCACCTGACAGGGCGAGCGGAACAACCGGCCAACCGCCGGGTGTGTGGTCCACCTCCGCCGTGTCCTTGGCCGTTGTGGGCGGGGTGTCAGGGGGCGGGGGCGGTGTGGCCGGGGGAGCCGGTGCTACTACCGGCTCAGTGCTGAGGTCCGTCATGCTGTGAGCACTCCTTTGGGGAGTAGGGCCCGGCCGGGGCCGTAGGAAGTTGCCGGCCGGGCCTGTCAACGGTGGTCAAGCAGCGCGCTGTTCGTCGTCGGGGTAGGCGCAGGGCACGCACATGCCGAGCGAGGAAGGGATGACGTATCCGGCATCCCTGCTGCACTGCGGGCAGGTGCGGCGCGCGGTGTTGGCTTTGGCCAGAGCCGCCCATTTCGCCGGCGTCATGGGCCGGACGGGCTTGGCCTTGTCGATCTCGTACAGGTAGGCGACCAGTGGTCCGCGCCGGTATCGCGGGCGTTCGATCTGCGCGACGACGTCCTGTCCGCCGGGCCGTAAGCCGCGCGCCCGAAGCTGCCGCACCGTCGCCAGACCCTCCGGGGCCAGTCGCCACGGGTAGGTAGGAAGGCTTGCCACGGCGTCAGGCGGTGGTCATGACGCGCGGCTGCGCGGCGATCTGCGCGGCGCGCGCGGCACGGAAGTCGCGCAGCCAGTTCCGCGCGTTTCCCGGGTCCACACCGAACCGCTCCGCCAGATCCCCCGCAGTCGGCTCCACCGGCTCAGGGCCGCTCAGGGCGCGCAGGTAGTACGTCCAACCGTCCTGCTTGGCCGGCGACTTCCACACCGTCTCCCCGCCATTCGTGCCACCGTCCGGGGCCTGCGGGTGCAGGGTGCCAAGATCGGCGCGCAGCCGCTCATACAGCGTGCGGGCCTCTGTGATCTGCCCGTTGAGCTGCTGCAGCTCGCGGGCGTGGGACTGGTAGGCGGCCTGTGCCTGCTCCGCCTTGGCCGTGAGGGCATCGAGCGTCTGCCGCTTGCCTTCCGCCTGCTGCTGCGCTGCCTGGATGACCTCTTGTGCGCGCTGGCGGGCGTGCTGTTCGTCTTGCCGCGCGGTCTCCGCGCGCTGCCGCGCATCGGCTTCCTGCTGCCGCGCGGCTTCCACGCGCCCTACCGCATCACTGCCCTGCGCGAGCAGGCCAGCCTGCTCGTGCCGGACCCTTTCCAGCTCGCTGCGCGCGGCGGCCAGTTCGTCTGCCGCGCGCTGCCGCGCGGCCTCTGTCTCCTGCCGCGCGGCTTCCGCGCGCCGCAACGACTCCTGCGCCTGCTCCGTCAGGCTGGAGACTTCCTGACGTTCAACAGCAGGGGTGATCGCGAGATCCTCGATCAGAGCCAGGACCGCTTCGGGCCTGCGGAAGTCGAGAGCAGCGAACGCATCCGCGCCCGTGAGCGTGGCCAGCCTGCGGGCCAGCGCAAGCGCCTGACCGGCGTCGACAGCAACGTCGGCACGGTCCAACGCCTTCTGTGCCTTGCGCCGCCGGCGAGCAACCTTGCGGGTCTTCCCTGCCTCAAGGGCCAGGCGCAGCCGGTAGACACGCAGCGCAGCCCGCTGCACCAGTGCCGCCCGGGCGATCGCGGACGATGACGTGCGGGCGTCCAGACCGAGCAGGGCGAAGAGTTCAGCCCAGGCGTGCTGCCACAGCAGCGCTACCAAACGGGCCGGACCCGGACGTGCGTCGTCGTCCTGGCCGGGCTTGACGTGGTGCAGCTTGCTGCGGAGTTGCAGTTCGATCAGCCACGCGGCCAGTGCCGGCACTGCGGCCAGCACGGGGCGGGCCCACCAGTTCGGGGCGTGCACCGCGTTCATCGCTGCGGAGAAGGCCACCAGCAGCCATGCGGTGCGGTGCATCAGCCGCAGCTCCCGCGTCCACCCCTGCTCGGGGTCCGCGGCGCGGTACATCATGACCAGCAGCGTCATCTCCGCGGCATCGAATACCGAGATGAACGCCACCGCCAGCGCTGTGGGCAGCGCGCTGGTCTGTGTGGCAAAGCCCCACAGGCCATGCACACTGACCGCCACACCACCGAGCGCGACCACGGCTTGCGGGCCGATCCCGGACAGCCACGAAGAGTTCCGCAGCTGGCCCACGCCCCACACGACCAGGGCGAGCACGGCGACTGAGCCGGCCAGCCACGGCCACGGTCCGGACGGAATCTCAGGGAGCCAGGACAGCATCGGCTGCCACCTCCCCGGCCGGCGTCGTGGTGTCGTAGACGGCATAGACGCGGAACTGAACCCCGTAGGCGGTGACCTCGAATCGCAGCGTCACCCGCTCATCTCGGATCCGGATGGTGACCTGATCAGCAGGCACATTGAGAGCCTCGCGCCATGCCTCGACCTTGTTCGGGCTGTCGAGCTGAACGCCCACCTCGTCGGGCAGCACGTCAGAGAACGAGAAGTAGGCGCCCGGCAGGTTCGGGTGGCTGACCGCCAGTCCGGCCAGCGCGACCAGCACGGTTGCCTGCTCAGCCAAGGACGTTGCGGTAGGTGTTCCGTAGTCGGTTCGCATCAGGCGACCTCACCCGCGGTGACGCGGTTGGCCAGCGTCGCCCGCTCCGCGAGCACCTTGTTCGTCGCCCGGCGCAGCCGCCGCTCCCCGAGCGCGGACGCCGGCCGGTCCAGCAGCATGAGCTGCACGTCCAGCAACTCCAGCTCCGCGTCGATCAGCGGCGCCTCACGCTCGATCGCGTCCAGCTCCGCGTCCGTCGGCTCCATCCACGAGGCGAACGCGGTAACAGCGTCCTGAACAGTAACGATGTGTTCCATTGGGTCGTGACTCCCTAATCGTAGGAACGGCCCGTAACGCAGCCCCGGGTCTAGCCACCCGGGGCTGCTCGCCGTTGAAGTCGGTGCATCCGGCTCCCCTCAGCGCTGCTCGTACGAGACGAGCAGCGGAGGCAACCGGCCGCCGCGGGGCGCGCGGCGGAAGGGCTGGCTTGTGGCACATGCCACGGAAGGTTCTGCGGATGTCAGATCACGCAGTGCCGGTATCTGCACTGAAAGCAGATCCGGGCAGGTCACCCGGCCCGGCATGGGCGGTCGGGATGGTGACCCGCCCCCATTGACCGCACGTGTTCATGCGGCTGGGGCGGCACTCTGTTGAGTTCTCCACAGCGCGTCCTCCGGGCCGTGCATCCGGACGCTGTTCATGCAGGCCAAGCGACCTCCGATCAAATGACCTAGGTCGATTGGCGTTGGTGGAAAAGCTACCTAGGTCGATTAGGGTCGTCAAGGGCATCGAGCACCCAAGTTCAAAACGACCTAGGTCAAGTACGCTTTCGGGGTGGATTCACAGCCGAAGAGAAAGCCCAACGCTCGCGAGATCGCAGCCAGAATCAGAGACGAGATCGCCAACGGGACGTTCGGTCCCGGAGATCGACTTCCCGGCGCTCGGGCCTACGCCAAGAAGCTCGGTGTAGCCCTGATGACCGTGCAGAACGCCTACACACAACTCCAAGAAGAGGGGTTGGTCGAAGGTCGTACGGGGAGCGGCACCTACGTCCGTGACCCGGCGCCTGGTGAGCAAGGACCCCGCCAGGCTGCCCAGCGGTTGACCGAGCTGCAAGCTGAGGTCGCACGTGTGTCGACCGAACTCGCCGGCCTCGCCGAGCGCGTCAAGCAGCTTGAAGCGGCCGTGGGCCCCGCCAAGGGGGAGCCCGGCGCCTAGCGTCTCTCGCGGTGCGTTCGCCATCATGCTCTTAGCGTGTCCCGGTGAGCGCTCCGTGAGTACGTACTCCCGCCGCCCCCGCACCGAACTAATCCGAACTTTGGCCGCTTAACGGGGTGTTGGCGGCTAGTCAGGGGCTGCAAGACTGGCCGCATGGCTGAACTGAACGGACATCCCGTCACCCTCGACGAACTCCAGAGCCTCGCCCTCACGAACTACGGTCACTTCACGTCCATGCGCATGGAGGACGGGACCATCCGCGGCCTCTCGCTGCACTTGGACCGGTTGGAGCGGGACTGCCGATTCGTCTTCGGTGTCGAGTTGGACCGCGAGAAGACGCTGAGCTACATCCGCAAAGCGGCTGAAGGGCTCACCGGCGTGGCGGGTCTCCGCGTCACCATCTTCGATCCTGCGATCGACATGGGGCGCCCGAGCGATGCGAAGGACCCCCACGTCCTGGTGAATCTGCGGCCGGCCGGTGCCATGCCCCCGCCCCCGCTTACCGCCAAGTCCTTCAACTTCACTCGGGACAGCGCGGCAGTGAAGCACATCGGCCTGTACTCGCAGCTCCGTGTTCGACGTGACGCCCAGCTCGCAGGCTTCGACGACGCGGTGTTCGTCGAGCCGGACGGTCGCATCTCCGAAGGCGGCACGTGGAACCTCGGGTTTGTTGACCAGAGCGGAACGGTCGTTTGGCCGGATGCCCCCGTGCTCCCCGGTACGACGATGCTCCTGCTCCAGAGCCTGCACGCCCCCAAGCAGGTCACGGCCCCGGTCACTCTTGCCGACGTCCCGAACATGGCTGCCGCGTTCGCCACGAACACCACGGTCGGCGTGCGCTCCGTAAGCGCGCTCGACGACGTGAAGTTCCCGCAGAACCACCCTGTGCTGGATGCACTGCGCGACGGGTACGCCGGGATTCCCGGCGACCGACTGTAGGCGTACCACCGCCCCTGCCAGGGGCGGTGCTTCACGACAGAGGTAGCCCATGCCACTCGTAACGAAATGGACCGGCCGCGAAGTCAAGGCACTACGTGAAGCCGTACGCATGAGCCTGATGGAGTTCTCTGAGAAGCTCGGGGTGTCCGATCGCATCGTCTCCCGCTGGGAGGCAGACGGTGAACGGGCCACAATTCGCATGGTGAACCAGGCAGCCTTAGACACGTTGCTTGCCAAGGCGGATAAGGATGCCCAAGGTCGCTTCGTCGGCATCTTGTCGGTGGACGACATCCCTGCCCACGCCATCATCGAGCCTGACGCCGACCACACGAGCAGCGGCGACTACGTGAAGCATCCTGGAGACGGGAAGCTTATGGCCTACGTCCCAGAGGGAATCTTCCTGTCCGGGGCGGTTGACGACCCGGTGTGGGTGGACGCATTCCACATAGACACGTTCCCGACCACCAATGCTGACTACGCGCGATTTTGTGCGGCGACTCGGCACCGTGCGCCTGAGCACTGGGAGAACGGTCGATGTCCCCGGGATCTGTACGATCATCCTGTCGTACACGTGACTTGGCGCGACGCGCACGCGTATGCGAAGTGGGCGGGGAAGTCACTGCCGACGGCCGAACAGTGGGAGAAGGCGGCGCGCGGCACCGCTGGGCGCACTTTCCCGTGGGGGGATCAGAAGACCGCCGCCAAGTGCAACGTCAGGGAGACGGGTGTGGAGCGCACGACTTCGGTTTCTCGCTACCACAGCGGTGTCTCGCCTTACGGCGTCTACGACATGGTGGGCAACGTGTGGGAGTGGCTCGCAACGCCGACCACGCCAGGCCGCTACGAACTTCGTGGCAGCGCCTTTACGAGCCCCTTGTTCCGGGGAGTGCCTGCCGTTCCCAATGACGCCAACGACACGATGCACGACGACGACACCGGGTTCCGGTGTGTGGCGACACCCGAACAGATGGTCTCCCACAAAAGTGATCGCTAGAACGTCTCGCGCGCTGTCTTTCTTGATGCGCGCATGCCGGGCACGGCGGTAGCGACACTGCCGCCGCCGTGCCCACGGCAACTACACGCCCGCAGTTGTCGCTACTTAACAACTTTCAGGTGTCCTGTTACTGCCGGGCTCTTTTGTCCTCCACCAGGGACGGCTGCCATGGCCAGTCCGAAGACCAGCGCATCGAGGTCTTGTTCACTTTCCCTTAGATGATCAGCAATCACCCGGGACGTCCAACCATCTTCCCTAGCTAGCTTGAACAAGTCGGTCAAGAACCTTGAGGGCTCGGCTTGAATTCCATCTGGTTCATCGGTTCGGTAACCGCGTTCGGACAGCTCGATCAGCCACTGCCTTCTGTTCCACTCCGAAATAAACTCAAGCCTGTACAAACGTTCAACCATGGCAAGGGCTGAAACTTTCCAGTATTTCTTTAGCTGGAATACGTCATCTAGGCGGAGCTTTCCTACTACTTGAGCGTATAGGCCGTCGGCTGGCACTAGAAAACTTGCGGCGAAATCATGAGCCTCCTGTTCAATTTGTTTTGAGAGGTTCATGCTCGTGGCTTCATGCAGCACCAAGTGACCTAGTTCGTGCGCTAGGTCAAATCTCGTCCGCTCGGCCGTCTTGCTTGTGTTCAGGAATACGAAAGGTCGACCCTCATATCTGAAGGAGAAGGCGTCAATTTCGCGATCGGCAGCCGGGAGTGAGAAGACGCGAACCCCCCTTCGTTCAAGGAGGGCCAACATGCTCTTGATGGGCTTTTGGTGCAACCCCCAGGTCGACCGGAGTTGTTCAGCAACTACCGCTGGGGGAACGTCTGACGGATCGGCGACATCGGGTAGGTCGGCGATTGGCGTGCCGTAGTGCTTGTCGATCCATCCGCTCAGCTCAATTGCCATGGAGCTGACCGCAAGCACTCTTCTCAACTGTCGAGCTGTCATCGACGAGAGGGCGCGAAAGGTGACCCACTCCTCATTTACCTGGGGTGGGTCATCGGAAGTGAAGAAGGATTGCGGAAGGGACAGGGCTTCTGCGATTTGTTCCACTGGAGGTGAATCCACCTGCCCGGATTCCCAGGCCGTGACAGTACGCCGTGAGACATTACACAGCTCGGCGAGCCCTTGTTTTGTGAGTCCCCTCCGCTCTCTCGCTGATGTCAGCCTTGCAGGATTAAATGACGGTCCTTCATCATGAAGTAGCCCGGAATACCATTGATTCTCCGTCATCGTCGTCATCCTCGTCTGACTCTATGGGTGCTACCGCTCCCGATGAAGGGATCGGTGGGATGAGGATGCGCTCCACCCACTCACCAACCAGACCGTCGCCGAGGTCCCGTGCGAGCGAGATCTCCAAACGAATCTCGTCTTCGTCGGCGTGGACGACGAGGAACCACGTTGAGCAGTCTTCGTCAGGAGTTAGGTCGGAGCTTTGTGGCTGTGCAGAGCGGGTGCCCTCGATCTCTCCCCAGAGAGTCGGTTGAACGAATTCTGCGTTCCTTTCTACCCGCTCCCTGGTCTTGGGTCCTCGCTTCCGGGTCAGCTTTGGGTGGCGCTTACCTCGCGTACCAGTGTATTTGTCGCCCGCTACGACGGCAAAGGCCAGGCGCTTCTCCTCGGAGTAGACGGTTTCGTAGTTTCCCGTCCGGCCTATGTTCCACCCCTGCTGCAACTTCTTCAGTTGACGACGGAGCCCTGCGAGTGTTTCCGCCCACATGACCACGCCTGCGTATGTCCGCGGATACCAGGGCTGATCTACCCGCTTCCGGGCATCGTCGCCATACGTGACACTTTTCCGAAAATGTTCGGCGGAGAGTCCCCACTCCCGAAGGCGAGCGTCTGCCTCGGTCGGAGGAGTGATCTTGGTGGACCTGTCAGGCGGTTGCGCAGGGTTTTTCAGCATCGAGCCTCCGTGATCGACTTCCTCAAATCCTACCTCAGATGAGGTCTGAAAAGAGGAAGTTGCAGCCCCGTGGCGTCGATCACGGCAGGGCTGGACATCCGGCGGGGGTAGGGGTCGTTGTGGGCCATGTATGGGCCAGGGGAGCGGAGTGGGATGCAAGTTTGGCTATCGGCGCAGGTCAACGCCCGCATAGTTGCGCTACGGGAGCGCTCTTGAAAACCGTCGTGGCAGCGATGTCACCGTGGGTTCAAATCCCACCGCCTCCGCAGGTGATACCGCTGAGAGGGGCCGTCGAGACATCGGCGGCCCCTCTCGCGTGCGCACCGGCTCACGGCCGGTGTTCCGTCAGCCGGGCCGCCGAGGCGATCGTCGCGCGGGCCTCTCGTTCCGTCAGGCCCGTGTCCAGGGCCGCCTCGATCAGGGGGGCGACCAGGGCGGGGCCGATGCCGTCCTCGTAGGCGCGGCAGGCTGCCCAGAAGAGGCGGGTGTTGCGCTGCCCCTCGTGTGCGGCCAGGACGAACTGGACCAGGCCCCGGCCGTGGTCGCCCGCCGACACCGGCACCGGGCTCTGCGGTGCGCGGGGCGGTGGGAGCAGCAGGCGCAGCAGAGAGGGCGGGCAGGCCGCGGGGGCCAGGTGGGCGGTGCCCGGCGCCGTGCCGTAGACGCCGTGTTCCGTGCGGGAGCCGGGGCCGACGAGGTAGCCGCCGGCGCCGCGGATGTCGATGCCGGGGGCCAGGCGGCCGGCGGAGTTGGGGACGACGACGTCCGCGGGGCCGCTGAGCCAGAGGTGGCGCCCGCCGCTCGGGGTCAGGACGACCACGGTGTCGGGGATGGTGAACAGGTGGCGCAGGGCCAGTTCGCGCAGGGCGGCGGAGGAGTCCGTGCCCGACTTGGTGTCGAGGTCGATGCCGATCAGGTGGTGCGGCGGCAGGCCGCACGCGATGCCGTAGCCGGTCGCCCAGGGCGCGGCGGCGAACAGGTCGCGGATCCGTGCGGCGTCCGTCGAGGCGTCGTAGACACCGTGGCCGTAGCGGCCGCATTCGCCGTGGCACGGCGCGGCCAGGGGGTCGTCGCGGTGGGGGGAGCGCAGGGCCGGGAGTTTCGTCCGGGACAGGGGGATGACGGCCAGTCCGCGCTCCGCGGCTGACAGGGCGTGTGCGAGGGCCAGCGTCGTGGCCTGCCGGTCGGTGGTGGCCATGGATCCATGTTCGTACGCACGTTCGAAAAAGGGAAGAGGGTCCCGGCTCGACGCGCCCGGGAGACCGGATGTCGTCGGCAATGTGCCGGAACGCTTCCCCTCTTGCGGCACTTGGTTCGAGCTGCCCCCACTGCCCTGATCCGGGCCTTACGGGTAGGCAAGGGGGTTTATCGACTTGTCATCACGCTTGAGGGCGAATCGCGCCGTAAGGGGTGGTTCGCCGGGGATTCGGTGGGCAACTCTGGATTCGCGACGTCGATCACCACGCCAAGCCGGTCGGCCAACTGCCTTGGCGGCAGCCGTACTTCACGTTCTGGAGGAACAACATGGCAAGCATCCGTACCGCCCGCGTCATCGCCGCCGTCTCCGCCCTGCCGCTCGCCGCCGCCCTCTTCGCCGGTGCCGCGTCGGCGGACAACGGCGCCATCGCGGACGACGGATCGAGCGCGGCCGTCACGAACGCCTGGCAGGGCATCCTCGGCAGTGGTGTGGGCGGCGAGAACAACGGCAACTCCTCCACGACCCAGCAGCAGGCGATCGGCTCCGGCGCCTCGAACCAGAGCAACACCGCCCAGGTCGACGGTTCCGCGTTCACGGCCGTCAACCAGGGAAACAGCAACGTGGCCGTCAACTTCACCCCGCTGTGGTGGTGAGCTGAGGATCCGCGCTCACGGCGCCGGTCCAAGTCTCCCGAGTGGTGTGCTCCATGGGGTGTGACACGTCTGCGCGGCGGTGCTACGGCATCGCCGCGCAGGCGTTTGTGCCTGTCCCCTGTGGTCTTGACTGACTGTCAGATCCGACGGACAGTCAGAAATCGCGAGAGGGGAGGGAGTCGTGCGTATCGAAGAAGACCTGACCGAGCGGCTCAAGGCCTTCGAGGGGCGGCCCGCCGCCACCCGGGCCACCGGCAAGGACCCCGTCAACCTGCCCATGATCCGCCACTGGTGCGAGGCCCTGGGCGACACGAACCCGGCGTACACCGGCCCCGCCGCCATCGCCCCGCCCACCATGCTCCAGGCCTGGACGATGGGCGGCCTCCCCGGCCATACGGGCCGTTCGGCGGCGTACGACGACCTGCTCGGTCTGCTCGACGCGGCGGGCTGCACCTCGGTCGTCGCCACCGACTGCCAGCAGGAGTACCTGCGCCCCCTGCGCCCCGGCGACGAGATCACCTTCGACACCGTCATCGAGGCCGTCTCGGACCGCAAGACCACCAAGCTCGGCACCGGCCACTTCGTCACCACCCGCACCGACGTCCGGGTCGGCCCCGACCTGGTCGGCACCCACCGCTTCCGCATCCTCAAGTACGCCCCCGCGGCACGGCAGGCCGCCAGACCCCCGCGCCCCCGCCCGGTCGTCAACCGCGACAACGCAGGCTTCTGGGAGGGCGTACGGCAGCACCGCCTCCTCCTCCAGCGCTGCACCGCCTGCGGCACCCCGCGCCACCCCTGGCTGCCCGGCTGCAACGCCTGCGGCGGCCTCGGCTGGGACATCGTGGAGGCGAGCGGCGAGGGGACGGTGTACTCGTACGTCGTCATGCACCACCCGCCCTTCCCGGCCTTCGACCCGCCGTACGCCGTCGCCCTGATCGAGCTGCCGGAGGGCGTGCGGATGCTCGGGAACGTGGCCGGGGTGCCGTACGACAAGGTGCGGATCGGGCTGCCGGTGCGGGTCGAGTTCCAGGCGTACGACGATGAACTGACCCTCCCGGTGTGGCGGGTGGCCGCATGAGGACCGGTGAGGAGCTGCCGCCGCTGACCGTCCCCGTCACCCGCACCCTGATCGTCGCCGGAGCCATCGCCTCGCGCGACTACCAGGACGTCCACCACGACCCGGAACTCGCCCGGCAGAAGGGCTCCCCGGACATCTTCATGAACATCCTCACCACCAACGGCCTGGTCGGCCGCTACCTCACCGACCACTTCGGTCCCGCGGCCGTCCTGCGCAAGCTCTCCATCCGGCTCGGCGTCCCCAACCACCCTGGTGACACCATGGTGTTGACCGGCAGTATCGAGGAGGTCGACGGCGACACGGCGACCGTGCGCGTCGTCGGGACGAACAGCCTCGGCGCCCATGTGACCGGCACGGCCACCGTCACGCTCACGGGTGCGCCGTGAGCGCGGCGATCGCCGGGATCGGGGCGACGGAGTTCTCCAAGGACTCCGGGCGCAGTGAGCTGCGGCTGACCGTGGAGGCGGTGCGGGCGGCGCTGGACGACGCGGGGCTGACCCCCGGCGACGTGGACGGGCTGGTCACCTTCACCATGGACACCAGCCCGGAGATCACCGTGGCCCAGGCGGCGGGCATGGGCGAGCTGTCCTTCTTCTCCCGCGTCCACTACGGCGGCGGCGCGGCCTGCGCGACCGTCCAGCAGGCCGCGCTCGCGGTGACGGCCGGGGTGGCCGAGGTGGTCGTCTGCTACCGCGCCTTCAACGAGCGCTCGGGCCGCCGCTTCGGCTCCGGGGTGCAGCGGCGCGAGCCGTCGGCGGAGGGCGCCGCGCTGGGCTGGGCGCTGCCGTTCGGCCTGCTCACCCCGGCGTCCTGGGTGGCGATGGCGGCCCAGCGCTATCTGCACACCTACGGCCTGACCCCCGAGGCCGCCTTCGGCCCCGTCGCCGTCCTGGCCCGCCGGTACGCGGCGACCAACCCGGCCGCCTGGTTCCACGGCCGCCCCATCACCCTCGCCGACCACGCGTCCTCCCGCTGGATCGCCGAACCGCTGCGCCTGCTGGACTGCTGCCAGGAGACGGACGGCGGTCAG
The DNA here is from genome assembly GCF_053592195.1 of Streptomyces sp. NPDC002776. Taxonomy (NCBI): domain Bacteria; kingdom Bacillati; phylum Actinomycetota; class Actinomycetes; order Kitasatosporales; family Streptomycetaceae; genus Streptomyces; species Streptomyces sp. NPDC002776. The sequence continues at coordinate 124,679 of NZ_JBSFVG010000014.1, read as the reverse complement.
GCGATCGTCGTCACCTCGCGGGAACGCGCCCGCGACCTCCCCCACCCGCCGGCGGTGGTCGCCGCGGCCGCGCAGGGCGCCGCCCGGGGCCAGGAGCAGATGACCGGCTTCCACACCGGCGACCTCACCGGCCTGGCCGAGTCGGGGGTCGTGGCCCGGCAGCTGTGGCGCAGGACGGGACTGGCCCCCGCCGACATCGACGTGGGGATCCTCTACGACCACTTCACCCCGTTCGTGCTCATGCAGCTGGAGGAGTACGGCTTCTGCGGCCGCGGCGAGGCGGCGCACTTCGTGGCGGAGGAAAGGCTGCCGCTCAACACCCACGGCGGTCAGCTCGGCGAGGGGTACCTCCATGGGATGAACGGCATCGCGGAGGGCGTACGCCAGATCCGGGGTACTTCGGTGAACCAGGTCCCCGGGGCGGCCCGGGTGCTGGTGACGGCGGGGACGGGGGTGCCGACGTCGGGCCTGGTGCTGACGGCGGACGGATGACGGACGGCGGCGGGAGGACGGTCCCACGAAAGGTCCCCTGGGGGTCATCCCGTAGTAGCCCTCGCCTTCTCGTCCACCCTCAGGAGGTGGAGCTGACCCCACCCCTACAACCTGAGGCGGACTCTGCTTCGGGACCTCCGGCCGATGAGCGGACCTGGTGCCCGCTCCTAGCGTGGAGCCATGACCACTCCCGTCTGCACACGCGCTTCGGACGCCGCCGCACCCAGAGCGCAGAGCCTTCCGTACCCGTCGTTCTCGTCGTACGTGCGGGCCCGCCAGCCGGTGCTGCTGCGGACCGCCAGGTCGCTGACCGCGAACCCGTGCGACGCGGAGGATCTGCTGCAGACCGCGCTCACCAAGACGTACGTCGCCTGGGAGCGCATCGAGGACCATCGCGCGCTCGACGGCTATGTGCGCCGCGCGCTGGTGAACACCCGCACCTCGCAGTGGCGCAAGAGAAAGGTGGACGAGTTCGCGACCGACGAGCTGCCCGAGCCCGAGCCCTGCCCGAGCGGCTCCGACCCGGCCGAGCAGCAGGCGCTGCACGACGCGATGTGGCGGGCGATCATGAAGCTGCCGGCCCGGCAGCGGGCGATGGTCGTCCTCCGGTACTACGAGGACCTCAGCGAGGCGCAGACGGCCGAGGTGCTCGGGGTGTCGGTCGGCACGGTGAAGTCGGCGGTGTCCCGGGCGCTCGGCAAGCTGCGCGAGGACCCCGAACTGGCTCCGTCGCGTTAGCGTCATCCTTTGGTGAGCGCAACGTGACGTGATCGATCACCCTCCCCTAGTGACATACCACGCGGTATGCGCGCAGAATCTCCGCAACCCTTGCCACCGCGTAGGCAATGCCGCCCCGGGAGGACCACCGTGCTGAGCACCATGCAGGACGTACCGCTGCTGATCTCCAGGATCCTGGCCCACGGGTCGACGATCCACGGCACATCACAGGTGATCACCTGGACCGGCGAGGCCGAACCGCACCGCCGCTCCTTCGCCGAGATCGGCACCCGCGCGGCCCAGCTGGCGCACGCGCTCCGGGACGACCTGGGCGTGGCGGCCGACGAGCGGGTCGCGACCCTGATGTGGAACAACGCCGAGCACGTCGAGGCGTACTTCGCGATTCCCTCCATGGGCGCGGTGCTGCACACCCTCAACCTCCGCCTCCCCCCGGAGCAGCTGGTCTGGATCGTCGACCACGCCGCCGACCGGGTGGTGATCGCCAACGGCTCCCTGCTGCCGCTGCTCGCCCCGCTGCTGCCGCACCTGAAGACGGTCGAGCACGTGGTGATCTCGGGTCCCGGCGACCGCGGGCTGCTCGCGGACGCGTCGGTGCGGGTGCACGAGTACGAGGACCTGATCGCCGGCAAGCCGACCGCGTACGACTGGCCCGAGCTGGACGAGCGTGCGGCGGCGGCCATGTGCTACACCTCCGGCACCACCGGGGACCCCAAGGGCGTGGTGTACAGCCACCGTTCGGTCTACCTGCACTCGATGCAGGTCAACATGACCCAGTCGATGGGCCTGACCGACCAGGACACCTCCCTGGTGGTGGTCCCGCAGTTCCACGTCAACGCCTGGGGCCTGCCGCACGCCACCTTCATGACCGGCGTCAACCTGCTGATGCCGGACCGCTTCCTTCAGCCGGCCCCGCTGGCGGAGATGATCGAGCGCGAGAAGCCCACGCACGCGGCGGCGGTGCCCACCATCTGGCAGGGCCTGCTCGGCGAGCTGACGGCGAAGCCGCGTGATGTGTCCTCCCTCGGTCAGGTCACCATCGGCGGCTCGGCCTGTCCGCCCTCGCTCATGAAGGCCTTCGACGAGCTCGGCATGCGGGTCTGCCACGCCTGGGGCATGACGGAGACCTCCCCGCTCGGCACGATCGCCCGTCCCCCGGCCCACGCGGTGGGCACGGACGACGAGTTCGGCTACCGCCTCACCCAGGGCCGCTTCCCCGCCTCGGTGGAGGCCCGCCTCACCGGCCCGGGCGGCGAGCGCCTGCCCTGGGACGGCGAGTCGGCGGGCGAGCTGGAGGTGCGCGGCCCGTGGATCGCCGGCGCGTACTACAACGGCCCCGCCGCCGAACCCCTGCGCCCCGCCGACAAGTTCAGCGAGGACGGCTGGCTGAAGACGGGTGACGTCGGCACGATCAGCCCGGACGGCTTCCTGACCCTGACCGACCGGGCGAAGGACGTCATCAAGTCCGGCGGCGAGTGGATCTCGTCGGTGGAGCTGGAGAACGCCCTGATGTCCCACCCCGACGTCGCCGAGGCGGCCGTGGTGGCGGTCCCCGACGACAAGTGGGGCGAGCGCCCGCTGGCCACGGTGGTCCTGAAGGAGGGCTCGACGGCCGACTTCGCCGCCCTGCGCACCTTCCTCGCCGACCAGGCCGGGATCGCCAAGTGGCAGCTCCCGGAGCGCTGGACGGTCATCGAGACGGTGCCGAAGACGAGCGTCGGCAAGTTCGACAAGAAGGTGCTGCGCAGGCAGTACGCCGAGGGCACGCTGGACGTGACCCGGATCTGACCCGCGATCGAAGAGAGCCCCCGGCAACGGCCGGGGGCTCTTTCGTGCGTACGTCGGCTAGTTGGTGCCGATCCGCGCCAGCAGGTCCACGATCCGGCTCTGCACCTCGGGGCTCGTCGACCGCTCCGCGAGGAACAGCACCGTCTCGCCCGACGCGAGCCGCGGCAGGTCGGCGGGGTCGACGGCGGCCGTGTAGACGACCAGCGGGGTGCGGTTGAGCTGGCCGTTCGCCCGCAGCCAGTCGATGATCCCGGTGGAACCGGCCTGGCGGCGGTGCACCTGCATCAGGTCCATCACGACCAGGTTCGGCCGGAACTGCCCCGCCAGCGTCACCGCGTCCAGATCGCTCGCGGCCCGCGCCACCTGCATCCCGCGCCGCTCCAGCGTCGCGGTCAGCGCCAGCGCGATCTCGGCGTGCTCCTCGATCAGCAGCACCCGCGGCGGATGCTGCTCGCTGTCCCGGGGCGCCAGCGCCTTCAGCAGGACGGCGGGGTCGGCGCCGTACGCCGCCTCCCGCGAGGCCTGCCCGAGACCCGCCGTCACCATCACCGGCACCTCGGCGGCCACCGCCGCCTGCCGCAGGGACTGCAGGGCGGTACGGGTGATCGGACCGGTCAGCGGATCCACGAACAGCGCGGCCGGGAACGCCGCGATCTGCGCGTCCACCTCTTCGCGCGAGTGCACGATGACGGGCCGGTAGCCGCGGTCGCTCAGCGCCTGCTGCGTGGTGACGTCCGGCGCCGGCCACACCAGCAGCCGCCGCGGATTGTCCAGCGGCTCCGGGGGCAGCTCGTCGTCCATCGGCTGCGGGCGCGGGGTGTCCGCGACCTCCACCGCCCCGCCCGGACCGTCCAGCGGCTCGGGCCCCTCGGCGGCGTTCTCGTCCGGCGCCCCTATGGCGTACGACCGTCCCGTGCCCTCGGTGCCCTGCGCGAGCCGGGACTGCCCGGCCTGCGGATGCGGCCGGGCCGGCTGCTCCGGCTGGGCCGCGCCCGCCGATTCGGGCCGCGTGCCCAGCTTGCGCCGACGGCCGCCACCGTTGGTCTGGTGCGGGTTCGTCTGATGCGGGTTCGCTTGATGCGGGTTCGCTTGATGTGGGGGAGGCGTCACCGACGGCTGCTGCACCTGCGCCGCCTGCCGCGTGAACGGCACGCCCTGCCCCAGGGTCCGCACACTGATCGCCCGCCCCTGCGTGGAGTTCGGGTCCACGGGGGCGGCGGCCTCGGCGGGCAGCGGCTGCGCCGCGCGCCGCGTCTCGGCCTCCGGGGGCAACGGGGTGTTTTGGGACGGCGTCCCCTGCGCTCGGGCCGGGTTCGGGGGTACGGCCGTACCGGCGCCGGAGGTGTCGTCCGCGCCGGGCCACGGCTGGGCGGAGGCGGGGCTGCCCTGGGCCGGGGTGGCGGCCTCGGCGGGGAGCGGGACCGCGGCGGGCGCCTGCGCCTCGGGGTGGTGCGGGGCGGGCGCCGACTGGGGCGCGACGGGAGCTCCGGCCTCCGGGACCGGCTGCCCCACGGCCCGCCGCCGGCGCCCGGTCGGGGCGCTCGTGGGATGCGGCTGCGGCGGCGTGTGATCGTCGGCCTGGTCGTGCGGTACGGCATCGTGACGGCCGTCGTCGGTGGCGGTGGCGGGGGCCGATGCGGGGGTGGGGTGGGGGGCCGGGGGCTGGGGCGGTACGGGGACCTGGCCGTGGGCCGGTACCGGGGTCTGGCCGTGGCCCGGTACCTGGCCTTGGCCGTGGGCGGGTACCGGGGTCTGGCCGTGGGCGGGTACCGGGCCTTGGCCGTGGGCGGGTACCGGGGTCTGGCCGTGGGCCGGAACCGGGCCTTGGCCGTGGGCCGGAACCGGGCCCTGACCCTGCGCCGGGCCCTGACCCTGCGCCGGGACCGGCGCCTGCTGCTCCGCCCGGTCCGCGTCGGCCGGCGGCAGGGCGAACACCGTACGGGGGCCCGCCTCCTGCGTGGCCGCACGCTCGTTCGCGGCCGCCAGCGCCCGCCGCCGGCGCCCGGTCGGCTGCCCGTCCTCAGCTGAGCCCGAGTCCATACCCGGGCCGGAGCCAGGACCAGGGAGGGAGCTGGGGCCAGGGCCGGGGAGGGAGCCGGTGCCGGTGCCGCCCTGCGCCGGGATCACCCCGGAGGACACCGCAGGCAACGCCGGAGGCAGCGCGTGCTGTTCACCCGCGTCCCGCCGGGCCTGCCGCCCGCCCGGCGCGGGCACGCCCTGCGGCGGCACCGTGCCGCCCAGACCGGTCCCCGCGGCAGCGGTGCCCGCGGCATGCTCGGCAGCCGTCATCACGGCACCCTCGGACACCCCCGCACCGGCGCCGTCCCCACCCTCGGTGACTCCCGCACCCTCGGTGACTCCCGCACCGGCGCCGTCCGCACCGGCGATCTCGGCCGGACGCCCGCGCCGTCGCCCCGTACCTCCGGACACCTCGGCCGGTGCCTGCGCCTGGGCCGGAACGGGCGCCGACTCGGCCGCCCGCCGCCTGCGCCGTCCGGTCGGCGCGGACTCGCCCTCCGCGCCGCCCGGCCGCCCGGCCACCTCACTGTCCAGGAAGGCGTCCACGGATGACCGCCGGGCCCGCCGCCGCCCGCCACCGGAGGTCTGCTCGACGGCCTCCGCCTCGGCCGGAGGGGCGACCAGGGCGACCTGGGAGCCCGGCACCGCCCCGGCGCCGCCGCCGATCGGCACCTCCAGCACGAACGCGCTGCCGCTCATCCCGGGCACCTCGACCGTCTGGAGCACTCCGCCGTGCGCGCGCACGATCCCGCGCACGATCGGCTCGTGCACCGGGTCTCCCCCGGGATACGGCCCGCGCACCTCGATCCGTACGACCTCACCGCGCTGCGCCGCCGCCACGACGACCGTGTTGTCCATGTAGCCGCCCGCCGACACGGGCGCGTTGCCGGTCGCGTCGACGCCCGCGACGTCGGCGACCAGATGCGCCAGCGCGGTCGCGAGCATCCGGGAGTCGACCTCCGCCTCGATGGGCGGCGCGTGCACGGCGAACTGCACCCGGCCGGGCCCGATGAGTTCGACGGCCCCGTCGACACCGGCGGCGACGACGGCGTCGAGCATCACCTTCGTCCGGGTGATCCCCTCGCTGCCGGTGTCGAGCCGCTGATAGCCGAGGACGTTGTCGATGAGGGTGGTGATCCGGGAGTACCCGGCCGACAGATGGTGCAGCACCTGATTGGCCTCGGGCCACAGCTGCCCCGCGTCGTCCGCGGCCAGCGCCGCCAGCTCACGGCGCAGTTCGTCCAGCGGCCCGCGCAGCGACTGGGCGAGCAGCGTCAGCAGCTGCTCGTGCCGCCCGGCGAGGGCCTCGTAACGGTCCTTCTCGCGCTCCCCCAGCGCCGCGTACCGCTCCTCGTTGGCGCCGAGTTCCTCCTCGTGCCGCTCCTGGAGCTCCTCCAGCTCGGTCACGTGCTTCTGGCGCAGTGCGGTCAGCTCGGAGGCGTGCTCCTCGGAGAGCCGCTCCAGCTCCTCTTCGTGCTGCTTCTCGGCGGCGGCCTTCTCCGCGGCGAGGGCGTCGTAGGGCCGCCGGTCGGTGAAGGTCATCACGGCGCCGACCAGCTGGTCGCCGTCGCGCACGGGAGCGGTGGTCAGGTCGACCGGCACCTCCTCGCCGCTCTTGGCGAACAGCACCTGCCCGCGCACCCGGTGCTTGCGCCCGGAGCGCAGGGTGTCGGCGAGCGGGGACTCGTCGTACGGGAACGGCGTCCCGTCGGGCCGGGAGTGCAGGACGAGGTCGTGCAGCTCGCGCCCGCCGAGGTCGCTGGCCCGGTACCCCAGTATCTGGGCGGCGGCCGGGTTGACCAGGACGATCCGTCCGTCGGTGTCGGTGCCCACGACGCCCTCGGCGGCGGCCCGCAGGATCATCTCGGTCTGCCGCTGCGAGCGGGCCAGCTCGGCCTCGGTGTCGATGGTCCCGGACAGGTCGCGGACGACGAGCATCAGCAGCTCGTCGCTGGTGTAGCCGTAACCGTCGTAGGCCTGCTGGCCGTTCTCCAGGTTCGCGGAGGTGACCTCGACGGGGAACTCGCTGCCGTCGGTGCGCCGGGCCATCATCCGGGTCGGCTTGGTCCGCCCACGCGGGTCCATGTGGTCGGGCCGGCGCATGGAGCCCGGGATCAGCTTGGAGTCGAACTGCGGCAGCAGATCGAGCAGCCCGCGCCCCACCAGCGCGGTGCCCGGGGCCTCGAAGGCCTCCAGGGCGATGGTGTTGGCGTTGACGACGGTCCCGTTGGCGTTGACCAGCACCAACGCATCGGGCAGCGCGTCGAGTATGGCTGCGAGGCGAGCAGCGCCTCGGGATGGCCTGCTGCTCACGAGACGCTTCCCTCCTGTTACCGCACCTTGCCGACCGCTCGGGCCATCTTGCCAACCTGCCCGCGACGTGTCACGCGAGGGAGTCTAAGGGCTGGGGTGGTGACGGCGGCCCCGGATGAGAGGGAGGTCGCACGACGAAGTGACCCAGAACGTATGAGCGCCTCCGTGAGCCGTCACCGCACGGCCCGCTCGCTTCGCGAGACCTTCGCGGGACTTTTACCCGGCCGCCGCCTCACACCCGGCCGGCCCGCCGCAGGTCGGGCAGCACGGGGACCATCCGGTCCCAGCGGGCGATCTCGCACCCGTCACCCCGGTCGAACCGCGCGTCCACGGGCCGCCCGCGCCAGGTCCCGGTGACATGAGCGGTGGCCGCCCCGCCGTACTGCATGGTGCACACGCTTCCGTCCGGTACGGGGGAGAAGGCGTCCTTGCCCCAGCGGGTCCCGCGGTCGAGGGCCGCGCAGGCGCCGGAGACGTCGGGATGGTCGCCGCCGCCGGGGTGGCAGTACAGCTCGTACCGCCCGTCCACCCCGTCCCCGGCGTTCCGCACGGTGACGGTGAGGTGGTCCCCGGAGCGGGCGGCGGCCGGTACGGCGGACATGAGGGGAGTGGCGACGGCGGGGACGGCGACGGCCGATCCAGTGGCCGCGACGGATCCGGTAGCTACCACCGAGCCGGTGGCGACCACCGAGCCGGTGGCGACGACCAGGAACCGGCCGAGCCGGCGGGTACGGGAGGGGCGGGGGGCGCGATGGCCGCCGGAGGGGCGGGAGACCTGCAACATGACCTGACTAACGCCCCGCGCCCCGGGACGTTGCGCCCCCGGCCGACCAGCGACAAGGGCTTTGCCCCGCAGGCCGCCTGCCTAGTACCGTGGGGGGCGATTGGTGACACCGCGCTCGTCTGTGTCATCATCGGCACGCACCACTCGCGCTCGCGCGGGCGGCTGTGCTGGAGGCGTCGCCTAGTCCGGTCTATGGCGCCGCACTGCTAATGCGGTTTGGGCCTCAAAGCCCATCGAGGGTTCAAATCCCTCCGCCTCCGCCAGAGATCACGAAGCCCCGGTCACCCGACCGGGGCTTCGCTGTTTTCCAGCCCCTCAGGACGCCTTTTCGCAGCTCACAAGGGGTGCGGCCAATGGATTTCACATGGCGGCGGCAGTCATGTAATGTTCTTCCTGTCGCCGCGAGCGGCCCGGAAGGGCAAGGAACGGCGGAAAAACAGAACAAGCACTCGTAGCTTAACGGATAGAGCATCTGACTACGGATCAGAAGGTTGCAGGTTCGAATCCTGCCGAGTGCACAGCACGTCAGAGGCCCTGTGGATCACTCCACAGGGCCTCTGTCTTTGGTCTTGACGGCAGTGTCTGACGGCAACCGTTATCGCGGGCCGATCAGAGGGCTATGGGGACACCGGCGGGGCCGTCGTCATCGTCCGGTTCGTTGCCGTCACCCCTCAGTGCGTCCCCGACGCGGTCGAAGGCGGACCGCTGGGAGTCGAGCCGTACGAAGGTGTAGATGTCCATGGTCACGCGGATGGAGCTGTGGCCGAGGACTTCCATGATCATGCGAGCGTCGGCTCCCTTCTCATGGAGCAGCGAGGCGCAGGTGTGGCGCAGGTCGTGGAAGCGGACCCTGCGGACGCCGGCGCGGACACACAGGGCCTCGAAGGAGCGGTTGAGGTTGCGCGGCTCGATGGGGGTCCCGTTCTTCGTGGTGAAGACGAGGCCGTGGCCCGTCCCCTTCCAGGTGGCGCCTGCCGCCTTCCGGTCGGCGATCTGCTGGGCACGCTGAGCGCGGAGCGCTGTCACGCACTCGGATGGCAGCGCCACGCGACGGGCCGAACGCTGCGTCTTTGGCGCGACGATCAGCAGCTCGCCGCCGACCCGCTGTAGGGCCTGCCGGACCGTGAGGACGCCTTCGTGAAGGTCGACGTCCGACCAGCGCAGCCCCAGCAGCTCACCCCGACGCAGGCCGATGCGGACCGCCAGCTCGTACGCGGCCCAGAGCCGGTTGTCACGTGCCGCCGCCAGGAGCTGACGCCCCTCCTTGGCTGTGAGGGGTTCTATCTCCCGCTTCGTTCCCATGCTCAGCTCCACGTTCCGAGCCACGTTGCGCGGCAACTCGTCCTCACGTACTGCGTGCTGGAGGGCGGCTCGCAGGATCACCAGCAGGAAGCGCACTGTCCGATCAGAGGGGAGCTTCTTGCAGCACCTCCGGAGGGCGCAGCAGCGCCGCTTGTGCTCCGGCCGCTTCTTGTCCTTGCCCTGTGCGCAGCACTGGCAGGTGACCGCCGTCTTCGCGAGGAAGGCGCGGATGTCGCGAGCTGTGAGCCGGACCAGCTTCTTCTTGCCGAACTCCGGGGTGACGTAGTTGCGCACCAGCGACTCGTAGTTGACGTACGTGGTCTTGCGAACCTTGTTCTTGGCGATGTTCGTCAGCCAGTACGTCAGGTACTCGACGATCGTCACCTTGCTGGTGGCGACCGGGAGACCGTTGAGGGAGTCGGCCTTGAGCCTGGTCAGCTTCTCGTGCGCCTCATCCCAGGTCTTGCCGTAGACGCTGCGCCGCTTGTACGTGCCGTCAGTCGTCAGCACGTAGGCGCTGTCCTCCCAACGGCCGTCCTTCCGCTCGTAGATGGTGCCTTCGTTGTTGGCGTTCTTCATCGGCTTGGCCATCAGGCAGCTTCCTGTTCGGTCTGGAGGGATATGTAGGCGTGCATGGCGGACTCGCTGATGCGGCGGCAGCGGCCGATCTTGAAGGAGGCGAGTTCACGTGAGCGGATCAGGTCGTGGACCTTCCAGCGGCTGATGCCGAGACGCTCGGCGACCTGGTCCACGGTGAGTACGGCCGTCGTCATGCGGGCAGCAGTCCTTCCTGCTTGAGGCGTTGGGTGTGGGCTATGTCTTGGCGGACCTGGGCGGCGAGGAGTTCCTCGCCGGGGCGGTAGCCGCTGCTGAGGTAGGTCCACGACGAGGCGGTGACGAGGGTGGTCTCGTCGGTGGTGGGGAGGCCGGCGCGGGCACGTGCGGCTTCGGCCTGGGCGAGGCGCCAGGCGCGGCGTACGTCGCGGAGGGCGCCGAGGGTGGTGGAGTAGGCGCGGGACTTGCTGGAGAAGTGGCCTCGGAAGCCGAGCATGTGAGCCCACTTCCAAAGCTTGAGGTCGGCGAATTCCGGCAGGTTCCCGAGGTCCCAGGCGGTGCGGATCATCTGGCGGACGTGCCGTTGCACGGGCAGAGCCCTTATGGGTTCGGCCTGCCCGGTGCCTTCGCAGTCGTCGCACAGGTCGCGGAAGCCGTCGGGACCTCGTACGTAGCCGCGTCCCTGGCAGGGGCGGCACATGAGGGTGCGGTCTACGGTGCCCGCGCCTTCGGCGTTCTTGGTGGCGTACTTGGCGACGTATCCGGCGACCTTGGCGTCTGTGAGTTCGCCGTCGCCCAGGGCGGAGATCTGGTCGACCTTGAACCGGTCGCCCCACTTGATCACGCGTTCGCCGATGGCGTCTGACTCGACGGTGAGTCGGGCCCGCTCGACCGCCAGGCCCACCGCGACCTGGAGGACGTCGAAGGTTGCCCAGGTCGGGGGCGGTGTGGTGTGACCGTCGGGTCCGACGAAGCGGATCACGGCGTGGAAGTGGACCAGGCCGCGCTTCTGGTATTCGGCGACTTTGGCGAAGGAGACGCGGAGAGCGGAGTTCAGTGCCTTCTGCGTCATGCCGAGGTGTTCGGCCAGGGCGCGGCGCAGGTAGGTGGTGAAGCGCCCCCACAACTGCCCGGCGTGGGCGTTCCAGAGCACGGCGCCGGTGTAGTCGTAGGTGGCCGGATGCAGCGGGGTACCCAAGGCGGGGTCATCTTCGGTGTGGTGGCTGCCGCAGCCGCAGGGGCGGGTCTTGCCCGTGCTGTCGGTCTTGCGGTTGTGGACGGGACCGAAAGAGGGGGCAGTGAGGGTGACGAAGGCGCGGGGGTGGTCGCGGACGGTTTCGGCGACGTTCTTGCCGCCGGACAGTCCGGCCTTGATCAGGTGGTAGGTGTCGGCGGCGTAGACGCGGGAGCAGGCGGGGCAGCGGGAGGCACGGCGGTTGCCGCAGGTGGTGAGGAGGCGTCCGGAGGGCTCGTCTTCGGAACGGTAGGAGCGGACTACTTCCCTGGTCGCCGAGTCGGTGGTGATCGTCCAGCCGTGGAGGTTGACGGGGCTTGTGCAGCCGCGCAGGTCGCGGACCTGTTCGGTAACGCGGTTGAAGTCGTGGGTGTTGGCCAGCTCGATCAGGTCCCGCAGGCCGGGGCTGACGACGTGCCGCAGGTCGAGAGGGCGGCGCATGAGTGGCGGGGTCTCCTTTCTGGGGTCAAGGTGGGGCCCGCGGGCAGCAGCGATTCAGTGCGCTCGGGCTGCTGCCCGCAGGCATGACGGGGTGAGCCCAGGGCGGGTGGGGTGGGGGAGCCGGAGAGGCCGGCGAAGGGTGCAGCCCTACAGGGCAGCGTGGAGGGCAGTGGCCATGGGCAGGCCGATGCCGAGTCGCGTCTTCAGCTGGGCCGGAGTGATGGCTTCTCCGTGCTCGGCGTGGTGGGACGCGGCGATGGAGCGCGCTTCGGTCAGCAGCGGCTCAGGCACCTTGGGCGCTGGCGGGGCGGGAGCTGGGGCGGTGCGCGGAGTCATGAGGGTCGGGACTGGGCCCGGCGCGACGGGCGGTGCCAGATCTGCGAGCGGTGCGGCGGTGGGGGTGAGGGCCGTTGCGGACTCTGGTTCGGTCTCTTCCGCTTCGGGAGCCGGGGCAGCGGGGCGGGTGACGGTGTGAAAGGCGCGCAGGAGTTGCGGGCCGACCGCGCCCCAGCCGAGCAGCAGCAGGGGAGCCACAGCGTCCACGGCTGCCCGGCCGTAGTGTCCGGCGGCGATGGGTTCGGCGACGTTGAGGGCCAGCGTCAGCAGCCCGGAAAAGTGCATCAGCCGGGTGGCGGCCGTCATCTGTTCGGCGGGCAGACCGCGCAAGGACAGGTAGCGCAAGGCGACCAGCAGGCCGACCACGGAAAGGTCCACCATTGGAGCGATGAGCGGCGCGATCGGTGCGGGGACGCCCAAGCGAAGGGCGAGAGACCAGACGTTCCCGAAGGAGAAGACGAACGCCAGCACGGCAATGACGATCATCACGGCGGTGATGGTGCGCTGAGTGATGCGGTCCTCTGTCAAGGAATTCACCTCCCTTCGGTGCTGTGTGACGGGTGCGTGGGTCGAGGCTCAGGCGGCGTCGGCGTCGGGCTTCTCCAGGTCGACTTCCGTGTCCCAGATGCGCGGGCCCAGGATGGCTTCCAGGAGCACGGAGGGGTCGGCGGTCAGGTGGGCGGTGCTGTCGGCGATGCGGGCTGCGTCGGCGTCGGAGACGTACGGGGTGCGGATGCGGGTGAAGCCGGGCTGCGACTGGTGGTTCATCGAGGCGACGCCGACATAGGTCGGGTCCTGGAGGTTGATCGGGTTGGCGTCGGGCCACTCCCGGATCTCCTCCCCCAGAGCGGCGACAGCGGCCTCAGCGGTCTTCTGCGCGAAGCTCAAGCCCACGGGGCATACGTCACGGATGAAGGTCGGGATCGCATCGCCGGTGGACTTCTGGGTGGCGAGGATGACGAGCATCCCCACCGAGCGGCCCTTCTTGACCAGGTCCTCGACGAGTCGGGCGTTCTCGGCAGCGAGAGCGGCGAGCTTCTTGGTCTTCGGGTCGCTGCCCTTGTGGTCGCGGAAGTACGTGTGTGCTTCGTCGATGACCAGCACGACCAGCGGCCAGTTCTCCGACGGACCCACATCCCACATGGACTTCACGCCGAGCGCCTTGCGTACCCAGGCCGACCGGAGGCGCCGCAGTTCCACCAGGCCCCTGAAGAGCTTGTTTGCCTCTTCCAAGTCATCCCCGACGAAGGCGAACATGCGCTGTACCCAATCGGCATAGTCACCTTCGTGTGCGGCGGACACCTTGCCGTCCGCACAGGCGAACTGCACGCGGGGAGAAGGCGCCCAGTCTGAGAGAAGCCGGTTGATCAGGCTCGTCTTGCCGAAGCCGGGAAGGCCGGCCACGGTCACTCCGGGCACCTGCGTGAGGTCTACCGAGACCGGCTGTGCGTACTCGTCCAAGCCCAAGTCCCACCGGGCCGTTTCGTCCGGCACGTCCCCCGTGGGTCGGTGCTCAGTGGCGAGCTTGAGCGGATCGAGCCGCACGCCCCGAATGACGACCTGTCCGGGCTTGTCCTGCGTGATCGCGACGCGCGTGCACTTCCAGGCGTCGGCCAGATGCGGGGCCGCCTTCTGGAACTGCTGCAGGCCCACGCCGGGCAGGCAACTCGCCCGCGCGATCACGCCGTATGGGTCATGCGTGACCTTGAGGGCCGGGATGAGGACGCGAGGCTTGACCGGCTTGCCGTCGGTGTTCGCCAGCGATGCGAGCGCAGTCGGAGTCTTGTCCGTGGCCGCCAGCTTGAGCATCGGCGCGAGCCGCTTCCAGCCCCACCGCACGCGGACGGCTTGCCGGATGGACTGGCGGGTCATGGCGTCGGCGCGCAGGTAGCGGATTACCCACCACACCGCCCACCCGACGAGCACCACCAGCGCCAGGTCGACCACCAGGGAGCCGGTGAGGAAGGCCCCTTCTGCCGGGTCGTTCGGACCGTTCATATGTCCCGCTCCAGAGGGTTGTAGAGGAAGGCCGCTAGGGCCGATTCGAGGGCCGTCCGGTCGGCCGAGGCGTCGAGACGGGGATAGCCGTAGCCGACGAGCACGCCCGCTACCGAGGCCACGAGGGATTCGGTGAACCGGGCATCCGGCCCGGCGTGAGGCAACGGGTAGTTGCGCTCAGCGCCGGACCGGGGAGCCGCGCCGCTCACGCCGCTTCAGCAGCCGGGGCCATCAGGTCCAGCCGGTCCGCGCGGTAGGCGATGCCATCCGAGAGCGAGCCGTTGAAGATTCGCGCCCACGGGGTGGCGAACAACTCCACCGGCATGACCGGGACACCGGGCTTGAGGCCGTCAGGGAGACCGGTCTCCGGGACGGTGATCTTCAGAGCCTCGGCGCGGCCCTCCTCCATGAAGAAGAGGGTGATCGTGTAGAGCTTCGCGCCGGTCTCACGATCGGTGGCGAACTGTGTCTTCTCCTGGTCCGCGTACTTCGGCACCGGCAGGGTTCCGACCATGAACGACGAGGTGGGGAGCAGGCCAACACGGATGCGTGCCATGGGAGTTGCTTCCTTTCGGTTGCGCTCCGCCAGACGGCGGGGTCTGATCACCATTGAACATAGCTGACCTAGCACTGTCAAGTGTGTGTGGTCAGCTAGGTGTCAGCTGACGTAGGCCACCTATGTCAGTGGGGTGTGCTAGGGGTGCTAAGGGTCGCTACTCTTGGGCCATGAGCCCCGCGCCAGAGAGCAAGCAGGACCGTCGGCCGCCGTATCAGCACGCTGCCGACGAGCTCCGGCGCGACATCTTGCAGGGCCGGATCAAGCCGGGCGAGCAGATGCCGTCCATTCGCGAACTACAGGAACGCTTCGGCGTGGCCAACATGACCGCGAGGGGCGCACTCAACGTGCTGCGCGACGAAGGCTTGATCTACACGATCCACGGGCGAGGCAGCTTCGTAGCCGACCATGACGCCGCCGGCGAGTTCTCCGTGGGCTACACCCCGCCAGCCTGGTACCTCGGCAACAGGGACAAGACGTCCCCTCAGGCAGAGCAAACGGAGGGAAGCCCCGACGGCTCCGAAGCCACCGGGGACACCCTCACTGAGATGCTCACTGCTCTACGTGACGAGCTTCGTGCCCTCAGCGCTGAGCATCAGGAACTGCGGCGTGAGGTCGAGGAGCTGAAGTCTCAGCAATCGAAGTCGCAGTCTTGAGCTGAGCCACTTCCTCACGCAGTGCTCTGGTCTCCTTGCTGAGGCGACCGACCATTGACCGCATCTCCTGGATCAGCGCTGCCACTTGATTCGCGTCTTCGACGTGAATGCTGGTCGACCCCATCTCGTCGTCCGTTATGTGCTCGGCCATGTCTCCCGCTTGCCACCCGTGCCGTCGATGCGTTCCGCGCTTCCGCGCTTCCTCCCAGCCGCTGAGCGTCCCCGCGGCGTTGAGCGGCTGTTTCGCTGACCTACCATCGCCCTGCCCTGCTGAGCTGTTCAGAGTTTCTTTACTGGATCAAGGCGGCCCGCCTACGGCGGGCCGCGCGCGCTGGCGGCCCGTGGCCGCCGCCGCTCCTTGTCTCCGCCACCGCTCCGGCGGCCCCCGGCCGCTCAGCGCGCACAACCGCCAGGGCGGACAACCAGACCAGGAAGCAACCCCGCCCACTCCGAGCACCAGGACCAGGCCGTGACGCGTCAAGCTCGACCGCGCCACCAGACCGCCCCCAGCTCACATCCGCGCGGCCGGTGGAGTCGCAGGGCATGTCGGCAACGCTCATGCAAGATCGAGGGCCAAGCCGTGACGTTTGGAAGAAGCGTGGTTGAGGCCGGCGAGTGGTTGCTGGAAACACACGTGGCGGGTGCTCGTTCGGCTCGCCCGCCGTCATGGCTGACTTTCGGTGGCTCAGGTCAAGGCCCTTCCTCGTTGGACAACATGAAGCCGAGGGCCCGCACCCGCATCCGAGCACGCCAACTGCCCCGGCTACCATCGGCACCGGGGTCCTGATCAGGGATTCCGTGACCGGACCACCCGGAATGCTGTCCAGGCTGAGGGGTGGTCCGGTCTCTTGTTGTTTGTCTGGCTATGCGAGCGCCGCCCGGCGAACCAAGCTCTAGAGGCAGCTCAGGGCCTTACCCACCTCGTAGATGGTCGGCCGGTCTTCGGGAGCATGGCTGAGCATGGCCTCGATCAACTCGCCCAGCTCACCGGGCGCCTTAACGGGGCGGCGTCTGCCGTTGGCCACGGCCTCTCTCTGGACGGGACGCGGAGCGTCGTCCGGGTACTCGACGGCACGCCAACCGGTGGCCGAGATGAGCAGGGAGGCGCCGAGGGCGTAGATGTCGGCTTCCGGCGTGGGCTCGGCTTCACCCGTGGCGAGCACGCTGCGCGCGATCTCTGGTGCTTCGTAGTGGACGAGGCAGCCGCGGAAAGGGAAGTCGTACCTCTCGGGGACGTGTCCGCCCCGGGCTAGTGCCAGGTCGATCAGATGCGTTCGCTCCGGCCCGATGATGAAGTGGGCGGGCTGTACGTCGCCGTGGGACCAGCCCTTGGCGTGCACTTCGGCCAGGGCCTCGACACAACCCAGCGCCACGCTGGTGTGCGGTGCGACGAACGAGCCTTTGCTACGGCAGGGCTCCCACACTCGGTACAAGTCCGGCCCTTCATGCCACGGCTGGAAGTTCCACGTTCCGCCCTCCCACTCTCCGTACGCGAAGTCGTCGAAGCCGAGGCGATGCAGTACGGCACCCTCGCGTGCGGGCGCGAGGGCGGTCCAGGGCTGGGCGGGCCAGTCGGCCGTAGCCTCGATCGGATAGCCCACTTTGACGGCGTAGTGACCTCGATGGCTCTGCACCTCCCAGACCATGGAGCCCCGGCGGTTCAGGACCAGGCGCTGAGACGTGGGCATGAGGGCGTCGAGCACCACGATCGGCAGTTCAGAGGGTGAGCCGGACAACGTCTGTTCTCCTTCCGGGCGAATGCGGCCGACCGCGAGTCGAGGCCGGCCGCGCCGCTGCTGTCTTGTGCTACGCCTGGCCGTACGGGCGGCCGCAGTCGGAGTCGCACTGGGCCAGGTTCGTGCCGTCCACGGTCCACAGGTCGTCGAAGACCATGAACCCGGCAGTCTTCATGGCGCGTGCCGAAGCGGCGACCTGCTTTGGGTCACGGGCACCACCACCGGGCTTCGGGTTGTGGTGCAGGAAGCGGCCCGCGTACCGCTCGCACAACTCGGCGTACTCCTTCGTGTGCAGGATGAGCGCGTGAAGGCCCAGGTCCACGTCGTCCGACGGGACCATGGGGACGATCGCGGTGGCGGCGGTGACCATGAAGGCGACCGCCTGGTCCGCGATCCGCTCGGCACGCTCGGGTGATTGCCCGTTGTTGACGACCACGAAGTGGGCGAGGCTCTGGAACAGTTCCTCGCCCGCCACCGCGCGGCCGGTCCTCTGGTCGTTCGCCGTTGCCGTCATGCGAGTACTCCCTTTTGGGTAGTGGAGCGTGGCACTTGCAGGGTTGGGGGGCCGCCCCGAACGGGCGTGGGGGAACCGGGGAATGAACACCCGCCCGGGGCGGCCGGTCTACTGGCCGACAGCGAGAGCCATGCCGATCGCCAGGCCGCATGACCCGCTGATCATGATGATGAAGAGGACTCCCGCGTATCGGCCGATGACGCGCATCACAGGCCGTCCTTGCTGTTGCCGTTCATGATGGCCAGGCGGGCGCTCAATTCCTCCCGAGCACCCGGCTGCACCACCTTGTCGGGCATGGCATCCCACTCCCGGCCGCCGCCGATGGGCCGTATCTGCACTCGGCCGCCGAGTTCACCC
Organism: Streptomyces sp. NPDC002776; assembly: GCF_053592195.1. NCBI lineage: Bacteria > Bacillati > Actinomycetota > Actinomycetes > Kitasatosporales > Streptomycetaceae > Streptomyces > Streptomyces sp. NPDC002776. The sequence goes on along the minus strand of NZ_JBSFVG010000014.1, from coordinate 106,863 downwards.
ATGACGATGCCGATACGTCCCTTGGCGGTGTCCTTCGCCAGTTCACCGATGCCTGGTCTGGTCTGCTGGTTGCTCGCCATGCAAGAGAGCATCGCGATTAGAGGGCCACCGCTAAAAGGTCAGGCTGAATACCCAACTTGGGTAATATCGCGGGAAGTAGAGAACCAGCGACGTTGCGTAGCCCTCGCAGTGTGGGAGCTTGCCGATGCCCGACCCGGACCGGCCGCAGGAACTGCCGGCCAGGCTGCTCACCGATCCCGAGATGATCGATGCGTGTCGGGTCCGGGACTTCGCCAGAGTCTTCCGGCTGGTGAAGGTCAGGGCGGGGATCTACCCGTCGATGATCGCCCGGCGTTGTGACCTGACGCCCAGCCGGGTGGGCGAAGTCATCGCAGGCCGCAGGCACTTGCTACACATGGATGTCATCGAGCGAATCTCAGATGGTTTGCGCATCCCAGGGGACATGCTCGGGTTGGCCCGCCGAGCATGGGAGACGCCCCAGGCCCTGGTGGTTGATGAGCGTGAGGCGCCCCAAATACCGGAAGCCGAGCAGCGTGCCCCCGCGTCCCTGCCAGGTCCCGATGTGGACAGCATCTTGGCACTGGCCACTCGAACGAGCCTGAACGCGGCGACGCTTGAAGCCTTCCGCTCCTCCATCGAGGACTACTGGCGACGAGACGACCAGCACGGTGGCGAAGCACTGCGGCCCGCCATCGTCGGCCAGCTCCGCTATGTCGTCGGACTCTTGAAGGAGAGCCGACCGCCGTCGATTCAAAACGGCCTGTACGGCATCGCGGCCGAGCTGGCACGCCTGACAGGTTGGACCTACTTCGACGCCCGCCAGTACAACCAGGCCCGCGCGTACTTCACCGAGGCCCTGCAACTGGCGAAGGAGATCGACGACCGGCAGTTCATGGCCAACGTCCTCGCCTGTATGAGCTTGCAGGCGACCTACCAGGACAAGCCCGCGGACTCATTGGCACTCGTGACCGCCGCCCAGGACCAGGCTCGGTCAGCACTCGGCAGCACGCCGCGCGTTATGTCGATGCTGGCCATGCGGGAAGCATTCGCCCATGCCACCCTCGGCAACCGTGATGACACGCACCGGGCGATCGGAGAAGCACACAGCCAATTCGAGCAGATCGGGGCGAGCGATCCGGACCCCTCGTGGGTGACCTACTTCGATGAGCCGAAGCTCATTGTGGACACGGGTATCGCCCATGGCCGACTGGGCGAAGCGGCGACTGCCGAACCCTTGATCGCCGATGCCCTGCGGCGTGAGCACCACACGAACCAGCGAGGCCGCGCGTTTCACTCGTTCTGGCTGGCTCGTACGCAGCTTGACCAGGGCAAGCTTGACCAGGCGTGCCACACTGCCACGCAAGCCCTTGAGCCAGCGTCGGCGGTGGCCTCGGAGCGCGTGTCAGGGCATCTCAGGGAGTTCTACGACCAGTTGGCCCCACACAGGCAGGAGCCCGTAGCCCTTGCCTTCGAGGCACGGCTACGGGAACTCCTCCCACCGGTCAGCGGATCGCTTCATCCATGAGCAGGTAGAGCAGGCCGACGAGAGATCCACTACTCACGACCTCGCGGCGGTCTATCATCCCGCGCACCTCTGATAGAGGGATCCACTCGATGCGGTCGGACTCGTTCTTCTCCGTGGGCGGACCGGCGTACGTGGCGCCGTCGATGCGGAAGACGTGGTGCTGCGAGTCGGTGATCCCGTTGGCCGGCTCGGCGTAGATCAGGGGTTTGATGGGGCCAGGGCTCCAGCCGGTCTCTTCCAGGACTTCGCGGGCCGCCGCCTCTTCCGGGGTCTCGCCGTCCTCAACCAGGCCCATCGGCAGTTCCCAGGCCCATGAGTCCGTGATGAAGCGGTGCCGCCACATCATCAGAACCTCCTGGCGGTCATTGACTACGGCGGCAACGGCCAAGTGCCGAAGGCGGACGACGTGGTACTCCCACCGACGTCCGTCAGGCTGTTGGACGTCGACCAGACACAGATTCACCCAAGGGTTGGTGTAGACCTGACGCTCACCGTGGGTCTTCCACTCCATACCTGCGGCCCCTCTCGATCGGTCTCCAGGATCTCAGACCAACCCGGCCTGTTGCGCAGGATCGGCAACATTTGCGTCAGAGTGACGAAATGGGTGACCGATCGGTATGGTCGGTTCACTTGTCGGAGGCTACGGCTGTTTTGGCCCGCTCCGACTGAACGCTCCCCGTCTCCGCACGAGGGAGCGGCTGAATAGGCAGTATCCCCACCCCCACACGCGTCACTGCATAAGCTGGGATCCACTAATTAGTAGGGCGCGATGGCGGGGGATTGGGCAGCATGGACGACCGGCTTCGCGACTTTGCGAAGGGCTCACCCAACTTCGGGATGTTGTATCAGCACCAGCCGCTGCTCTCCCTGTACGGGGCTTCCGCCGAAGCGACCGTGTTCACGAACCCCAATTCCTCCCTGGTCCAGGCGGGCCAGTTCGGCGAGGTCCTCGCCGAGGAACTGGTCGCCCGTATCGGGATGCGGATCGAGGGCGACCGGCAAATCGACCGGCTGACCGCTCTGACCAGGGCCGGAGTCCTCGTTCCGGAGATCCGTGACGACTTCGACCGGCTGCGCCGCGACCGGAACAAGGCTGCTCACAGTCACCTCTTCGACACGGCGCGGGCCCTGGCCGCCGTACGGATCTGCTACCGGCTCGGCCTCTGGTTCCACGATGCCATCGACGGTCGGCGGACCGTCGCTGAGTTCGTGCCGCCCACGGATCCTGGTGACAGTGCTCAAATCACGGACCCGGCCGAGCTGGCCGAGCTGCGCGAGGCCCTTGACGGCCATCGACAGGCGCTCACGCAGGCCCGCATGCGGCTCGCCGAAGCCGGCGACGCGCTGGAAGCCGAGCGCAGGGCGCGGGCCGAGGCCGAGAACCTGATCTCCAGCGCCGACGCCAATAAGGTTGAACTGCTCGCCCGCGTGGAGCAGTTGGGCGCCCAAATCGAAGAGCTGCGCGCCGCCCAGCAGGTGAAGTACGAGGCCGCTCGTAGGCAGCCGCGCACGGTCGACGCCAAGCGACGCGAAGCGATCATCCACCGTGCCCAGCGGCCCGCCGCACTCAACGAGGTGCAGGCCCGCGAGGCCATCGACCAGATGCTGCACGCGGCGGGATGGGTCGTCCAGGACCGCGACCAGGTCAACCCGGGAGAGAACCAGGGCGTGGCTGTACGTGAGTTCACGCTGGCCACCGGCCGCGCGGACTACGTCCTATATGTCGACGGCAGGATCGTCGGCGTGATCGAGGCCAAGCGGGAGGGCGACCACCTCTCCAGCGCCGTGGAGCAGAACGACCGGTACGCGGCCGGTGTTCTCAAGGAGCACCGGCTCGCCGTCTGGCGGGAGACGGAGCCGTTCGGGTTCCGCTATGCCACGACCGGCACCGAGACCTATTTCATCAACCGCCTCGACCCCGACGCCCGCTCCCGCGAGGTGTTCTCCTTCCATCGCCCCGAGACGGTGGCCGCCTGGATGCGTCGCGCCGACGAGACGCCGGCCGCCCCGACGTTTCGGGCTGCTCTGCGCCGACTGCCCGTGCTGGAGCCGAACGGGCTTCGTCTCGCCCAGATCGACGCCATCAGCGGCCTGGAAAAGTCCCTGGGCGAGGACCGGTCGCGGGCACTGATCCAGATGGCGACGGGCGCGGGCAAGACCTTCACCGCCGTTGCGCAGACCTACCGGCTGCTCAAGCACGCCAAGGCACGCCGGGTCCTGTTCCTAGTTGACCGCAACAACCTGGGCAGGCAGGCGTACGACGAGTTCCGCAAGTTCACGACGCCGGACGACGGCCGCAAGTTGTCTGACATCTACAACGTCGACAGGCTCGGGGCGGCAGGTCTCCAAGACGCCTCGTCGGTGGTTATCTGCACGATCCAGAAGATGTACTCGCTGCTGCGCGGGGAGACCCTCGTCGAAGACGAGCAGGCGGACGAGGCATCGGACAGCACGGCGTACGAGGACACGTACGCGACGGACCTGCCTATCGAGGTCTCCTACAACCCGAAGGTACCGATCGAGTCCTTCGATCTGATCATCGTGGACGAGTGTCACCGCTCGATCTACGGCCTGTGGCGGGGCGTGCTGGAGTACTTCGACGCGCACCTGGTCGGTCTGACCGCCACCCCCACACTCCAGACCCTCGGCTTTTTCGGCCGCAACCTGGTCTCTGAGTACACCTATCCGCAGGCCGTCGCGGACGGCGTGAATGTCGACTTCGACGTCGTACGGATGCGGACCGACCTGCGCGAGAAGGGCGCCGCGACCATCGAGTCGGGCACGACGGTGCGGGTCAAGGACCGCAAGACGCGACGACAGCGCTACCAGGAGCTGGACGACGACTTCACCTACACGACCGGGCAGATCGGCCGCTCGGTGGTCACGGTGGACGAGATCCGGGCGGTGCTTACCGCGTACCGGGACAACTGGCGGCGCTGGTTCCCCGGCCGGACCGAGCTTCCGAAGACCCTGATCTTCGCGGTCGGCGAGGACCATGCGGAAGATGTCCTCGCCCAGGTCAAGGAGGTCTTTGGGCGCGGCGACGACTTCGCGAAGAAGATTACCTACAAGAGCCGCCAGGCGGGCGAGGACCCGGATGAGCTGATTCGCGCGCTGCGGACCTCGCCCAGGATGCGGGTCGCCGTCACCGTCGACATGATCGCGACCGGTACGGACGTGAAGGCTCTTGAATGTGTGATCTTCCTGCGCGAGGTGCGCAGCGCCGTCCTCTTCGAGCAGATGAAGGGCCGCGGCGCCCGCACCATCGACGCGACCGAGCTCCAGGAAGTCACTCCGGACGCGGACACCTCGGTCCGCAAGGACCGGTTCGTACTCGTTGATGCGGTCGGCGTAACGGACTCCCCACTGGTCGACGCCAAGCCGCTGGTACCCGCGGGCGAGCGGCAGGTCTCGCTGGCGAAGCTGCTGGACAAGGCCGGTACGAAGTCGATCAGCGTGAGTGAGGCCGAGATCCTGGCGGGGCGGCTGGCGCGGCTCAACCAGCAGTTGACGGAGGAAGAGCGCGACCAGCTGACGCGTGCCTCGGGCGGCCGCACCTTGTCGGAGATCGCGGGCGCCATCGTGAAGGCGGTTGACCCGGACCGGCAAGAGCGGGCGCTGGAGCAGGGCGGCCAGACGGAGGCTAGGCGGCTAGTGGAGGACGCGATCGCTCCGTTGACGGAGTATCCCGATCTTCGGCGGCACATCATCGAGATCCGGCGGGACAAGGACTACCTCTTCGACGAGTTCACGGCCGTCGAGGTGACGGACCTCGACGAGATCCCGCGCGAGGAGCGGGCCCGGGAGCAGGTCGGCCGCTGGAGCCAGCTACTGAAGGACGAGCGCGACCGCATCGCGGCGGTCAGCATCGCCTTGACAAGCCCCCGGTCCGTTTCCCCTGCGGATGCGTACGCCGCGCTGAAGGAACTGGCACTGGAGATCCGCCGCCCGCAATATGCGTGGACGCCGCAGGCCCTGTGGACTTACTACGAGGACCTGGGCGCGGCGGTCCACTCCGACGGCAGCCGGGAGGCGGGCGTCCCTGATCTGATCTCGCTCATACGGTACGAGCTTGGGGTGGACGAGGAACTGCGGCCTTACCGTGAGACGGTGGAGGAGCGCTTCGAGGGGTGGCTGCTCAAGCAACGGCAGGCGGGGGCGGAGTTCTCGGAGGAGCAGCTGTGGTGGCTGCGGTCCGTAAGGGACGTGGTGGCGAGCGACGTCGGGATCAGCCCGGCGGAGTTCAATGCCGAGCCTTTTAAGGGGAAAGGCGGAGGGCGGGGGTTTGCGCACGCGTTTCCGGGGCGGGATGTTCGGTCGTTGTTGAGTGAGCTGAATCGAGAGTTGGCTTGAGCGGGTTGAGTGACGTGGAGCTTCCGGCGGGGTGGGCCATTGCTCTGCTGGGAGAATTGGCTGATACGACCCTGGGGAAGATGCTCGACAAGGCGAAATCGACCGGGCAACACCTGGTTCCATACCTGCGGAACATCAATGTTCAGTGGGGTCGAATCGAGATCGATGACGTGCTTACAATGGAAATCCCGCCACAGGAACAGGATTTCTTCGCCCTCCAGCCCGACGACTTGCTTGTCTGCGAAGGAGGGGAGATCGGTCGTTGCGCCATCTGGCATGGCGGCTCGGGATACATGGCCTTCCAGAAGGCCCTTCATCGCATTCGCCCCAGTGCCGCCCTAACAGTCCGATACCTGCGACACTATTTGGAGTACCTGGCTAGGACTGGGGGACTCGCCGAGCTCGCGACAGGCAGCACCATCAAACACCTGCCGCAGCAGCGTCTTCGCGAAGTGCCCGTCCTACTGCCGCCGCTGGCGGAGCAGCACCGCATCGTCGAAGCGCTCGAAGCCCACCTCTCCCACCTCGACGCAGGCGTCGCCAGCATGACCTTGGCCCAAGCGAAGGCTCAGCGCTTTATTTCAGGCCTGTATGGCCGTGCAGTGTCTGGCGGCTTTAGTCGCCCCGTGCACCCTGATGAAGTTATAGACGAGGCTTTCATTCAAGAAGCCAGCAGCTCGCTGGCCACTCGACGCTGGAAACCTGTACGCTGCGTCAACATGCCCGGATATATCCTTCCGGATAATTGGACGACCGTCAGCTTGGGAACATTGTCCCACGCATCCGGGTACGGCACGTCCACGAAGTGTGACTACCACGCTACAGGCTACCCAGTTCTGCGCATTCCGAATGTGCAGGGCGGATCGATTGATCTGTCCGACATTAAGAACGCAGTTGATCCCAATCTCGACCTGACTAGGTTCTCCCTTGATCCTGGAGATCTTTTGTTCGTGCGCACCAATGGGAGTCCGAGCCTAATTGGCAGAGTGGGAGTTGTAGAGAAATCGTTGCCCTACGCTTTTGCGTCATACCTAATCAGATTCCGACTCACGCCAGGTGTTGTAGAACCGCGCTGGGTTCAGTTGGTAACGCAAAGCCCGATTTGGCGTCGAGCAATCGAAAAGTATGCGGCCTCGTCAGCCGGCCAGTACAACCTCAGCGCAGAGACCCTCGGCCAGCTTCCTGTGCCGATCCCACCTTTGGATGTACAGCGCGAGACGCTTGAGGCAGTAGATGCCGCCGCGACAGGAGCCATGCGTCTTGCCGCTGCCAGCGACATCACGCTGAGACGATCAGGCCGCCTGCGGAGCGCAGTGTTGCAGCGGGCATTCACGGGCCGCCTCGTCCCCCAGGACCCCGCCGACGAGCCCGCCTCCGTCCTTCTCGACCGCATCCGCGCCGAGCGCGAGGCCCAGGGCGACAAGCCAAAGCGGGCCTTTCGCCGACCCCGCAAGACGGTCACCTCAGACGCACCGCCCCCGCCCCCCGCGTCCACAACGCCCTCCCCCGCCAACGCCGTTCAGCAGGAGCTTCCGCTGTGACCCCCGCACCCCCCGCCCTGGCGCATGCGCAGACCAACAGGCTGGTCGCCAAGCTCTGGAACTACTGCAACGTTCTGCGGGACAACGGCCTGTCGACCATCGAGTACGTTGAGCAGCTCTCGTACCTGCTCTTCCTCAAGATGGCTGACGAGATCGCCTCCGACCCCTTCACGGAGCAGGAGGCCAAGACCGTCGTACCTCCCGCGTACGACTGGCAGTCCCTCGCCCGTCTCAAGGGCATCGATCTTGAAGTCCATTACCGCAAGACCCTCGAAGAGCTCGCCAAGAACCCCGGCACCACCCTCGGCACGATCTTCGCCAAGTCCCAGAACCGCATCACCGAGCCCGCCCTCCTCGAAAAGCTGGTCGTCGACCTGATCGGCAAGGAGGACTGGACGATCCAGGGGACGGACCTAAAGGGCGATGCCTATGAGGGTCTGCTTGCCAAGGGCGCCGAGGACACCAAGACGGGTGCTGGCCAGTACTTCACGCCCCGCGCGCTCATCGACGCCATGGTCGACGTAATGCAGCCGAGGCCCGATGATACGATCACCGATCCTGCCTGTGGTACCGGCGGCTTCCTGATCGCGGCGCACAGCTACATTCGCAGGCACCACATGCAGCACTTGTCACGGGAACAGCGTCTTGAACTCGGGTCTGGCAAGATTTGGGGCAATGAGCTGGTCACCGGCACAGCCCGCCTGGCCGCTATGAACATGCTGTTGCACGGCATCGGTGACGCCGACGGAAAGTCCCTCATCAACGTGGGCGACGCTCTCGCCGACAAGCCAGACCGCCATGCGTCACTCGTACTTGCCAACCCGCCTTTCGGTAAGAAGTCCGCGATCACGATCGTCGGTACGGACGGCAAGGCCGAAAGGGAAGACATCACGTATGAGCGGGACGACTTCCGCGCCACCACGACCAACAAGCAGCTCAACTTCCTCCAGCACATCATGTCGCAACTGGAGATGAACGGTCGTGCGGCTGTCGTCCTGCCGGACAACGTGCTTTTCGAAGGTGGTGCGGGCGAGAAGGTCCGCCGCCGCTTGCTCGACGATTTCGACCTGCACACGATCCTGCGCCTGCCCACGGGCATCTTCTACGCGGGCGGTGTCAAGGCCAATGTTCTGTTCTTCGAGAAGAAGCCGCCCCGCAGTGGGGGTGCCCATAACACCTCGAAGCTCTGGGTCTACGACTTCCGTACTGCCAAACACTTCACGCTGAAGCAGCACCCACTGACTCGTGCGGCCCTGGACGAGTTTGTTGAGGCGTACCTGCCAGGTAGGCCGCGCAGTGAGCGGGTGGAGTCCGAGCGTTTCAAGTCCTTCGACTACGACGAGCTCATCGCCCGGGACAAGGTGAATCTCGACATCACCTGGATGAAGGACCCGGCGCTCGACGACGCCGACAGCCTTCTGCCGCCCGAGGTGATCGCCCAGGAGATCGTCGAGGATTTGCAGGCCGCGCTGAGCGAGTTCGCGGCCATCGCGGAAGCCCTTGGTGGTGAGGTCTCGGCCGACACCGACGTGATTGAGCCAACTGAGAGTGGTTGATCCACAACTGGGTTGCCCATCCCCCGTCCCGCCGGAATCCTGAATTCTCAGACCAGCGAGACGGGGGAGTTCCATGCCGGCCGCACAGCCGCAGACACGCGAGTTCCGGGCGTTCCTGACGAACCTTGAGTACGCCCGGAAGATGATCGTGGCGGGTCAGAGCCTGGCTGCATTCCAGTCCCCTGTCATCGACATTGGCGACTTCTACCGGGCTGCCTGGGTACAGGCCGTCAGCGCCATCGACCACTGGTTCCACGAGGAGCTGTATCGGCGCGTGGCCGAGCTGGCCGCGGAGGACAGCCCTCAAATGCCCTATCAACTGACGAAGTTTGAGCTGCCCCTGGTCAAGGTGGAGGAAGTCCGGCGCGGTACCACCACGCTCGCCGACGCCGTCTCCGAGCATGTCAAGGCGAAGTGGGGCAACGCGGCACTGCAAAACCCTCGCAAGATCAGCGAGGCGCTGAAGCTGGTGACGGAAGAGGACATCTGGGCCAAGGCCGCCGTCCAGCTCAATGAGTGGAACCACGGCCGCACGTCCATGAACGCGCAGACACTGAAGCAGAAGTACAACTCGATCACTGACCGCCGCAACAGGATCGCCCATGACGCGGACCTGCTAGACGGCGACCTCAAGCGTCGCCGCCCCATCTCCGGCGCCGACGTGACCGACGCGATCGACTGGATCGAGCGAATCGCCCTCGCCATCGCCACTGTGCTGGGATGAGTCAGCTACCGTCATTGCGGCGACGCCACCGTTCGGAGTTGACGGCAACTCTGACGGCAACGACGGCGCACAGACGCACATGATCGCTGCCCTCGGCGATCGGATCAGTAGGCCACCGGCACTCCTCATCACCTGCTGCCCGATCCTACGGATCAGAAGGTTGCAGGTTCGAATCCTGCCGAGTGCACACAGACGAGAAGCCCCGGAGAGATCCGGGGCTTCTTGCGTTACGGGTTGCCTTACGGGACGGCTTGGAAGCTGATCGGCGCCGGGCACGGGGCGGTGAGGGCGTCGAGGTGGACTACTCGCTCGCCGGGGCCGCACGGCAGGTCCGGCGGACGGGGCGTGGTGCTCGCGAAGACGAACAGCCGCAGGACCAGGAAGCGGCCGATCCCGGCGAGTGCGGCGGCGGTGAGGTAGACCGTCTGCTCCCACAGCAGCGTGGGAGAGGACTCCACCAGGTGCAGGACCAGGATCGCCGCGGACGTCACCGCGTACGCCACCGCCGCCGACCCCGCCGACTGCACGTGCCGGCGCAGGCCGGGCCGGCTGCCCGTGCCGAAGGTGAACAGGGCGTGCAGCTCGGTGCAGAGCAGCGTGGAGGCCACGGTGATCAGCGCGTTGGCCAGCGCCCAGGGCATCGAGTGCGCCAGCAGCGGCACCGTGGCCCCGGAGACCAGGCCGACGCCGCCCCCGCACACCACGAACCGGGCGAAGGACGCGAGCGGTGACGGCGACGTCATGGAACGTCCTTCCGGGAAAGGGTCGTTGAGCCGGAGCGGCTGTCGTACGGCTGACTTGTTCTGCCGTGTCCAACGATCCCGTGATCCCGGTTCCCGGACGAGGAGGTGAGCTCCCCAGTTGGGGGTGTGGCCAGCCCTACCAAGGCAGTTGGGCCCGCTCCAGGTCCGACGTCCTGCGCGGCTTTCAGCCGTCACCCTGCCGGAGTTCGTCGATGTACTGCTGGGCCAGTCCCGTGGTCCGGGTGAACCAGTCGGTCAGTACGGCGATCTCGTCGGGTGAGTAGTCGGCGAACAGGGCGTTGAGGCGGCCGTAGTAGGGCCCGTACAGCGACTCCACGCGCGTGACGGCGTCCGGTACCGCGGCCACCCGGACCCGGCGCCGGTCGGCCGGGTCGGGGACGCGGGTGATGTAGCCGGCGCGCTCGAGTCGGTTGAGGATGCCGGTCATGGCGCCGGTGGTGACATGGGCGTGCTCGGCGAGGTCGCCCGCGGTGAGCAGGTTCTCGCCCGCCTTCAGGACGCAGCCGAAACAGAGCAGGTCGGTGATGTTCAGGCCCAGCCGCTGGGCCATCTCCTGCTGGCCGAGCAGGTGGGCCGCGATGAGGGAGTCCATCGCCTCCAGCGCCTGGGCGGGGGTGGCGGTGGGGCGCGGCGTGGCGGACATCAGTTCCTGATTACCTTATCTAGTGAGAGGTTTCTGCGCTAAATTGCTTACGAGGTAAGAGGTTCTGCTGGCTCGGTGGGAGGGCGGGTACGTGAGCGCACATCAGTATGACCACGGACATACGGTCGCGGGGTGGACCGGGTTCGGCACAGCCTGCGTCGGAGCGGCGGTACTGGGCGTCGGCGTCTGCACGGTGTCCGGCGCCTGGCTGGCCCTCGGCCTCGGGATCGTGGCCGTGGCCCTGCTGGTCACCTGGGCCCTGCATCTCGCGGGGTGGGGGAAGCCGTCGGGTCGGCGACCGCGGGAGGAGTGGCCGATGCGGGCGCGCGACTCGCAGGCGCGTCAGGGGCATGCCGGGTGCCTGGGGTGCCGACTGGCCGGGCGAGGGCGCCGGGAGGTGGTGCCCGAGGTGGTGACGGTGGCCAGGAGTGAGCCGGCGCTCTTGGCGCCCGCCGAGTGAACCGGCCTGCCCGGTACCGCCCTCCCTGGGTCGTTGTCAGTCCTCCCGCCTAGTCTCGATGGCGATGGAACAGGCGTCGTGGAGGTGCTCGGGGCTGCGTTGGTCGTCCGCGCAGGGGCCCGTGCTGGAGTGGGACGGTGGGCGGCGCAGTGCGCTGGTCCGGGGGAAGCGCGTCGCCTTCGGGGTGGCGGGGGTAGCGGACGGGGGTGTGCGGACGTGTATCGGTGCCAGGGGGCATGCGTGTCCCCTGCGGGCCGCCGTGCCGGGGCGCAGTACCGGCGCGCGGTGCGAGGAGTGTGCCCGGCTGGACCGTGCGCACTCCGTGGCCGCGGACACGCTCGCCGACGATCCGCGGCCGTACCGGGTGTATCTGGCCTGGTTCGGGACCGGCATGGTCAAGGTCGGGATCACCGCCGAAGAGCGGGGCTCCGCGCGCCTTCTTGAGCAGGGTGCCGTCTGTTTCAGCTGGCTCGGCACCGGCCCGCTGATGGCCGCCCGGCGGACCGAGGAACTGCTGCGGGCCGCGCTGGGAGTGCCGGACCGGATTCCCTACGGCGACAAGCGGGCCGTACGCTCCGCCCTCCCCGGCACCGAGGGTGAGCGGGCCGCGGAGCTGGAGCGACTGCATGCGCAGGCCCTCGCCCTCCCCGCCTGGCCAGACTCCCTCATCCCCGCGCCCTGCCACCCCGTCGATCACGTGGACGCATTCGGCCTCACGGGCCTCCCTCCCGCCGTCGGGGAAGTCACCGAACTGGTCGCCGGCGCGGCCCTCCACGGCCGACTCCTCGCCGCGGCGGGCCCCGACCTCCACCTGGACACGCCCGCCGGAGTCGTCGTCCTCGACACCCGCCTGCTCCGAGGCTGGCCCCTGATCCCCGCGACGAACAATGCCCCACCGCTCCCACTCCGAGAAGCAAAGCCCACCAACCCGCCCCAGGAGGGCCTGTTCTGACCCAGCATCGGAAAGGGACCGGTCTCTTCGAACCGGCCACCTCCGAAGGAGGCCTCTCGCCCGAAGGGGGCCTCTCGCCCGAAGGCGGCCTCTCACCCCCTCCCCAAGAACCCCCTGTGCATTTCTCAGGAAAATCACAGGTCGACGAAAGCCCGTTCTCAGAGGGGACCGACAGTGTGGCGAGCATGACCACGACCTCGCCCCAGGGGCGCACCGAACTGCTGAGGCCGGACGGGAGCCCCGTTCGCGTGCTGGTGGTGGACGACGAGTTGTCGATCACCGAGCTGCTGTCCATGGCGCTGCGCTACGAAGGCTGGCAGATCCGCACCGCGGGAGACGGCACCGGTGCCGTCCGGACCGCGCGCGAGTTCCGGCCCGACGCCGTCGTCCTCGACATGATGCTGCCCGACATGGACGGCCTCACGGTCCTGGGGCGCCTGCGGCGCGAGTCGCCCGACGTGCCCGTCCTCTTCCTCACCGCGAAGGATGCCGTGGAGGACCGGATCGCCGGGCTCACCGCCGGCGGCGACGACTACGTCACCAAGCCGTTCAGCCTCGAAGAGGTCGTCGCCCGGCTGCGCGGACTGATCCGCCGCTCCGGCGCCGCCGACCGCCGCTCCGAATCCGTGCTGGTCGTCGGCGACCTCACCCTCGACGAGGACAGCCACGAGGTCAGCCGGGGCGGGGACTCCATCCACCTCACCGCCACCGAGTTCGAACTGCTCCGCTTCCTGATGCGCAACCCCCGGCGCGTGCTCAGCAAGGCGCAGATACTCGACCGGGTCTGGTCCTACGACTTCGGCGGCCAGGCCAACGTCGTCGAGCTCTACATCTCCTACCTGCGACGGAAGATCGACGCGGGCCGCGAGCCGATGATCCACACCCGGCGCGGCGCCGGATACCTGATCAAGCCCGCCGCCTCATGAGCGGGCGACGACGGACGCGTCCGCAGAAGACGCGAGCGGGACAGCCGCGCACCCTGCGGACGCGGCTCGTCGTCGCCTCCGTGGTGCTGATCGCCGTGGTCTGCGCGGTGATCGGCACGGTGACCACGCTGGCGCTGCGCTCCCACCTGTACGACCAGCTCGACGGACGGCTGACCGAGGTCACCGGCCGCGTCGCCGGTTTCGGCGGACCCCACGGCGACGGAAACCCCGAGACCGGCAACGCCGGCGACAACGCGGTCGAGCCCGCACAATCCCTCAGCCTCGACGAGATCGTCACCCACGGCCCCCAGCCCCAGGGCACGGTCGTCGCCGAAGTCACGAACGGCTCCATCACCGCCGCCAAGGTCAGCGTGAAGGACGAGAACAGCACCGACTTCAGCGGGCTGGAGTCCAAGGACCTCACCGAGAGCCAGATCCGGGCGCTCGACTCCGTGCCCCGGGACGGCCGCAAGCACACCGTGGACCTCGGCGACCTCGGTGACTACCGGGTCGAGTACGCGACCGGCGACAACGGCAGCTACTACGTCGCCGTCCCCACCGAGGAAGCCGACAACACCCTCAACACCCTGATCCTCATCGAGATCAGCGTCACCGCCGCGGGCCTGATCGCCGCCTCCCTCGCCGGAACGGTCATCGTCGGCGTCGCCACCCGCCCCCTGCGCAAGGTCGCCGCCACCGCCACCCGCGTCTCCGAACTCCCCCTGCACACCGGCGAGGTGAACCTCGAAGAACGGGTCCCGGAGTCCGAGTGCGACCCGCACACCGAGGTCGGCCGGGTCGGCGCCGCCCTGAACCGCATGCTGGACCACGTCCACGGCGCCCTGCACTCCCGCCAGCAGAGCGAGACCCGGGTACGGCAGTTCGTCGCGGACGCCAGCCATGAGCTCAGAACCCCGCTCGCCTCCATCCGCGGGTACGCCGAGCTGACCCGGCGCGGCAGAGAGGACGTCGGCCCCGACACCCGCCATGCCCTCGGCCGTATCGAGTCCGAGGCGAGCCGGATGACCTTGCTGGTGGAGGATCTGCTGCTGCTGGCCCGGCTGGACGCCGGCCGGCCGCTCCAGTTCGAGCAGACCGACCTCGTCCCCCTCGTCGTCGACACCATCAGCGACGCCCGGGCGGCCGGCCGCGACCACAACTGGCGCCTCGACCTGCCCGATGAACCCGCGCTGATCAGCGCCGACGCGGCCCGGCTGCAACAGGTCCTGGTCAACCTGCTGGCCAACGCCCGCACCCACACCCCACCCGGCACGACGGTCACCGCGCGCGTGCAGCGGCGCGGTCCCTGGATGTGCGTGGACGTCGAGGACGACGGCCAGGGCATCCCGCCCGAGCTGCTGCCGCACGTCTTCGAACGGTTCGCGCGCGGCGACACCTCGCGCTCCCGCGCCTCCGGCTCGACGGGACTCGGCCTGGCCATCGTGCAGGCCGTCGCCACCGCGCACGGCGGTGCCGTCACCGTCGACAGCGTGCCCGGCCGGACCGTCTTCACGGTCCACCTGCCCCCGCTCACCGTGCGGCCGCCGACCCAGACGTGGGGGCAACCGCACTCACAGGCACAGCACAGCGCCACCACACGGGCGCGACAGGGCGGTTGAGAAAAGTCGGTTCCATGCGAACCGACTCTTCTCCCGGCACCCTGCCGGCGCGGGAGCACCTCCCGGCCGGAGACGCCGGTACGCCTGTCCTGGACGTAGTGATCCCCGTCTACAACGAGGAGAAGGACCTCCAGCCGTGTGTGCTGAGACTGCACGAGCACCTGCGGCGCACCTTCCCGTACGCGTTCCGCGTCACGATCGCGGACAACGCGTCGACGGACACCACCGCCCAGGTGTCCCGGCGGCTGGCGGCTCAGATCCCGGAGGTCCGGGCCGTCCGCCTGGAGCAGAAGGGCCGAGGCCGCGCCCTGCGCACCGTGTGGTCCGCCTCGGACGCCCCGGTCCTCGCCTACATGGACGTGGATCTGTCCACCGACCTCAACGCCCTGCTGCCGCTGGTGGCCCCGCTGATCTCGGGCCACTCGGACCTGGCGATCGGCTCCCGGCTGACCCGCTCCTCCCGCGTCGTGCGCGGCCCGAAGCGGGAGTTCATCAGCCGCTCGTACAACCTCATCCTGCGCGGCTCGCTCCAGGCCCGCTTCTCGGACGCGCAGTGCGGGTTCAAGGCGATCCGGCGTGAGGTCGCCCAGGTGCTGCTGCCGCTGGTGGAGGACACCGGCTGGTTCTTCGACACCGAGATGCTGGTGCTCGCCGAGCGCGCGGGCCTGCGTATCCACGAGGTGCCCGTCGACTGGGTCGACGACCCGGACTCGACCGTCCACCTCGTCCGGACGGCCACCGACGACCTGAAGGGCGTGTGGCGGGTCGGTAAGGCCCTGGCCACCGGATCGCTGCCGCTGGACCGCCTCGCCCGTCCCTTCGGCGACGATCCGCGCGACCGGGAGATCCAGGACGTACCGAAGGGGCTGGCCCGCCAGCTCGTCGGATTCTGCGTGGTCGGCGCGCTGTCCACGCTGTTCTATCTGCTGCTCTACAGCGGCTTCCGTCAGTTCACCGGCGCACAGGTGGCCAACGCACTGGCCCTGCTGGTCTCGGCGATCGCCAACACGGCCGCAAACCGGCGCCTCACCTTCGGGGTGCGCGGCCCCGGCGGGGCGGTGCGGCACCAGGCGCAGGGCCTGGTGGTCTTCGTCATCGGCCTCACCCTGACCAGCGGCTCGCTGGCCGCCCTGAACGCGGCGACCGGGGACCCCGCGCACTCCACCGAACTGGCGGTCCTGATCGCCGCCAACCTCGCGGCGACCGTGCTGCGGTTCCTGCTCTTCCGGGTGTGGGTCTTCCCGGACCGCCGCGAGGAGCCGCCGACCGCGCGCGAGGACGCGGAGGGCGGCCTGGTGGCCGCCCAGCACATCCCGACCTATGCCCTGCCGCAGCCGCCGCTCCCGCAGCGCCCGCTGCCTTCCGTCCGCGCCGGTGCCGCCGCGGACCCCAGCTGGAGGGACGCCACCATGCGGCTGCAGCCCGTGCGCCCCTCCGACCACGACCCGGGGGAGCCCCGATGACCAGCACTTACCGTACGGCCGTGCAGGAGGCGCCGGCTCCCGCGGCCCCCGCGCCCGAGCGGCCGTTCCTGCGCGGACTGTGGCGCGGCCGGCCCGAGGATCCGCGCTGGGCGCGCCCGGCCTTCCTCGGCCTGCTGCTCGCCACCGCGGTCCTCCACCTCTGCAACCTCAGCGCCTCCGGCTACGCCAACTCCTTCTACTCCGCGGCCGTCCAGGCCGGCAGCCAGTCCTGGAAGGCGTTCTTCTTCGGCTCGCTGGACGCGGCCAACGCGATCACCGTCGACAAGCCGCCGGCCGCGCTGTGGCCGATGGCCCTGTCGGTACGGATCTTCGGCCTGAGCTCATGGGCGATCCTCGTCCCCGAGGTGCTGATGGGCGTCGGCACGGTCGCCGTGGTGTACGCGGCCGTCCGCCGCCGGTTCCGCCCGGCCGCCGGTCTGATCGCGGGCGCGGTGCTCGCGCTCACCCCGGTCGCGGCGCTGATGTTCCGGTTCAACAACCCGGACGCGATGCTGGCCCTGCTGATGGCGCTGGCCTGCTACTTCGTCGTCCGCGGCCTGGAGGACGGCCGTACGAAGTGGCTGCTGTGGGCCGGGGCCGCGATCGGCTTCGCGTTCCTCGCCAAGACCCTCCAGGCCTTCCTGATCCTGCCCGCACTCGCCCTCGTCCACGGCGTCTGCGCCCCGGTGACGGTGCGGAAGCGGATCGGACAGCTGGCGGCGGGCCTGGCCGCGATCGTCGTCTCGGGCGGCTGGTGGGTGGCGGTCGTCGAGCTGTGGCCGGCGTCCTCCCGCCCCTACATCGGCGGCTCCCAGAACAACTCCTTCCTGGAGCTGACCTTCGGCTACAACGGTCTCGGCCGGCTGAACGGCGAGGAGACCGGCAGCGTCGGCGGCGGTGGCGGCGGGGGCGGCACCGGGCAGTGGGGCGAGACCGGCTGGGACCGGCTGTTCGGCGCCGGTATCGGCGGCCAGATCTCCTGGCTGATCCCGGCCGCGCTGATCCTGCTGATCGCGGGCCTGGTGGCCACGCGCAAGGCCGAGCGCACCTCGGTGACCCGGGGTTCGTTCCTCGTCTGGGGCGGCGCGCTGCTGATCACCATGGTGGTCTTCAGCTATATGCAGGGCATCTTCCACGAGTACTACACGGTGGCGCTCGCGCCCTACCTCGCTCCCCTGGTCGGCATGGGCTCGGCGCTGCTGTGGGAGAAGCGGGACCGGGTGTGGGCGTCGGGGACCCTGGCGGCGGCCATGGCGGCCACCGCGGCCTGGGGGTACGTCCTGCTCAACCGGTCCGCCGACTATCTGCCCTGGCTGAAGTGGCTGGTGCTGGTGGGCGGCCTGGTGGCCGCGCTCGGGCTGATCTTCCTGAGCAGGCTGGGCCGCCGGGCGGCCCTGGCGGTGGCCGGACTCGGGCTGGTGGCGGCGCTGGCCGGGCCCACGGCGTACACCCTCACCACGGTGCGCGAGGGGCACACCGGTTCGATCGTGACCGCGGGTCCGTCGGTGCAGGGAAGCCGGGGCGGCGGCCCTGGCGGCGGGGCCGGTGGCTTCCCGGGCGGCGGGGGCATGCCGGGGCAGCAGAACCAGCAGGGCGGCGGCATGGGCCAACCCCCCACCGGGGGAACCGGCGGCATGCCCGGTCAGCAGAACCAGCAGAATGGCGACGGCGGTATGCCCGGTGGCGGCGGCGTGGGCGGTCTGCTCAACGGCGCCACGGTCGACGACGAGGCCCAGGAACTCCTGACCGAGAACGCCGGGGACTACACCTGGGCCGCCGCGGCCATCGGCGCCCAGAACGCCGCGAGCTACCAGCTCACCACCGGCGAACCCGTGATGGCGATCGGCGGCTTCAACGGCACCGACCCGTCCCCGACACTGGCCCAGTTCAAGGAGTACGTGGCGGACGGCAGGATCCACTACTTCATCTCCAGCGGCTCCGGCGGCGGCATGGGCGGCTCCGACAGCGGTACGTCCGCGCAGATCACGGAGTGGGTGGAAGCCAACTTCAAGCAGATCACGGCCGGTTCGGCCACCTTCTACGACCTGACGCGGAAGGCGAGCGGCTGAGCACCGCGGCAGCCGGAAGAACGTGCTGTACACCGTATGAGAGCTGTTCTACGGTGTACAGCATGTCCGTTCCCGCACCCGCCACCGTCTCCCAGGGCCACCCCCAGCGCTGGCTCATCCTCGGCGTCATCTGCCTGGCCCAGCTCACCGTCGTCCTCGACAACACCGTCCTGAACGTCGCCATCCCCTCGCTGACCAGCGAGCTGGGCGCGGCCACCTCGGACATCCAGTGGATGATCAACGCGTACTCGCTGGTGCAGTCCGGACTGCTGCTCACCGCGGGCAGCGCCGCCGACCGCTACGGCCGCAAGAAGATGCTGATCACCGGACTGGCCCTGTTCGGCGCGGGCTCGCTGACGGCCGGACTCGCCGACACCACCGGCCAGTTGATCGCCGCGCGGGCCGGGATGGGCGTGGGCGGGGCACTGCTGCTGACCACCACGCTCGCCGTCGTGATGCAGATCTTCGCCCCCGAGGAGCACGCGAAGGCGATCGGCATCTGGGCCGCGGTCAACGCGCTCGGCTTCGCCTGCGGCCCGCTGCTCGGCGGCTTCATGCTGGACCACTTCTGGTGGGGCGCGATCTTCCTGATCAACCTGCCGGTCGTGGTGCTGGGCCTGGTCGCGGCCGTCACCCTGGTCCCCGAGTCGAAGAACCCCCGAGGCGACCGGCCCGACCTGCTCGGCGCCCTGCTGTCGACGATCGGCATGGCCTCCCTGGTCTTCGCGATCATCTCCGGGCCCGAGCACGGCTGGACGTCGGCCCGGGTGCTGGGGTCGGCGGCCGTCGCCGTCGCCGTGCTGGCGGCCTTCGCCTACTGGGAGAGCCGGATCCCGTACCCCATGCTCGACCTGCACTTCTTCAAGAACCAGCGGTTCACCGGCGCCATCGCGGGCGCGGTGCTGATCACCTTCGGGATGGGCGGCTCGCTCTTCCTGCTCACCCAGCACATGCAGTTCGTCCTCGGCTACGGCCCGCTGGAGGCGGGGCTGCGCACGGCACCGCTCGCGCTCGTGATCGTGGCGCTGAACTTCACCGGTGTTGCGGCGAAGTGGGCGGCCCGGCTCGGCAACCCGGCCGCCATAGGGGTCGGCATGGCCCTGATGGCCTGCGGCCTGGCGTCCATCGCCCTGCTCGCCTCCAGTGGGTACGCCGGCACCCTGCTCGGCCTGCTCCTCATAGGGGCCGGTGCGGCGGTCGCCAACCCGGCGATGGCGCACGCGATCATGAGCTCGATCCCGCCGGAGAAGGCGGGCATCGGGGCGGGGATCAACGGGACCGTGGCGGAGTTCGGGCAGGGCCTGGGCGTGGCCGTGCTGGGGGCGGTGCTCACCTCCCGGTTCGCGGCACTGGTCCCGGTGGCCGCGTCCTCCTTCCCCGCGGCGATGGCGGCGGCGGACGGCGAGGCCCGCAGGGGTGAGATCAGGGACGCGTTCGCCTCCGGCCTGGAGAGCAGCCAATTGGTGGGAGCGGTGGCCGTGCTGCTCGGCGGGTTGGTCGCGGCGGCGTTGCTGCGCAGGGCGGAGCGGGCAGACTCGGGGAACACGACCCCCGTGCAGCACGTCCAGGAAGGTGCGCCATGGTGAAGGCAGCCGAGCGGGCCAGCGTCTGGCTGGAGGGCAAGGGGCGCCGCGGCGGCCGCGGCGGGGGGCAGCCCTCCGGGCTCGACCGGGACCGGATCACCGAGGTTTCCGTGCGGCTGCTCGACGCGGAGGGGCTCACCAAGTTCTCCATGCGCCGGCTGGCCGCCGAGCTGAACGTCACGGCCATGTCCGTCTACTGGTACGTCGACACCAAGGACGACCTCCTCGAACTCGCCCTCGACACGGTCTACGGCGAACTCCGGCTCCCCGACCCGGAGGCCGACGAGGACTGGCGCGACCAACTGCGCACGCTGGCCCGCGAGTACCGGGCCCTGCTGGTACGCCACCCCTGGATCTCGCCGCTGGCCGGGACCTACCTCAACATCGGGCCCAACTCCCTGGCCTTCTCCCGGGTCGTCCAGCGCGTCATCCGCCGGACGGGGCTGCCGGCCGAGGGCGTGACGGGCGCGATCTCGGCCGTCTTCCAGTTCGTGTACGGCTACGGCACGATCGAGGGCCACTTCTTCGCCCGGGTCCAGGACGCGGGCATGACCCCCGACGCCTATTTCCAGCACGCCATGACGACGGTGAGCGAGACCCCGTCCACCGCGGAGGTCGTCGAGGAGGCCAAGGACATCATGGCGGCCCGGGGCGGCGACACGGTCGAGGAGATGCTGGAACGGGACTTCGTCTTCGCCCTTGACCTGCTGGTGGCGGGCATCGAGGCGATGGTGGCGAGAGCAGGCTAGGAATTGTCTGTGAGGCGCGCCGGAAAGCCCCCCGTCGCCACCGGCCCCCACCTCTGCGGCGTCACCCGGATGATCGACTTGCCCTGCTTCACCATCGCCGCCCGGTACTCGTCCCAGTCCGGATGCTCCCCGGCGATGTTCCGGTAGTACTCCACCAGCGGCTCGACGGAGTCGGGGCAGTCGATGACCTCCGCCGTGCCGTCGATCTGCACCCACGGCCCGTTCCAGTCGTCGCTCAGCACGATCAGGCTGACCCGCGAATCCCGCCGGGCGTTGCGGGTCTTGGCCCGCTCCGGGTAGGTGGAGACGACGATCCGCCCGGAGTCGTCCACCCCGCAGGTCAGCGGCGACCCCTGCGGGCTCCCGTCGGCCCGCCGCGTCAGCAGGATCGCGCGATGACGCGGCCGTACGAAGTCCAGCAACTCGGTCAGCGAGACAGCGGTGTTGGTCGCGATGTTCGGTGCCATGCGCCCAGCCTAGGCCTGCGGCAGCGTGCCCCCCTGGACCGCCTGCACGTCGAGTTCCACCCGCAGTGTCGTGCCGATGGCGGCGATCCCCGCCTGGACGACCTGGTTGTAGTGCATGGCGAAGTCCTCGCGCCGCAGCTCGGCGGTGGCCCGGAACGCGGCCCTGGTCCCGCCCCACGGATCCGACCCGGTCCCCAGATACGCCAGGTCCAGGTCCACCGGCCGTACGACACCGTGCAGTTCCAGCACCCCGTGGACCGTCCAGCGATCCGTACCGGCCGCGGTCAGGCCCGTCGAGCGGTAGGTGATCTCCGGGAACCGCTCCACATCCAGGAAATCCGGCGACCGCAGGTGCCCGTCCCGCAGGGCGTTCCCCGTGTCGATCGACGACGCCCGGATCACCGCCTCCACCCGCGACCCGGTGACGTCGCCCGGAGCGATCTCGACGGTCGCGGAGAAGTCGGTGAACCGTCCGTGCACGCTGGAGATCCCCAGGTGCTGGGCGACCGCGCCCACCGACGAGTGCGCCGGGTCCACCGTCCACACCCCCGGCGGCGGCAGTTCCGCCCCGCCCTGCCGGGCCAGCGTCACCGTGCCCACCTCGGCCCGGCCGCTCGCCGTGACGAGCGCGCTCGCCGCGGCGGGCGCGTACCCGACGGCGGTGACGATGACCGTGTACGCCCCGGGGGCCAGGGGATTCGGATCCCGTACCGCGCCCTCCGCGTCCGCCTCGGCGCGCAGCACCTGGCTGCCGTTGCCGTCCGTCACCGTGACGACCGCGTGCGACACGGCCCAACCGTCCCGGGTACGGATCCTCGCGGTCAGTCCCATCTCAACTCCTCGCATGAAACCGGCCCGTGGAACGCACCTCCGCTCAGAGCGCGCTCCACGGGCCGGGGCCTGTCCTACTCGCCGGGGTGGGCGAGTTCGATGTCGTGGTCGTCGACGCCGGGACCGTGCACGGTCCGGGCGGACGCCACCGGCGGGTATCCCGTCGCGATGACCGTGTAGTCGCCGCCGTCCAGGTCGGTGAAGGCGTACGCCCCGTCCGCCCCGGTCGTCGCCGTGCCGACGACGTTGCCCGCCGCGTCCACGAGGGTGACCCGCGCGTCGGCCAGCGGACCGTGCGGCGCCCGTACGACGCCCTGGACCTGGGCGCCGGAGTCGAGGTCGACCTCGATCCGGGTGACGCCGGTGCCGCCGATCTCGACGGGCAGGGCACGTGGCCGGAACCCGGCGGCGTTCACCGCGAGGGTCACCGTGCCCGGCACCAGCTCGCCGAGGGCGAACTCGCCCTGCTCCCCGGTGGCTGCGGTGGCCAGCAGGTCCCCGCGCACATCGGTGACGATCACCATCGCGTCCTGGACCGGCAGCGCCCCGTCGGCCGCCCGCACCACACCGCTCAGCCCACTGGTGCCGCTGAGCAGGATGTCGTACGCCAACGGCTCCTCACCGACGACGACGGTGGACGCCTGCGGCTGGTAACCGTCGGCGGAGGCGATCAGGACGTACGAGCCGGCGCCCGGCGCGTCGACACCGTAGGCACCGTCCGCCTGCGCCACCGAGCGGCTGAGCTGCCGTCCCGAGAGCGAGATCAGCGTGACCGCGGCCCGCGGCACGGGCGCGCTCTCGGCGCCGCGGACGAATCCGCGCACGGCGACGGATCCACCGGTGACCTGCACTGTCTCCTCCTGCACCGTGTCCTCCTCGACGGCAGGGGCCGCGGGAGCCGCTTCCGGCTTCGTGGTCTCCGCCGCCTGCGCCAGCGCCCCGGACGTCCGCAGCGGGACCTCCTTGATGAACAGCGTCACCAGGAAGGCGAGGAAGGCGATCGGGGCGATGTACAGGAAGATGTCGGCGATGCCGTGTCCGTAGGCGCTCTCCAGCCAGGTGCGGATGTGCGCGGGGAGGGCGTCCATGTCGGGCAGTTCGCCGGAGCCCACGGCGCCGGCCGCGGCGGACTGCTCCTGCGGGCTGAGCGAGCCGATGGTGTCGGTGGCGTAGTGGCTGATCCGGGACGACATCACCGAGCCGAGCGCCGAGACGCCCATCGCGCCGCCGAGGGACCGGAAGAAGGTGACCACCGAGCTGGCGGCGCCCAGCTCGTGCGCGGCGACCTGGTTCTGCGTGGACAGCACCAGGTTCTGCATCATCATGCCGATGCCGAGGCCCATGACCGCCATGTAGACGGCGATGTGCCAATACGGGGTGTCGTAGCGCATGGTGCCCAGCAGCCCCAGGCCCGCCGCCAGCAGCACACCCCCGGTGACCAGCCAGGACTTCCACTTGCCGGTCCTGGTGATGACCGCGCCGGAGACGGTGGAGGAGACGAACAGGCCGGCGATCATCGGGATGGTCATGACGCCCGACATGGTCGGGGACTTGTCCCGCGCCAGCTGGAAGTACTGGCTGAAGAAGACCGTGCCCGCGAACATCGCGACACCGACCAGCAGGGAGGCGAGCGAGGCCAGCGTGATCGTGCGGTTCCTGAACAGGTACAGCGGGATGATCGGCTCGGCGGCCTTCGTCTCCACGAACAGGAAGACCAGCGTGAGCGCGAGCGCGCCGCCGACCATCGCGTAGGTCTGCCAGGACAGCCAGGCGTACTTGTCGTCCGCGAAGGTGACCCAGACCAGCAGCAGACAGACGGCCGCGGTGATGAAGAAGGCACCGGCCCAGTCGACCTTGACCTTGCGCCGGGTCACCGGCAGGTGCAGCGTCTTCTGCAGCACGAACAGGGCGATCAGCGCGAACGGGATCCCCACGTACAGGCACCAGCGCCAGCCCAGCCAGTCGGTGTCGGTGATGACACCGCCGATCAGCGGACCGCCCACGGTCGCGACGGCGAAGGTCGCGCCGAGGTAGCCGGAGTAACGGCCGCGCTCCCGGGGGGAGATCATCGCGGCCATGATGATCTGGGCGAGCGCGGTCAGACCACCGGCGCCGAGCCCCTGGATCACCCGGGCGCCGATCAGCATCCCGGCGTTCTGGGACAGACCGGCGACGACCGATCCGATGATGTAGACGACCAGGGCTATCTGGACCAGGGCCTTCTTGCTGACCAGGTCGGCGAGCTTGCCCCACAGGGGTGTGGACGCCGTCATCGACAGCAGCGCGGCGGTCACGACCCAGGTGTACGCGCTCTGCCCGCCGCCGAGGTCCTGGATGATCTCGGGCAGCGCGTTGGAGACGATGGTGGAGGACAGGATCGCGGCGAACATGCCGAGCAGCAGCCCGGAGAGCGCCTCCATGATCTGCCGATGCGTCATGGGGGCCTCGCCGGAGCCTCCTGAGTGCTTGGCATGAGCCCGCACACCGGCTGGTGTGGTCGTTGCCATGGACTTCCTTCTCTTACGTGGTGATCGCGGGTGTACGGGGGGACTGTTCGTCGAAGCAGCGCCTCAGCCGGGCCATGAGCAGCGTGAGCTGGGTGACCTCGTCGTCGGTCCAGTCGCTCAGGCGTTCGGCGAGCAGCCGGGTGGTGCACCGGGCGAGCTCCTCGACCCGGGCCCGGCCCGCGGGCGTGAGGCGCAGGATGCGGCCGCGCTTGTCGGCCGGGTCGGGGGAGCGGTCGATCCAGCCGCGCTCGGCGACATGGGCCACGTGACGGCTGGTGACCGACATGTCCACGGCGAGCAGGTCCGCGAGCTTGCTCATGCGCATGTCGCCGTGGCGCTCCAGCAGCGTCAGCACGGCGGCGGAACCGCCCGGGCAGTCGGACGGCAGCGCCCGCCCCAGCTCCCGCTTCACGGCACCGAAGGCACTGAACTGACGGACGAGCTCCTCGTACGCCGCCTGCTCGGCCATCGCACTCCTCCCGGGAGTATTTGTTGCTTAGGGCAACCATAGAAGCTGTTGGTTGCTACAGGCAAACGAAATGACGGGGGGTGCGGCTCAAAAGTTGGCAAAGGCAAGTATTGCAATCGTAAACGCGCCGGAGGCTGCCGGTCGGCGGTCTTCGTGTCCGGCCGCCGGAACCCAGGGGCCCCTGCGGGCCCCGCACTTGGGCCGGACCCCCGTATTCGCTAGGGTTTCGGCCCATGGCTAACACCGAGGGCCCCCAGGGCAATTACGACCCCGCCGGCAGCACCCAGATGTTCCGCGCGTTCGTCGACGAGGCCCCCCAGGGGCGTCAGCCGGCGGCCGCCTCCTCCGGCCCCCGCATCGGCCTGATCGTCGGTGTCGTCGTCGCCGTCGCGGTCATCGCGGCGGTGGCCTGGCTCGCGCTGATGTAGCCCGGGCGGCTCACCTCATCCGCACTCCTGCCCCGGACGCACGACGGCCGCCGAGGCGCCGGTCAGGGCGCCTCCGCGGCCATGTGTCCATGTCGTCGCCCGACGCATCGGGCCGGGCGTCAGTCCGAGATCAGCCCGTCCCGCAGCTGTGCCAGCGTGCGGGTCAGCAGGCGGGAGACGTGCATCTGGGAGATGCCGACCTCCTCGCCGATCTGGGACTGGGTCATGTTGGCGAAGAAGCGGAGCATGATGATGCGGCGCTCCCGGGGCGGCAGCTTGGCCAGCAGCGGCTTCAGCGACTCGCGGTACTCGACGCCCTCCAGCGCGGTGTCCTCGTAGCCGAGGCGGTCCGCGAGGGAGCCCTCGCCGCCGTCGTCCTCGGGGGCCGGTGAGTCCAGCGAGGACGCCGTGTAGGCGTTGCCGACCGCCAGGCCGTCGACCACGTCCTCCTCGGACACGCCCAGCACCGCGGCGAGTTCGGTGACCGTGGGGGAGCGGTCCAGCTTCTGGGAGAGCTCGTCACTGGCCTTCGTCAGGGCCAGTCTCAGCTCCTGCAGCCGGCGCGGCACCCGGACCGACCACGAGGTGTCCCGGAAGAACCGCTTGATCTCCCCGACCACCGTCGGCATCGCGAACGTCGGGAATTCCACCCCCCGTTCGCAGTCGAACCGGTCGATCGCCTTGATCAGGCCGATGGTGCCGACCTGGACGATGTCCTCCATCGGCTCGTTGCGGGAGCGGAAGCGTGCCGCCGCGTACCGGACGAGCGGGAGGTTCAGCTCGATCAGTGTGTCGCGGACGTACGCACGCTCGGGGCTGTTCTCGTCCAGCGCGGCGAGCCGCAGGAACAGGGAGCGGGACAGGGTGCGGGTGTCGATGGCTCCCGACGTCGGGAGGGCCGGGGCCGGCGCGGCCTCGACAAGGGCCGTTACGTCGTCGAGCGCGGGCGCACCCTCGCTCTTCGTGAGCGTGAGCACCTTCGAGCTGCCCTGATCTGCGGACATGCCACCCCCTTTGGGTCGCGGGACGGTCGGGGCGGACGCTCCCACTGAGGAACGCAGCCTTCACCTGAATACCGGAGCCGAAGCCGCGGCAAACGCGCTTCCCGCAGAATGTCACATGTCGGCAACACGCTGTAGTGACATGTCGACATGTCAGACGTGAATCCGCCCTGGAAACAAGGGGTCTGACGGTCTATCGGCGCGAAACCGCCGGGAAGGGCCCTGGTGAGCGATTCGCTCGTCCCGGTGACGGTTCGCTCGCGCTTTCGGTCAGGCGTCGATCCGGTTCGCCGACCGCAGCCGCTGGAAGCTACGCGCGAGCAGCCGCGACACATGCATCTGGGAGACACCGAGTTCCGCGCTGATCTGCGACTGGGTGAGGTTGCTGTAGTAGCGCAGCAGCAGAATGCGCTGTTCCCGCTCGGGGAGCTGGACCAGCAGGTGCCGGACCAGGTCGCGGTGTTCCACGCCGTCCAGCGCGGGGTCCTCGTAGCCGAGCCGGTCCAGCAGTCCGGGCATCCCGTCGCCCTCCTGGGCGGCCTCCAGCGAGGTGGCGTGGTACGAGCGTCCCGCCTCGATGCAGGACAGCACCTCCTCCTCGCTGATGCGCAGCCGCTCGGCGATCTCGGCGGTGGTCGGGGAGCGTCCGAAGGCGGTCGTCAGATCCTCGGTGGCGCTGTTGACCTGCACCCACAGCTCGTGCAGCCGGCGCGGAACGTGGACCGTGCGGACGTTGTCGCGGAAGTACCGCTTGATCTCGCCGACCACCGTCGGCATCGCGAAGGTCGGGAACTGCACGCCCCGGTCCGGGTCGAAGCGGTCGATGGCGTTGATCAGACCGATGGTGCCGACCTGGATCACGTCCTCCATCGGCTCGTTGCGGGAGCGGAAGCGGGCGGCCGCGTAGCGCACGAGCGGGAGGTTGGCCTCGATCAGCGCCCCGCGCACCCGGTTGTGCTCCGGCGTGCCCGGCTGGAGCTCCTTGAGCTCGGCGAAGAGCACCTGGGTGAGCGCGCGGGTGTCGGCACCGCGGCTGCGCGGGGCGGCTGCCGCCGGTTCTTCGGGGGCCGCTTCTCGGGGAGGCGCAGTACTGGCCGGCACGGTCAACTCCACCTCGTGATCCATCAACTCATCCGTCAAAAGCGGTCATAGCATCACAAGACATGTGCACTGTGTGCAAGCACCGCATAACACCGTGTTGAGGAATAAAGAGCCCATAAGACGCAGAAATGCCCCTCACCGGTACGGCGAGGGGCTGTGCGGCGCGCGGGGTCTAGTACTCGTAGTCCGCGATCACCCAGGTGGCGAACTCCTTCCAGAGGGCCACGCCCGCCTGGTGCTCGGGGTGCTCCGCGTACCGGCGCAGGGCGTCGGCGTCGTCGAAGGCGGAGTTGATCGCGAAGTCGTAGGCGATGGGGCGGTCGCTGAGGTTCCAGCCGAGCTCCCAGAAGCGGATCTCGGGGATCGTGCCCTCCAGCGACCGGAAGGCCTTCTCGCCCTCCAGGACTCGCGGGTCGTCGCGCCGGACACCCTCGTTGAGCTTGAAGAGGACCAGGTGGCGGATCATTCTTCTCCTCCGTTGGCGACCCACGTCATGAAGTCGCCGATGGCCTTGGCGGCGTCCGATATGCCCTCGAACCCTATCTGCACGTAGTCGGCGGCCTTGGCAGGGTCCGTGATGATCAGGTAGAGCACGAAGACCACGAGCACATAGACGGCGATCTTCTTCGAATTCACCGCCACTGCGGCCTCCCCTGCGCCTGTCGCCCCCGTCGGGCCCGCTGTTGCCGGCGGTGAGTGTAACCGAACAGATGAAGGGCCCCGTCTTGCGACGAGGCCCTTCCCGGAGCGGTAGCGGAGGGATTTGAACCCTCGGTGACTTGCGCCACACTCGCTTTCGAGGCGAGCTCCTTCGGCCGCTCGGACACGCTACCGAGGGAGACCTTACAGCACGGTGGGCACTGCTCAAAAATCGATAATCGGGGCCCGTCACCGGTGCCGGAAGAAGTCCGTGAGCAGCCGGGCGCACTCCTCGGCGAGCACGCCCTCGACGACCTCGGGGCGGTGGTTGAGCCGCCGGTCGCGCACGACGTCCCACAGGGAACCCGCCGCTCCGGCCTTCTCGTCCCGGGCGCCGTAGACGACCCGGTCCACCCGTGACTGCACCAGCGCGCCGGCGCACATGGTGCACGGCTCCAGCGTGACGACGAGCGTGCAGCCGGTCAGCCGCCACTCGCCGGTCCGTGCGGCGGCCCTGCGGATCGCCAGCACCTCCGCGTGCGCGGTGGGGTCGCCGACGGCCTCGCGTTCGTTGTGCCCCGCGCCGAGCACGGTCGTGCCGTCCGCGGACAGCACGACGGCGCCGACGGGAACGTCCCCGCCCCGGACGGCCAGTTCGGCCTGGCCCAGGGCGAGTCGCATCGCACCCCGCCAGCGGTCGCGTACCGGGTCCGGGGGACCCGTGGGGAGGGTGGGGGTCAGCGGACGGTCTCCAGAACCTCCGCGGCGCCCAGAGCCTCGGCGATGGCGCTCAGCGCGTCGACGGCCAGGTTCTTCAGCTCCTTCTCGCTGACACCCAGGTCGTCGAGGATCTCGCTGTCGCCCACCGGGCTGTGCGGGACCGCGTCGGCGGAGGGGGCGGCCGGCTCGTCGTCGGAGTCGCCGTCCGGCTCCTCCGTGCCGTCGAGGTCGAGGGTGTCCAGATCGGGGTCGCCCTCGCCGGGCTCCTTTCCGAGCAGTTCGTCGGTGAGCAGGATCTCGCCGTAGCTGCTGCGGGCAGCGGCGGCGGCGTCCGAGACGTAGATACGAGGGTCGTCCTCGCCGTCGATCCGGACGACGCCGAACCAGGCGTCCTCCTGCTCGATGAGCACGAGCACCGTGTCGTCCTCCGGCGAGGATTCACGGGCCAGGTCGGCCAGGTCCGACAAGGTCTCCACATCGTCCAGCTCTGTGTCGCTCGCTTCCCACCCGTCTTCGGTGCGCGCGAGCAGTGCGGCGAAGTACACCGTGACTCTCCCACTGGTCATAGGCGTGCCGGTTGGGGGTCCCCCCGGCGGAGTCTGTGGGCGGGAGTGCGGTGCGCCGAGCCCCGCCCACTCGGAATCGTGGCAGAAACGGAGCGTTCAGGGGACGTCTTCGGCTCCCTGTGTCCGCCCGTTTTGATCGTCCACGAGCGGGATCGTACGCGGCGCCCGGCGTGGCGCACGCATCGGACGGGCCGTCAGCGGGCCGCGGTCACCAGCGGAAGGTGCGCATGCGCATGTGGTGGCGCAGCCGGGCGGCCTTGGCGCGCCGCGGCTGGACCCGGTCGCGCAGCTCGCGGGCCTCCGCCAGGTCGCGCAGGAACTGGGCCCGGCGCCGGCGGCGCTGCGCGTCGGTCTCCTGCTGGTCGCAGTCCTCCCGGGACTTCCTGTCAGACATGTGCACACCCCTCCGTACGTCCCTTCCGCGTTCCCTTCGGCGGGCGGTTTGATGCCAGCGCGAGGGGCGCGGTGGCCCGGTTACTGTTAGGGACATGCGTCTCCACGTCGTCGACCACCCCCTGGTCGCCCACAAGCTCACCACGCTGCGCGACCAGCGCACCGACTCCGCGACCTTCCGCCGCCTCGCCGACGAGCTGGTCACCCTGCTCGCCTACGAGGCCACCCGGGACGTGCGCACCGAACAGGTCGACATCCGGACGCCGGTCGAGCGGACCACGGGTGTCAAGCTGTCCCACCCCCGCCCCCTGGTGGTGCCGATCCTGCGGGCCGGCCTCGGCATGCTGGAAGGCATGGTGCGGCTGCTGCCGACCGCCGAGGTGGGCTTCATGGGCATGATCCGCAACGAGGAGACGCTCCAGGCGTCCACGTACGCCACCCGGATGCCGGAGGACCTCTCCGGGCGCCAGGTGTACGTCCTCGACCCGATGCTGGCCACCGGCGGCACCCTGGTCGCGGCGATCCAGGAGCTGATCAAGCGCGGCGCCGACGATGTGACCGCGGTGGTGCTGCTCGCCGCGCCCGAGGGCGTCGAGGTCATGGAACGCGAGCTGGCGGGGGCGCCGGTGACGGTGGTGACGGCCTCCGTCGACGAGCGGCTCAACGAGCACGGGTACATCGTGCCGGGGCTCGGCGACGCGGGTGACCGGATGTACGGCGCGGCGGAGTAGTGACGCGGGGCGCCTTTTCGTCGTAGGGGTGCGGGTCGCGGGGCGGCTGCGGCACCGTCGTGGCTCGTCGCGCAGTTCCCCGCGCCCCTGGGCGGGTTTCCCGCGCCCCAGGGAGTTGCCGCTGACCGTGCCTGTCAGCAGGACTTGTTCGCCGTGGCCGGCTTCGGCTTGGGGTTGGTCAGGGTGGTCAGGGCTTTGTCTGCGTCCGCCTTTGGCGTCAGCTTCTTGAAGCCCGTGCCCAGGATCAGGTCCACCGCCGTGCCCTTGCGGGCCGCGTCCGTGCGGCGCTCCGCGCCGGGGAGCTGGGTGGCGAGCACCGGCAATGACGTGTCCAGGGCGGCGGAGGGGCCGAGCAGCAGCCCGGTGCCCTTGATCTTCTTGTCGTACTCCTTCGTCGCGTTGCCCACCTCGCCGATCCGGAAGCCGCGCTTCTTCAGCTCGTCCGCGGTCTTCTTGGCGAGGCCGCTGACCGGCGTGGCGTTGAGCACGTTGACGGTGATCCGGCCCGGCTCGGGCAGGGCGGCGGCCTTCGTCGAGGAGGCCGCCCGGGTGCCGCACTCCGACCGGGTCCCGGCCGCGGAGGCTTCCTTGCCGCCGCCGGTGAAGACGTCGATGAGCTGGAACGTGCCCCAGCCGAGCACGCCGAGGGCGGTGACGGACGCGACGGCCAGGAGAACGAGCCTGCCGCGTCGCCGCGGTCGGCGCATCCGCGGGTACTTGTCCCCCGTGATCCGGTACTGGCCGCCCATGCCAGGGGGAGTCAGCATGCTCATGGGCGCAGCGTAGTGCGCCGGAGCGGTGATTCCTACTAGATGATCATTGGACGCCGGGCAGAGAACCCAAAAGGGTCAACCCTTCACCGGACCGTCACCCGATCCGGCGTCGGTCCGGCTCCGTCAGTCCAGCTCCAGGACGCGCGCGTGCAGCACCTGGCGCTGCTGCAGCGCGGCACGCACGGCCCGGTGCAGACCGTCCTCCAGGTACAGATCGCCCTGCCACTTCACCACGTGCGCGAACAGGTCGCCGTAGAAGGTGGAGTCCTCGGCGAGCAGAGTCTCCAGGTCGAGCTGGCCCTTGGTCGTCACGAGCTGATCGAGGCGGACCGGGCGCGGTGCGACGTCCGCCCACTGCCGGGTGCTCTCCCGGCCGTGGTCGGGGTACGGCCGGCCGTTTCCGATGCGCTTGAAGATCACACGGAAAGCCTACCGGTCCAGACGTTCCGGGCGCAGCCATGGCGACCGAGTGCGACGCTGGAAAAGCCGCTGTAAATCGGGGTGAACCTCAATTTTCGGATAGGTGCCTGAGATGAGTGACCGCGAAGCCACGCCGTCGGCCACCGCCCCCGAGAAGTCCGGGAGCGCCCCCGCCCTGTCGAAG
This sequence comes from Streptomyces sp. NPDC002776, assembly GCF_053592195.1. Lineage (NCBI taxonomy): Bacteria > Bacillati > Actinomycetota > Actinomycetes > Kitasatosporales > Streptomycetaceae > Streptomyces > Streptomyces sp. NPDC002776. The sequence goes on along the minus strand of NZ_JBSFVG010000014.1, from coordinate 74,685 downwards.
GAGGCCCTGGAGATCGCCGCCGGGTACGCCTTCACCGGCCCCGCCCTCGACCTGGGCGCCCTGCTGTGGGAGGGGCGGTGCCTGGCCGACGCGCAGATCCGGATCCCGCTGCCGATGCTCAACCGGCACGGCCTGGTCGCCGGCGCGACCGGCACCGGCAAGACCAAGACGCTCCAGCTGATCGCCGAACAGCTCTCGGCGCAGGGCGTGCCGGTGTTCCTCGCCGACATCAAGGGCGACCTGTCGGGCATCTCGGCACCGGGGCGGCCCGGCGACCAGATCACCGCGCGGGCCGCGGACGTCCACCAGACGTGGACGGCGACCGGCTTCCCCGCGCAGTTCTACGCGCTCGGCGGTCTGGGCCACGGCGTCCCGGTGCGGGCCACGATCACCAGCTTCGGCCCCCTCCTGCTCTCGAAGGTCCTGCGGTTGAACCGGACCCAGGAGCAGTCCCTCGGCCTGATCTTCCACTACGCCGACACCAAGGGCCTGGAACTGGTCGACCTCAAGGACCTCAGGGCCGTCGTCGCCTTCCTGACCTCGGACGAGGGCAGGCCGGAGCTGAGGGACATCGGCGGTCTGTCCAGCGCCACGGCGGGCGTGATCCTCCGGGCGCTGACCGCCTTCGAGGCGCAGGGCATGGCCGGTTTCTTCGGGGAGCCGGAGTTCGACACGGCCGAGTTCCTCCGCACGGCCGAGAACGGGCGCGGCACGGTCTCCGTCCTCGAGCTGCCCGCCGTACAGGACAAGCCGGAGCTGTTCTCCACGTTCCTGATGTGGCTGCTCGCCGATCTCTTCCACGATCTGCCCGAGGTCGGTGACACCGACAAGCCGAAGCTGGTCTTCTTCTTCGACGAGGCGCATCTGCTCTTCGACGACGCCTCCCCGGCCTTCCTGGACTCCCTCACGCGGACCGTGCGGCTCATTCGCTCGAAAGGGGTCGGCGTCTTCTTCGTCACGCAGACCCCGAAGGACGTACCCGCGGACGTCCTCGGCCAGCTCGGCAACCGGATCCAGCACGCCCTGCGCGCCTTCACCCCGGACGACGAGAAGGCGTTGAGGGCCACGGTGAAGACCTTCCCGAACTCGGCGTACGACCTGGAGGAGCTGCTCACCGGGCTCGGTACCGGCGAGGCGGTGGTCACCGTGCTCAGCGAGAAGGGCGCCCCGACGCCGGTCGCCGCGACCCGGCTGCGGGCGCCGGAGTCCCTGATGGGGCCGGTAGAGTCCGCGGCCCTGAACGAGGCGGTGACGTCGTCGCCGCTGTACGGGCGGTATGCGCAGGCCGTCGACCGGGAGTCGGCGTACGAGCGCCTGCAGCGGCCGCCCGCGGGCAAGGGGCCGGACGAGATGCGGGCCCGTGCCCCCCAGGCCGCCCCGCGGACCGAGGCGCAGCCGTCGGTGGTCGAGCAGGTCGTCGGCAGCGGGATGTTCAAGTCGCTGGCGCGGTCCATCGGCACCCAGATCGGGCGCGAGATCACCCGTTCGGTCTTCGGTACGGCCCGGCGGAGGCGGTAGCCGCCACGGCCCCGCCTCCGCCGACTGCTCAGCGGTTCTTGTCCTTCGGGGACCGTTCGTCCCGCTTCACCTGCGGCTTCGGCGCGCTGCGCGCGGCTTCCGCCCGCAGCAGGGCGCGCATGACGGCGTACGGGTCCATGGGCATGGGGTGCTCCTTGCGTCGTACTGACGGATGAACCGGGGGCGCCGGTTCTGTCAGCAGCGCAGGACCACCGAGCGGCGGGCGGGCGGGGTGTACGGGGGCGGCGGGGACAGGAGGGCCGCCGGGCGGGGGCGCGGGGCGGGACGCGGGGGGAGGGCGGCGGCGCGATGCGCGCGGCGGGCGGTTCCCGGCCGGGGGGCGGGGGCCACGAGGTCGTACTCGATGATCTCGGTGGCCGCCGCGACGGGGGCCAGGGGCAGTCCGGCGGGTGCCGCGGGGACGCACAGGGCGAGCAGCAACACGAAGGTCCGCAGCCAGGTCCGGCCCGGTCGGAGGCTTCGTACGGTGCTCACGGAAGGTCATCTCCCCGGCGCGGCCGCGCCGTTCTGCGCGGCGCGCCCGAGAACCGCCCGCTCGGCGTACCCGTTCACAGCTCGTGGGGGACCTGGCGGGCGCGGTGGCGGATGCCCAGCGCCGTGACGATCTCGACGATGCCGACGACGACCAGCCAGATCCCGCCGACCACGACGAGGACGGCGACCGACTCGAAGGGCGAGACGATCAGCACGACCCCCGCGGCGAAGCTGACGACGCCGAGGAGGATCTGCCGGCCGCGAGCGGGCATGCCCGGGTCGGAGACGGCGGCCACGGTCTGGGTGATGCCGCGGATCAGCCAGCCGATGCCGATCCACAGGGCGAGCAGCAGCAGTGACTGCATGGGTCCGCGGAAGCAGAACAGGCCCAGCAGGATCGACAGGGCGCCGCTGATGAAGCCCAGCACGCGCAGCGAGGTCGTCTTGTGCGTGCCGAAGGCGGCGACCAGCTGGAAGACGCCGCTGATCAGGAGGTAAAGGCCGAACAGGACGCCGGTGGCGCGCAGCGTGGAGCCCGGCCAGATCAGCACCAGCACGCCCAGGATCAGCGAGGCGACGCCGGTGAGCAGGACGACCTGCCAGGCGGCCTGGGACAGGGCGTGCAGGGGCCCTTCGAGGGGCGGCTCGGGTTCGTGCCCGCCTCTGGGGGCGCGCTGCGCGTGGACTTTGCGGTCGTCGTACTCCGGGCCCCACGCGGGGCCGGACGGTGCCTCGGTCATGGTTCAAGCTGAGAACGGCCCGGCGCGGACCGCCACCAAGGGTGAGCCGAACGGCTTACTTCTCGGCTGCCTTGGACGTCTTGTCCGCCTTCGCGGCCTTGGCCGCCGCTTTCATCTCCTGCTTGTGCGCGCGCACCTTCGCCAGTGACTCCGGCCCGGTGATGTCCGCGACGGACCGGAACGACCCGGCCTCGCCGTACGACCCGGCCGCCTCCCGCCAGCCGTTGGGGGCCACGCCGAGCTGCTTGCCCAGCAGCGCGAGGAAGATCTGCGCCTTCTGCTTGCCGAAGCCGGGCAGTTCCTCCAGGCGCCGCAGTAGTTCCGTGCCGTCCGTGACGCCCTTCCAGACCAGCTCGGCGTTGCCGTCGTAGTGCTCGACGAGGTACTGGCACAGCTGCTGGACGCGCTTGGCCATGGACCCCGGGTAGCGGTGCACGGCCGGCTTCTCCGACAGCAGCGCCGCGAAGGACTCCGGGTCCTGCGCGGCGATGTCGTGCGCCTCCAGATCGTCCGCGCCGAGCCGGTCCGCGATCGTCCGGGGCCCCTTGAACGCCCACTCCATCGGGACCTGCTGATCGAGCAGCATCCCGACCAGCGCGGCGAGCGGACTGCGGCCGAGCAGCTCGTCGGCGTCGGGGTCCTGGGCGAGGTGAAGGGTGACGTCCATGGCTCGATGATCCCGCGGCCGGGCTCAGGCCGCGCGCCAGTACCCCAGCGCGTGCATCCGGTCCTTGGCGACGCCCAGCTCCTTGCGGACGTACGCGGACAGGTTCCGGGTGGTCGCCGTGTCGCAGGCGATCCAGACGTACGGCTGGTCGGTGCCCTTCAACAGGTCGGGCAGGTCGGCCCGTACGGCGTCCACCAGCTGGTGGCGGGCGACCGTGCGCAGCTCGTGCCGGGAGGTGTCGGCCCGGCAGGGCAGTCCGGCCGGGCTGCCCTCGAACCAGATGGTGGCCGGGGCCGAACCCAGCGCGTCCAGCAGGGAGTTGAGCGCGGGCAGCGAGGCGGGGTCGGCCATCGCGAAGACGTGGGAGGGCTCGGGCCGGGGATGCTGGAAGCCCGTGCCCTGGACCGTCGCCTCGATGGTGTCCCCGGCCCGCGCCGCCCGCGCCCAGTCACTGGCCACACCCTCGTGCAGCGCGAACTCCAGGCTGAAGGTGCCGGCCTCCGGGTCGGGGTCGACCAGCGTGTACGCCCGCTGGTGCGGCTTGCCCCCGTCGGTGAACCAGAGCCGGACCCACATCGTCGGGTGGACGCCGGTCGCCGCGAGCATGCCGCCGTCGCTGAGGTGCAGCCGCCGGTAGTCGGGGGAGACGTCCTCGGCGCCGGTGACGGTGAACGCGAAGTCCTTGGCGCCCATCAGTTTCAGGACAGTGCCCTGCCAACCGTGCCCCTGCCCCATCGCGTCTTCACCCTTCGCGTACTATTCCGCCACGAACAACTTAGGCAAGGCTAACCTAAAGCATGTCATGAGCACAGGAGGGTGACAGGTGACCGCCGAGATCTACCGCGACGCCTGGGGCATCCCGCATTTGCGGGCCGACGGCGCGCGCGAACTCGCCCGCGCCCAGGGCCATGTCACCGCCCTCGACCGGGCCTGGCAGCTGGAGGTGGAGCGCCGGCGCGCCGACGGTACCTCCGCCGCCCTGCTCGGCCCGGACTCCCTGGCCTGGGACCGCTTCGTGCGGCGGGCCAGGCTGGACGACACCGCCCGCCGCTGCTGGGCCGCACTGGCCGACGGCGACCCGGAGACCGCCGACTGGATCCAGGCGTACGTCGACGGCGTCAACGAAGGTCTCGCCGGGGCCGCCCTGCCGGTCGGCGCCCCCGGCCGCTGGGAGCCCTGGACCCCGCTCGGCGTCTGGCTCGGCATCCACATCCTCTTCGCGGGCTTCCCCGCCAAGCTCTGGCGCGAGGAGGCCGTCCGGCACCTCGGCGAGGAGGCTGTCGGCCTGTTCGCCATCGACGGGCCCGGCACCTCCGGCAGCAACGGCTGGCTGGTCAGCGGCGAGCGCACGGTCTCCGGGCAGCCGATCATCGCGGGCGACCCGCACCGGTTCATCGAGGACGCCGGCGTCTACCAGCAGATCCACCTGTCCTGCCCCGAGTTCGACGTCGTCGGCCTCGCCGTCCCCGGCGTCCCCGGCATCGCCCACTTCGGGCACACCGGCACGGTCGCCTGGGCCATCACCAACGCCATGGCCGACTACCAGGACCTGTACCGGGAACGGCTGCGGCGGACGGGCGCGGGCATCGAGGCCCTCGGCCCGGACGGCACTTGGGCCCGCGCCGCGCGGCACACCGAGACCGTCGAGGTGGCGGGCGAGGACCCGGTCGAGGTCGAGGTCATCGAGACCGACCGCGGCCCGGTCGTCATCGGCGGTCCCGAGGGCCTCGACGACGGCACCGACCGTGCCGTCAGCCTCCGCTACCCGCCCCGCGTCACCGGCGACCTCGGCTTCGGCGCCCTCCTCCCCTTGCTGCGGGCCCGCCGGGTCGCCGACGTCGACCGGGCCTTCGACCGGTGGACCGAGCCGGTCAACGTCGTCCAGGCCGCCGACACCGAGGGCGGCCTGCTCCACCGCGTCGCCGGAAAGGTCCCGCTGCGCGCCCCCGCCAACCGCACCCGGCTGGTCCCCGCCTGGGAGCCCGGCCACGCCTGGCAGGGCTGGCACGAGACGCCGTACGGCGAACTCGCCGACGGAGTCGCGGTGATGGCCAACCAGCGCGGCCCGGCCACGCCCCTCGGCGTGGAGTTCGCCCCGCCGCACCGCGCCGACCGCATCACCGCCCTGCTGAGCGAGAAGAAGCGGTGGGCGCCCGGCGACATGCCCGCCATCCACACCGACACCCATCTCGCCTCCGCCGCCGCCCTGCTGGACCGCCTGGCCACCCTCGACGGCCTCTCCCCCGAGGCGGCCCGCCTCCGCGAGACGCTCCTGACCTGGGACCGCCGGATGGACGCGGACAGCCGGCCCGCGGCCCTCTACGCGGCGCTGCGCAGCGCGGTCGTACGCCGGATCGCCGCGCACCCCGCCTTCGCCGCCCTGACCACCCCGCCCGCCTACCCCGAGGTCCTGCTCCCCTGGCTCGCCCTCGTCCCGCGCATCGGCTTCGCCCTCGAACACCTGCTGCGCGCCGAGGAGTTGTACGGCATCGACCGGCCGGAAGCCGTGCGCGCGGCCGTGGAGGAGGTGGCCGCCCGGCCGCCCGAGGGAGTCTGGGGCGACACCCACCGCCTCGCCCCCTGGCGGGCGCTGCCCGCCGAGTACGACGAGCCCGCCCTCTCCGGCGACCACGACTGCGTGCTGTGCACCTCCGCCGTGCCCGGCATCACCGACCTCGCGGCCCGCGGCCCCGCCGCCCGGTACGTCTGGGACCTGGACCGCCGCGAACACAGCCTGTGGGTCGTGCCGTTCGGTGCCTCCGGGGTGCCCGGCACTCCCCACCACCGCGACCAATTGCCGCTGTGGACACGGGGAGAGCTCGTCCCCGTCGTCACGGACTTCGACCGACTGGAGAAGGAAACCGATGTCTGACACCCGCGAGACGGTGTACGAGGAGCGGGTCGACGGCTTCGGCACCGTGCACGTCCAGCGCCTCGACCCGCAGGCCGACGCCGAGGTCGTGCACTCCTGGGTGAGCGAGGAACGCGCCTCCTTCTGGGGCATGAACGGCCTCACCCGCGACCAGGTCGCCGAGGTCTACGCCCACCTGGACGCCCTCGACACCCACCACGCCTACCTCGTCCGGCGCGACGGCGTCCCGGCCGCGCTGCTGCAGACCTACGAGCCCGAGGCCGACCGGGTCAGCGAGTGCTACGACGTCGAACCCGGCGACATCGGCGTCCACCTGCTGCTCGCGCCCGCCGCGGCGGAGGGCGGCCGCCGCGGCTGGACGGCCGCGCTGCTCGGCGCCATCACCTCATACGCCCTCATCGGCCTGGACCGGCGGCGGGTCGTCGTCGACCCCGATGTGGCGAACGAGAAGGCCGTCGCCCGCTTCCTGCGGCAGGGCTTCGAGGCGGGACCGCTCGTCACCCTCCCCGAGATCGACCTCCCGGACGTGTACCTGCCGGAGAAGAAGGCCCAACTCGCCTTCCTGCGCCGGGAGATAGCCTTCCCCGGGTGACCCCGGAAGACCTCGTCGCCCACTACGGCCTGGAGCCGATCCCCCGCGAGGGCGGACTGTTCCGCCGTACCTGGGAAGGGCCCGCGCTCCCGGACGGCAGACCCGCGGGCACCGCCATAGTCGCCCTGCTCACCGCCGAGCCGGGCGACTATTCCGCACTGCACCGGCTGACCGGCGACGAGGTCTGGCACTTCTACCTCGGCGACCCCCTGGAGATGCTGCTGCTCGACCCCGACGGCAGCTCCCGCACGGCCGTCCTGGGCCCGGACATCCTGCACGGCCAGCAACCGCAGCTGACCGTCCCCGCGGGCACCTGGATGGGCGCCCGGGTCGTGGCGGGCGGCACCTGGACCTTCTTCGGCTGCACCATGGCCCCCGGCTTCACCTACGAGGACTACGAGCACGGCGACGCGCAGCACCTCCTCGCCCGCTATCCCCACGAGGCCGCCCGGATCATGGAACTGTGCCGCCCATGAAGCTGCTCCAGGGCCAGGTCGCCCTCATCACGGGAGCCGGCGGCGGCATCGGCCGCGGCATCGCCCTGCGCTTCGCCGAGCAGGGCGCGGCGGTGGCCCTGCACTGCCGTACGGCGGTGGACGCGGCGCGCGAACTGGCCGCCGAGCTGGGGGACTCCGTCGTGCTGCGCGGGGACCTGACCGTCGAGGAGGAGTGCCACCGCGTGGTCCGCGAGGCCGCCGAGTGGGGTGGCGGCCGGCTGACGGCGCTGGTCAACAACGCGGGCGTACAGCCGGTCCGGGACCTGCCCGGGATGACCGCGGCCGAGTGGCGGGCGGTACTGGACACCAACCTGACCAGCGTGTTCGCCTGTACGCAGGCCGCCGCCAAGGTCATGCGGGGGCGGGGCGGCGGCTCGGTGACCCACATCGCCTCGGTGGAGGCCCGGATGCCGGCACAGGGGCACGCGCACTACGCGGCCGCGAAGGCGGCGGTGGTGATGCACGCCCGCTCCGCGGCGCTGGAGTACGGCCGCGACGGCATCCGCGTGAACACGGTCTCCCCGGGCCTGATCGAACGGGACGGACTGGCCCGGTCCTGGCCGGAGGGCGTACGACGCTGGAACGAGGCCACGGCCGTGGGCCGCCTCGGCCGCCCGGAGGACGTGGGCGACGCCTGCGTGTTCCTCTCCTCCCCGCTCGCCTCCTGGATCACCGGCCACGACCTCGTCGTCGACGGAGGAGCGTCGGCCCGGCCGACGTGGTGAGGCGGGGGCCGGGGGAGAGGGATGCCCACAGGAATCGGACGGGGTGAGTACGGGGGCCTGTCGTTCGTGGGGCGGGACGGGGGCGTCGGTGTGGCCGAGTGGTAGGGGTCGGTCGCGGGCGGTGCGGATGCCGCCGGCCGGACGGGGTGAGGGCGGGGGCCCGTCGTTCGTACTCGGGTCGGCCCGGCTGACGGGGAGGCTCTCTTCGCGGTGGACTTGTTCCGTCCGTCGGGGCGAGCGCGGAGCGCCTGCCGTACGTGGACGGGACGGAGGGGCGTCGGTGCGGCCGACGTGGGGGGTCGGTCGCGGGCGGTGCGGATGCCGCTGGTCCGGCGGGGTGAGCGCGGGGGCCTGCCGTTCGTGGGCCGGGACGTACGGCCAACGTGGCGCGTCTCTTCGGGCGGGCGGAGCCCGTCCGACCTGGTGAGCGCGGAGCGCCTGCGGTGCGTACTTATCCTCGTGGCGGAGACCGGGGAAGACGGAGAGACGACGTGGTCCGACGGCGCGGAGTTCAAGGGCTGGTGCTGCTGGGAGCCGTGCTGGTCCTGCTCCTCCTCGGCGGCACGGCCCCGGCCTCGGCGCACGCGGCCCTCAGCGGCACCGACCCCGAGGACGGAACCGTCCTCGCCACGGCCCCCCGTCAGCTCACCCTGACCTTCACCGAGTCCGTAGGGCTCCTCGACGACTCGGTACGCGTCCTGGGCCCGGACGGCAGGCGCCTGCGCGTGGGGGAGGCCGAGCACGCCAAGGGCGACGGCACGGCCCGCGTCACGCTGCCCCGGGGCCTGGACCAGGGCACCTACACCGTGGCCTGGCGCGTGGTGTCGGCGGACAGCCACCCCGTGTCGGGCGCGTTCACGTTCTCGGTCGGCAAGCCGTCGGCCGTGCCGGTGGCCGTGGACACGGGTCCGACCGAGCATCCGGCCACCGCCGCCCTCCACAAGATCGCCCGGTATCTCGCCTACCTGGCGGCGGCCCTGCTCATCGGCACCGCCACCTTCGTCGCCGTATGCCGGCCGACGGACCCCCAGGCCCTCCGCACGCCGCTCCTGCTCGGCTGGTGGGCCCTGGTGGCCACGACCGTCGCCCTGCTGCTGCTCCGGGCCCCGTACGAAACCGGCGAGTCCCCGGCAGCGGCCCTGAATCCCGACGCCCTCACCGACACCCTCACCGGCCGCCCGGGCCTGACCCTGCTGACCAGGCTGGCCCTGCTCCTCCTGGCGGCGGCGTATCTCGTACGGAGGTCAAGGCGGGGCGAGCCCAGCGGTGTCCCCGGGGCCGTCCTCGCCGTAGGACTCGCCCTGACCTGGGCGGCGTCGGACCACGCCTCGGCCGGGATCCAGGTACCGGTGGCGATGACCTCCGCCGTACTGCACCTCCTGGCCACCGCGGTCTGGCTCGGCGGCCTCACGGCCCTGCTCCTCACCCTGCGCCGCGACCGCCTCACCCCCGACACGGTCACCCGCTTCTCCCGCCTCGCCCTCGCCTCGGTGACCGTCCTGGTCGTCACCGGCGTCTACCAGTCCTGGCGCGGCCTGGGCTCCTGGGACGCGCTCACCGGCACGACGTACGGCAGGCTCCTGACCCTCAAGCTCATCGCGGTCGCCCTGCTCCTCGCGGCGGCGGCCGTGTCCCGCCGATGGACGGCCCGCCTGGCGACGGCGGAGACGGAGACGGCCGTACGGGAAAGAGTCCCGGAGCCCGTAGGCGGCCCTAGCCTCCCCGACCCACCGTCCCCGCCCCCACCATCCCCGTCCCCGCCCTCCGACGCCCGGCGCCGCGCCCTGCGCCGCTCGGTGCTGGCCGAGGCCACCGTCGGAGTGGTCGTGCTGGTGATCACGACCGTGCTCACCTCGACCCTGCCGGGCCGGGCCGTGGCCGAGGCGGCCGAGGCCGCGCCGCGCACCGGAGGCACCGTCGCCGTCACGGTCCCCTTCGACGTCGGCGTCCCGGGCGGCGCCGGCAAGGTCCAGCTCACCCTCGACCCCGGCCGGGTCGGCGACAACGCCCTCCAGGCCGTGGTGCTCGGCCCGGACGGCGGCCTGTCGGCGGTGCCCGAACTGCGGGTCTCCTTCACCCTCCCCGCCCAGGACATCGGCCCCCTCGACGCCGGCCTGACCGACCAGGGCGGCTACTGGGCCAACAGCTTCGTCAACCTGCCCCTCGCCGGGACCTGGACCATGAAGGTCACCGTGCGGGTCTCGGAGTTCGACCAGGTGAGCGTGGAGCGGCGGATCGACGTCCGCTGAGGCGGACGGCGTCAGTGGTAGAAGCCACTTCCTACGCTCTGCGCCAGGCGCTGAGCAGTCCCTCGGGGCCGTACGCCGCCTGGAGTCCTGAGCAACTGACTCCGTTGCGAGAGACCGCCACGAGCGGCACGGGCTCGTCGGTGATCGCCGCCCGGTGCTTCTGCAAGGCGGCCAGGTCGTGGCTGTCGAACGCCGAGTTCTCGAGCCACTTGACCGAGCCGAGGAAGAGCAACTGCTTGGCCACCGGCTGCCGGTCGGCACCCACCAGGTCGATTTCGACGTCGTTGCTGCGGGTCCAGTACCCGCCGATCGCCGGGGCGGCGGGCAGGAGCGCGTCCGGCAGGAGGCGGGCGAGGGATTCCCGGACGAGGGGCTCGATGGCACGCCCCCGCCAGCTCGTCCACCGCTCCTTGATCCGGCTCAGCGTGAGATCTCCCCGCATCCGCTCGATCTCCGCCATGTGCGGATCCAGGAACGCGAGCCAGAAACGCAGGTAAGGGTCGGCCACTCGGTAGCGGCGTTCCTTCGACGGCCGCAGTGAGAGTGGCAGCTCGGCGGCCACCACCCGCTTCTCCGTCAGGACATCCGTGGCACGGGTGAGGGTGGTGTGGGCGATCCCACCGGCCGCGCGCGCGATGTTGGTGAAGGTTCGCTCCCCGGATCCGATGGCCCGCAGAACCTCCCTGCTCATCGCCTGCGATGGGAACTCCGCGGCCAGCGACCGCTCGGCGGAGACCAGAAGCGCCGAAATCGGGTTGTCCAGCGAGTCGCGGAGAAACTCCCAGAGATCCGCTCCAGGCCGCCACTCCGCACAGATCAGCGGAAGACCGCCCGTGACCAGGGCGGCGTCGAAAGCGGCTGCCGGCTCAAGCCCGAGCATCTCGCCGATGTCGGCAGGGTTCAGCGGCCCGACCACCATTTCCCGGCCCCGCTGATGGAAGGGGCGGTCGTAGCTGTTCAGCGTCTCCATCATCGACAGGTCGGATCCGACCAGCAGGAGCAGTACGGGTTTACGGCTGAGCAGGCGATCCCACGCCCGCTGGAGCATGCCCTCGAAGGCGTCGATGCGGTCCATGAGATACGGAACCTCATCCATGACGACCACGGCCGGGCTGTCGTCAGGCAGGACCTCGGCAAGCAGCCTGAACGCCGCGTTCCACTGCTCGGGGCTCTCCTCCGCGAACAGTTCGCGCTCCGGCAGAGTGGATCTGACGACGGAGTCGAGCAGTTCCGTCAGTTCGTCCTCCGCGGTGCCGCCCGCCGCGGTGAAGAAGAGGTGCGGGGCCTCGGTGCGCCGGAGGAACTCCTCGACAAGGCTGGACTTGCCGACCCGTCGCCTCCCCCGCATGAGGATGCACTGACCTGGTTTCGGCGATCCGACGGCATCTCGAACCTCCTGAAAGGCGTTCCGAAGCACGCCCAGCTCCCGGTCCCGCCCGATGAATCGACGCATGAGAATGCCCCTCAGGAGATAGTATCGGTAGAGATACTATCGCCGCCGCTACCATCCTGTTCGGGACGTGGTGGCCGGAAACGACGAAGGGCCCCACCGCGAACGGTGGGGCCCTTCGACATCGTGCCCGGTGAGGCACTGGCGGAGGATACGAGATTCGAACTCGTGAGGGGTTGCCCCCAACACGCTTTCCAAGCGTGCGCCCTAGGCCTCTAGGCGAATCCTCCGCCAGGAACATTACATGACCGAGAAGGGTGCTCGCGAACTCGATCCGAGCTGCTGACGTCGGGTACTCTGTGCGGAGCCCCTCACGCGGCGCTATCTGACTGAACTCCCCCAGGGCCGGAAGGCAGCAAGGGTAGGTTGGCTCTGGCGGGTGCGTGGGGGGCGCTTGCGTTCCCGTGGGCCGGGTTGTCAGTGGGCGCCTATAACCTCGTATGCGTGTCGTCTCTCGCGCTGTACCGCCGCTATCGCCCGGAGTCGTTCGCCGAGGTCATCGGGCAGGAGCATGTCACCGACCCGTTGCAGCAGGCGCTGCGGAACAACCGGGTCAATCACGCGTACCTGTTCAGCGGCCCGCGCGGATGCGGAAAGACGACCAGCGCCCGGATCCTCGCCCGCTGCCTGAACTGCGCGCAGGGTCCCACCCCCACCCCGTGCGGGGAGTGCCAGTCCTGCCAGGACCTGGCGAGGAACGGCCCGGGCTCCATCGACGTCATCGAGATCGACGCCGCCTCGCACGGCGGTGTGGACGACGCCCGTGAGCTGCGGGAAAAGGCCTTCTTCGGCCCCGCCTCCAGCCGGTACAAGATCTACATCATCGACGAGGCCCACATGGTCACGTCGGCCGGCTTCAACGCCCTGCTCAAGGTCGTCGAGGAGCCCCCGGAGCATCTGAAGTTCATCTTCGCCACCACCGAGCCCGAGAAGGTCATCGGGACGATCCGGTCGCGGACCCACCACTACCCCTTCCGGCTCGTGCCGCCGGGCACCCTCAGGGAGTACCTGGCCGAGGTCTGCGGGAGCGAGAACATCCCCGTAGAGGAAGGCGTCCTCCCGCTCGTCGTGCGCGCCGGCGGCGGATCCGTGCGTGACTCCATGTCCGTCATGGACCAGTTGCTCGCCGGGGCGCGGGAGGAGGGTGTGACGTATGCCATGGCCACCTCCCTCCTCGGCTACACCGACGGCTCGCTCCTCGACTCCGTCGTCGAGGCCTTCGCCACCGGCGACGGCGCCGCCGCCTTCGAGGTCGTCGACCGTGTCATCGAGGGCGGCAACGACCCCCGGCGCTTCGTCGCCGACCTGCTGGAGCGGCTGCGGGACCTCGTGATCCTCGCCGCCGTCCCGGACGCCGTGGACAAGGGGCTCATCGACGCCCCCGCGGATGTGCTGGAGCGCATGCAGGCCCAGGCCGGCACCTTCGGCGCCGCCGAGCTCAGCCGCGCCGCCGACCTCGTCAACGACGGCCTCACCGAGATGCGGGGCGCCACCTCGCCGCGACTCCAGCTCGAACTGATCTGCGCCCGCGTGATGCTCCCCGCCGCGTACGGGGACGAGCGCTCGGTCATGGCCCGGCTGGACCGGCTCGAGCGCGGCGTGAACTTCTCCGGGAGCGCCGTCGCTCCCGCGATGGGGTACGTCCCCGGACCCGAGGCCCACGCCCAGCAGCCCCCCGCGCAGGTGCAGGCCCAGGCCCCCGCGCAGGTCCAGGGGCCCGGTCACTCGGCCGCGGTTCCGCCCGTCGGCGGCCCGGCAGCGGCCCGCGCGGCGGTACGGGGAGGGGGAGCCCCGGCCCCACAGGCTCCGTCCGCCCCGCAGACCCCACCCGAGCCGTCCACCGAGCCCGCTCCGGCCCACCAGCCTCCGGCGGCCGCCGAGCCCACCCCGACCCCCGCTGCCCCGGCACCCGCCCCCGGCGCCTGGCCCACCGCCACCACCCTCGGCAGCGGCCGCCGCCCCGGCGGCTGGCCCACCACCACGCCCACCGCGACCCCGGCCACCACGCCCACCGCGGCCCCAAGCCCCCCTCCCGCACCCTCCGCTCCGAGCAACCCCGCACAGGCCCCTGCTCCCCAGCCCACCCCCGCCGCTCCCAGCACCGGCGGTGGCGGCGGCCTCGACCCCCGCACGCTCTGGCCGAACATCCTGGAGGCCGTCAAGAACCGCCGCCGCTTCACCTGGATCCTGCTCAGCCAGAACGCCCAGGTGACCGGCTTCGACGGCACCACCCTCCAGCTCGGTTTCGTCAACGCCGGTGCCCGCGACAACTTCACGACCAGCGGCAGCGAGGACGTCCTGCGCCAGGCGCTCGTGGAGCAGTTCGGCGTCCAGTGGAAGGTCGAGGCGATCGTCGACCCGTCCGGAGGCGGCGGCTCCGCCCCTCCGCAGGGCAGTTCCTCGGGCTACGGCGGAGGCGGCTACGGCGGCGGTGGTGCCGCGGCGACCCCCAGCCGCCCGGCACCTCCCCAGCCCACCCCCGCGCCCGCCTCCTCGGCCTCGGCACAGTCGGCCCCGTCGAGACCGACGCCCGCCGCCGCTCCCGTACCGCAGCCCTCCGCCCCGGAGCCCCCGCCCCGGCCCCCCGTGTCCATCGAGGACGACATCCCCGAGGACGACGACCCGGACCTCAACGAATCGGCCCTCTCCGGCTACGACCTGCTCGTCCGCGAGCTGGGCGCGACGGTGGTCGAGGAGTTCACGAACGAGTAGGTCGAGCACCCGCGAGCCGATCCTCTCCGTAGGACTTGGCGGGACTTGGCGGGACTTCGTAGGAACCCACAACCCCCGCTCCCGCCCTCCTTCAGCAGCCCGCACAAACCGGCCACCCCGGCTGCGGTTAGGCTGACCCCGTGAAGGTCCTCGTCATCGGCAGCGGCGCCCGCGAACACGCCCTGTGCCGCTCCCTGTCCCTCGACCCCGACGTCACCGCGCTGCACTGCGCCCCCGGCAACGCCGGCATCGCCGAGGTCGCCGAGCTGCACCAGGTCGACGCCCTGGACGGCGCCGCCGTCACGGCGCTGGCCATCCGGCTCGGTGCCGACCTGGTCGTGGTCGGCCCGGAGGCACCCCTGGTCGCCGGTGTCGCCGACGCCGTGCGCGAGGCGGGCATCCCGGTCTTCGGCCCCTCCGGGGAGGCCGCCCAGATCGAGGGTTCCAAGGCCTTCGCGAAGGACGTGATGGCGGCGGCCGGCGTCCCGACGGCCCGCTCCTACGTCTGCACGACGCCGGAGGAGGTCGACGAGGCCCTCGACGCCTTCGGCGCCCCTTATGTCGTCAAGGACGACGGTCTCGCCGCCGGCAAGGGCGTCGTCGTGACCGCCGACCTGGAGGCCGCGCGGGCGCACGCCAACTCCTGCGAGCGCGTGGTCATCGAGGAGTTCCTCGACGGCCCCGAGGTCTCCCTCTTCGCCATCACCGACGGCGAGACGGTCCTCCCGCTCCAGCCCGCCCAGGACTTCAAGCGGGCCCTCGACGGTGACGAGGGGCCGAACACCGGCGGCATGGGGGCGTACTCCCCGCTGCCGTGGGCCGACCCGAAGCTGGTCGAGGAGGTCCTGGAGAACGTTCTCCAGCCCACCGTCGACGAGATGCAGCGCCGCGGCACGCCGTTCTCCGGGCTGCTGTACGCCGGTCTCGCCATCACCTCGCGCGGAGTGCGGGTGATCGAGTTCAACGCCCGCTTCGGCGACCCGGAGACCCAGGTCGTACTGGCGCGTCTCAAGACGCCGCTCGCCGGGGTCCTGCTGGCCGCCGCCAAGGGCGAACTCGCCGTTCTGCCGCCGCTGCGCTGGAGCGCCGATGCCGCGGTCACCGTGGTCATCGCCTCGCACAACTACCCCGGCACCCCGCGCACCGGCGACCCGATCACCGGCCTCGACGAGGTCGCGGCGCAGGACGCCCCGCACGCCTACGTCCTGCACGCCGGTACCCGTACCGACGGCGACGCCGTGGTCAGCGCGGGCGGTCGCGTCCTGTCGGTCACGGCGACCGGCGAGGACCTGGCCGCGGCCCGGGAGCGCGCGTACCGGGCGGTGGCCCGCATCGGCCTGGACGGCTCCCAGCACCGCACGGACATCGCGGCGAAGGCGGCCGCCGAGTGAGCAAGGCCGAGTGAGCAAGGTCGAGTAAGCAAAGTCGAGTGAACAAAGGGGCCCGCAGGCCCTCCCGATGAACCCCGCAGGCCCCGGATCCGTCTCAGGAACTGGGGCCTGATCCTTGCTGTCCGTCATCCAGCTTTCCCCAGAGCCATTCCATCGAGTGACCGATGCCCCATCCGGCTGACGGAGGCCGGGCCCCCAACTATGGTGCGGCGCAAGCGTTCCGGCACTTGGCCCACCGGCATTGCGATGTCAGTGACGGGTGCCACAGTGGGGGAGTGACCAAAGCCAGGACAGGTGGGACAGGCAGCGCAGCCTTGACGGCCCGCGCATGGGGGAGGGGGTGAGGTCCGGTCGTGACCGGTATGGGTGTGGAGGCAGGCGCACAGGCCGCGCGTTCCCGGGCGCTGGCCGTGCTGCGGATCCGTAGCCGGGCAGTGGCGGTCGCGCTGCTGCCCGCGGCGGCCGCCGTGGTGCTGCTGGCCGGTGGCTCCACCGGCCACCTCGTGGGCTCCGGCTGGGATACGGCCCGCTGGGCCGTGAGCTGGGTCGCCGTGCTCGTACTGCTGGCGGCGGGCGGGATCGCACTGGTCGTGGCCCGCTCCCGGCCGGCCGTCAGTCCGACGGTCGCGATCGCGGAGGAGTCGGCCCCCGATCTGTACCGGATGGTGCGCGACCTGGCCGACCGCCTGGACGTGCCCGCGCCCTCCGCGATAGCGCTGACCCCGGACTGCGACAGCTGGCTGGAGGATCGCACCCACCCGGCCCACGGCCCGCCCCCGCGCGAGCACGGGGACGAGCTCACGAGCGGCCTGCGTGGCCCGCACCGCCGAGCCTCGGCGGCCCCGGTGCTGGTCATCGGATCGCCGTTCCTGTGGTGGATGCGGGTGGGCGAGCTGCGAGCCGTCCTCGCCCCGGTGGTGGCCGGTACGGGCCCCTCGGCGCACCCCGACATAGCCGCGGCCCGCCGTTTCGTACGGGGCCTGGACGCGGCGGTGGCAGTGGCGTCGGCCCCGAACCGCGGTCCTCTCTCGCGCGCGGTGCTGGCGGGCGTCGGCAAGGTGGCCCGCCTGCTGCTGAGCAGTTGCCGGGAGCACGCGGCGGAGATGGAGCGAGGGGTGGCCGCGGCGGCGGCGGAGCGTGCACAGGCTGTGGATTACGGACTGCGCATCGTCGCCCAGGAACAGGTGGGCCTGGCCTACGCGGGCTGGGACCGACTGCTGACCCGGGTGGCCCTCCCCGCCTGGCGGATGGGCCGCTGGCCGTCCCGCCTGGACGCGGGAGTGGTGGCCGCCCTCACGGAACTCTCCCGCCGGGACCGGCTGGCCGAGGGCTTCGCCTCCCGCCTGGGCGAACGCCCAGCGTGCGACCTCCTGGAGGAACCGGGCGCGGTGGACGAGGCGGCATCCTTGCTGGCCGCGCGGCTGTTCCACGGCGGCCCGGCGGAATCGGGCCCGGACTGGTCCCCGGTCGGCTGGCAGGAGTACCCGGAGGAGGTGGTCGACCGCAAATGGCGTACGGACGCGGCCCGCCTCCACCGAGTCCTCGACGCCCTCGGCGTCCGCCGCCCCAACCCCCGGACGGACGGCCCGACGCTGTCCCGCGTACTCGACCACTTGTCGACGCCGGAGGACCCTGCTCCGGCGCCGGATGAGCGAACCGCGCCGATGAACCCTGCGGCGGCGGAGGAACGAACCGCGCCGGAAGACCCGACACCTGCGTCGGCCCCCGCGTCGACCCCCCAGTCGCCCCCCACGCCGGAGGACCCGACCCCCGCGTCGGCCCCGCAGACGTCCCCCACACCCGAGGACGAGCCCGAGGCTGACGCGGAAGACCCCACCGACGCGGAAAACCCCACCGACACGGAAGACCCCACCGACACGGAAGACCCCACCGACACGGAAGACCCCACCGACACGGAAGACCCCACCGACACCGAGCGCTCCGCCGCCCTCGCCGCAGGCCTCACCGCCGAACTCGCCCGCGAGGAATCCGCGGTCCCGCCGAGCCCCGCCGCCCCCGCCCCCGACACCGCACTCTGGGACGACGGCACCCTGCCCCTCTTCCCGCTCCAGCCTCCGCGCTCCCCGCGGGAGCTGCTCGCGGACCACGTCACCGCGATGGTCTGCTGCGCCGCCATGGACACCGCGGGCGCCACCCCCGGCCTGGACTGGCTCGACGGCCCCACCCTCCTGGTCAACGGAGAACGCGCCGCCGACCTCACCCCCCGCGTCCTCAGCCTCATCGAGGAGGGCGACCCGGCCCCCTTGAAGGAATGGCTGATCGAATCCGGCATACGCCCGGAAAAGCCGGTACGCCTCGTCTGACGGCCCCCGAGCCCGCCAGCCCCGAGCCACAGCGCGCCCCTCAAGCGGAACTCCGCATTCCACTTTCGGCCAATTCGCAACGACTAGTGACAGCATGCGTGCGCAATGTGATGTGCTGGGACCGATCGCGCCCACGGCAAGGGCTTGCGACATACGACCGTCACGAAGACGCCACAGACCACACACACAGACGCACAGACCACACACACAGACCACGGGGGCAAGAGGGAGGGGAGCGACCATGGGGTCGGAGCAGATCCGCCGCTGGGAGTCGGGAGCACTTGCGCACGCCGTCACGGACCCCTTCGGCCAGGGCCCCGTCCCCTGGCTCCGTGGCACGGAGACGTACTTCGACGACACGGGCCAGGTGGTCCCCTGGTACGTGGACACGCCCCAGGACGCACCGGCCGCACCGGCCGCACCGGCCGCTCCGGCCCCCCCGGGCGCCTCGGGCGCCCCCCGCGTCCCCGCCCCCCGCACCACCTCCGGCACCCGCTCGCCCCGCCCCACCGAGGGCCCCCGCTCGGCGGACGACGTCCACCGCCAGATCAAGGGCTTCACCTC
This sequence comes from Streptomyces sp. NPDC002776, assembly GCF_053592195.1. NCBI lineage: Bacteria > Bacillati > Actinomycetota > Actinomycetes > Kitasatosporales > Streptomycetaceae > Streptomyces > Streptomyces sp. NPDC002776. The sequence continues at coordinate 55,889 of NZ_JBSFVG010000014.1, read as the reverse complement.
CACCGGCGCGGTCGCCCCGGGCGAGGCCGTCGACTTCCACATCACGGTCGACCCGCCCCAGCAGTTCAGCGTCGACGTCTACCGCATCGGCCACTACGGCGGAGACGGCGCCGCCAAGATCACCACCAGCCCTCGGCTGTCCGGCATCGTCCAGCCCCCGCCGCTGGCCGCCGACCGCACGGTCTCCTGCCACCACTGGTGGCTGTCCTGGCGGCTGCAGATCCCCTCGTACTGGAGCATCGGCGCCTATGTCGCGGTGCTCACCACCGCCGACGGCTACCGCTCCCACATCCCGTTCACCATCCGGGACAACCACCCGGCCGATCTGCTCCTGCTGCTGCCCGACGTCACCTGGCAGGCGTACAACCTCTACCCGGAGGACGGCCGCACCGGCGCCAGCCTGTACCACGCCTGGGACGAGCACGGCCGGCTGCTCGGCGAGTCGGACGCCGCGACGACCGTCTCCTTCGATCGCCCCTACGCCGGCGCCGGCCTCCCCCTGCACGTGGGCCACGCCTACGATTTCATCCGCTTCGCCGAGCGCTACGGCTACGACCTCGCCTACGCCGACGCCCGCGATCTGCACGCCGGACACATCGACTCCACCCGCTACCGTGGCCTGGTCTTCCCCGGCCACGACGAGTACTGGTCGACGCCCATGCGCCGCACGGTCGAGCGAGCCCGCGACCACGGCACCTCGCTGGTGTTCCTCTCCGCCAACACCATGTACTGGCAGGTGGAGCTGGGCCCGTCCCCGTCCGGCGTCCCCGACCGCCTGCTGACCTGCCGCAAACGCAAGGGCCCCGGCAAGCCGGTCCTGTGGCGCGAGATCGACCGCCCCGAGCAGCAGCTGATCGGCATCCAGTACGCGGGCCGGGTCCCCGAGCCCCACCCGCTGATCGTCCGGAACGCCGACCACTGGCTGTGGGACGCCACCGGCGCCCACGAGGGTGACGCGCTCGCCGGACTCGTCGCGGGCGAGGCCGACCGCTACTTCCCGCGCACCGCGCTGCCCGAGCACGAGGAGCGCATCCTGCTGGCGCACTCCCCGTACACCGACGGCGAGGGAGCCCTCCGCCACCAGGAGACGTCCCTGTACCGCGCCCCCTCCGGCGCCCTGGTGTTCGCCTCCGGCACCTTCGCCTGGTCGCCCGCCCTGGACCGCCCGGGCCATGTGGACCCCCGCGTCCAGCGCGCCACGGCCAACCTCCTGGACCGCATCTGCAAGCACGACTGACCCGGCCCGCAGGCCCCCACCGACCCCCGGTCCAAGGTCAGACCCCTCATACGGGACAATCGAGCCCTTGGCCCGCCCGTCTCCCACCCCACCCTGTTCGAGCCCTGCGGGCATCCCTTTGTTTTCAACCACGGGGAGGAACCGTGTCCGGATTTGTAGAAAAGCCCGAACCGATCGAGGTTCCGGGTTTGGTGCATCTGCACACCGGCAAGGTGCGCGACCTGTACCGGAACGAGGCGGGCGACCTCGTGATGGTCGCCAGCGACCGCTTGTCCGCGTACGACTGGGTGCTCCCGACCGAGATCCCCGACAAGGGCCGCGTCCTCACCCAGCTCTCCCTGTGGTGGTTCGACCAGCTCGCCGACCTGGTCCCCAACCACGTGCTGAGCACCGAACTCCCGCCGGGCGCTCCCGCCGACTGGGCGGGCCGCACCCTGGTCTGCAAGTCGCTGACGATGGTCCCCGTGGAGTGCGTGGCCCGCGGCTACCTCACCGGCTCCGGCCTGGCCGAGTACAACGACACCCGCACGGTCTGCGGCCTCGCCCTCCCCGAGGGCCTGGTCGACGGCAGTGAGCTGCCCGCCCCGATCTTCACCCCGGCCACCAAGGCCGAGGTCGGCGAGCACGACGAGAACGTCTCGTACGAGGAGGTCGCCCGCCAGGTCGGCGCCGACACCGCCGCCCGGCTGCGCCAGGCGACCCTCGCCGTCTACTCCCGCGGCCGGGACATCGCCCGCGAGCGCGGCATCATCCTCGCGGACACCAAGTTCGAGTTCGGCTTCGACGGGGACACCCTGGTCATCGCCGACGAGGTCCTCACCCCGGACTCCTCCCGCTTCTGGCCGGCGGACCGGTGGGAGCCGGGCCGCGCGCAGCCGTCGTACGACAAGCAGTACGTCCGTGACTGGCTGACCTCCGCGGAGTCCGGCTGGGACCGCAGGAGCGAGCAGCCGCCGCCGGCGCTGCCGCAGCAGGTGGTGGACGCCACCCGCGCCAAGTACGTGGAGGCGTACGAGCGTCTGACCGGCACGAGCTGGGCGTAGACGAGGCAAAAGAAGAGGCCCCCCGGCGAAAACCGGGGGGCCTCTCACAGAGAGCGGACGACGAGGCTCGAACTCGCGACCTCAACCTTGGCAAGGTTGCGCTCTACCAACTGAGCTACGTCCGCAGTGCGCCGTGGCGCGAGAGCAACTATACCCAACCCCGCTCGCGGGCGAGACGCACCGCCGTATGACGGTTCTCCGCCCCGAGCTTGGAGACGGCCGAGGAGAGATAGTTCCGCACGGTCCCCTGGGACAGCGCGGCCCGCTCCGCGATCTCCGCCACGGGCGCGCCGTCGGCGGCCAGTTCCAGCACCTCGGCCTCCCGCGCGGTCAGCGGCGAGTCCCCGGCGGAGATCGCGTCGGCGGCCAACTCGGGGTCCACATAGCGGTTTCCGGCACGGACCGTGCGGATGATCTCGGCGAGCCGCTGGGCGCTGACGGTCTTGGGGACGAACCCGCGCACACCCGCCGCAAGTGCCCGCTTGAGGTGCCCGGGGCGGCCATGGCTGGTCACGATCATGACCTGGCAGGACGGCAGTTCCGTCCGCAGGGATGTGGCGACCTTCACACCGTCGGCGCCGGGCATCTGCAGGTCGAGTACGGCCACGTCGGGCGCGTGGGCGCGGGCCATCGCGAGCGCCTCGGGACCGGACGCCGCCTCGGCGACGACCACCAGGTCGTCCTCCAGCGAGAGCAGCGCGGCCAGCGCGCCCCGGATCAGATGCTCGTCGTCGGCGAGCAGCACCCGCACCTTCTCGCTCACGCCGCCACCTCCTTCAACGGCACCTCGGCGACCACCCGGAACACGCCTCCCTCGGCCCCCGCCTCCAAGGTCCCCGCCACGGCGGCGAGCCGCTCGCGCAGCCCGGCCAGCCCCGAGCCGCCACCTTGCGGGACGGGACCGGCGACCCCGTCGTTCTCCACCGTCAGCACCACACACCCCTCGCGCACCCGCACGGACACCCCGCAGCGCTCCGCGTTCCCGTGCCGCAGCACATTCGTGGTGGCCTCCCGGACCACCCACCCGAGCGCCGACTGCACCTCGGCCGGCAGCCCCGCCACCGGCCCGCTCACCTCGCATGAGATCCCGGCCGCCGTCAACACCCCATGCGCACCGGCGAGTTCGGCCCCGAGGTCGGCCTCGCGATAGCCCCGTACGACATCGCGCACCTCGCGCTGCGACTCCCGCGCGATGCGCTGCACCTCGATCATCTGGTCCACGGCCTCCGGGCGTTCGCGCCGGGCGAGCTGGACGGCCAGCTCGCTCTTGAGGGCGATGACGGCCAGATTGCGGCCCATGACGTCGTGCAGGTCACGTCCGAACCGCAGCCGTTCCTCGGCGACGGCCAGCCGGGCGCGGGTCTCGCGGGCCTCGTCGAGTTCGTAGACGGCATCCAGCAGCCAGACGGAGAAGGCGGAGGTGAAGGCGATGAACCCGCCGCCGAGCAGCACCACCAGCGCGGTGACCAGGCCCTCCGCGGTGGGCAGTCCGAGCGGCCAGGTGACGGCCCAGGCGCCCGCGGCGAAGCCGCCGACGACGGCGAGCACCCGGCGGCGCTCCCGGACGCCGAGCGCGATGGTGCCCGCCCCGAAGGCGGTGACACCGGCGAAGACGGCACCCGCCGCGGTCTCGACGTCCTTGCCCTCGGGCCCGTGCTGGACGAGCGCGAGCGCGGCCACGGCGATCACCGCGGTGGCGGCGGCGAGCGTGCACATCAGCCGCACCGGCTGGTCCCGCCGCCCGCGCGTCCAGTCCAGGGCCCGGGATGCGGTCAGCATGGTGAGCGCCGCGTGTGAGCACACCACGAGCAGCAGCCAGCCGCCGACCGCGGTACCGGCCTGGCCGAAGGCGGCGAGACCGACGGAGAAGATCTCCGCCAGCCCGAAGAAGTGGAACGACCAGCGCGTGTACGTCTCGACCTTCGCGGGCGTGCTCTTGCCCCGCCACCATCCCCCCGCCACGCGCCACTCCCCGCTCTTCCCGTACGTCAGCGCCGCGGCTCCCAGCGGAACCACCGCCCTACAGCAAACACCGCGAGAGCGGTCCAGGCCAGCGCGGTGAGCAGGGCGCCCAGCGTCTCGTACGCCGACAGGGAGCCGGTCCAGCCGCCGCGCACCAGGGTGATCACGGGGCTGAGCGGCAGCAGGGCGCACACCGAGGCCATCGAGTCGGGCAGCAGCTCCAGCGGGACGGCGATCCCGGAGGCCACCATGGAGACCATCACCAGGGGCAGCGAGGTGACCTGCGCGCTCTCCACGGTCCGGGTGAAGGCGGCCGTCAGGGCAGCCAGCGCCGCACACATCACCAGGCCGAGCAGCAAGCCGGCGACAGCGAGGTGGAGCGCCTCGGGGGCGGCCACGTCCAGCAGGGCCGTGCAGCCGGCCACCAGGACCACGGCCTGCACCAGGCCGACGGCCAGCAGCGGCAGCGCGGCCCCGGTGAGGATCTCGTGGTCGCGCAGCTCGCCGGTGCGCAGCCGCTTCAGGACGAGTTCCTCGCGCCGGCCGACGAAGACGCCGATGAGCGCCGAGTACACCGCGAACAGCAGCGAGAAGCCGATCGCCCCCGGCAGCAGCACCTTCCCCACGTCGAGCCCGTGCTCGGCGAGATCCATGTCCTCCACCGCCGCCCGCACGGTGAACGGCAGCACCAGCGGCACGAACACGGCCGCCACGATCATGCCCTTGCTGCGCCCGAACAGGGTCAGCTCCGCCCGCGCCAGCGCCGCCACCCGCCGTGCCGGGGTCGACATCACCATCGGCTCGCTCATGCCGCGTACTCCTTCGACTCGGACGCCTCCCGGGCGATGCCCAGGAACGCCTCCTCCAGTGACGCCGACCGCACATCCAGCCGCCGCAGCTCCACCCCGGCCCGGTCGGCCCAGCCCAGCAGCCCGGTGGCGGCCCGCTGCAGCTGGTGGGTGCGCAGCCGTAGGACCCGGCCGTCCACCTCGTGCCCGGTCACGCCCAGCTCGTCCAGGGGCGGGAGGTCGCCCAGGAACCAGTTGTCCGGCAGCTCGAAGGAGATCCGGGCGGGCCGGCTCGCGGTCACCTCGGCCGGGGTGCCGGCCGCCGCGATGCGCCCCTCGTGCAGGATCGCCAGCCGGTCGGCGAGGCCTTCCGCCTCCTCCAGGTAGTGCGTGGTGAGCAGCACGGTCGTGCCCCGCTCGCGCAGGGTGCGCACCAGTTCCCAGGTGTCCCGGCGGCCCTCGGCGTCGAGTCCGGTGGTCGGCTCGTCGAGGAACAGCACCTCGGGGTCCCCGATCAGCGCGAGCGCCAGGTCCAGGCGCCGCCGCTCGCCCCCGGAGAGCTGCTTGACCCGCACCCCGGCCCGCCGACCGAGCCCGACCAGCGCCAGCACCTCGCCCTCCGGCCGCGCGCCGCTGACACACCCGGCCCACATCCGGGCGGTCTCGGCGACGGTCAGCTCGGACGGAAACCCGCCCTCCTGGAGCATGACCCCGATGCGCGGCCGGACGACGGCCCGCTCGGCGTAGGGATCGTGCCCGAGCACCCGGACGCGCCCCTCGGCGGGCTTGGCGAGCCCTTCCAGCAGTTCGACGGTGGAGGTCTTGCCCGCGCCATTGGTGCCGAGCAGCGCGAAGATCTCGCCGCGGGCCACCGAGAAGGTGATGCCGCGCACCGCCTCGAACCCGCCCCCGTACACACGCCGCAGGTCGGTGACCTCAATCACGTGTTCGCGTTCGTTCCTGTCCATGACTTCAGCGTCCCGGCGCCCGCGGCGGCCCGGCAGTGCGGGCTGTCATCACCCGGCATGACAAATGTCAGAAGCGGGGGAAACACGAAAAGACCCCGGTCCGATGGACCGGGGCCTGATTCCTGAGCGGACGACGAGGCTCGAACTCGCGACCTCAACCTTGGCAAGGTTGCGCTCTACCAACTGAGCTACGTCCGCATTGCCTCCGACCGGCTCTCACCGATCGGCGCGGGCACCAGCCTACCTGATCCCGAAGGATGCCCGGTACGGCGATGCAGAGCGGGTGACAGGAATTGCACACTGCGCCTTCCCCCTGGAAGGGGGATGTTCTACTACTGAACTACACCCGCATGTACTCCGTGAGCTGGGCTTTTCGGCCCCGCCCGGCGGCGTGCTCCAGACTCTAGCTGATCGGGAGGGGTGTCGCGCAAGTCGGTTGTCCTCAGGGCCCGCTGACGCACCCTGAGGACGGTGCCCGGGAGGTCACTGCGCGGCGGCGAACGCCTCGTAGACCTTCTTGGGGATCCGGCCGCGCGCCGGTACGTCCATCTTGTTGGCCTGCGCCCAGGCCCGGACGGCCGCCGGGTCCGGGGCGACCTCGGTCTGCCGGTAGGCCTTGCCGGAGCGCGACCGCTTGCGGCCGGCCTCCACGTACGGCTCGAGCGCCTTACGCAGTTTCTCGGCATTCGCTTCGTTCAGGTCGATCTCGTACGACTTGCCGTCGAGTCCGAAGGCGATCGTTTCCGCCGCTTCCGAGCCGTCGATGTCGTCAAAGAGGGTGACCACGACCTTCTGCGCCACGAAATTGGTCCCTTCGTACGGCACGGCTGACAATTCATTTGTACAGTGCCCGACAATGCATTGGGAAGCCCGACTAAATCCTCCCGCGTGTCCGAGCGCAATAGGTATCGGGTGACGATCTCGGATCTTTCGCTGAACTTTTCCCGGTACCGCGCTCTTCCGCCTGTTCGTGATGGCCATCACGTAGATTCCTACAAGTCGACGCGCGTAGAAATTTTGTGCGGGTAGTCTGAAACCACTGCAGGAACCTGCTCAGCACCACACCACCGGGAGTGCACGTGGCACGCGTCGTAGTCGACGTCATGCTCAAGCCGGAGATCCTCGACCCCCAGGGCCAGGCGGTGCAGCGCGCACTGCCGCGGCTGGGATTCGAAGGCATCTCGGACGTCCGTCAGGGAAAGCGATTCGAACTCGAAGTTGACGGGCCGGTCGACGAGGCCGCGCTCGCCCGCATCCACGACCTTGCGGAATCCTTCCTCGCCAACACGGTGATCGAGGACTTCACCGTCAAGGTGGAGGAAGTCGCGGAGGCGGCGAAGTGACCGCTCGTATTGGCGTCGTCACTTTCCCGGGAAGTCTCGACGATCGGGACACCCAGCGCGCGATCCGCCTCGCGGGTGCCGAACCGGTCGCCCTGTGGCACAAGGACAAGGACCTCAAGCAGGTCGACGCCGTGGTGCTGCCCGGCGGTTTCTCCTACGGCGACTATCTGCGGGCCGGCGCCATCTCCCGCTTCTCGCCCGTGATGGAGACGGTCATCGAGCAGGCGAAGGCCGGCCTTCCGGTCCTCGGCATCTGCAACGGCTTCCAGATCCTCACCGAGGCCCACCTGCTCCCCGGCGGGATGCTCGGCAACGACCACCTGCACTTCATCTGCCGCGACCAGAAGCTGCGGGTGGAGAACGCGGACACCGCCTGGACCGCCGACTACACGGCCGGCCAGGAGATCCACATCCCGCTGAAGAACATGGACGGGCGCTACGTCGCCGACGAGTACACGCTCGACAAGCTGGAGGCCGAGGGCCGGGTCGTCTTCCGCTACCTGGACGTCAACCCCAACGGCTCGCTCCGTGACATCGCCGGCATCACCAACGAGGCCGGCAACATCGTCGGCCTGATGCCGCACCCGGAGCACGCCACGGAGCCGCTCATCGGCACCGGCCGCACCGACGGCCTCCCCTTCTTCACCTCGATCCTCAAGAAGCTGGTCAACGCATGAGCCGGACGCCTCTGGACACGGTCGAGCACGCGGCCGCGACCCCCGACGTCGAGCTGCCCTGGGCCGAACTGGGCCTGAAGAAGGACGAGTACGAGCGCGTGGTCGAAATCCTCGGCCGCCGGCCCACCGGTGCCGAACTCGCCATGTACTCGGTCATGTGGTCCGAGCACTGCTCGTACAAGTCCTCCAAGGTCCATCTCCGCCAGTTCGGCGAGAAGGCCCCCGAGTCCGACGCGATGCTCGTCGGCATCGGCGAGAACGCCGGTGTCGTCGACGTCGGCCAGGGCTACGCGGTCACCTTCAAGGTCGAGTCGCACAACCACCCCTCCTACGTGGAGCCCTACCAGGGCGCGGCCACCGGCGTCGGCGGCATCGTGCGCGACATCATCGCGATGGGCGCGCGGCCGGTGGCGGTCGTGGACCCGCTGCGCTTCGGCGCGGCCGACCACCCCGACACCAAGCGCGTCCTGCCGGGCGTCGTCGCCGGCATCGGCGGCTACGGCAACTGCCTGGGCCTGCCCAACATCGGCGGCGAGGTCGTCTTCGACTCCTGCTACCAGGGCAACCCGCTGGTCAACGCCGGTGCCATCGGTGTGATGCGGCACGAGGACATCCACCTCGCGAAGGCGTCCGGCGCGGGCAACAAGGTCATCCTGTACGGCGCCCGCACCGGCGGCGACGGCATCGGCGGCGCGTCGATCCTGGCGAGCGAGACCTTCGACGACGCCAAGCCGAGCAAGCGCCCCGCGGTCCAGGTCGGCGACCCCTTCCAGGAGAAGCTCCTCATCGAGTGCACCCTGGAGGCGTTCCAGGAGAAGCTGGTCGTCGGCATCCAGGACCTCGGCGCCGCGGGCCTGTCCTGCGCCACGTCGGAGCTGGCGTCGAACGGCTCCGGCGGCATGCGCGTGACCCTGGACGACGTACCGCTGCGCGACTCCACGCTCTCGCCCGAGGAGATCCTCATGAGCGAGTCGCAGGAGCGCATGTGCGCGGTCGTGGAGCCGGAGAAGGTCGACCGGTTCCTGGAGATCTGCGACAAGTGGGACGTCATCGCCACGGTGATCGGTGAGGTCACCGACGGCGACCGGCTGGAGATCTTCTGGCACGGCGGCAAGATCGTCGACGTCGACCCGCGCACGGTCGCGCACGACGGCCCGGTCTACGAGCGTCCCTACGCCCGCCCGTCCTGGCAGGACGCGCTCCAGGCCGACGACGCCAACAAGCTGCCGCGGCCCGGGACTTCGGATGAGCTGCGGGCGCAGGTCCTGCAGCTGGTCGGCTCCCCGAACCAGGCGTCGAAGAAGTGGATCACCTCGCAGTACGACCACTTCGTGCAGGGCAACACCGTCCTCGCCCAGCCCGAGGACTCCGGCATGATCCGCATCGACGAGGAGACCGGCCTCGGCGTCGCCATCGCCACCGACGGCAACGGCCGCTACGCCAAGCTGGACCCGTACGCGGGCGCCCAGCTGGCGCTGTCGGAGGCCTACCGCAACGTGGCGACCACGGGCGCCAAGCCGCTCGCGGTGTCGGACTGCCTGAACTTCGGCTCGCCCGAGGACCCGGCGGTGATGTGGCAGTTCGCGGAGGCCATCCGAGGTCTGGCGGACGCCTGTCAGCAGCTCGGCACCCCGGTCACCGGCGGCAACGTCTCCCTCTACAACCAGACCGGCGAGGTGGCCATCCACCCCACCCCGGTCGTGGCGGTGCTCGGCGTCATCGACGACGTGGCCCGCCGTACGCCGGTCGCCTTCCAGGAGGAGGGGCAGCTGCTCTACCTCCTCGGCGACACGCGGGAGGAGTTCGGCGGCTCGGCCTGGTCCCAGGTGATCCACGACCACCTCGGCGGCCTGCCCCCGAAGGTCGACCTGGAGCGCGAGCGGCTGCTCGCCGACATCCTCATCTCCGCCTCCCGCGACGGCATGATCGACTCCGCGCACGACCTGTCCGACGGCGGTCTGATCCAGGCGGTCGTCGAGTCGGCGCTGCTCGGCGGCAAGGGCGCCCGGCTGATCGTCCCGCACGGTCTGGACGCCTTCACCTTCCTCTTCTCGGAGTCGGCGGGCCGCGCGGTCGTCGCCGTGCCCCGCTCGGAGGAGCTCCGCTTCACCGACATGTGCGGCGCCCGGGGCCTGCCGGCCACCCGGATCGGTGTCGTCGACGGCGACGCGGTCGACGTCCAGGGCGAGTTCACCCTCCCCCTGACGGAACTCCGCGAGATCCACGAGGCGACGATCCCGGCCCTGCTGGCGTAGTCGGCCGTACCACCCGAAGGTCCCGTCCGCTCGCCGGACGGGACCTTCACGGCTCACCGCGGCCCTGCCTACGCTTGATCGCATGCCCCCGGCCAAGAAGCGCGCCCGCAGTTACGACCCCGCCAAGATCCGCACCGCGGTCTTCGCCCAGCTCGCCCACGTCCAGGACGCCGTGCGCGACCTCACGCCCGAACAGCTCGCGCTGCCGACCCGGCTCGGCGCGTGGACCGTCCGGGAACTCATCGCGCACATCGGGATGGCGCTCACCGGCATCGGGCGCGCCCTCGCGCTGCCGGAGCCGCCGAAACAGGACGCCGTACTGCTGGACTGGGTGTTCGCGACCTCCGCCGGCTCCTCGGACATCGACGCCTTCACGCGGCGGCTGGTCCAGGAGCACCCGGACCTCGGCGCCTATCTCGCCGACAGCGCGCGCGCCCTCCCCGAGCAGCTCGACACCCACCCCGGCACCCGGCTGCTCGACACCAACGCCGGTGCCCTCCCGCTCGCCGACTACCTCGTCACCCGCGCCGTCGAACTCGTCGTCCACACCGACGACCTGAACGCCGCGGTGCCCGGACTCGACGTGCCGTACGACCGCCAGGCGCTCGCCGCCTGCACCCGGCTGCTGGCCGACACGCTCGCCGCCAAGGCGCCCGGCGGCTCCACGGAGGTGCGGATCCCGCCGTACGCCGTCGTGCAGTGCGTCGAGGGCCTCCGGCACACCCGGGGCACCCCGCCGAACGTCGTGGAGACCGACCCGCTGACCTGGATCCGGCTCGCGACCGGGCGGCTGCGGTGGCCGGACGCCCTGCGCGAGGCGAAGGTCAGCGCCAGTGGTGAGCGCGCCGATCTCGCCGCTCTGCTGCCCCTGATGAGCTGACGACACAACGGACCGGTAACGACAGCGAACCCAACAGGCGCCTCGTACGTCGAAGAGACATGAAGCGGACGACACGTATGAAGTACGCCGCCGCAGGCCTCGCCGGCACCGCCGTGCTGGCCGCCTGCGGCACGGAGTCCGGCTCCGGCAGCGGCGCGGTCGGAGACGGCGAGAAGAGCACCACGACCGCCGACGTCCTCGCGGGCACCCGCTGGGTCCCGCGGACGGCGACCGTCGACGGCAAGGAGTACAAGCTGCCGACGGGGGAGAAGGACTTCCGGGTCGACGAGGCGCACATCCTGTTCCGGCCCGGCGCCGCCGAGCCGGACGCGGGCGGCGGAGAGTCGGGCGGCACGGTGGGCTGCAACGACTTCGGTGCCGATGTCACGGTCGACGGCGACACCGTGCGGATCACCGACCTCACCACCACCCAGATCGGCTGCCCCGGGCCCGTACAAGTGTTCGAGGAGAAGTTCCAGAGCGTCTTCACCGGCACCCTCAAGGCCGAGATCGAGGAGCGGGACGGGGCCAAGGTCCTCACCCTGACCCGCGCCGACGGCGACAGCCTCACCCTGCGCGAGGGAGCCGCGAAGGAGACGCCGGCGCCGCCCCTGAAGGGCACGAAGTGGACCGTCGACACCCTGGTCTCCGGCACGGGCGACGACGCCACGGCCCAGTCCCTGCCCAAGGGCACCAAGGCCCACCTCACCCTGGGCAAGGACGGCAGCGCCAGCGGCAGCCTCGGCTGCAACACCTTCCGCGGCAAGGCGACCGTCAAGGACGGCACCATCGCCTTCGGACCGCTGTCGACCACGCGCAAACTGTGTGAGGGCCCCGTGATGAAGGCGGAGCGGGAGCTGATCGACATCCTCGCCGGCAAGGTGTCCTACCAGCAGAAAGACGGAGAACTGACCCTGACGGCGAGCTCCGGGGACGGACTCGTCGCCCGTGCGAAGTAAGAAAGCCCACTCCCAGCGAATTCGGACCAGTGGTCGATCTCGCCTACACTCGGAGACGTGCCACGTGGTGACGGTCGACTCAGTCATGATCTGCTCCCCGGTGAGAAAGGCCCCCAGGACGCTTGCGGCGTCTTCGGCGTCTGGGCTCCGGGCGAAGAGGTCGCCAAGCTCACTTACTTCGGGCTCTACGCCCTCCAGCATCGAGGCCAGGAATCCGCGGGGATCGCGGTCAGCAACGGCTCGCAGATCCTCGTCTTCAAGGACATGGGCCTGGTCTCCCAGGTCTTCGACGAGACCTCCCTCGGATCGCTCCAGGGTCATATCGCGGTCGGTCACGCCCGCTACTCGACCACCGGCGCCTCCGTGTGGGAGAACGCCCAGCCGACGTTCCGCGCCACCGCGCACGGCTCCATCGCGCTCGGCCACAACGGCAACCTGGTCAACACGGCGCAGCTCGCCGAGATGGTCGCCGACCTGCCCAAGCAGGAGGGCCGCACCCCGCGGGTGGCGGCGACCAACGACACCGACCTGCTGACCGCGCTGCTCGCGGCCCAGGTGGACGAGGACGGCAAGCCGCTCACCATCGAGGCGGCCGCCCACCAGATCCTCCCGCAGGTCCAGGGCGCCTTCTCGCTGGTCTTCATGGACGAGCACACCCTCTACGCCGCCCGGGACCCGCAGGGCATCCGCCCGCTGGTCCTCGGCCGGCTGGAGCGCGGCTGGGTCGTCGCCTCCGAGTCCGCTGCCCTCGACATCTGCGGCGCCGCCTACGTCCGCGAGATCGAGCCCGGCGAGTTCGTCGCCATCGACGAGAACGGCCTGCGCACCTCGCGATTCGCGGAAGCGAAGCCCAAGGGCTGTGTCTTCGAGTACGTGTACCTGGCCCGCCCGGACACCGACATCGCCGGCCGGAACGTCTACCTCTCCCGCGTGGAGATGGGCCGCAAGCTGGCGAAGGAAGCCCCGGTCGACGCCGACCTGGTCATAGCGACGCCGGAATCCGGCACCCCGGCCGCCATCGGCTACGCGGAGGCCTCCGGCATCCCCTTCGGCGCGGGCCTGGTCAAGAACGCCTACGTCGGCCGGACCTTCATCCAGCCCTCGCAGACCATCCGCCAGCTCGGCATCCGCCTGAAGCTGAACCCGCTGAAGGAAGTCATCAAGGGCAAGCGGCTGGTCGTCGTCGACGACTCCATCGTGCGCGGCAACACCCAGCGCGCCCTGGTCCGCATGCTCCGCGAGGCCGGCGCCGCCGAGGTCCACATCCGGATCTCCTCGCCGCCCGTGAAGTGGCCCTGCTTCTTCGGCATCGACTTCGCCACCCGCGCCGAGCTCATCGCCAACGGCATGACCATCGAGGAGATCGGCACCTCCCTCGGCGCCGACTCCCTGGCGTACATCTCCCTCGACGGCATGATCGAGGCGACCACCATCGCCAAGCCGAACCTGTGCCGCGCCTGCTTCGACGGCGAGTACCCGATGGATCTCCCGGACCCCGAGCTGCTCGGCAAGCAGCTGCTGGAGACCGAGCTGGCCGCAGGGCCCGCCGCCACGGCCGCCGCGGACGCGATCCGCCGCCCCTAAGTTCTGCCGTACGACACGAAAGTTCTCACCACATGTCTGCTGTGTCTCATTTGGGAACTCCGTCCCCCGGCACGGGTGCCAGTTACGCGGCCGCGGGCGTCGACATCGAAGCGGGCGACCGCGCCGTCGAGCTCATGAAGGAGTGGGTGAAGAAGACGCAGCGCCCCGAGGTCCTCGGCGGCCTCGGCGGTTTCGCCGGCCTCTTCGACGCCTCCGCCCTCAAGCGCTACGAGCGTCCCCTCCTCGCCTCCGCCACGGACGGCGTCGGCACCAAGGTCGACATCGCACGGCAGATGGGCGTCTACGACACCATCGGCCACGACCTGGTCGCCATGGTCATGGACGACATCGTGGTGTGCGGCGCCGAGCCGCTGTTCATGACCGACTACATCTGCGTCGGCAAGGTCCACCCCGAGCGGGTCGCCGCCATCGTGAAGGGCATCGCCGAGGGCTGTGTCCTCGCCGGCTGCGCCCTGGTCGGCGGCGAGACCGCCGAGCACCCCGGTCTGCTCGGCCCGGACGACTTCGACGTCGCCGGCGCCGGTACGGGCGTCGTGGAGGCCGACCGGCTGCTCGGCCCCGATCGCATCCGTAAGGGTGACGCCGTGATCGCCATGGCGGCCTCCGGTCTTCACTCCAACGGGTACTCGCTGGTCCGGCACGTCCTGCTGAACCAGGCCGGGCTCGCCCTGGACGCGCGGATCGAGGAGTTCGGCCGCACCCTCGGCGAGGAACTGCTGGAGCCCACCAAGATCTACTCGCTGGACTGTCTGGCGCTGACCCGGACCACCGATGTGCACGCCTTCTCGCACATCACCGGCGGCGGCCTCGCCGCCAACCTGGCCCGGGTGATCCCGGACGGGCTGCACGCGATCGTGGACCGCGCCACCTGGACCCCCGCCCCGGTGTTCGACCTGGTCGGCAGGACCGGCGAGGTGGAGCGTCTGGAGCTGGAGAAGACCCTGAACATGGGCGTCGGCATGATCGCGATCGTGCCGGAGGAGTCGACGGACGCCGCTCTGACGACGCTCGCCGACCGCGGGGTCGAGGCCTGGGTCGCGGGTGAGATCACCGACCGCGGCGAGCACACCACCGGCGCCGAGCTGGTGGGGGACTACGCCTGATCGGCAGCACGAAACCCGGTCCGGCGCCAAGGCCCCGGACCGGGTGAAGTGCAGCTGTGACTAAGACTGCGAAGCGTGCTGCGTCAAGCGCCGCGACGCTGGGACGTGGGACCGGACTCGCCGTCCTCGTCCTCGTCGTCGTCGTTGTAGAGATCCGCGTACTGGGCGTACGGGTCGTCTTCGTCCTCGTCGTCCTCGAACGGCTCGCCGTTCGGCGGCTGGCTCGAAGTCGAAGCGCCCAGCTCGCTGGCCAGACGCGACAGGTCAGTCCCGCCGCTGTTGTACTTCAGCTGGCGGGCGACCTTCGTCTGCTTGGCCTTGGCCCGGCCGCGCCCCATGGCTCGACCCCCTCGGTGACGGGGCTCGACGGCCCCAGAGTCTCGACACGCGTTCATGATCTGGAACGGCCTCTCCGCAGAGAGACCGGTCCGTAGGGCTTCCACGGTACCTGAGCCCGCGCCCATACGGTACGTCGCCCACAGGACGCGCGTGTGCGCAGGACCTTCGAGGAGCCCCGTCCTCGCTGGTCAACCGCGATTTTAACCACTTATCGCCG
The DNA here is from genome assembly GCF_053592195.1 of Streptomyces sp. NPDC002776. Classification (NCBI taxonomy): domain Bacteria; kingdom Bacillati; phylum Actinomycetota; class Actinomycetes; order Kitasatosporales; family Streptomycetaceae; genus Streptomyces; species Streptomyces sp. NPDC002776. Next base: position 40,513 of record NZ_JBSFVG010000014.1, on the reverse strand, counting down.
GTCGACCCGCCGGTAGAAGTGAGAGTTCTCTCTAAGTGCCCACCGGCGGGTACCGGTCGAACGGGTGCGCCTCCGGCGGATCAGCGCGCCCGGCGCGCCGCGGCGGCCTCGTGCATCCGCTGCTCGGCGATCCGGTCGGCCGCCGCGGCCGGCGGGATCCCGTCCGCCTTCGCACGTGCGAATATGGCCAGCGTGGTGTCGTAGATCCCGGCCGCCTTGGCCTTGCACCGCTCGAAGTCGAAGCCGTGCAGCTCGTCGGCGACCTGGATGACGCCGCCCGCGTTCACCACGTAGTCCGGCGCGTAGAGGATCCCGCGGTCGGCGAGGTCCTTCTCCACGCCCGGGTGGGCGAGCTGGTTGTTGGCGGCGCCGCAGACGACCTTGGCGGTGAGCACCGGCACGGAGTCGTCGTCGAGCGCCCCGCCGAGCGCGCAGGGCGCGTACACGTCGAGGCCCTCGACGCGGATCAGCGCCTCGGTGTCGGCCACGGCCGTCACGGTCGCGTGCCGCTCGGTGATCCGGCGCACCGCGTCCGCGCGGACGTCGGTCACGAAGATCTCGGCGCCCTCCGCGACCAGGTGCTCCACCAGGTGGTGGCCGACCTTCCCGACGCCCGCGATGCCGATCCGCCGGCCGCGCAGCGAGGGGTCGCCCCACAGATGCTGGGCCGAGGCCCGCATGCCCTGGTAGACGCCGAACGCGGTGAGCACGGAGGAGTCGCCGGCGCCGCCGTTCTCGGGCGAGCGGCCGGTGGTCCACCGGCACTCGCGGGCGACGACGTCCATGTCGGCGACGTAGGTGCCGACGTCGCAGGCGGTGACGTAACGCCCGCCGAGGGAGGCCACGAACCGGCCGTAGGCCAGCAGCAGCTCCTCGGTCTTGTCCCGGTCGGGGTCCCCGATGATCACGGCCTTGCCGCCGCCGTGGTCCAGACCGGCCATGGCGTTCTTGTACGACATCCCGCGCGCGAGGTTCAGGGCGTCGGCGACGGCCTCCGCCTCGGTCGCGTACGGGTAGAAGCGGGTACCGCCGAGGGCGGGGCCCAGCGCGGTGTTGTGGAGGGCGATCACGGCCTTCAGACCGCTGGCACGGTCCTGGCAGAGCACGACTTGCTCATGACCCCCCTGCTCCGAGTGGAACAGGGTGTGCAGTACATCAGCAGGTGCGCCGGTTACGTCGGTCACTGTGGTGACTCCTGGGTAAGTAGCGGCGGTTCGGAGCAGCTCCCGTGCGGGTGGCGGGAGCTGTGAGCACGAGATTAGAGCCTGGGGAGCCCCGCCACCTCGACGTGCTCAGGATCACCTACTCCCGGAGTACCCCCGTGCGACGATTTGCATAGTTTTCTCGCCACTTTGTGAGCGGGTTTCGCAGGTTTTCCTGGCAGACGGAAGGGGAGGGAGCAGGCGTGCCCAAGGTGTCCTCGGTGACCGTCCCGTACGCGACCTATCTGCGCGTGTACGAGCCGCTGGCCGCCTTCCCCGAACCCGAGCGCGAGCACTGGGCGCACTACGCCCGCCGCGCCGACCGTCCGTCGTACCAGGACGAACTGCGCCGCGCCCTGGCGGACTTGTTGCCCACCCCGCCGGTGCCGGTGCCGGTGCACGAGAGCACGGACGCCTTCGTCCTGGAGGTGGACGGGGTGGTGTGCGTGTGTCCCTGGCGGACCCGGCTGCGCGGCTGGCAGACGCTCGGCGAGCTGGGCGAGGAACTGCCCGAGCCGGTGCTCGAGGCGGTGCTCCCGGAGGTCGTACGGCGCCAGGCGGCCCAGGACTACGAGCGCTGGCTGGCCCGCAACCCCGATGCCCGGCCGTGGATTCGCACCTCGACCTGGCAGGTGCCATTGCACTGGTTCGTGCTGGTCTCGGACGAGGAGCGGCGCTACGACAAGGGCACCGGCGAGATCCCGCCGATGCTGCGCTACCGCACCCCGATGGTGCAGGCGCGGCGCCGGGTGGCGCGGGCCCTGCGGACGCTGAAGGACACCATCGACGAAGGGCCGCTCATGGAGGGCCTGGTGGACGTGGGGCGCTGGCTGGAGGAGTTCCATCCGCGGTCCCTGGTCGAACTCGACTACGGCGGCCTGGTGCATGTGCTGCCGGCCGGTGAGCTGGAGGACGACCACTCCGCCGCGGACGTGGCCGAGGGCATCGCGGCGCTCCGGGAAGGCGACGGGGCGGCGGCGGGGGTGGCCTACGGGCGGTTGGTGGAGCGGTGGCGGTCGGTACGGGACCGGCGGTCCGCCAACTGACGTGTGGGCCAGGTCACGAACTGGCGTTTGACCTGACGCCCGTTTTGGGGTTTCCTCCTGCCTCTGATGCGCCTGGCACTCCTGAAGTTTCGTCAACATCGGACGTAGGTCCCGATCCGGGCGTTCCCCTCAAGATGTGTCAAGCGTGATGGACCGCACTTACGCGGCCCTTGCGTCTCTTGCCCTCCCTCATGCCAAAATAGGACAAGGAGTCCGGGGAGGACTCCGCTCGCATTGCATGCTTTATGGGGGGTCTGATGACTCCTGATCGCCCTGTGACTGATCGTCACAGTGGCGTGACTGTCCGCTATGGCATGGTCCATCGGCTTCCGTCGCTGATGAACACCTGGAGGGGCAATTCCATCGGTTTGGCCGACGCGGCTGGACAGATGGTGTAGTTGTAGTGCCGAGGACAAGCCGTTCGTCCTATAACCGACTCGACTCGCGTCCGCCATTTCGGGCAACGCGGGTCAAGGTGCAGAATTTAGAGGAAAGAACCGAGAAGGTTCGGTTCTCCCGAGGAGGCCGCTCATGACCGCTCGCACCCCTGATGCCGAGCCGCTGCTGACCCCGGCTGAGGTCGCCACGATGTTCCGCGTCGACCCCAAGACGGTCACGCGGTGGGCGAAGGCCGGCAAGCTCACGTCGATCCGTACGCTCGGCGGGCACCGCCGTTACCGCGAGGCTGAGGTCCGCGCTCTGCTCGCGGGCATCCCGCAGCAGCGCAGCGAGGCCTGAACAACTTCATAACCGGACAAATCGGCAAGTCCCCCAACATGCCGAGGCGTCCGGAACCCACAGCTCCAAGCGACGCGGGTACTGCCCCAACAGGGCCCACGCCCAAGGCTTCAGGCAACTGACAGGGTGCGTCGTAGATCGCGCTGGACTCCGCCGGGTCCAGCGCGATCTTTTTTGTGCGCCGAACCGGGGGGTGCGGGTGCCCCTGTGTGTGGCCTTGTCGGAGCCTGGGGAGGGGTGTCGGATCTCCTGTGGACACACCCTCCCGGGGAGTGCAATTGCACATATTAAATTGACCAGTTGTAGGTGGGGGGTAAGTACCGCGGTTTCGGAAACCCATGCGGTGACACCCGTCACATGCCAGGGACCTTGTTGCCCCTGGCGTATGTGCGCTAGAGGAGTCAGACGCTCCAGCGCCCCACGAACGCAGGGGCGTTGAGGCCGGCGAGGGTCACTCGACGGGCTCGGGCTCGGACGCGGACTCATCGGGCGTCCGGTCGGACTCCGTCGGCGGGGAAGCCATCGCCAGCCGCAGCAGCTGATGGCAGATCGGACAGTGCCGGGTCAGATGCCGGTAGGAGGAAGCGGCCGCCAGATGCGCACGGAGCAACGCCCGCGTCTCATGCCTCGCCGAAGCCGCCATACGCCACCTCCAGGGCCGTACGGGAAGGAGCCCTGGTTTCCTGGGTACCGAGCGAATGTGACGCCGTCAAGGAGGCGTGGAGCGTCCCAGGGCCGGATGGGGCCGGAAGAGGCCGGATGGGTCGGCACATACAGAAGAGCCCGGGTCGTGGCGACCCGGGCTCTTCATTCAATGCGGTCCTGACGGGATTTGAACCCGCGGCCTCCACCTTGACAGGGTGGCGAGCACTCCAAACTGCTCCACAGGACCAGGTTTCGCGGCGCTTTTTCCTGCGTTGCGCTGCGAGAAGAGACTGTACAGGAGGGTGGGTGTCCTGGTCGAACTCACCCTGTGTGCGGGAGCCGTTACGGCGCCAGCGCGTCGATCGCCCGCACGATCCGCTTGTCCGACACCGGGTACGCCGTACCGAGCGCATGGGCGAAATAACTGACCCGCAGCTCCTCGATCATCCACCGGACATCGAGCACCTGCTCCGGCACCGGACGCCCCCGCGGCATCTGCTCCAGCAGCCAGGCGTACTCGTCCTGCATCTCATGGACCTTCTCCATACGGGTCGTGTCCCGCTGCGCGTTCGCCGGCATCTGCTGCAGACGCCGGTCCACCGCCACCAGATACCGCATCAGGTCCGGCAACCGCCGGATCCCCGCAGCCGTGACGAACCCCGGCTTCACCAGCCCGTCGAGCTGCTTGCGGACATCGGTGAGGTTCGCCAGCAGCGCCGGGCTCCGCACCGCCTTCAGACGCCGCTCACAGGCCTGCCAGGCCGCCAGCACCTGCTCCACCTGCCCCACCGCACGCACCGTCGTGTCCACGATCTCGGCACGCACCTTCTCGTACAGCTTCCGGTACGACTCCTCGTCCCACGCCGGCCCCCCGAAATCCCCGATCAGCTTGTCCGCCGCGGCCATCGCACAGTCGTCGAACAGAGCCTGCACCGAACCGTGCGGATTCGCCGACAACGCCAGCTTCTGCGCGTTCGACAACCGGTCGCTCGCGAACTTCGCCGCATTCACCGGGATGTTGCGCAGGATCAGCCGCCGCGTGCCCCGCCACATCGCCTGCGCCTGCTCCGCCTCCGTGTCGAAGAGACGCACGGAAACCGTGTCGCCGTCGTCCACCAGCGCCGGATACGCCTTGACCGGCTGGCCCGCGCGCCGCGTCTCGAAGACCCGGGACAGCGTGCCGATCGTCCAGTCCGTGAGGCCCGTGCGCTCCAGCGACTCGCCGCCCTCCCGGGACGCCGTCGCCGCGGCCGCCTGGGACAGCGCCTGGCGCGCCTTCGGCTTCAGCCGCAGCTTCAGCGCCTCCAGATCCTTGTCCTCCGCCACCTTGCGACGCCGCTCGTCGACGATCCGGAACGTGATGCGCAGATGGTCCGGCACCTTCGCCCAGTCGAAGTCCTCGGCCTCGAAAGGCACCCCGACCATCCGCTTCAGCTCACGGGCCATCGTGACCGTCAACGGCTCCTGCAAGGGCACCGCCGAGTCCAGGAACCGCCGCGCGAAGTTCGGCGCCGGCACGTAGTTGCGGCGGATCGGCTTGGGCAGCGAGCGGATCAGCTCCGTGACGACCTCCTCCCGCAGCCCCGGGATCTGCCAGTCGAAACCCTCGTCCGTGACCTGGTTGAGCACCTGCAGCGGAACGTGGACCGTCACACCGTCCGCGTCCGCACCCGGCTCGAACTGATACGTCACCCGGAACTTCAACTGCCCCTGCCGCCAGGAGTCCGGATAGTCGGCCTTCGTGACCGCCTCGGCCGACTCCCGGATCAGCATCTCCCGCTCGAAGTCCAGGAACTCCGGCTGCTCCTGCCGCTTGCGCTTCCACCACGAGTCGAAGTGCGCCCCCGACACCACGTGTTCGGGCACCCGCTGGTCGTAGAAGTCGAAAAGCGTGTCGTCGTCGACGACGATGTCCCGCCGCCGGGCCCGGTGTTCGAGCTCCTCGACCTCGCTCAACAGCTTGCGATTGTCGGCGAAGAACTTGTGATGCGTACGCCAGTCACCCTCGACGAGCGCGTTGCGGATGAACAGCTCACGGCTCGTCTCCGGATCGATCCGGCCGTAGTTCACCTTGCGCTGAGCCACGATCGGCACGCCGTACAGCGTGACCTTCTCGTACGCCATCACCGCCGCCTGGTCCTTCTCCCAGTGCGGTTCGCTGTACGTCCGCTTCAACAGATGCCCGGCAAGCGGCTCGACCCACTCCGGCTCGATCTTCGCGTTGACCCGGGCCCACAGCCGCGACGTCTCGACGAGCTCGGCGGACATCACGAAACGCGGCTGCTTCTTGAACAGGGCCGAACCCGGGAAGATCGCGAACTTGGCGTTGCGCGCGCCCAGGTACTCGTTCTTGTTGCCGTCCTTCACGTCTTTCATGCCGACGTGCGAGAGCAGACCGGCGAGGAGGGAGACATGCACGCTCTGGTCGGCCGCGTCCTCCTCGTTCAGATGGATCCCCATCTGCTTGGCGACCGTACGGAGCTGGCTGTAGATGTCCTGCCACTCACGGATCCGCAGGAAATTCAGGTACTCCTGCTTGCACATCCGCCGGAAGGAACTCGAACCGCGCTCCTTCTGCTGCTCACGGACATACCGCCACAGGTTCAGATACGCGAGGAAGTCACTGGTCTCGTCCTTGAAACGAGCGTGCTGCTGGTCGGCCTGGGCCTGCTTGTCCGCGGGACGCTCACGCGGGTCCTGGATGGACAGCGCGGCGGCTATCACCATGACCTCACGGACACAGCCGTTGCGGTCCGCCTCCAGCACCATCCGGGCCAGCCGGGGGTCGACCGGCAGCTGAGCCAGCTTGCGGCCCGTCTCGGTGAGCCGCTGCCGTACGTCCTTCTGCGTCGGGTCCAGCGCGCCCAGCTCCTGCAGGAGCTGGACACCGTCCCGGATGTTGCGGTGGTCCGGCGGATCGATGAACGGGAACTTCTCGATGTCCCCCAGACCGGCCGCCGTCATCTGCAGGATCACGGAAGCCAAATTCGTACGGAGGATCTCGGCGTCCGTGAACTCCGGGCGGGCCTCGAAATCCTCCTCGGCGTACAGCCGGATGCAGATGCCGTCGCTGGTCCGCCCGCAGCGGCCCTTGCGCTGATTGGCGCTGGCCTGCGAGATCGGCTCGATCGGCAGCCGCTGCACCTTGGTGCGGTGGCTGTAGCGGGAGATCCGGGCGAAACCCGGGTCGATGACGTACTTGATCCCCGGAACCGTCAGCGACGTCTCGGCGACATTGGTCGCCAGAACGATCCTGCGGCCGGTGTGCGGCTGGAAGACCCGATGCTGCTCGGCGTGCGAGAGCCGGGCATACAGCGGCAGCACCTCGGTGAACCGGTACTTCTTCTTCTCCAGCGCATCGGCGGTGTCCCGGATCTCCCGTTCACCCGAGAGAAAGACGAGGATGTCGCCCTTCCCCTCACCCATGAGCTCCTCGACGGCATCGGTGATGGCCGTGATCTGGTCCCGGTCCGCGTCGTCGGAGTCCTCCTCCAGAAGCGGCCGGTAACGCACCTCCACGGGATACGTCCGCCCGCTGACCTCGACGATCGGCGCGTCCCCGAAGTGCCGGGAGAACCGCTCGGGATCGATGGTCGCGGAGGTGATCACGACCTTGAGGTCAGGCCGCTTGGGCAGCAACTGCGCGAGATAGCCGAGCAGGAAGTCGATGTTCAGCGACCGCTCATGCGCCTCGTCGATGATGATCGTGTCGTAGGCGCGCAGCTCACGGTCGGTCTGGATCTCGGCGAGCAGGATGCCGTCGGTCATCAGCTTGATGAAGGTGGCGTCCGGATTCACCTGGTCGGTGAACCGCACCTTCCACCCCACGGCCTCGCCGAGGGGAGTCCTCATCTCCTCGGCCACACGCTCGGCGACCGTACGGGCGGCGATACGACGAGGCTGGGTGTGCCCGATCATGCCGCGGACGCCGCGCCCGAGCTCCAGACAGATCTTGGGGATCTGGGTGGTCTTCCCGGACCCGGTCTCACCGGCCACGATGACCACCTGATGATCACGGATGGCGACCGCGATCTCGTCCTTCTTCTGGCTGACCGGCAGCTGCTCTGGATACGAGACGGCCGGCACCCGGGCCCGCCGCGCACTCATCCGCTCCTCGGCCTTCCCGACCTCCGCCTCGATCTCAGCGATCACGGCGGCCCGGGCCTCCGGCTTACGGATCTTGCGCGCACCTTCGAGCCGCCGACCGATCCGGTGCGCATCACGCAGCGACAACTCGGTCAGACGGGAGGCGAGGGCGCCGAGGGCGGGAGCAGGGTGCGTAGACATAGGCGATCCAGGATCTCATCCCGGCCAATTCCCTGGCGAACGCTTTTGGCCCCGGCGGTGAGGCAGGTCATCACAGGGAGTCCAGAAAATGCCAAGGGCCCCGACCGTTTGGTCGGGGCCCTTGGGGGTTGTGGCTGGGGCCGGGGTCGAACCGGCGACCTATCGCTTTTCAGGCGATCGCTCGTACCAACTGAGCTACCCAGCCACGAGGCTTCCGGGGAAACCTCGGCGGTCCTGACGGGATTTGAACCCGCGGCCTCCACCTTGACAGGGTGGCGAGCACTCCAAACTGCTCCACAGGACCAAGCTGTTGCGTACGACAGTGTCGCACACGGTACTGCGTGCCCCCAACGGGATTCGAACCCGTGCTACCGCCTTGAAAGGGCGGCGTCCTAGGCCGCTAGACGATGAGGGCTATCGGCCCGCCTGGGCGCTTCGCAGCGCGTCGGGGACGTGAGAAGCATATGGGATGGCGGGAGGGATCGCCAAAACGGTTTACGAGGGGGGTGGGGAGGAGGGGGTGCCGCCCGGGTGGTTCTCCTCGGGGAGGTGGCGGCTGACCTCCGCCGTTGTGAGGCCCAGACCGCCCAGTTCGATCTCGTCCCACGCCTGCAGACGCTTGGTGTCGCGGTCGAAGTAGAGGATCGAGGTCTCGATCGGGTCGGGGTACTTGCCCTCGATCGCGCGCAGGCCGCTGCCGCCCGTCGAGCCCTCGATGCGCAGCCGCGTGCCCCGGTCCAGGACCTCCATCTCGTCGTGGTGGAGGTGGCCCGCCAGGACCAGCGGTACCTCGCCGTCCACCTCGCGGGCCGCCGATGGTTCATGGGCGATCGCCACGTCCACGGGGGTGCCCGCCGCTTCCTGGTCGCGCAGGGCGGAGGCGAGGCGGGCGCCGGCCAGTTCCTGGGAGGCCTCGGCGCCCGTCTTGTTCGTGCGGTCGGGCGTGAACTGGGGGTCCCCGATCCCGGCGAAGCGCAGGCCCGCGACGGTTTTGGCGCGTCCCTCGTCCAGCACGTGCGCGTTCTTCAGGCCCTGGAGGTACTGCTGGGTGAGCATCGAGTCGTGGTTGCCCCGGACCCAGACGTAGGGCGCGCCGAGGTCTTCGATGGGGTCGAGGAAGCCGTTCTCGGCCGCTGAGCCGTGGTCCATGGTGTCGCCGGAGTCGACGATCACGTTGATCTGGTACTGCTCGACGAGGGAGGCGATGATCTTCCAGCTGGCCGGGTTGAGGTGGATGTCGGAGACGTGCAGGACGCGGATGGTGGTGGGGTCGGGCTGGTAGGTGGGGAGGGTGGAGGTGGCGTCGTAGAGCTTGGTCACGTTGGTGACCAGGCGGGCCAGCTCCTGTTGGTAGATGTCGAATTCGGTGACGATGCTGCGGGCGTCGCCGACCAGGGAGGGGGCGGAGGACAGCAGTCCGGAGAATCTCGGTTCGAGGACGGAGTTGGGGTTCCAGGTGGCGGCTGCGGTGCCGCCGGAGGCGGCGAGGAGGGTGAGGGCGAGGCCGCCGGCGGCGAGGGCGCGGCGGGGGCGCCGGTAGACGGCGAGGCCGAGTGCGGTGGCGCCGGCGACTACGGCGACGCAGGAGCGTATGGCCAGGTCGCGGGTGCCGTGGGCGACGTCGCGGGCGACTTCGTCCTGGAGTCCGGAGAGCCGTTCGGGGTGGTTGACCAGGGCTTGGGCGCGTTCGGGGTCGAGTTGGTCGACGTTGACGTCGAGCCGGACGGGGGCGATGTGGCTGTCGAGCTGGAGGGCGCCGAGCGGGGAGATGTTGATTTTCGTGCCGCCGCTGACGGAGGGGCGCAGGGTCATGGTGGTGTTCATGGGGCCGACGGGGACGCGGACGTTGCCCACGATCAGCAGGCCGAGCCAGGCGCCGAGCAGGACGACGGTCACGAGGCCGAGGGCGCGGCCCCAGGGGTGTGGCTGGGGGACGAGCTGGATCGTGCTGGGTGCTTGGCGGGCGCGGTAGTGGCGGGCCAGGGCGCGCGGTGCCCTTCGTATCCGGTGGGTGGTGGTGAGGATTGCGGAGGGGACGCGAGCCATTGGTCCCGTATGCCCAAGTGCGCGGGCGGATATGCGGGGTGCCTGCGGCTCTCGTACGGGCGTCCTGTGCCCGACAATGGGGCTGTGCTGGAGATGACGCGCGAGGAGTTCGAGGAACTGGTCGCCGAGGCGTTGGACCGGATTCCGCCGGAGCTGACGCGGCTGATGGACAACGTCGCGGTGTTCGTCGAGGACGAACCGCCGGCGGACGATCCGGAGCTGCTCGGGTTGTACGAGGGGACGCCGCTGACGGACCGGGGTGAGTGGTACGCGGGGGTGTTGCCGGACCGGATCACGATCTACCGGGGGCCGACGCTGAGGATGTGTGAGACGCGGGAGGACGTGGTCGCGGAGACCGAGGTGACGGTGGTGCATGAGATCGCGCATCACTTCGGGATCGACGACGCCCGGTTGCATGCACTCGGGTACGGGTGAGCGCCCGCTGATACGGGTCGCGTGTCCTCTTGTGGGCGGGGGGAGTTGGGGAGGTTGACTCCTTCATCCTCCACCGGAGGTGGCTGCCCGTGCGCCCCTTGTACGTTCCCGTCCGTCTGGCCGCCACGGTGATGGCGGTCGCCGCTGCCGCTGGTTGTATGAGTGTGAGTGACGACGGTGCCGGTGGGGATGCGAAGCCGTCGCGGTCCGCGGGGCAGCGTGGTGGTGAGGCGCCGGACGGGGGTTCGGCGGTCTCGGGTGGCGGTGCGGGGTTCGGGGCCGCGGCGGCGGACGGCGGGCGGGGCAGGGGCAAGAAGGCGAAGAAGGGCGGCGCCGAGGAGTCGGCGTCTCCGTCGGCGTCCGCGTCGGCCGAGGCCAGCGGGAAGGCGGCGGTGCCGGGCAAGCCGGGGAAGACGGAGAAGCCGGGCGGGCCGGGGCAGCAGCCGGAGCCGACGGATGCGCCGCCGACGCCGACGCGGCCCGCGGAGCCGACGCCGGATCCCACGCCGCCGGAGCCGACGGTCACGCCGGAGCCGACGGTCGCGGAACCGTCGTCGTCGGCGCACGGGGAGGCGGGGCCGCAGATGGTGCAGCGGGAGCCGGCGCCGGAGGCGGGGGCGCCGGTGTGACCTACGTCCCGCGGACCCGGTTTGCCTTCGGGGGGACAGGGTGCGTATGGTGGTAGATCGTTTGATCCCATTTGCCCGGCGCCAACGCAGAGCGCGCCGTGTGGCGCGTACTCTCCCTTGCCGTGGCTGATCGCATAGAGGCGGTCGTATTGCGAAAACACGGAGTTGACGGGCGCGTGCCGACGAGACTCCGGAAGGTTTCGCATACGCATGTCCATTTCCAGTTCTGATCACATCGTCATGCCCGAGAACGACGAGAACGAGATCGTCGACAACGAGATTGTCGCGAACGAGATCGTCGAGATCGAGGCCCTCGAGAGCGAGATCGCCGAGACCGCCGAAGAGACTCCCGAGGTCACCTTCGCCACGCTCGGTCTCCCCGAGGCTGTCGTGCGCAAGCTCGCGCAGAACGGCGTGACCACCCCCTTCCCGATCCAGGCCGCGACCATCCCGGACGCCCTGGCCGGCAAGGACATCCTCGGCCGCGGCCGTACCGGCTCCGGCAAGACGCTCTCCTTCGGTCTGCCGACCCTGGCCCGCCTGTCCGGCGGCCGCACCGAGAAGCACCGCCCGCGTGCGGTGATCCTCACCCCGACCCGTGAGCTCGCGATGCAGGTCGCGGACGCGCTCCAGCCGTACGGCGACCAGCTCGGCCTGAAGATGAAGGTCGTCTGCGGCGGTACGTCGATGGGCAACCAGATCTACGCCCTGGAGCGCGGTGTCGACGTGCTGGTGGCCACCCCGGGCCGGCTGCGCGACATCATCAGCCGCGGTGCCTGCTCGCTGCAGGACGTCCAGGTCGCCGTGCTCGACGAGGCCGACCAGATGTCCGACCTGGGCTTCCTGCCCGAGGTCACCGAGCTGCTGGACCAGATTCCGGTGGGCGGTCAGCGGATGCTGTTCTCCGCCACGATGGAGAACGAGATCTCCACGCTGGTCAAGCGCTACCTGAACAACCCGGTCACGCACGAGGTCGACAGCGCCCAGGGCAACGTCACGACCATGTCGCACCACATCCTCATCGTGAAGCCCAAGGACAAGGCGCCGGTCACCGCCGCGATCGCCTCCCGCAAGGGCCGCACGATCATCTTCGTCCGCACCCAGCTGGGCGCCGACCGCATCGCCGAGCAGCTGTGCGACGCCGGGGTGAAGGCCGACGCGCTGCACGGCGGGATGACGCAGGGTGCGCGTACCCGCGTCCTGGAGGACTTCAAGAAGGGCTACGTCAACACGCTCGTCGCCACCGATGTCGCCGCCCGCGGTATCCACGTCGACGGCATCGACCTCGTCCTGAACGTCGACCCGGCCGGTGACCACAAGGACTACCTGCACCGTGCGGGCCGTACGGCGCGTGCGGGGCGGACCGGCACGGTGGTGTCGCTGTCGCTGCCGCATCAGCGTCGGCAGATCTTCCGGCTGATGGAGGACGCGGGTGTGGACGCCGGCCGCCACATCATCCAGGGCGGTGCCGCCTTCGACCCGGAGGTCGCCGAGATCACCGGTGCCCGGTCGATGACCGAGGTGCAGGCCGAGTCCGCGGGCAATGCCGCGCAGCAGGCCGAGCGCGAGGTTGCCCACCTCGCCAAGCAGCTGGAGCGTGCGCAGCGCCGTGCGACGGAGCTGCGCGAGGAGGCCGACCGGCTGGTGGCCCGGGTCGCCCGCGAGCGCGGTGAGGACCCGGAGGCCGCGGTGGCCGAGGCGCAGGCGGCGGTGGCCGCGGCGGAGATCGCCGTGCCGGAGCAGCCGGTGGCCAAGGACGTGGAGCGGGTCGAGCGTACGGAGTCCTCGTCGTCGTACGAGCGTCGTGACCGTCGTGACGACCGGGGTGGCGACCGTGGTGGTCGTTCGTTCGAGCGTCGGGACAGCGACCGTGGTGGGTTCCGTCGTGACGAGCGTCGGGACGACCGGGGTGGCGACCGTGGTGGCCGTTCCTTCGAGCGTCGTGACGACCGTGGCGGGTTCCGCCGGGACGACCGCCGGGACAACGACCGCGGTGGCTTCCGTCGGGACGACCGGGGTGGCGAGCGTTCCTTCGAGCGTCGTGACGACCGGGGTGGCGACCGTGGTGGCCGTTCGTTCGAGCGTCGGGACAACGACCGTGGTGGGTTCCGTCGGGACGACCGGGGTGGCGAGCGTTCGTTCGAGCGTCGTGACGACCGGGGTGGCGACCGTGGTGGCCGTTCCTTCGAGCGCCGTGACGAGCGTGGCGGCGGCCGTTCCTTCGAGCGTCGTGACGACCGTGGTGGCCGACCCTTCGAGCGTCGTGACGAGCGCGGCGGTCACCGTGGCAGCGACCGTCCGTTCAACCGCGACCGCCAGGGCGACCGTCCGGGCTTCCGCGCCGGCGGTCACGACCGTCCGAGCCACGACCGCCCGTCCGGCCGTCGTGACGACCACCGCGGTGGCGGTTCCTTCCAGCGCCGCGAGGACAAGCCGCGCTGGAAGCGCAACGGCTGATCCCGAGCGCCGATAGAAAAGGCCCGTACGACTTCGGTCGTGCGGGCCTTTTTGGCCATCTGTGACGCATGTCACGCCCTCCGTGGGGGAATCGCTGGGGACATGACAGATGACGCCAAAGCGAGCGGGCCGTCGGACGGCACGCTCTCCGACGAAGAGCGGCTGGCCCAGCTCGGCTACACGCAGGTGCTCGCCCGCCGCATGTCGGCGTTCTCCAACTACGCGGTCTCATTCACGATCATCTCGGTGCTGTCGGGCTGTCTGACGCTGTATCTGTTCGGCATGAACACCGGCGGCCCCGCCGTGATCACCTGGGGCTGGGTGGCCGTAGGTCTGATGACGCTGTTCGTCGGGCTGGCGATGGCCGAGATCTGCTCGGCGTACCCGACCTCCGCGGGCCTGTACTTCTGGGCCCATCGCCTGGCCCCGCCCCGGAACGCGGCCGCCTGGGCGTGGTTCACGGGCTGGTTCAACGTGCTGGGCCAGGTCGCGGTGACCGCCGGCATCGACTTCGGCGCCGCGTCCTTCCTCGGCGCCTATCTCAATCTCCAGTTCGACTTCGAGGTGACCCCCGGCCGCACGATCCTGCTGTTCGCCGGGATCCTGATCCTGCACGGCCTGCTGAACACCTTCGGCGTGCGGATCGTCGCCCTGCTGAACAGCGTGAGCGTGTGGTGGCACGTCATCGGCGTCGCGGTCATCGTCGGCGCCCTGACCTTCGCGCCGGACGAGCACCAGTCGGCGTCCTTCGTCTTCGGCGAGTTCGTCAACAACACGGGCTGGGGCAGCAGCTTCTACGTGGTCCTGCTGGGCCTGCTGATGGCCCAGTACACCTTCACCGGCTACGACGCCTCCGCCCATATGACCGAGGAGACCCACAACGCGTCCACGGCCGGCCCGAAGGGCATCGTGCAGTCCATCTGGACGTCGTGGATCGCGGGCTTCGTCCTCCTCCTCGGCTTCACCTTCGCGATCCAGTCCTACGAGGGGGCCCGCACGTCCCCGACCGGCGCGCCGCCCGCCCAGATCCTCCTCGACGCGGTGGGCGCGACCGCGGGCAAGCTGCTGCTCCTGGTCGTGATCGGGGCGCAGCTGTTCTGCGGGATGGCGTCGGTGACCGCCAACAGCCGCATGATCTACGCCTTTTCGCGCGACGGCGCGCTGCCCTTCTCGCACCTGTGGCACTCGGTGAACCCGCGCACCCGCACCCCGGTCGCGGCGGTGTGGCTGGCGGCGCTCGGTGCGCTGGTGCTGGGACTGCCGTACCTGATCAATGTGACGGCGTACGCGGCGGTGACGTCCATCGCCGTGATCGGCCTGTACATCGCCTACGTCATCCCGACCCTGCTGCGGCTGCGCAAGGGCGAGGCGTTCGAGCGGGGGCCCTGGCACCTGGGGCGCTGGTCGCGGGCGATCGGAGTGGTGGCGGTGGGGTGGGTCGGCGTGATCACGGTGCTGTTCATGCTGCCGCAGGTCTCCCCGGTGACCGCGGAGACCTTCAACTACGCCCCGGTCGCCGTCCTGGTCGTCCTCGGCTTCGCCGCCGCCTGGTGGCTGGCCTCGGCCCGGCACTGGTTCCTCAACCCGGATCACGAGCGCACGATCGCCCGCGAGGCGGCCCGCACGGGCGCACCCGAACCGGTCGATCCGTAACCCTTCGCCCGCCGGACGCGGCCGTGTCACCGATACCCGATCGGAGACTCGGCCCCGTCCGGCTATGCTCGGGGAGGCAACATCGCCGGGGCCCTTAGCTCAATTGGCAGAGCAGTGGACTTTTAATCCATTGGTTGTGGGTTCGAGTCCCACAGGGCCTACCGACAGTGCGGCGCCCGGATCGGCTTCGGCCGGTTCGGGCGCCGTCGTGCTGTCCGGGACCGGCGGCGCGCTCAGAGGGACGGGAGTGCCTGGGCCAGGGCCGCCACCGCCGCCGCCAGGGGGGCCACCGGCTCGGCGAAGGCCGTCAGGCGGTCCAGGGCCCGGCGTACCACGCCCGGCTCGGGGGTGGGCTCGTCCAGTTCCTCGCGGAGCCTGCGCAGCTCCGCGCGGGGGGAGTCCTGGTCGGGGAGGCCGGTCCGGTGTTCGTCCAGGAGGCGTTCGATCAGTGCCATCCGGTCGTGGATCTGGGTGCGCTGGTCGGCCGTGAGGGACTGGAAGGAGACCTGGCCGGCGACGGCCCGGGCGCCGGGGCCGACGGCCTGGTTGGCGACCTGGCTCTGGCCGCCGTACTGCTGGACGCCGAAGTTGGTGTTGTCGGCGGGCTGCTGGGGCATCTGGTTCTCCTTACTTCGGGGCCGCGGCCGGGGCGGTGGCCGTGGCCGTTCCGGCGTCGGCCCGGGCGCCCTGTCCGACGGCCTGGTTGCCCACGACGCTGACCCCGCCGGTCTGCAGGACGCCGTGGTTGAGGATCGTCTGCGTCTGGGTGCGGAAGTCGGTGGTGTCCACCCCGTGCTCGTCCAGGAAGTCCCGTACGGCGGCCAGGGCGTGCCGGTCGAGGGCAGCGAACGCCCGCTCGGCGTCGACGCGTTGGAAGTGGTCGAGGTACTCGGCGCTCATCGCGTGCTCGCGGATGCTCAGCCGGGCGCCCCGGTCGAAGGCGGGGTCGGTCTTGGCGGCCGAGCGCTCGCGGCGCTGCCGGCGGGGTGCGCCCCACTCGCGGAAGGCGTCGCCCAGCACCGCCCGGGGCGCCCCGAACAGGGCGCCGCCGCTGCGCCGCAGGGCCGACAGCAGCAGGCCCGCCCGGTGCGCGGAGGTGAGGGCGTCCGGCAGCAGGTCCACCCCGCGCAGGTCCGGCCGCAGCGGAGTCAGGACGTGGCGGTCGCAGTGCAGGTGCAGGGTCTTGCCGACCACCGCGATGTGCAGCAGCTGACTGGGCACCACCGCCCCGCCCCACAGCGGCAGATGCGCGGCCAGGCAGTGCCGCGGTCCGCCCTGCGGGTCCCGCGCGATGTCCCGTACGGCCGCCTCCGGGAGCCGGGCGGCGGGCGCCTTGATCAGGGCGGGCAGGAAGCGGGGGTCGCCGGTGATCCGGGTGCCGCTGACGAACACCCGGTCCTCCACCTCCAGTGCCGCGAGGCTCGGGCCGCCGTCGACGGGCGGGGCGGCGGTGGCGTGCCGTACGGCGGTCTCGTGCAGCCGGGCGCGCAGCCGCTCCACCACGTCCCAGGTGTCGAAGCCGGTGAGCGGGGTGCCGGGACGCTCGGGCAGCAGCGGAAGTGACAGGGACCACTGCGACTGCCGTACGCCCTGGCCGATGAAGGGGGAGAAGCCGCTGTAGACGGTGACATTGCCCGCCTGGGCCTTGGCCACCGCCCCGACCGCGGTGATCGCCCACGACTCCGTGGGCTCGGGGCCGGACCCCGCCACGAAGTTCTCGCGCCGCAGGGAGCCGCGCAGCCGCCGGTCGACGTCCAGCTCCTCCCGGGCCATCACCCAGTACGCCCACACCCCGCCCCCGATCACCGCCAGCAGCGGCGGGATGCCCCGCGCGTAGGACCCGGCCAGCCAGCTCCACGGGCCCGACAGCGGCAGCGCGGAGAGGAACCGGCCCCACAGGATCCCGGCGAGCAGCAGCCCGGCGATCGTGGATAGGAGCCACCGCAGGGCCGCTCCCGTGTCCACCGGTTCCCGGCCGCGGACGACGCGGCGCGGCGCCCGGGAGGCCTTGGCCAGCGCCTTGAAGGCGAGGTGGCCGAAGACCAGCCAGAGCGGGCCGAAGGCGGCGATCAGCAGGTAGATCGCGGCCAGCCGCCGGTCGCGGGCCCGGTGCAGTCGGCGGGCGGCCAGGCTGTGCCGGGCGACGGGCACCAGGTCGACCCCGGGGGAGGGCGCGACCGCGCCGAGCTCGTCGCGCAGGACGTCGTCGACGACCCGGCGGGTGAACTCGGGGTCGGTGTAGGCGGCCGCGCACAGGTGGCGGGTGGTGTCGCCGGGCGCGGTGGCGCCCAGGCCACCGCCGGGGACGTCGGGCGCGGAGGGCGCGGAGGGTGCCATGGTGCTGCTCCGTTCGCGGATACGGGACAGGGCTGCGCGGGCACCGGTCCCGCCGAGCACGACTGCCAGGGCCACGCCCAGCAGCACCCCGAAGACCAGGCCGTCCACCAGGAAGTGGACGATCACCGCCTCCGAGGGGCCGCCGAAGAACATCAGGGACTCCGCGCCGTCGGCCTTCACGACCGCCCAGGACGCCACCGCCGCGGCGAGCGAGAGGAGCATGCCCGCGCCGAAGGCGGCGAGCCACCGCAGGCCCGGGGAGGCGGGGCTCCGGCCCAGCAGCCGCGGTGCCAGGACGGCACCGGTGAGCAGCAGGACGAGGGCGGTGTTGCCGGCCAGGTAGAGAGGCTCGCTCGCCCCCTCCGAGCTCGGGGACAGATCCCAGGTCGGGACGTACAGCGCGCGGTGGACCACGCCGCCCAGCGGGCTCTCCGGCCGGGCATCGAGCAGCGGCTCCCGCAGCCAGGGGCTGCCCAGCAGCACAAGTCCCCCGCACAGCAGGGCGGTTCTCCGGCCCGAACGTACAGTTCGCCCCACGGCAACCCCCTGTCACACCCCCGGGCGCAGCACTGTACGTAGTCGAACGGCTGCGCACCAGCGGTCAGGGAGACATTCCGGGGGCAGGCCCGGTCCGCCGTCCGGTCGGCCAACTCCCTGCGTGTCACTGTGCGTTGGCGCTCGGCGAGGTCCGTCACCCGCGGTCGTCGCTCCGGGGACCCGCGGAGGTGGGCGAGGATGGAGCAGTACATGTGCGGCACCCCCACGAAACCGACCCGGCCCCGCTGGAGCGTCGATGCCTCTCCCTTACGTCCTGCTGTCGGCCGCGGTCTCCCTCGACGGCTACCTGGACGACACCGGCCCCGAGCGGCTGCTGCTCTCCGGCCCGGCCGACTTCGACCGGGTCGACGAGGTGCGGGCGTCGGTCGACGCGATCCTCGTCGGCGCCGGGACGATCCGCGCCGACAACCCGCGCCTGCTGGTCAACTGCCCGGCCAGGCGCGCGGCACGGGTCTCCGCGGGGCGGCCGGAGTACCCGCTGAAGGTCACCGTCAGCGGCAGCGGGGAGCTGGATCCGGGGGCGAACTTCTGGCACACCGGTGGCGAGAAGGTCGTCTATACGACGGAGAAGGGCGCTCAGCGGGCCCGCGCGGCCGGTCTGGCGGCCGACGTGGTCTCCCTGGGCGCCGGTCTGGACTGGCGGCGGCTGCTGGCGGACCTGCACGGCCGGGGGGTCGGGCGTCTGATGGTCGAGGGCGGCGGCCGGGTCCACACCCAGCTCCTCCAGGAAGGGCTGGCGGACGAACTCCAGCTCGTGGTGGCCCCCCTCTTCGTCGGCGACCCGTCCGCGCCGCGCCTGTTCGGGCCCGGCGGGTACCAGCGGGGCCGGCTGCGGCTGGTGGAGACCCGCCGGATCGAGGACGTGGTCCTGATGCGCTACCTCCCCACGGCCCCCGGGGCGGGCCCGCTGGTCACGGCCGCCGACCGCCACTGGCTGAGGCTGGCCTGCGAACTGGCGCAGCTGTGCCCGCCGTCGCGGACGGCGTTCAGCGTCGGCGCGGTGGTCGTGGCGGCCGACGGCACGGAACTCGCCCGGGGGCACTCCCGGGAGGGCGAGGACCCCGTGGTCCACGCCGAGGAGGCGGCCCTGGCGAAGACCGACCCGAGCGACCCCCGGCTGGCCTCCGCGACGGTGTACAGCAGCCTGGAACCCTGCGCCCGCCGCGCCTCCCGCCCGTCGCCCTGCGCGCGGCTGATCCTCCGGGCGGGGGTGCGCCGGGTCGTCACGGCCTGGCGCGAGCCGGACACCTTCGTGGCGGACGCGGACGGCAGCGGGCTGCTGGCGTCGGCGGGCGCGGACGTGGTGGTGCTCCCCGAGTTCGAGGCCCGCGCGAAGGCCCCGAACACCCACCTGCTGCCGTAACCGCCCGCTTGCTGCCGTAACCGCCCGCTTGCTGCCGTGAACCCCTACCCGCTGCCGTAACCCCCCACCTGCCGCCGTATCGGCCCGCCCCGGGTCCGATCGGCCCAATCCGAACTGCGCCCCGCCCCGCACCGCGCCAGGCTGCCAGCATGAGGTCTGTCCGAAGTGCCGCCCTGCTGCTGCTCGTCGCCCTCCTCGGCACCGCCTGCGGAGCGACCGGTGCCGACTCCCGCACCATGGCGCGCGCCCTGCCGCCCGACGCCGAGTTCACCCACCCCGGCGTCCTCGTCAGCGCGTCGCAGCTGGCCGCCGTGCGCAAGAACGTCACCGCCGGGAAGCAGCCGTGGCTGAAGGCATACCTCGCGATGCGGGACAGCAGGTACGGCGCCTACAAGTACCGGGCCGAGCCGTACGCGGACGTCCACTGTCCCGCCGGGAGCAAGGCCGGGCGCGGGTGCGTGCAGGAGCGCGAGGACGCCATCGCCGCCTACACGCAGGCCCTGCTGTTCACGGTGACCGGCAAGCGGCAGCACGCCGTGAAGGCCAGGGAGATCATGGACGCCTGGTCGGCGCGGCTGAAGCGGCACAGCGGGCAGAACGCCGGGCTGCAGGCCGGCTGGTCGGGGTCCACCTGGGCGCGGGCCGCCGAGATCGTCCGGCACAGCGAGGGCGCGGGCTGGCCCGAGGACCGGGTACGCCGGTTCGAGAGGATGCTCCGCACCGCGCACCTGCCGCACGTCACCCGCAAGGCCCCGGACACCAACGGCAACTGGGACCTCATCACCACCGACGCCGCCATCGGCATCGCCGTCTTCCTCGAGGACCACCAAACCTTCGACCACGCCCTCGCCCGCTTCCGGGACCGCGTGCCCGCCTACTTCTACCTGGAGAAGGACGGCCCCCTCCCGCTCACCCCGGCGGGGTCGAGCATGAACACCCCGCAGCGGCTGGCGGCGTACTGGTTCCGGCAGACGGAGTACAAGGACGGCGTCACCCAGGAGAGCTGCCGCAACTTCCAGCACGTCGGCTACTCCGTCGCCGCCACCGCGCACATCGCCGAGACCGCCCGGCACCAGGGCGTCGACCTGTACGGCGAGGCCGAGGACCGGCTCACGGCCGCGCTCGAACTGCACGCCCGCCACCAGCTGGGCGAGCCCGCGCCGGCCTGGCTGTGCGGCGGCCGGGTCGAGCGGAACATGGGGCCCGACCTGGAGGTCGCGGTCAACCGCGGCCTCGGCGGCTCCGCGGCCCGCGCGCTCGCCGAGAAGACCCGTCCGGCCGGTACCGACGATCTCTTCGTGGCCTGGGAGACGCTCACCCACGCGGGCAATGCCGGGGCGTGAAGAAACGCGTGCGCAGGGGGGTGCCGCGGATGGCGTACACTGGTGTCAACGACGCGGGGTGGAGCAGCTCGGTAGCTCGCTGGGCTCATAACCCAGAGGTCGCAGGTTCAAATCCTGTCCCCGCTACTGAAGGCCCAGGGCCGGAACCATTGGTTCCGGCCCTGGGTGTTTTTCCACTGGTGCGTTTCCCCGCCTCATCCACTCGGCCCACACCGTTCGCCGCCCGCCGCCGCTCCGGGAAACCTGGAGGGACGGCGGACGTGGCGGGAGGCGGGCAGTGCGGGCTTCAGGCGTGGACGGGACCCGGCACCCGTCGTCCGCAGGCACCTTCGTCCGCCTGCTCCCGCTGCTGCTGATCGCGGGCGGTGTCCTCTACGACTTCATCACCCCCCAGGGCTTCACCGCGATCCCCTTCTTCACCGCCGCCCCGCTGGTGGCCGCCCCGTTCTACGCGCTCAGCGGCACAATCGCCGTCGGGGCCGTGTCCCTGATCGCCGCCTACGCCGTCCACATCCGGCTGGGCTTCGGCATGGACCCGGACACGGTCACCGAGGTGGTCACCGTGGTCACCGTCGCCGTCCTGGCCGTCGTCCTCAACCGCGTCGTGCGCCGCGGCGATCTGCGGCTCGCCACCCAGCGCGAGATCGCCGTGGCCACCCAGCGCGCCGTCCTGCCCGAACCCCTGGAGCGGATCGGCGGCTACGACATCGCCGCCTGCTACGAGGCGGCGCAGGCCGACGCCTACATCGGCGGCGATCTGTACGCGGTGCAGGACAGCGCGTACGGCGTCCGGGTCGTCGTCGGCGATGTGCGCGGCAAGGGGATGGGGGCCGTCGCCGCCGTCGCCGTCGTCATCGGGGCGTTCCGGGAAGCGGCCGAGCAGGAGCCGAGCCTGGAGGCGGTCGCGCGGCGGCTGGAGCGGGCGCTGGCCCGGGAGGGCGCGCGGCGCGACGGGATCGACGCCGTCGAGGGGTTCACGACCGCCGTGCTCGCCGAACTCCCGCACGGGGAGGGGCCCGTGCGCGTCGTCAACCGCGGCCACCCGCCCCCGCTGCTGCTCCACCCCGACGGCACCGTGCGCCCGCTGCGTGCCCGTGAGCCCGCCCTCCCGCTGGGCATGAGCGACCTCGGTGACTGGCCCGACCGCGCCGACGAGGCCCCCTTCCCTCCCGGCACCACCCTGCTCCTGCACACCGACGGCCTCTCGGAGGCCCGCGACGCGCAGGGCGTCTTCTTCGACCCCGAACGTCGTTTGTCCGGGCGCGTCTTCCGCGACCCCGGTGCCCTGATCCGCGCCCTCGCCGAGGAGGTGCGCGAGCACTGCGGAGGGGGGATGGCGGACGACATGGCGCTGCTCGCGGTGCGCCGACCCTGATCGTCACGGGCGGTGATCGGATGGGAGCCCTCCGCATAACAACTGACGCACCGTCAATACGTGTGTGACGCATGAGGCTTGGTCAAGTCGCCCGTTTTGGCGCCCTAGTGACCTGAAAGTCCAGGCCGGAGTCGTTAACGATCAAGAGGAACAGCTTGGAATCCGCGGCCCGTGTCTATTAACGTTCGATAACGCAGCGCGGTCGTCCCAGCCGTCACAAGAGGCGGCTCCGTGCGCACGCGCCGAATCCCGCAAGGGAACCGGGGAACCACTCATTGGGGTGAATCGGGCGTAATCAGCCGCGCAGAAACGGCAGATATACGCGCGTAGGAGACCTTCCTGCTCCGAACCCGTCAGCTAACCCGGTAGGCGAGAAGGAAGGAAAGGAGCACGCCCACGTGGCGTCAAACCGGCCTGCCCCCGAGGCCCCGTTCGTGCCGAGCCAGCGCAGTGACGAGGCCTTCTCCTACGGCAGCCACCGCACCGACGAGGGCCCCTGGGAGGAATGGAACCCCACCGCGGAATCCATTCGCCCGGTACGCGGACGGCACCGCGTCGCCAAGCAGCGCGGCGGCGGACTCGCCCGTAGCTCCACGGTGCTCGGCGTCGGTGTCATAGCCGCCGTCGGCGCGGGCGGCATGGCCAGCGCCCAGTCCGGCAAGCCGCCGGTCGCGATCACCATGCCCGACCTGCCGCTGATCTCCGACGACTCGGCGGAGCAGATCCCCGAGACCTCGGCCACCCCGCTCAGCACCGTCGGCATGACCACCACGGACACCGGGCAGGGTGCCGCGGACGCCGGTGAGGCGCTGCGCGCCCGGATCATGGCCCAGGCCGAGCAGCAGCAGGAGCAGGTCGACACCAAGGCCGCCGAGGCCGCCGCCGCTGCCGCCGAGAAGGCCGCCGCGGAAGCCCTGGCCGAGGCCGAGAAGGAGGCGAAGGCCAAGGCCGCCGCCGCCAAGGCCAAGGCCGAGGAGGAAGCCCGCGAGAAGGCCGAGGCCGAGCGCCTTGCCGCCCTCGCCAAGCAGTTCGCGCTGCCGACCTCCTCGTACACCATCACCTCGACCTACGGTCAGGCCGGCGCGCTGTGGTCCTCCGGCTACCACACCGGCGCCGACTTCGCCGCTCCCACGGGCACGCTGCTCAAGGCGGTGCACACCGGCACGATCACCTACGCCGGGTACGACGGCTCCTACGGCTACAAGACCGTGCTCACCCTGGAGGACGGCACCGAGATCTGGTACGCCCACCAGTCCTCGATCAGCGTCAGCGTCGGGCAGAAGGTCGCCACGGGCGACGTCATCGGCCGCGTGGGCGCGACCGGCAACGTCACCGGTGCCCACCTCCACATGGAGGTCCACCCCGAGGGCTCCTCCTCCGGCATCGACCCGCTCGCCTGGCTGCGCAGCAAGGGCCTCAACCCCTGACCCAGCCCTCGCCAGAACCCCGGCGGTCCTGACGACGTCCCCCCGACGTCAGGGCTGCCGGTTTTTGGTGTCCGCGGTACTTGCGACGGCGGCCCTCACGACCGGTACGGGTTGTACGCGGGGTACGGGCCCGCCGGGTACGCCGGAAAGGGCTGGTACGTCGGCTGCGCCGGGTAGCCGTAGACGCCGTACATCGGCCAGGGTGCCGCCACCACCGGCACCGGCGGGGCGATGGCGCGGGCCGCGTGGTCCAGGGCCGGGCGGGCGACCTCCCGGCGGCGCCACAGCTCCCGCAGCAGCTCCTGCTCCCGTACGACGAAGTCGGCGCCCGCGCGGCCCCGGCGCCCCCGGTGGCGCAGGAACGCCAGCGAGGTCGCGTACGCCTCGTACCGCGCCACCTCCCGTGCCGCCTGCCTCCCGGCGCGGCGGCGGGCGTACTGCCGGGCCAGGCGCCGGGCCCGCATGGAGGCGAGCGCGAAGGGCTCGCCCGGGGTGAGCCAGCCGGCGACGGCGTAGGCGGGCAGTTCCTCCCGCACGGTGCGCAGCTCGCGCTGCCGGGTCCAGATGACCAGCCAGGTCAGCAGCCCGAACGCGGGGACCATGATCGCCCCGTACACGGCGAAGAAGCCGTACGGGCCGAAGACCGAGGAACCGTTCCACATCGCGTGCAGGCCCATCGCGAGCAGCAGCCCGGCCAGCGGCAGCAGGGCCCGCAGTCGGCGCCGGCGGTCGCCGGAGAGCGCGGCGACACCGAAGCCGATGCCGGTGAGGACCGTGAAGAGAGGGTGCGCGAAGGGCGACATGACGATGCGCACGAAGAAGGTCGCCGCCGTCACGGAGGCGATGCCGCTGCCGCCGGTGATCTGGTCGGTGCCGAAGGCGGTGCCGAGATAGAGGATGTTCTCGGTGAACGCGAAGCCGGTGGCGGTGACCCCCGCTATCACCACCCCGTCGACCAGCCCGGTGAAGTCCCGGCGCCGGAAGAGGAAGACGAGCAGGACGGCGGCCGCTTTCGCCGACTCCTCCACGACCGGCGCTATCACGGTCGCCCCGAGGGTGTCGGCGCTGGAGGGGTCCGCGGTGGCCGTCGCTATCCATCTCGTCGCGAAGCTGTTGGCGACGATGGCTATCAGCGCCGCCGCGCAGGCGCCCCAGGCGAAGGCGAACAGCAGGTTCCGCCAGGGGCCCGGCTCGACCCGGTCCAGCCACCGGAAGGCGGCTATCAGCAGCGGCACGGGCAGCACGGCCAGGCCCAGTCCGACCAGGAAGCCCTCGGTGCCGGTCTGTTCGCGGACCAGGGCGAGGATCACCAGGCCGGAGAGGGTGAGAAGGGTGATCAGCGCGCCGTAGCGCACCCCCGTCCGCTGCCACCAGTGCGCGTGCCGCAGAGTGCCGCCGGGAGGACCGGGGGGTTGCGTCGGGTACGGGGGACTGGTGGCCACGGCATTGACCCTAACGAGGGAAGGGCGCTGCCCGCACAGGAGCGCGGTGGGCTCAGGCGCCGGCGGGGGATTCGTCTCGGTGCGGTACGCGCCGGAACAGCAGGTCGTTCACCACATGACCCTTGTCCAGTCCCTGGCCCTCGAAACGGGTCAGCGGTCGGAACCCGGGACGCGGCGCAAAACCGCCGTCGGCCTGCGTGTTCTCGAAGCCCGGGTGGGCCGTCAGCACCTCGAGCATCTGTGCGGCGTACGGCTCCCAGTCGGTCGCGCAGTGCAGGACCGCACCGGGCCTGAGCCGGGTCGCGGCGAGGCTGAGGAACTCCGGCTGGATCAGCCGCCGCTTGTGGTGCCGCTTCTTCGGCCAGGGGTCCGGGAAGAAGACCCGGAGCCCGTCGAGCGAGTCCGGGGCGAGCATCTCGCGGAGCAGGATGATGGCGTCGCCGTTGCCGACCCGGATGTTGGTCAGTCCCTGGTGCTCGGCGAGGTTGAGCAGATTGCCCTGGCCCGGGGTGTGCACGTCGACGGCGAGCACATTGGTCGCCGGGTCCGCGGCGGCCATCTGGGCGGTGGCCTCGCCCATCCCGAACCCGATCTCCAGGACGACCGGGTGGTCGTTCCCGAAGAGCCGGCCGAGGTCGAGGACCTGCCGGCCGTCGATGTCCAGGCCCCACGCGGGCCACAGCCGCCGCAGCGCGTCCGCCTGTCCCGTGGTCACCCGGCTGCGGCGGGGCTGGAAACTGCGGATCCGCCGCTCGAAGTGCGACCCGGCGGGATCGGGCTGGGGCCCGTGGGGGAACCGCGGCTCCCCCTTGGCCCGCGCTTGCCGAAGGGGCGCACCGGGCTCATGACCGGGGGCGGAGTGGGGGGCTTCGGGGGTGTGGAGGGAGTCAGACACAGTGGGGTCGATTTTACGTGTTGACGGAGTGCGGGGCAGCGGCGGAGCCCGTCACACCGACCCCAGCACCGCCAACGCCCGCCGGGCCACTTCCCGCCCGATCGGCAGGGACGCCGTGGCCGCCGGTGAAGGCGCGTTCAGCACATGCACCGCCCGCGCCCCCTCCTTGATCAGGAAGTCGTCCACCAGCGTCCCGTCCCGGAGCACCGCCTGCG
Organism: Streptomyces sp. NPDC002776; assembly: GCF_053592195.1. Taxonomy (NCBI): domain Bacteria; kingdom Bacillati; phylum Actinomycetota; class Actinomycetes; order Kitasatosporales; family Streptomycetaceae; genus Streptomyces; species Streptomyces sp. NPDC002776. The sequence goes on along the minus strand of NZ_JBSFVG010000014.1, from coordinate 14,420 downwards.
CCCGCACCCCCGCCGCCGCGGGCAGCAGGTCCTCCTCGGTCACCGCCGGCAGCATCCGCCGCACCGCCTGCGTGAACGCCGCCTTCGACACCGACCGCCGCAGCTCGCCCGCGCCGTACCGCCAATGCCGCCGGGCTATCGACCACGACCCCGGCCACCCCAGCGTCGAGGCGAGCTCCCGGGGCCGTACGACCCCCCAGCCGTACCCCTCCCGGGCCAGCGCCGGCACCGCGTTGGGCCCGACGTGGACCCCTCCGTCGATCCCCCGCGTCAGATGCACCCCGAGAAACGGGAACGCCGGATCCGGCACCGGATACACCAGCCCCCGCACCAGCTCGGGCCGCGCCAGCGTGTAGTACTCCCCCCGGAACGGCACGATCCGCATCCCCGGCTCGTCCCCGGTGAGCCGGGCGACCTCGTCGCAGTACAGCCCGGCACAGTTCACGAGCACCCGCCCGCGCACCACGTCCCCGTCCGCCGTGCGCACGGCGACCCCGAGCTCCGGCCGCCGGTCCACCCGGACCACCTCGGCGCCGTACCGGATCTCCGCCCCCGACGCCTCGGCCAGCCGCCGGGCGACCCCCACGAAGTCGCAGATCCCGGTGGTGGCGACCTGTATGGCCGCCAGTCCGCGCACCTCCGGCTCGTAGTCGGCGATCTGCGCGGCGCCCAGCTCCCGCACCGCAATGCCGTTCTCCCGGCCGCGCTGGACCAGCGCGTGCAGCCGGGGCAGCTCCGAGCGCTCGGTGGCGACGATCAGCTTCCCGGTGACGGCATGGGCGATGTCGTACTCGGCGCAGAACTTGACCATCTCGGCGGCACCGCGCACGGCGTACCGCGCCTTCAGCGATCCGGGCCGGTAGTAGATCCCGCTGTGGATCACCCCGCTGTTCCGCCCGGTCTGGTGCCGGGCGGGCCCGGTCTCCTTCTCCAGCACGGTGACGCGGGTACCGGGCGCGGCCCGCGTGATCGCGTACGCCGTGGACAGCCCGACGATCCCCCCGCCGACCACGAGCACATCACCGTCGTATGCGACCGACCGCACCAGCACCACCTCCCGCCTCCGATAGTGCACTGCGCCACTGACAATGCCTTCAAACCCGGGGGGAGAGGCGAAGGAACCTACGCCGGAGTCATCAGCAGCGGACGGGCCCGCTCCCGCAGCTCCACCACCCGCGGCTCGTCCCCGTAGGGCTCGAGACGGTGCAGCAGATCCTTCACGTACTCGGTGGTGCGCGCCGACGAGATCCGCCCCGCGACCTCCACCGCCCGCACGCCCTGCTCGCATGCCGCGTCGAGGTTGCCGGACTCCAGTTCGGCGACCGCCGAGACGACCAGCCGCAGCCCGTGCGAGCGCACGAACTCCTCCGTCGGTTTCGACAGGGCCTGCTCCGTGAACCGGCGCACTTGACGCGGCGCCTTCAGATCGCGGTAGCACTCGGCGGCGTCCGCGCAGAAGCGGTCGTAGGAGTAGAAGCCGAGCCAGGAGGGGTCCTGGTCGCCGTCCCGGGAGCGCTCCAGCCAGCCCTCGGCCGCCTTGAGCGCGGTGCCGGCCGCCTGCGCGTCCCCCGCGCGTGCGTGCGCGCGTGCCTCGACGAGCCGGAAGAAGCTCATGGTGCGCGCGGTGGCCAGACCGCGGTTGCGCTCCAGCGCGGCCTGGGCCAGGTCGACGCCCTCGTCACCGAAGCCGCGGTACGTCGCCTGCAAGGACATGGAGGCCAGCACATACCCGCCGAGCGGCACGTCCGCCGCCGCCCGGGCCAGCCGCAGCGCCTGGATGTAGTACCGCTGCGCGGCCTCCTGCTGTCCGGTGTCGAAGGCCATCCACCCCGCGAGCCGGGTCAGTTCGGCGCTAGCCCCGAACAGTGCCCGGCCCACCTCGTCGGAGTAGGAGCCGAGCAGCAGCGGCGCCGCCTCCACCCGTAAGCACTCGGGCACCATGGACGAACGCCAGTCGCCGCCTCCGTACTTGGAGTCCCAGCGCCTGGCGTCCTCGGCGGCCTCCCGCAGTTTCTGCACATCGCTGTGGCCGACTTTCACCGGTGCGCCGGACCCCTCGGCGGGGTTCACCTCGCGCGCCACCGAACTGTCGGCCGGGGTTATCAGCCACCGCGAGGCGGGTGTCGCGTAGGCACTGACCGCGAACGAGCCGGCCAGCGACTGCCAGATGCCGCCGGAGCCGGCGCGCCGTCCGGCGAGGTCGAGACGGTAGAGCTCCGTCGCCGACCGGACCGCCTGGCCGACGTCCCGGGGGAAGGCGAGGCCCACTTCGGGGGCGGGATCCGCGTCCGCCAGGCCGATCTCGTGGAGCGGCACCGGGCGGCCGAGCTTCTGGCCGATGGCGGCGGCGATGAGGTGCGGCGCCGCACCTTGCGGCACCATTCCCTTCGACACCCAGCGCGCCACCGAGGTCTTGTCGTAGCGAAGTGTCAACCCGCGTTGTGCGCCAAGGTCGTTGACGCGGCGCGCGAGGCCGGCGTTGCTGATTCCCGCGAGGGCGAGAACGGCGCCGAGTTTTTCGTTCGGCCCGCGTTGCTCCCTGGACATGCGCCACCCCTCGACACAGACGGCTGCCGCGCTGGCATAACCATGCGGCATTCGTAAACCCAGCGTAGTTCGCCGCATCCCAAGCGTTAAGGGGCATTGTTCCGGATGGCGGGATTGTGGTCCGTACTGAAGTGCGGTTCAGGTACGGACGGTTGCGGCGTGCTCCCGCTGTGTGGCCGTGCGCCCGGGTGTGCGCTCTTCTCCGGCCATCCGGGGAGCGCTTCCATGGATCGTGCGTGGGTCGGCCCGCTGTACTGGATCCAGTGGGCTGGGGGACACCGCCGCCTTCATCCCCGCGGGCGGCGGACCGGTCCGGGGGGCGAGTCCCGCCTCCCGGGCTGCGCGCACGCCAAGTAGTGCGCAGGGCCTGTACGGAGAGTGGCCAAACCTGTTGTCGTCACGCCGATTTGGCCGAAAACCGACCCTGCCTCTTGCGGGTGATTACCGCTCCCACCATGGAAATTGAGGGCGCGAAGGGCGTTCTCGGGGAGTGAATCGGGGGCGCATTCGCGTCGCCCCGGCCGGGTGGTCTCCTTGCTCTGCGCGGGTATGGATGCCCTGTGGGGGCGCCCGCGGGGGCGCACTTCACGGATCCCAAGCGGTGTCACCGCGACTCGGGCACGCGTCCTTCATGGCAGCATGGTGAACCGGTTCGTGCGGTGCACTGGTGGTCCACAGCCTGTGGAGGCGTCGATGCGGTGGTTGGTGGGATGGAGCAGCACCGCCGCGGGAGCCGCCGTGATCGGTTCCGCGGGGGCTACCGGGCCCGACGGCGAGAGCGTGCACCCGGTCGGCTCCCAACTCCTGTGGGGCGACCCCGATCCGCTGTGGGCGGTCGGCGACTGGCGCCCCGACGAGGTGCGCGTGGTGCAGGCCGACCCCCAGAACCGGATCGCCGTCCTCGGCATCTGCGGGGCGAGCGACGAGCAGCTGCGGGTGGGCCTATTCGCCGCGCGCGGCGGGGCACTTCGGCATCTGACGGCCTGGCCCGGCAGCTACACGGCTGTCGTCCAGGTCGGCCGCAGGGTCATGGTGTGCGGCGATCTGGCGGGCGCCCGGCCGGTGTTCTACACCCCCTGGTCCGGCGGCACCGCCTACGCGACTGCCGCGCTGCCGCTGGCCGACCTCATCGAGGCGAACCTCGACTTCGGTCACCTGGCCGCCCTGCTCGCCGCCCCGGACGTTCCCGCGGCCCTGGACGACTCCACCCCCTACGACGGCGTACGGCGCATTCCGCCGGGGCACGCGCTGATCCTGCGGGCCGGGGCCCGCGAGATCGCCGGGTACGAGCCGGTCGCCTCCCTCGCGGTGGCGGCACCCCCGGCCGACCCGGACAGCGCCGTGGACGCCGTACGCGACGCGCTGGTGGACGCCGTACGGGCCCGGCTGTCCGCACCCCGGCACGTGCCCGGCGCCGACATCGACCCCGGCCCCGTCCCGGGCATGGGCCCCGCCGAACGCCGCGCCGCGCGCGGGATGCCCGTTCCCGGAATCGGGGCGGACCTCTCCGGCGGCCCGGCCTCCGGCACCCTCGCCCTGCTCGCCGCGGGGCTGCCCGGCATGCCGGGCACCGTGCTCGGCCACGGCACGGGCGCGGGGGAGCGGCTGCTGGCGGTCACCTTCAACGACCTCGCCGTGGGCGGCCGGGAGGCCGAGCTGGAACGGGCGGGCACCCTCGCGGCCAACCCGCGCCTGCACCACGTGGTGGTGGCGGGCGGCGAGGAGACCCTGCCGTACGCCGATCTGGACGGGCCCCTCACCGACGAACCGGGGCCGTCCCTGGTGACGGCGGCCCGGCACCGGGCGCGGCTGGCCGCGGGCAGCGCGGACCACTTCACCGGCTACGGCGCCCGCCAGGTGCTGGACGCCCATCCGGCCCGGCTGACGGACCTGCTGATGGACCGCCGGCGCAGGCACCTGGTCCGTCCGGTCGCCGCGCTCGCGAGGGCGGACGGCTCGGTGATGGTCCCCGCGCGCGTGTACGGCGCGGCGCGCAAGCTGGCGCGCACGCCGTACCGCACGGGTCTGGAGGCGCTGGCCGAGCGGCTCCTGCACCGCCGGTTCGACGACCCCGGGGGTGCCGTGGGGGCGTCGCTCGCGGCCCTCACCTGGGCCAGACCCGGCCCGGCGGCGCGCTGGCTGACGGGCGAGGCGCTGGCTGAAGTATCGGTTCGCCTGCAAGGGGCGACGCACCGCTCCGGGGTCGGCCCGGGACAGCGCCCCGGCGACTATCGCGCGCGGGCCGCGCTCGCCCGGCACGCGGTGGACCTGCGCGTCCTGGAGCAGGCCGCCGAGATCCGCTTCCAGCGCCTGCACGCGCCGTTCCTCGACAACCAGGTCGTCCGCGCCTGCCGCGCACTCCCCGAGGCCCTGCGCGTACGGCCCGGCGCCCGCGCCGCGATCCTCCGTACGGTCCTGGAGGGCGCGGGCGTGGCCGACCTCCCGCCGGGCTGGGGCGCGACGTCCCCCACCCCGGCGGCGCTGGCGGCCCGTGCGGGTCTGAGGGTGGCGGCGAACGACCTGATGGCCCTCTTCGGCACCCCGCTGCTGGCCCAGGCCGGCCTGGTGGAGGCCCGCGTGGTCCGCAAGGCGCTGCGCTCGGCGGCCGAGGGCGAGCCCCTCCCCCTGGACGGCCTGGCCGACCTGGTCTCCCTGGAACTCTGGCTCAACCGCCTGCTGGCCCGCCGAGGCACCTGCTGGACGGGAACCCCGGCACGCGCGCGTGCGGTCCCCGCGGGAATCACGCCGCAGCGGGGGGCGCTGGGCGCGGGCGCGGGGGCGCGGCGGGCCTAGGGCCACATCCGGCCTACCGGCAGCGGAACTTCGACTCGGCCCAGTCCGCGAGGAGCACGCTGTCGAGGTGGCCGTGCGGCTCCACCACCAGCCGTACCGTCTCGCGTCCCGCGATGCCGACCGAGACGGGGACCGCCGGGTCACCGGCCCTGATCACTCCGGACCGCCACAGCCGTACCCCGTCGGCGTACACGGAGAAGGCGAACTCGCCCAGCGTCAGATTCATGTCGTCGACCCCGACCATGGCCCGGTACGTGGTGCACTCCCGGTTGAGATCGATGGTGACGGAGGACGCGCCGTGCACCGTCACCCCGTGCGTGTACCGCTTCCCGGCGATCGACACCCCGGAGCGCTGCCACACCCAGCTGCTCTCGCCGATGCGCATCTCGGGCCCGGTGCCGTCGCCGTTGACGTCGTACGACAGCTCGCTCCACTGGTACTCGGCCGGCGCGGGTGGAGGCGTCGGTGTCGGGGTGGGCGTCGGCTCGGGCGTGGGGGTCGGCGTCGGAGTGAGGGTCGGCGTGGGCTTCGGCTTCGGGGTGGGGGCGGGCGTCGGGGTCGGTGTGGGGGTGGGGGTCGGCTCGGGCGTGGGGGTGGGGGCGGGCTCGGCGGCGAAGACGGGCGGAGGCGGCTGCTCGACCGGCGGCTTGGGGGGCGCGGCCTCCTCGACGACGGGCGCCGGGGAGGTGACCGGCGGCTTGGCGTCCGGCTTCGGCACCGGATCGTCGCCGGCGACCAGCGCGAGGGCCACCGCGGCGGCGGCCACGGCGACCACACCGGCGGCGATGCCGGCCTTCACCGGCGCGCCGAGCCCTTCGGAGGCCGCGGCACCGCCACCGGCGCCCGCCGCACCGGAGGAGGACCCGCCCGCCGCGGCGGCCGCGCCCGCGGCACCCGCGGCGCCCGCTCCGCTGCCGCCCGCGATGAACGCGGCGGCCTTGGCGTACCCGGCGGCGCCGAACCACCCGATGACCGCGACCGGCACGACCGCCGGGATACCCCCGGCGACCTCCTTGATCTGGCCCGCGGCCAGCCGGCACTTGGCGCACTCCTCCAGGTGCTTGCGCAGCCCGCGCTCGGCCCGGGTGCGCAGGCCCCCGCGGGCGTAGGCGCCGAGCCGGTCGGCGTAGCGGGCGCACTCCTCGTCGCCGGCGAGGCTGGCGCTGACATGGGCCTGGAGATAGGCCTGCTTCAGGCCCTCGCGGGCCCGGCTGGCGAGCACGCGCGTGCCGTTGGCGTCGAGCCCGAAGAGCGGGGCGACCTCGCTCGGCGACTCGTCCTCGACCTCGGTGTGCCACAGCACGGCCTGCCAGCGCTCCGGCAGCGACCGGAAGGCCTGCATGGCCATCGACCGCTCGGCCTCGTGCATCGCGCGCACCTCCGCGCCCAGCTCCAGGGTGTCGTCGTCGGACACCTCGGAGGAGCGCGCCGCCTGGGAGGCGAACACCGCGAAGTCGTCGACCAGTTGCTCCCGCTTCGCGGTCTTCGTCCAGGTGGCCGCGACGCGCCGGACCGAGGTCAGCAGATACGCGCGTACGGCGTGCTCGGGGCCGGTACCGCCCCGGACCGCCTGGAGCATCCGGGCGAAGACCTCGGCGGTGAGGTCGTCCGCGGTGTGGTCGTCGCGGCAGCAGGTACGGGCGTACCGGCGGACCGCGTCGGCGTGCCGGCGGTAGAGCTCCTCGTAGGCCGAGTCGTCGCCCGAGCGCATCCGCCCGATGAGATCGGCGTCCGACAGCGGCAGGTCCCTGGGCGGGGGCAGGACGCTGTCCTCGCGTCGATCCCGCTGTGCCGGGACGCTGCCCTCCACGGGCTCGCCCCCCTGGGCGGGGATCGGGGCCACCAACGGCTCGCCGCCCAGCGGCAGATCCGCCCGCCCGCCCTGACTCGGCACATGAGGCGAGGCCGGGCCGTCGTCCTCCGCGTCACCGTCACCGAGTGACCCGTCCCGCCCGTCAACGCCCATCGCGGAAAGCCCCCGCCGCAGCCCAACCAGTCCCGAACACCGGGTCAGAGTGCCATACCGGATTTTGGTCGGCGGCCGACAGCGGGGGCCATCCACTCGTCCGTGGGGACTTCACGCGAACCAGTACTAGCGGTCACCCGAACAGGGAAGGTGCAAATGACGTCCCCTGGGCGGGAGTTGGGCCGCTTCCCGGACTTCCCGACGGGCTTTTCCAGGGTGTCCGAGGCGGGAGCGCGCACGGCGTCCCCGCCTCCTCGTCACCTGTTCGGGTCACCCCGTCGGCCGCCGGGTCAGGACGGCCGCGAGCGCAGCCCCTCCAGCAGGATGTCCAGCAGCCGGGCCGAGGCCGCCGCCTGCTGCGCCGGGTCCGGCAGCGAGGGCGCCGCCGTCGCGATCACCAGCAGGACGTCCGCCACCGACACATCGGCCCGCAGCTCACCGGCCGCACGCGCCCGGTCGACGAGCTGCCCCACGACCTCCAGCAGCGCCGAAGCCCCGGCGTCGTCATCGGCCGGCCCGGCCGGACCCGGAGTCTCCCCCGGCACCAGCCGCAGCTCGCCCGCGCCCGGCTGCGTCCGCTGCTGCGGCACCCGCGCCTCGTCGAACCCCGGGTCGTCCTCCGCGACCCCGACGCGCAGCACCTGCGGCGGCAGCAGCCGCCCGGCACCGGACGCCACCGACGTCCGCAGGAAGCGCGAGAGCGCCGACCACGGCTCGTCCTCCTGCCCGAGCGCCGTCCGGGCCTGATCGGTCAGCCGGGAGGTCTCCTCCTCGGCTATCCGGCGCACCAGTACGTCCTTGCTCGGGAAGCGGCGGTACACCGTCCCGACGCCGACCCGTGCGCGCCGGGCCACGTCCTCCATGGGCGCGCCGTATCCCAGCTCGCCGAAGACCTCCCGCGCCGCGCGGAGCACGTGCTCCAGATTGCGCTGTGCGTCCACCCGCAGCGGTGCCGTCCGCGCACTCTCGCGTCCGTTCCCCGCCGCACTCATGGCTCCACCCATCGTCGCGCCGATCGCTCCGCCGCCGGAAGCGATGGCGGACGTGGACGACCAATGAGAGTCCTGAACATGCATAAGCGTTCCCCCGGTAATGACGTCTCCCCCCGGAGACACCCCCGTCATTCGACAGCCGGAGCGTTGTGGAACATGCCCGGACCCGAGCCCGCCCGTCGCGAAGCCGTTGAGCCCGACGAGCGCATCCCCCTACACCCCGTCGACACACGAACATAGTTGAGAGGGAGTCAATTCAGAAGGGGCACGTTCCGCACAGAGCGCCCCCCGATCGGCGTACGGATCACAAACGTCCCGGTTGCGCCCCCTGCGGCCCCCCGGCGCACACCGGTTGACCTGCGGATCTTCCTCGTACTCCGGTAATTCGGCCAACCCGGCCTCGCGATGGCTCGCGGTCACACAAATTGCTGAGGCTGTGGACAAACTCAGGCGCTGGGTGCGTCATGGGATGGTGAAGGAACGTGCGCGCATTCTCGTTGTCGGTGGTGGCTACGTCGGGATGTACACGGCCCTGCGACTCCAGCGAAAGTTGAAACCGGAACTCAATCGCGGAGAAGTCGAGGTCACAGTCGTCTCACCCGACCCGTACATGACCTATCAGCCCTTCCTTCCCGAGGCGGCGGCCGGTTCGATCTCCCCCCGCCATGTCGTCGTACCGCTGCGCCGCGTCCTCGGCCGGTGCCGGGTCGTCGTCGGCGAGGTCCGCTCCATCGACCACGCCGCGCGCACCGCGACCCTCACCACCCTCGCCACCGAGGAGGAGGGCGCCGGCACCGAACAGATCGCCTACGACGAACTCGTCCTCGCCCCCGGCTCGGTCTCCCGCACCCTTCCCGTCCCCGGACTCGCCGACCACGGCATCGGGTTCAAGACGGTCGAAGAGGCCATCGGACTGCGCAACCACGTCATCGAGCAGATGGACATCGCCTCCTCCACGCGCGACCCCGCGATCCGCGACGCGGCCCTCACCTTCGTCTTCGTCGGCGGCGGCTACGCGGGCGTGGAGGCGCTCGCCGAGCTGGAGAACATGGCCCGCTACGCCGCGCGGTACTACCACAACGTGCGCCCCGAGGACATGAAGTGGATCCTCGTCGAGGCCTCGGACCGCATCCTCCCCGAGGTCGGCGAGAAGATGGGCCGCTACACGGTCACCGAACTGCGCCGCCGCAACATCGACGTACGCCTGAAGACCCGGCTGGAGTCCTGCGTCGACCGGACCGCGGTGCTCAGTGACGGCGCCCGCTTCCCGACCCGTACGGTCGTGTGGACGGCCGGCGTCAAACCGCACCCCCTGGTCGCCGCCACCGGCCTCCCGCGCACCGAACGCGGACGGCTCAAGTGCACCGCCGAGCTGACGATCGAGGGCGCCCCGCACGCGTGGGCCGCGGGAGACGCCGCCGCCGTCCCCGACGTCACCGCCGAGCGGCCCGGCACGGAGACCGCCCCCAACGCCCAGCACGCGCTGCGCCAGGCCAAGGTCCTCGGCGACAACATCGCGCACGCCCTGCGCGGCGAGCCGCTGGAGACGTACTCCCACAAGTACGTCGGCTCGGTGGCCTCCCTCGGACTGCACAAAGGCGTCGCACACGTCTACGGGCGCAAGGTGAAGGGCTACCCTGCCTGGTTCATGCACCGCGTGTACCACCTGAGCAGGGTGCCCACCTTCAACCGAAAGGCCCGGGTCCTGGCCGAATGGACGCTGTCCGGGCTCTTCAAGAGGGAAATCGTCTCCCTCGGTTCACTCGAACACCCCCGAGCGGAGTTCGAACTCGCGGCCGGTGGAAAGCATTCTGTCGACACCGACAACGACCCGAAGGGGTCGTCCTGACCGGACCCAGGAACTCCACCGGCCGGGCAGGCGTCTGACGGTTGTCGGCCCGATCCGCCACACTGCCAGACTGACCCCCGACGCCGGACGGGCAGCCGCCCGCCCCCGACTCCCACGACACCGTCCCCGCAGCGCTGCATCCCCGGGGAGCCACCACCCAGACCCCCGCCCGGGTCCGGAGCTGGCCGAAGACGACGACACGAGGCAAGGATTCGTGAACTTCACGCGCTGGAGCGCCCGGCTCCCCGGAACGCAGCGCCGCGCCGCTGCGCGGACCGAACACGCGGTCCCCGCGGAGCGGCGCGGCGAGAGCGCGGGCTCCGTCCCCGCGGCCAGAGCCGAGCAGCTCACCGACGACGCCCCGCCCGTCCCCGCCCTCGACGAACTCCCGGCACGCGAAGTGCTCGACCGTGTCCCGGCCCTCGTCGCCCTGGTCCACGGCACCGACCACCGCCTGGCCTACGTCAACGGCGCCTACACCGCCGCCTTCGGCGTCCGCCCGCTCGGCGCACCGGCCCGCGAGGCCCTGCCGGAACTGGACGGACTGGGCCTGCTCCCGCTCCTGGACCAGGTCCTGCGCAGCGCCAAGCCCCGCACGGTCAAGTCCCGCAGGGCCCCCGACGGCCGCTCCTACACCTTCACCTGCACCCCGGTCGCCGAGGGCGACGGAGGAGTGCTGGTCTTCGCCACCGACGTCACCGACCACGCCGAGGCCGCCGAGCGCCTGCGCGCCAGCGAACGCCGCCAGCGCGAGACCGCGGTGACGCTCCAGCGCTCCCTGCTCCCCCAGGAACTCGAACAGCCGGACGACCTGCGCATCGCGGCGACCTACCAGCCCGGCGGCACGGAAGCCGCGGTCGGCGGCGACTGGTACGACGTCATCACCCTCGGCGGCGGCCGTACGGCGCTGGTGATCGGCGACGTCATGGGCAGAGGCGTGCGCGCGGCGGCCGTCATGGGCCAACTCCGCACGGCGGTCCGCGCCTACGCCCGCCTGGACCTGCCCCCGCACGAGGTACTGCAGCTGCTGGACGGCCTCGCCACCGAGATCGACGCCAACCAGATCGCCACCTGCGTCTACGCCATCCACGACCCGAACGAGGGCCGGCTGGTGTACGCCTCCGCCGGCCATCTGCCGATCCTGGTCCGCGACGAGAGCGGCACCGTGCTGCGCGCCGACGAGCCGACCGGCCCGCCGCTCGGCACCGGCGGCTGGATGCACGCCTCGGGCTCGATCCCGCTGAGCCCCGGCTCCACCGGGGTCCTCTACACGGACGGCCTGGTGGAGCGCCGGAACGAAGACCTGGACGAGGGCATCGCGTCCCTGGAGCGCGCCCTGGCCGGCGCCACCGGCACGCCCCAGGTCGTCTGCGACCGCCTGGTCCGCTCCGCGGGCGTCACCGCGGACCACGACGACGACGTGGCGGTCCTGGTGTTCCAGCACCCGGCCCGCACGGGCCCGGACGGCGACCTGTTCCGCAACGCCGCCCTGGAACTGCTCGGCGGCGTGGAAGCGGCCCCCCGCGCGCGTGCGTTCGCCTCCGGCGTCCTGACCAGCTGGCGGTTCCCGACGGACCTGCACGACCTGGGCGTCCTGGCGGCCAGCGAACTGGTCGCCAACAGCCTCCAGCACGGCACCCCGCCCATGCGCCTGCGGCTGCGCCGCACCGACCGCCGCCTGATCGTCGAGGTCACCGACGGAGACGACCACCTCCCGCGGCGCCGCCGCGCGGACCCGGCCGACGAGTCGGGCCGGGGCATCGCGATCGTCGCGACGATCGCCTCCGCGTGGGGATCCAGACGGACCCCCGGCGGCGGCAAGGCGGTGTGGTGCGAGTTCGCCCTGCCCAAGGGCGGCGCCTGACTCAGACGTGCGCCGGAGCCTGGCCCTCGGCCGGAGCCCCCCGCTGCGCCACCACCCGGCTCCGCGCCGACGCCGGCTGATCCTGTACGGCGGTCAGCTGCCGCCCCAGCCGCAGCGCGAGCCAGGTGATGCCGAGGGAGAACAGCAGGAACGTCACGATGTACGGCGCGTGCAGCGCGGCCCCCATCGGACCGCCCACCGCCGGACCCACCGCCAGCGCGAGCTGCTTCACCAGGGCGAACGCCGAGTTGTACTGGCCCGCCATCCCCTCCGGCGCGAGATCCGCCACCAGCGGCGCGACCGTCGGCGACAGCATCGCCTCACCCAGCCCGAACAGCGCGTACGTCGCCACGAACGCCGCCGTCGCCATCTCCTGGCTGCCGTGCCCGAGCCCGGCGTACCCCGCCGCGACCCACGCCACCGCCCAGATCAGCCCCACCGCGGCGATCACCCGGGACCGCCGCCGCCGCTCGACGAACCTCAGCACCGCGAACTGCGCCACGACGATCACCGCCGTGTTGGCGGCCAGAGCCGTCCCGAGCGCCGAGGTGGAGATCCCGGCGGCCTCCACGCCGTAGGCGCTCAGCCCCGACTCGAACTGGCCGTAGCAGGCGAAGAACAGCACGAAGCCCAGCACACACAGCTGCACCATCGCCCGGTTCCCGAGCAACTGCTTCCAGCTGCCCTTCGCCGACCGCGCCGGAGCGGCCCCGATCCGCGGCGCGCGCGGCATCCGCACGGTCGCCATCACCACGACCAGCAGCAGGAACATCGCCGCCTCGATCGCGAAGAGCAGGGTGAAGGAGGAGACCCGGGTCGTGTCCACCAGGTGACCGCCGATGAGACCACCGACACCGAGACCCAGGTTCTGCAGGAAGAACTGCGTCGCGAAGGCCCGCGACCGGGTCTCCGCCGTCGACACGTCCACGATCATCGTCGCCAGCGCCGGCTGCATCACGGCCTGACCGGCCCCCAGCGCCGCCGCCGACAGCAGTACGGCCGTGGCGTTCCCCGCCAGGCCGAGGCTGAGCGCGCCGATCGCGGCGGTGACGAGGGCGGCGAGCAACACCGGAAGCGGGCCGCGCCGCACGATCGCCCGCCCGGCGAACGGCAGCACGACCAACGCGGCCACGGCGAACACGGCGAGCACAAGACCCGCCGTGACGGCACCAAGACCCCGCACCTGCGCCACATAGACGTACAGATACGGGACCGTGAAGCCGAGCCCGAACGCGCTGAGTGCGTTGCCCACGTGGATCCGGCGCATCGCGGCGCCCATCGCCCTGGTCACGTTCACCCTCTCAAGTAGTTAGGCCTGAAGTGATTAGACCTCAAGACTTCAAAGCTAAAGTTCGAACCTAAAGAGTACACATCCAAGGACTTCAATGCCAACTAAAGGCCATGCGATACTGCGACGCATGGGCGACACCTCCGGCCTCAGCAACGAGCCGACACTCGAAGAGCAGATCGCCGCCTACCAGCGCGAGTTCCAGGACCTCGACCCACAGGTCGAGAAGATCGTCTCGGCGCTGTCCCGGCTGAACCGCCGCATGAACGTCGCCTACGGCCGCCAGACCGCCACGCTCGGCATCAGCAACACCGAGTGGGAGGTCCTCAAGGCCCTCGTCCTGTCCGGCGCTCCGTACCGCCTGGGCCCGAGCGAGCTCGCCAAGCGCCTCGGCCTCACGCCGGCCGCGATGACCCACCGGATCGACCGCATGGTCGCCGAGGGCCTGGTCACCCGGGCGCGGGACGAGTCCAACCGGGTCCGCGTCATCGTGGAGCTCACGACAGAGGGCCGGGAGAAGTGGACAGAGGCCATGCGCCTCGCCTCGGGCTTCGAGGAGGACCTGCTCCAGGACCTCTCCGCGGAGGAGCGCACGGCCCTCGGTGAGGTGCTCACCCGGCTGCTGCGCAGGGTGGAGCACGCCCAGCCGGACGCCGGCGGGCGACTGACCGACCTCGATTAAAGATCTTGACAGGGGTCGCTTGACACCCCCCTGCCCGATCCGTAGAGTTCTTCGGGTTGCCGCCGAGCTGTAACGGTTCTCCGGTAGCACCTCAGCCGCATGAGCGGCATCTCAATCACCAGCACGAACTCCCAGCCGGGATGAATTCGGCGTGCCCGAATTCAATTCGAATGGGGCTCGGCGGTCCGATTAGGAACTGCCGGGGGAATCCGCTAAGGTTTGAGACGTCGGAACGGCCCGCAACGGCCGCGAGGACAAGCCCGGTTGACAGGGCGTCAGACACCGAGAGGGTCTGATAAAGTCGACATCGCCGGAAGGCCGAGAGGCCGGAAAGCGAATCCCGCCGACAGGGAATCGGAGCCGAAAGGGTCTGATAGAGTCGGAAACGCAAGACCGAAGGGAAGCCCGGAGGAAAGCCCGAGAGGGTGAGTACAAAGGA
>NZ_JBSFVG010000013.1:0-243898 GCF_053592195.1 Streptomyces sp. NPDC002776 | reverse complement strand
GCCACGAGCTGGCAGCAGCCTGATAGCCACACCCGGCACCCCTGGGCGATCCAACCCTACGAATGGCTCGATCAACCCGATCAAGAAGGTAGAGCCGCCTGACACGATCGTGTCGACGACCTGTCCCGCCAGGACGGGCGTCGCCACCGCGAGGAGCGCGGTGGCCACCCCGAGCGCGACGAACCGCGCGATGCGCGCGCGGTGGGGGCGGGCGAACGCGCCGATGCGGCGGAGCGTGTCGCGCGCGAACGGGCGGCGCTCGTGCTCGGCGTTCATGACGGTGTGCAGCTGTGTCCACGCTGTGGTCTCCATGCTCATGGGGGAGAACGTAGAACCTCGACCTTCCTTGAGGTCAAGGCGCCGACCGGGCCGGGGGTCCCGATGACCGGACGTAAGCCGGAAGCCCTGTTTCCGCAACCCGCAGTTGGCGCGGCGCGGAGAACCTCTCCGACTGTGACAGCGGTACAGCTTTCCGACCCGCCCCCGGGACGACTCCCCCGACGCGTCCCCGTCCGGCAGATCCTGTGTCTGCTTCCGCTCGTGCTGGTCGCGGTGGTGGCGGTGCGGCACCGTGCCGTGCTCACCGAGGGCTTCGCGCAGCTGGGCACCGCCGAGTGGCCCTGGCTGCTGGCGGCGGCCGGGGCCACCTGCCTGACCTGGGTGGCCGCGGCGTGCTGCCGGCAGGGCGCCGTGGTCGAACGGCTGCCCTCGGCGCGGCTGCTCGCCACGCAGTTCGCGGCGGGCGCCGCCAACCATCTGCTGCCGACCGGCCTCGGCGCGAGCGCGGTCAACCTGCGGTTCATGACCGTGTGCGGGCTGCCGCTCGCCCGCTCCTCGGCGGCCCTCGCGCTGTATCTCCTCGCCGAGTCCATCGGCCGGCTCGCCCTGCTGGCGGCGCTGCTGCTGGCCTTCCCCGACGCGCTGCGGCTCGGCAGTCTGCTGCCGGAGGGGACGGCGGTGGGCCCGCTGCTCCTCGCGGTAGCGGCGGCGGTCCTGCTGACGGCGGGCGTCCTGGCGCTGATCCGCCGGGTCCGCACGACCGTGGCCTCCTTCCTGCGCACCGCGCTCGGCGAGGCCCGCTCGGTGCACTCCCGCGCCTCCCGGGCGCTGGCGCTGTGGGGCGGGGCGTTCGCGTTCCCGGCCCTCCAGGCGGCCGGATTGGTCGCGGTGGGCGAGGCGCTGGGCCTCGACGTGCCGCCGCTGCACGTGGCGGTCGCCTATCTCGCGGCGACGGTCGCGGTCGCGCTGATCCCCACGCCGGGCGGGCTCGGTTCGGTCGAGGCGGCGCTGATCGTGGCGCTGGTGGCGGCTGGCGGCCCGGCGGCGGTGGCCACGGCGGTGGTGCTGGCGTACCGGATCATCACGGTGTGGCTGCCGATGCTGCCGGGGGCGCTGACGCTGGGGGCGCTGGTGCGCTGGAAGGTGATCTGACAGCCGCCGTGGGGCGGGGCCTTCCCCGTGCGAGACTCCCGTGGTCGTCGCCCACCGAAGGGGATTTCGCCATGCCCGTCCGCGTCGAACGCCAGGGACCCGTCACCACGGTCGTCCTGTCCCGCCCCGAGGCCCGCAACGCCGTGGACGGCCCGACGGCCGCCGAACTCGCGCACGCCTTCCGGGAGTTCGAGGCGGACGAGGAGGCGCGGGTGGCGGTTCTGTGGGGTGCGGGCGGGACGTTCTGCGCGGGCGCGGACCTCAAGGCCCTCGGTACCGAGCGCGGCAACCAGGTCACCGAGGACGGCGACGGCCCGATGGGCCCGACCCGGATGCGGCTGTCCAAGCCGGTGATCGCGGCGGTCGCCGGGTACGCCGTGGCCGGGGGCCTGGAGCTGGCGCTCTGGTGCGATCTGCGGGTCGCCGAGGAGGACGCCGTCTTCGGCGTGTTCTGCCGCCGCTGGGGTGTCCCCCTGATCGACGGCGGCACGGTACGGCTGCCCCGGCTGATCGGCACGAGCCGCGCCCTGGACATGATCTTGACAGGGCGGCCGGTGGCGGCCCCGGAGGCGTACGGGATGGGGCTGGTCAACCGGGTGGTCCCCCCGGGCACGGCTCGCGCGCGGGCCGAGGCCCTGGCCGCCACGATCGCCGCCTTCCCCCAGGCCTGCCTGCGCGCCGACCGCGCCTCCGTCCTCGACCAGGAGGGCCTGGACGAGGAGGCCGCGCTGCGCTCGGAACTGCGGCACGGTGCGGGGGTGTTGACGGAGAGCCTGGAGGGAGCGGCACGGTTCGCCTCGGGGGCGGGACGGCATGGGGCGTTCGGGGACCTGTAGGACCGGAGCGGTCGGGTGCCCTGCGGGCCCGGAGCGATCGGGGCCTGCGGGACCGGAGCGATCGGGGATCGGCGGGACCGGAGCGATCGGGGATCGGCGGGACCGTAGCAGTGGGGCGCCAGCGGGCCTACAGCAGCCGGAGACCTGCGGCACCCGAAGCGGCCGGGCCTATGGGCCCGGAGCGATCGGGGACCTGCAAACCTGAAGCGGGCGGAGACCAGTCGTCCCGGAGCGTTCGGCGGCCGGCCGGGCCGTAGCGTACGCAGGCGCGTCGCCCGGGTCCGTCCGCGCTCCGCCCGATGCGGCACCCCGCCCTTCGCGCAGGTGGCCGAAGGCCCCGCACCTGGTGCGAACTGCTGTGCGGGATACGGCAGGATGAGCCGTCGTGCCCGAACGGCACGCGACCGTACCGCCCGGAAATCGAGCAGGGGACAACGTGACGAAACTTCACATCCGGCCGTCGGCGGAGCATGTCGCCGCCGCTTCTTTCACCGGAGGTGACCGGTGAAGCGGGATCTCACCATGGACGACCTGGTCATCGCCGGAATCGCGGTGGCGGCGGGCCTGTTGGCGGCGTTTCTGCTCCGGATGCTGATGCGCTGGCTGGGCAAGCACGCCGACCGGACCCGGTGGAGCGGCGACGACCTCATCGTGGACGTGCTGCGGAACGTGGTGCCGTGGGCGGCGTTCCTCGGCGGCGCGGCCTCCGCGGGCGCGGCGCTGCCGCTGACCAAGACGGTCCAGCACCACGTCAACCAGACCCTGACCGTGCTGCTGATCTTCATGGTGACGCTGGCGGTGGCCCGCGGGATCGCCGGGCTGATGCGGACGGTCACCCAGTCCCGGCCCGGTGTCGCCGGTTCGGCCACCATCTTCGTCAACATCACCCGGATCCTGGTCCTCTCCATCGGCTTCCTGGTGGTGCTCCAGACCCTGGGCATCTCCATAGCGCCCATGCTCACCGCCCTGGGCGTCGGCGGTCTGGCGGTGGCGCTCGCCCTTCAGGACACGCTCGCCAACCTCTTCGCGGGCATCCACATCCTCGCCTCCAAGACCGTCCAGCCCGGTGACTACATCCGGCTGAGCAGCGGCGAGGAGGGCTATGTCGAGGACATCAACTGGCGCCAGACGACGGTCCGCAACCTGTCCAACAACCTGGTCGTGATCCCCAACGGGCAGCTCGCGAAGACGAACATGACCAACTTCATGCGTCCCGAGCAGGAGTTGACGATCCTGATGCAGGTCGGCGTCTCCTACGACAGCGATCTGGAGCACGTCGAGCGGGTGACCAACGAGGTCATCGCCGAGGTGATGACCGAGGTCGAGGGCGCGCTGCCGGACCACGAGCCGATCATCCGCTTCCACACCTTCGGCGACTCCCGGATCGGCTTCACCGTCATCCTGGGCGTCGGCGAGTTCAGCGACCAGTACCGGATCAAGCACGAGTTCATCAAGCGCCTGCACAAGCGCTACCAGCGGGAGGGCATCCGCATCCCGGCACCCACCCGGACGGTGGCGATCCAGCAGGGGTCGGTGGCGATACCGCAGCAGCGCGGCAGGGAGCAGCACGGCGCGGAGCACGAGCCGGGCGACATCCCTTCCGCCCGGCTCGACTGACCCCCGCTCACCGGCCCCTGCTCACCGACCCCCGCCCGACCGGCCCCTCAGAGAGTGGCCGAGTTGTCGTGGTGGCCGCTCCGCCGCTTGCGCGGGGCGGCCGGGGCCGACGCCACCGGGTTGACCGTCCAGTCCGGGTGCCCCGGCATCCGCGGGGTCTTCGTGCCGTAGAGCCAGTCCCGCAGGAAGCCCGACAGGTCCTGCCCGGACACCTCGGAGGCGACGGCGATGTAGTCCTCGGTCGTCGCCGACGCGTTGCGGTAGCGCTCCAGGAAGGCGCGCTCCAACGCGTTGAAGGCGTCCTCGCCGACGGCCTGCCGCAGGGCGTACAGGACGAGGACGCCGCCCAGGTAACGCTGGGAGTCGAAGAGGTTGGCGGCGTTGGGCGCGGCCACCGGACCGGACGTGGCGCGCCACTGGTCACCCTTGGCGTAGGTGTCCTTCATCCGCGCTTCCATGGTGGTCATGCCGAGCGAGTCCGGCCAGCCGCGCTCGTAGCGGTACAGCAGCCCGTAGAAGTCGGCGTGTCCCTCGTTCATCCACAGGTCGGACCAGGCGGCGGGGGAGACGCTGTTGCCGAAGTAGGAGTGGACCAGCTCGTGCATCATGTGCGAGCCGATCTTCGACTCCTCCTGGAGGAGGTACTTCGGCCGGTAGATGGTGAGCGTCTGGGTCTCCAGGCCGGTGAAGCCGAAGGGCTCCGCGAGGTCGGAGTTGCAGGGCAGCAGGCCGTACGTCTCGAAGGGGTAGGCGCCCAGGCGCCGCTCGACCCACTCGACCAGGGCCGGGGTGAGCGCCAGCGCGGGCTCCAGGGCGGCGGCCCGCGCGGTGGGCACGACGTCCCGCAGGGGCAGCCCGTGCGGGCCCTGCCGGTCCTTGATGACGTAGTCGCCGACGGTGATCTGCACGACCTCGGTGGCGATCGGCGAGCGGGAGCGGTAGGTGTACGCGGTCCGGTCGCCGGCCAGCTGCTCGGTGCGCACGAGGTGTCCGCTCGCCACCCCGCGCAGGCCAGCGGGGACGGTGAGACGGAAGGTGAAGTCGGCCTTGTCGACCGGGTGGTCGTTGCAGGGGAAGACGGTGTGCGCGGAGTCCGGCTGGCAGGCCACCGCGAACCCGTCCGGGGTGGGGACCCAGCCGGTGTGCGGCAGGCTGCGGCGCGGGTCGGCGGCGTACTCCACGCAGACGGTGACCGATGCCTTCTTCGGCAGGGTCGCGGCCGGGGTGATCCGCAGCTTCTCCCCCGCCTGCTCGAAGGTCGCGGCGCGCCCGCCGACCCGGACGGAGCGGATGTCCAGGCCGAGGGCGTCCAGGGAGAACCGGGTCAGGGCCTGGGTGGTGCGGATGCGCAGGGTGGCGGTGGCGTCGACGAGCCGGGTCGTCGCGTCGTAGGCGAGATCGAGGTGGTACGCCGAGACGCGGTACCCGTCGTTGCCGAGGGCCGGGTAGACGGGGTCGCCGAGGGTCTCGGGGCCCGGGGTGCCGCTCCGGCCCCCGGCGGCGTGGGCCGGGGGTGCGAGGCTCAGCGCGGCGGCCGTGCCTATGAGGGCGGCCGGGGCTGTCACTCTGGTGCGATTTCTCATGCTCTGCCTTCGCTCGGGTGGCCGGGTGGTCAGGTCCGGCCATCGCCTCGGATGAGTGATCCACCTGCATGACCGCAGGAACGGCCGTGGAGGTTGCACTTCCGGCGAAACTTCTCTCCCCCGTCGCACACGCGTACGCGCGCCCCCGCCCTCACACGCGTGTGCGGACCCCTGTCGAGTCGAGGGCGATCACGAGATATCTTGATGTCGAGCAATGTTGCAGACGTGGAGCGGAGCACCCGGTGACTGACTCGACCATCATCTATACGCACACTGACGAGGCCCCGGCCCTGGCGACGTATTCCTTCCTGCCGGTGGTCCGGGCATACGCCTCGCAGGCGGGTGTCGCCGTGGAGACGCGCGACATCTCGCTGGCCGGCCGCATCATCGCGGTGTTCCCGGAGTACCTCACCGAGGACCAGCGCATCCCGGACGCCCTGGCCGAGCTCGGTGAGCTCGCGAAGACGCCCGAGGCCAACATCATCAAGCTGCCGAACATCTCGGCGTCCATCCCCCAGCTGAAGGCGGCTGTCGCCGAGCTCCAGAGCCAGGGCTACGCGCTGCCGAACTACCCGGACGACCCGAAGACCGACGAGGAGCGGGACATCCAGGCCCGTTACGACAAGGTCAAGGGCTCCGCCGTGAACCCGGTCCTGCGCGAGGGCAACTCCGACCGGCGCGCCCCCGCCTCGGTCAAGAACTACGCCAAGAACCACCCGCACCGCATGGGCGCCTGGACCGCCGAGTCCAAGACGAACGTGGCGACGATGGGGGTCGACGACTTCCGTTCCACCGAGAAGTCGGCCGTGATCTCCGAGGCCGGTTCGCTGCGGATCGAGCTCAAGGGCGACGACGGCTCCACCACCGTGCTGCGCGAGTCGGTACCGGTCACCGCGGGCGAGGTCGTCGACGCCTCCGTGATGCGCGTCGCCGCGCTGCGCGAGTTCCTGACCGCGCAGGTCGCCAAGGCCAAGGCGGAGGGCGTGCTGTTCTCCGTGCACCTGAAGGCCACGATGATGAAGGTCTCCGACCCGATCATCTTCGGCCACGTCGTGCGCGCCTTCTTCCCCAAGACGTTCGCCCGGTACGGCGAGCAGCTCGCCGCCGCCGGTCTGACCCCGAACGACGGCCTCGGCGGCATCTACAAGGGCCTGGAGGCGCTGCCCGAGGGCGCCGAGATCAAGGCGTCCTTCGACGCGGAGCTGGCCGACGGCCCGGCCCTGGCGATGGTCGACTCCGACAAGGGCATCACCAACCTGCACGTCCCGTCCGACGTCATCGTCGACGCCTCGATGCCGGCCATGATCCGCACCTCCGGCCACATGTGGGGCCCGGACGGCCAGGAGGCCGACACCCTCGCGGTGCTGCCGGACTCGTCGTACTCCGGTGTCTACCAGGCCGTGATCGACGACTGCCGCGCCAACGGCGCCTACGACCCGTCGACGATGGGCTCGGTCCCGAACGTCGGCCTCATGGCGCAGAAGGCCGAGGAGTACGGCTCCCACGACAAGACCTTCGAGATCCCGGTGACCGGCACGGTGCGCCTCGTCGACCAGGACGGCGAGGTCGTCATCGAGCAGGCGGTCTCCGCGGGCGACATCTTCCGCGCCTGCCAGACCAAGGACGCGCCGATCAAGGACTGGGTGAAGCTGGCCGTCACCCGGGCCCGCGCCACCGGCGACCCGGCCGTCTTCTGGCTGGACGAGACCCGCGCGCACGACGCCAACCTGATCGCCAAGGTCAACGCCTACCTGCCGGAGCACGACACCGAGGGCCTGGACATCCGCATCCTGCCGCCGGTGGAGGCCACCAAGCTGTCGGTGGAGCGCATCCGCCGCGGCGAGAACACCATCTCGGTCACCGGCAACGTGCTGCGTGACTACCTCACCGACCTCTTCCCCATCCTGGAGCTGGGCACCAGCGCCAAGATGCTGTCGGTCGTCCCGCTGATGGCGGGCGGCGGTCTGTTCGAGACGGGCGCCGGCGGCAGCGCGCCCAAGCACGTCCAGCAGCTGGTCAAGGAGAACTACCTGCGCTGGGACTCGCTCGGTGAGTTCTTCGCCCTGGTGCCGTCCCTGGAGCACTACGCGAAGACCACGGGCAACGCCCGCGCGCAGGTCCTCGCCGACACCCTCGACCGCGCCACGGCGACCTTCCTCAACGAGGACAAGTCCCCGACCCGTCGCGTCGGCGGCATCGACAACCGCGGCAGCCACTTCTACCTGTCCCTGTACTGGGCGCAGGAGCTGGCCCGGCAGACCGACGACGCCGAGCTGGCGAAGGCCTTCGCGCCGCTCGCCGAGACGCTCACGACGAACGAGCAGAAGATCGTCGAGGAGCTGAACGCGGTGCAGGGCTCCCCGGCCGAGATCGGCGGCTACTACCAGCCCGACCCGGCGAAGGCGGCGGCGGTCATGCGTCCGTCGGCCACCTGGAACGAGGTGCTGGCGTCCCTGAGCTGACGCAGGCGCTGCCTGTGCGGAGGGCCGGCACCGTTCTGGTGCCGGCCCTTCGTGCTGTTCCCTTCGCGCCGTTACCGGATGATCTCGTTCAGCCCCGCACCCCCATCGATCATGCTTACGATCGGGCCCGCGGCCTCGGGAGACACCCGTACGGCCCGCGATGGAGGGGAACCTTGTCCAGCATTTCGAGACGATCCCTGATCGGCTACTCCGGTACGACGGCCGCGGGGGCGGTGCTCGGCACCGCGGCGTCGGCGCAGCCCGCCCAGGCGGCGGAGGCCGAGGCGACCGAGTTCGCCGCCGATACGTTCTTCAAGGGCCGGACGTACCGGACCATCGGCGACGACACGCACGCCGAGGTGGAGATCGAGTTCCGGGTGGCGAACCACGAGGTCCCGTCGGCCCTCGCCGTCACCCCCCTGGAGATCGCCGAGCTGCTCAGCGAACTCGCCGCCTCCCGCGGCTGGCCCCCGATCACCTTCTACGGCACTCCCGCACCCGCACCGCTGAACTGACGCGGCACCACGCGGTCGGGGGGCGGGCCCGCACGGCATCTCGGGGCCCGCCCCCGGAAAACCGCTTGCGCGCCGGGCGTCCGGCTCCGCATCGTGAGCCCGTGAGCGACGACGACGTACCCCAGCGATGGACCCGGGCCAGTGTCTACCCCGACATGTGGGCGGACCCCGACCAGGACCCTCGCGACAACGAGGGGCCCGGCCCGGAAGGCGAGTCGGCGACGTACCGGAGTGTGCTGCGGGACTTCCGGCTGACCCTGGAGATGAAGTGCCAGGGGCTGGACCCTGAGCAGCTGGCGCGCCGCTCGGTGCCGCCGTCGACGATGTCCCTGCTGGGGCTGGTCCGCCATCTCGCCGAGGTCGAGCGGGACTGGCGCGGCTGGATCGTGCCGGAGGGACCGGAACCGAAGCTCTACGGGGCCCGGGACGCCGACTTCGACGGTGCCGCCGCGGAACAGGCGCTGGTGGAGGGTGCGTTCGCCGACCTCGCCCGCGAACAGGCGGCGACCGACGCGGTCTTCGACGAGTACCCCGACCTGGCCACCCGGGTGGGCAAGGACCACAACTCCGTACGCGAACTGTGGGTGCACCGCATCGAGGAATACGCCCGTCACTGCGGTCACGCGGACCTGCTGCGCGAGTGCGTCGACGGACGGGTGGGACAGTAGGGCCGCATGAACTTCTCGCTCACCCCGGGTGCCGGGCACTCCCCCGTGATCCTGCACGTCCCGCACTCGGCGCGGGAGATACCGCAGGACGTGCGGGCCGGCATCGTGCTGGACGACTCGGCGCTCCAGCGGGAGCTCGACCACATCACCGACGCGCACACCGCGCGGATCGCCGGGGAGGCGGCCGGTGCCTGTGCGCCGAGGCCCTGGGTGTTCGCCAACCGGCTGTCCCGGCTCGTCGTCGACCCCGAGCGGTTCCCCGACGAGCGGGAGGAGATGCTCGCCGCCGGCATGGGCGCCGTGTACACGCGGACCACCCACCAGGACGTGCTGCGCGAGGAGGACGGCGATCACGAGCCGCTGCTCGCGCGGTACTTCCGGCCCTACGCGCGGGCCATGAGCGACGCCGTGGCCGGGCGGCTGGCCGCCACCGGGCGGGCCGTGATCGTCGATGTGCACTCCTATCCGAGCGCCCCGCTCCCCTACGAACTGCACGGCGACGGGCCCCGCCCGGCGGTCTGCCTCGGTACCGACTCCTTCCACACGCCGCCGGGGCTGCTCGCCGCGGCCCGCGAGGCCTTCGCGGAGTGCGGGGACGTCGGCCTGGACAGCCCGTTCAGCGGGACGTACGTGCCCCTGGAGTTCTACCGAACCGATCCGCGGGTGAGTGCGCTGATGGTGGAGATCCGGCGGGACACCTACATGACCGAGCCGGGCGGGGCCGCCGGGGCGGGGCTCACCCGGATCGCCTCCGCGCTCGCGCGGCTCGTGGCCGCCCTGCCCGGCTGACCACCGCCTGGAGCACTCCCGGGCGACAGCCGGGCGCACGGGGATGAGGGTGGGGACATGACTGAGGAGACCACCACGCTCACCGGCCAGGCCCCGCCCCCGGTCCGGGACTGGCCGCCGCTGGAACTCGACGGCACCGACTTCGACCCGGTGCTCGCCGACCTCATGCGGGAGGGCCCGCTCACCCGCATCCGGTTGCCGCACGGCGCGGGCTGGGCGTGGCTGGCCACCCGCTACGACGACGTGAAGGCCATCACCAACGACCCCCGGTTCGGCCGGGCCGAGGTCACCACCCGCCAGGTGACCCGGATGGCCCCGCACTTCAAGCCCCGCCCGGGCTCGCTCGCCTTCGCCGACCAGCCCGACCACAACCGGCTGCGCAAGCCGGTCGCCGGCGCCTTCACCGTCAGCGCGATGAAGCGGCTGCGCCCCCGCGCCCAGCGGATCCTGGACACGCTGGTCGACGCGGTCGTCCAGGACGGACCCCCCGCCGACCTCGTCGAACGGGTCCTGGAGCCCTTCCCGCTCGCCGTGGTCAGCGAGGTGATGGGCGTGCCCGCCGCCGACCGGGCGCGGGTGCACGCCTGGACCCGGCGGATCATCTCCACCACCGGCGCCGAGGACGCGGAGCAGGCCAAGAACGGCCTGTACGGGTGGATCACCGAGACCGTCCGGGCCCGTGCGCACAGCAGCGGCGACGACGTGTACTCGCTGCTCGGCTCCGCCGTACAGCGCGGGGAGATCAGCGAGACCGAGGCGGTCGGGCTCGCCGGGCCGCTGCAGATCGGCGGCGAGGCCGTCACCCACAACTGCGGGCAGATGCTGTACCTGCTGCTCACCCGCCCCGAGCTGATGGAGCGGATGCGCGCCCGACCCGAGGAGCGCGGTGCCGTCCTGGACGAGCTGCTGCGCTTCATCCCGCACCGCAGCAGCGTGGGCCTGGCCCGGATCGCCCTGGAGGACGTCGAGCTGCACGGCCTGCGCATCCGGGCCGGCGACCCGGTGTACGTCTCCTACCTGGCCGCCAACCGCGATCCCGAGGTCTTCCCCGAGCCGGACCGCATCGACCCGGACCGCGCGGCGAGCCCGCACCTGGCCTTCGGCAACGGCCCGCACTTCTGCACGGGCGCGGTGCTCGCCCGCCTGCAGACCGAACTGCTGGTCGACACCCTGCTGGACCGGCTGCCGGGACTGCGGCTCGCGGTGGCGCCCGACCGGGTCGTCTGGCGCCGCAGGACCATGATCCGTGGTCCGCAGTCCCTGCCCTGCGTCTGGTGAGTCAGGCGCGCAGCCACTCCGTGACGACCACGGCACCGCCGGTCCGCAGCCGCAGCGCGAACGGGCCGGCGGGCGGGGCGTCGCCGGTGAAGCGGCCCATGGTGTCCGCCGTGAGGGGTGCCGCCGACTGCGGGCCGCTGAGCACCTCGATCCGGGCCGGCTGGGGCGGCAGCACCTGCCCCATCAGGCCCTGCGCGGTCACCTCGACGTCGACGGTGACCTCGCCCGCCCGGAAGGTGAGCATCCGCGGTACGTCCGTGGCGCCCCGGACCGGGATGGCGTCCACCACCGAGTCGAAGGTCAGCTCGGCGATCCGGGCGTCGAGGTCGTGCAGCGCGTAGGCGTCGACGGCGATCCGGCTCAGCTCGGCCGGAACCGGGTCCAGGATGGCGGCGGCCCGCCTCAGCTCCTCCTCCAGCAGGGCGCTGTCGAAGCCGGCGTCGTCGAACTCTCCGAACTCGTCGTTCATGTCGTCGTCGTTCACAGTGCTCCCCGTGCGTCGAGTCGGGCCCGCAGGCGGCGCAGACAGCGCTGGCGCAGCGGTCCGATGCTGCCCACGGCGATGCCCAGCGCGGCGGACACCTCCTGATAGCTGGGCGGCGGTGTGGACATCAGCACCCGCAGCAACTGGCGGCAGCGGTCGCCGAGTTCCTCGAACTCCTGCCACAGCCGGCGCACGCGCTCGCTCTGGGCGGCCGCCTCCTCGGAGTCCAGCAGCGACTCCTCGGGCGTACGGTCCTCGCTGACCCGGTCCAGCACGTGCGGGTCGTCCGTCGGCGTCAGCCGCCGCAGGCTCTTCAGGACCTTCAGGCTCTCGTGCCGGGCGGTACTGGCCAGCCAGGACCCGGCCTTCTCCGGTTCCCGGATGCGGCCCAGGTGCTGGGCGAAACGGAACCAGGCGGTCTGGTACACCTCGTGCGCGTCGGCGTCGGAGAGCCGGTGGGCGCGCACCACCGACCACACCAGCGGACTCAGCCCTTCCACGAGCGCCTTCCAGGCCGCCGCGTCACCGTCGACGGCGGACTGGACGAGCGCGCCGGTTTCTGCACGATCCACGGCCCCACCCCTCGTGTACGGCAAGTCATCGTACGCCGCGGAGGGGACGGTTCCGACCCTCATGCCGGACGCGTGCGCGGGACGACGGGGACCGGACGCCAGGTGGGCGGGCGCAGCGCCGGCACATGCGACCCGCGCACCTCCGCGAACTCGGTGTTGGAGGCAAGCAGTTGGGTGCGGGCGACGCGCGGGTCGGTCTCCTTGTGCGCGCTCATGTGGGCGGCGACCATGCCGGCGACCACCGGGGTGGCGAACGAGGTGCCGCTCCAGTGCGCGAAGCCCTCGAACATCACCTGGTCCGGCTTGCCGGTGGCGGTCTCCGCCCGCTCCTCGCTCAACAGGCCGGTGTGGCGCGGCGACTGGCAGGTGCACACGTAGGCGAAGCCGTACCGGCAGGAGTCGTACGTGGAGTGCTGGTACACGTACGGGACCGGCACGTCGAAGCCGGTGAACGAGCTGGTGAGGCGCTCACCGGGGGCGTATGCCTTCACCCAGGCGCCGTGGTTGCTGAAGCAGGCCCCGTGCTCGCCGTCCCCGCGCAGCGCGCCGATCGACAGCACGGCGTCGGCGTAGGCGGGGAGGTCGGCGTAGGCCGCGGGCCAGAAGGGGGTGGCGCTGCCGTTGTTGCCCGCGGCGGCCACCAACAGGGTGCGCTGGGTGCGCAGTTCCTCCATGAAGGCGTCGAGGCCGAGCAGTCCGTCGGTCCGGCCGTTGGGGGTGCCGGCGGACAGGCTGAGGATGTCCGGCCAGCCGCCGCGGTCGACGGCCTCGAAGAGCTTGTCCCCGAACTCGGACTCCAGGATGGCTCCGGCGTCGTTGAGGGTGTTGCGGACGGTGATCTCGGTGTTGGGCGAGACGGCCGCGACGAGTCCGGCGATGAACGTGCCGTGTCCGACGTACTGCTGGAGGATCCCGTCGTCGTCGCACTCCTTGATCTGGAGGTCGCCGTCGGTGTGCGCGAGGAGGGGGTAGGAGCGGTAGTCCTTCATCAGGCCGGTGTCGATGACGAGGACGCCGACGGCGGTGTCCGCGTCGTACGTCCCCTCGGCGGGCGCGGGGTTGGGAGTCTCGGTGAGCGGGGCCGGTACCGGTTCGTCGCCGGGGCAGGCGTTCACGGCGATGGACACCACATGGTTGCGGCTGACCAGCCGGCGCCCTGCCCGGCCCTCCGCGGACCGCAGCGCCCGCAGCGCCCCCGCGACGGCCCGGTCGCCGCGCAGGTCGCCCTGACCGGGGTCGCCGACCTGGATCCGGGTGATGCCGGACCGGTTGGACTGCGGGCTCGCCCGGCGCACGTGGTCGGCGGTGAGACCGGCGAACGACGTGAAGTGCTCGCGCACGGCGTCCTCGACGACGCGCGCCTCCTCGCCGTCCCGGGCCAGCACGACGCCCTTCTCGTAGAGGAACTCGGCGGAGTCGTCGGGACCCATCGCCAGGGGGACGTCGGGCATGGAGCGCTGGATCTGATCGAACTGTTCGGTGAATCGCTGTGGTGCCATGGCGTGTCCTCCCGCTGAGGCGACGGTCGTCAGTCAGAGCCCCGCAGCCGTCGATTGATACAGCGCCGGCCCTGTGTGGGCGGCGGAGGGGAGCACTACTATCCGTAAAGTGACAGCGGGAAGCGAGTCGGTTCTCGAACTGCTGCCGAAGGTGTTCGCCGCACCCGGCGAGGCTCTGGCGGAGGCGGAAGAGGTACTCGGCGCCGATCCCTCGCCGCTGCACGCCTCCGTCGCCCATCAGGTGATCGGCATCTGGCAACGGGACTTCGGCGATCTGCGCCTCGCGCTGGCCCATCTGCGGCGGGCCCGCGACCTCGCGGCGCGCGCGGACTCCGCGGACCGGGAGGCGGACGTCCTGGGCACGCTCGGCGTGGCGCTGGTGCACGCGGGCCGCACCCGGCAGGGGCTCGCCGCGTTCGAGCGGGGGGTAGCCCGCGGCACGGGACACACCCGGGCGCGGGTGCTGTACCGGCGGGCGTACGTCTGGTGGGTGCTCGGGCATCACCGGGAGGCACTGGAGGACGTGCGGCGGGCGATCCCGGTGCTGCGGCAGGCGGACGACGTGATCTGGACGGCACGGGCGCTGACGCTGCGCGCCACGGTGCACTTGGCGCTCGGCGCGGTGGAGCGGGCGGACGCGGACTTCACGTCGGCCGAGGCGCTGTGGGAGACCACGGGCCAGGAGCACGACAAGGCGGACGCCGTGGAGAGCCGGGGGCTCGCCGCGTTCCGGTCCGGGGACATCCCGGCGGCGCTGCGGCTGCTGGACGAGGCCGAGGAGCGGTACGCCAAGCTCGGCACGCCGACGTTCATGCTCGACATCCGGCGCTGCGAGGTGCTGATGGCCGCGGGTCTCGCCCCGGAGGCGCTGGCCGAGGCGGACGCGGCGATCGGGGTGCTGGACGAGATCGGCGGACAGTCCACGCGCAAGGCGGAGTTGCTGCTCGTCGCCGCGCGGGCGGCCCGGCTGGCGGGCGATCCGCACACCGCCATCGCGCGCGCGGCCCTCGCGGTGCGGCTGTTCGCCGGGCAGCGGCGCACCTGGTGGGAGACGCACGCCCGGCTGGTGCTGATCGAGGCACGGCTGGTCACCGGGCGCGCCTCGGGGCGGCTGGTCGCGGACGCCGCCGCGGTCGCCGACCGGCTGGCCTCCTTCGGCGCCCCGGCCGCGCCCGAGGCATCCCTGCTCGCGGGCCGGATCGCGCTCGCGCTGGGCTGGCGGGCGGACGCCGAACGGCACTTGGGGACGGCCGCCCGCAGCAGGCGCGCGGGGCCGCCGCTGGCGCGGATGACGGGGTGGGCGGCGCAGGCGCTGCGGGCGCGGGCCGCGGGATCGGGGCGCGGGGTGCTGGAGGCGTGCCGGCGCGGTCTGGACGTGCTCGACGACCACCGTACGACGCTGGGCGCCTCGGAGCTCCGGGCGCGCGCCACCGCCCAGGGCGCCGAACTCGCCGCGCTGGCGCAGCGGGTGAGCCTGGACTCCGGGGGGCCGCGGCGGCTGCTGGTGTGGAGCGAGCGGTGGCGGGCGACGGTGCTGACCGCCCCGCCGACCCGGCCGCCCGCCGACCCCGCCCTGCAGAGCGGGCTCACCGCCTTCCGGGAGATCGCGGCCCGCGCGGAGGCCGCCCGCATGGAGGGCCGGCCGGTGCCCGCCCTGGAGCGCGAACAGCGCCGCCTGGAACGGGAGATACGCTCGCGGACCCTGCACATGCGCGGGGAGGCGCCCGGTGACGGGGACCGCTTCGACCCGGCGCGGCTGCTGGCCCGGCTGGGTGACGCCGTCCGGCTGGTCGCGCTGGTCGTGGTGGACGGGCGGGTGCAGGTGCTGCTGTGCGGGCAGGGGCGGGTGCGGCGCTACGAGGCGGGGCTGATCGCCGACGCGGAGACCGAGGCCGAGCATGTGCAGGCCGGGCTGCGGCGGTTGGCCCACCCGGGCGCCGAGGCGCGGCTTGCGGTGGTGGAGGCGGCGGGGCGACGGCTGGAGGAGCTGCTGCTGGGTCCGGCGGCACAGCACCTCGGCGACGGACCGGTGGTGGTCGTACCGCCGGGCCGGCTGCACCGGGTGCCGTGGTCGCTGCTGCCGTCGCTGCGCGAGCGGGTGGTCAGCGTGTCGCCGTCGGCGACCAGTTGGCTGCGGGCCCGGGAGACCGAGCCGCCGCCGGGCGGCCGTCAGGTGCTGGTGCGCGGTCCGGGCCTGGCCACCGGGGGCGCGGAGGTGCCCGAGCTGGCCGACCGGTACGGCACGGCGACGCTGCTGGAGGACGACGGGGCGAACGTGCCGCGGGTGCTCGGGGAGCTGGACGGGGCGGCGCTGGCGCACATCGCCGCGCACGGCGCCTTCCGGGCGGACAGCCCGCTCTTCTCCTCGCTGCGGATGGCGGACGGCCCGCTGATCGTGCACGACTTCGAACGCCTCGACCGCAGCCCCTACCGCATCATCCTCTCCTGCTGCGACACCGCCTGCTTCGCGTCGGTCGGCGCCGATGAACTCCTCGGCCTGGTCACCGCGTTGCTGCCGCTGGGCACGGCCGGGGTGGTGGCGTGCAGCGCCCCGGTCAACGACGCCGCGGTGGTCCCGCTGATGGTCGCCCTGCACAAGGGAGTGAGCTCGGGCCTCTCCCTGGCAGAGGCCCTCCGCGACGCCCGCGCCGCCCTTCCCGGCGACGCGGTGCACCGGGCGACGGGCTGGGCCTTCTCGGCCTTCGGAGCGGCCTGAGACCGTACCCCTTCTCACCGCTCACGCCGGTTGTGCCGCCGGCAGGTCCACCAGCCACGGCAGGGCGCCCCGGTCGCTGGCGCCGAGGCGGGCGTAGGCGCTGTAGAGGTGGTTGCCGACCGTGCGGACCGAGAGGGTGAGGCGTTCGGCGATCTGGCGGTTGCTGAGACCCGCGGCCGCCAGCGTCACGATCTGCCGTTGGCGGGCGGTCAGTTCGCCGAGCACCAGGCCGGACAGGGCCGGGGTGCGGGCGCCCTGGCAGCGGCGGGCGAGGGCGACGGCACGGGTGCGGGAGGTGCGGGCCGCGCGGGGGTCGCGATGGGCCCGTACGGCCTGGGCGTGCGCCTCGGCCGCGTACAGCAGCAGCCCGCGCTCCTGGAGCGCCTCGGCGGCCCGGTCCAGGGCGGGCCCGTCGCCGCGGGCGAGCGCGTCGGCGTGCTGCGCGAAGACGCCGTCGAGGCGTCCGGCGGCCCGCTCGGGCGCGCCGAGCCGTACGGCGTCGTACGGCTCCACGGTGGCCAGCGCGGCGTCGAGGTCTCCGCGCGCGACGGCGGGCCAGCCGTCCCCGGCACCGTCGGCCACGGCCGTCACCGCGCCCGACTGCGCGACGGCCAGGGCGAGTTCACCGCGGCAGTCCGGGTCCTGCGGTGCGTCCCGCAAACCCTCCCCGGCCCACGCCTCGGCCTCCTTCAGCCGCCCGCCGATGCGGGCGAACCGGGCGCGCAGGGCCGCGTATCCGGCCGGGACCCGCGCGCCTTCGTCCACCAGCCACTCCCCCACGGGCGCCGACACCGCCCGGACGTCGGCCAGGCGGACACTGCGCGCCAGTACGGCCGCCTCGGCGTCGAGGGCCGCCGCGCACTGGTCCGGGGTGCGGGCCAGGCGCCGTGCCCGGAGCCGGCCGGCCGCGGCCCGCAGCACCGGGCCGTGCAGGGGGTGGGCGAGGCGGACCGCGCCCCGGTCGTCGATGCGGATCAGTCCGCCGGCCTCCAGGCGTTCGAGGGCCCACAGGTCGAACAGGTCCATGTCGGGGGCGAGGGGTTCGCCGAAAGCGAGGCGTTCGAGGGTCTCGCGCTCCTCGGGGTGGGTGCGGTCCAGGACGTGCGCGGCGCGCTCGCGCACGGTCGCCGTCAGCGGCAGCGGGCCCCGCCAGGCCCGGCCGTCCGTGCCCGGGACGCGGGTGAGCAGTCCCCGCTCGCGCACCGCGCCCGACAGGTCGCGCAGCAGCCTCAGATCGCCCTGGCACAGCCGGTGCAGCCGGTTCACGGTGAGGGGTTCGAGGTCGTCGCCGAGCAGTTGGGCCGTCTCCTCCGGCAGCAGCGGGTCCAGGGTGAGACGGGGCAGCAGTTCGCCGGTCCAGAGGCGCGAGACCGCCCCGGGCGCGGGGACGCCGTCGGTGGCCACGACCACGAGCCGGGTGCGGCCCTGCACGGCCAGCTGGTGGACCAGGGCGGCGGACGCGTCGTCGAGGAGGTGCGCGTCGTCCACCACCAACAGGCGTACAGCGGACAGCAGTTGCACGGCCCGGTGCAGGGTGACCGCTTCGGGCAGCAGGTGCGCGAAGGCGGCGAAGGAGATGGTGCGGGCCTCGGGCGTGCCGGCCACCTTGGCGCAGTCGGTGCCACGGGTGGCCTCGGCGGCGAGCCGCGTCTTGCCGCAGCCCGCCGTTCCGGTCACCACGACGCCGTGCCGGCCCGCGGCCAGGGACATGCGGATCAGCTCGACTTCGCTGTCCCGTCCGGTGAACGGCCAGGGCAGCTCCAGGGTCTTCGCATCCCGTTCGAATGTCATCACACCTACAAGAGCACCCCTACTCACCCCTGATACAGGGTGACTTGAGTAGCCCCCGACTCAGGCGCCCGGCCGCCGCCCACGGCAACCTTGGCCCATGACCGCCCGCTACTGCTCACTCGCGCAGCAGTCGGCCCCCGTTCTGGCACCGGGGCTGACCGCCGAGCGGCAGCGTGCGCTCATCGGCGGACGACGGATGTGGGTCAACCACACGGTCCTGCACTACTGCTTCTTCGACGGCGACAGCGCCGCGTCCATGATTCCCGTACCGGGGACCGGGGGGTCCCGGCGGGTGTCGTGGGTCGGCTCGAAGGAGCAGCGGGACGTGGTGCGCGAGTGCTTCCAGGAGTGGCAGGGCCTTGGCATCGGGGTGTCGTTCACCGAGGTCCAGGACCGCTCGGAAGCCGAGTTGCGGATCGGGTTCCAGCTGGGTGACGGTTCGTGGTCGACGGTGGGCAAGGACGCGCTCCAGGTCGGCCGGAACGAACGGACCATGAACTTCGGCTGGGACCTGACCGCGCCTTCGGAACGCGGCACGGCCCTGCACGAGATCGGGCACGCACTCGGCATGCTGCACGAGCATCAGAGCCCGTTCGCCGGCATCCACTGGGACGACGAGACCGTCTTCGCGGACCTGGCGGGCCCGCCGAACTTCTGGAGCCGGGAGACGACGTTCTTCAACATCCTGCGCAAGCTGGACCCGGACGAGGTCAACGGCTCCGTCTGGGACCCGCAGTCGATCATGGAGTACCCCTTCGAGGCGGGGCTCATCCTGGAGCCGGAGCAGTTCCGCGCGGGCCTGAACCCGCCCGGCGCGCTCTCCCCCGCCGACAAGGAGTACGTCCTGCGCTGGTACCCGCCGGCCGGCCCTCCTCGGCCGCCCGCGCTGGTGCCGTTCCGCTCGGCGCCGATCGCTCTCGGCCCGGGCGGACAGGCCGACTTCGCCGTCGAGCCGCCGGAGACGCGTGAGTACACGGTGGCCACGTTCGGCGACAGCGACGCCGTGGTGGTCGTCTTCGAGGAGCGGGACGGGGAACCCCGCTACCTCACCGGCCGGGACGACGGGGGCATGGCCGGGAACGCCACGATCAGGGCCCATCTCGTCAAGGGCCGCCGCTACTTCGTCCGTGTGCGTCTGTACTCCACCTGGGGATCGGGGGAGACCGCGGTGATGTGCTGGTAACGGCACGGGTACAGCCGTACGCGGGCGGACGGACCGCAAGTCCGGCGCCGGGGGAGTGGCCGAGAGACGTGACCTTCGGGGGAGGGAACGCGTCTCTCGGCCGCGGCGCTGTGTGCGCCGCGGTCAGGAGACGGCCGGTCCGGTCAGGTACCGCCCCTCCTCGTCGTACGGCCAGACATTGGGTACACAGCCGTTCAGGCCCTTGATCTGCTGCATCATCGCGGGCGCGGGCTGTCCGGGGCCCGGGCAGCCGACGTGGCCGTGGCCGAGGAAGTGGCCGACCTCGTGGTTGATGATCAGCGCGCGGTAGGCCGTGACGTCCTCGGCGTAGACGGGGGTCGCCAGCAGCCAGCGCTCCAGGTTCACCATCACGTTCCGCTCCACGCTGCAGTTGTACTCGCCGCCGGTGTCCAGCCCGTACTGCCCGCAGATCCGGTCCACCGTGCCCGGGGTCGCGACCTTCACGACGAAGTCGGCCGGACCGCTCGACACCCGCCGGAACGCCGAGCGGCCGTCCGCGGTCCAGCCGCGCGGGTCGGCCAGGACGCGCTCCACCTGCCGGGCCACGTCGGCGGCCGAGAGGTCGACGGTGTCCTCGACCTCGACCCGGTAGCGCAGGGCCGTGCCCTTTCCCGCCGGTGCGCCGGAGCCGGCGGCGGGGGTGAAGGTGCCCGGTCCGGTGGCCGGGATGTCGGGTTCGGGCGGGCCGGCGGAGGTCGAGGACGAGGGCTGTGCGCCCCCTGCCGACGCGGGGGTTCCGGCCGGCCCGGCGTGCGCTCCGCCCCCGTCGTCCGTCGCCGCGAACCCGAAGGCCCCCAGCACGGCCAGTGCGACCAGCCCTGCCCACAACACCCCCCGCCGCCTGCGCGGAGAGGCATGGGACGGGCCGCCCCGCCGACGGCCACGGGGAGAACGAGCGGTACGCGTGGTCATGTCGGCCAGGCTGTGACCGCCATGTGATCGGACCGGGCGCAAACAATAACGAAGCGATAACACGCCCGCCGATTCCGGTTCATATGATCATCCCGTAACAAAGTCCCGGGTCGTCGGCTGCCGTACGGATACTGAGCGCATGCCACGCGTTCTGCTGATCGAAGACGACCGTGCCGTGCGGGAGGGAGTCGCACTCGCCCTGCGCCGCCAGGGGCACGAGGTAGCCGCCGTGGCGACCGGGGAGCACGGTCTGGAGCGGGTGCGGTCGTTCCGGCCGGACGTCGTGGTGCTGGACCTCATGCTGCCCGGCCTGCCGGGTCTCGACGTGTGCCGCGAGATACGCGCCCTCGATCAGACCCTGCCGATCATCATGGCGACCGCGCGGGGCGACGACGAGGACATCGTCGTGGGCCTGGAGGCGGGCGCCGACGACTACGTGGTCAAGCCCGTCCAGGCCCGGGTGCTCCAGGCGCGCATCCGGGCCGTGCTGCGCAGGGCGGGCGGGGCCTCCGGCGAACCCGGCATCCCGAAGATCGACACCTACGGGGAGCTGGCCGTCGACCGGTCCGGTCTCTCGGTCGCCCGCAACGGCGTGCCGATCGCGCTCGCACCGTCCGAACTGCGGCTGCTGCTCACCCTGTCCGCCTCCCCCGGCCAGGTGTTCAGCCGGCAGCAGTTGCTGGAGGCGGTCTGGGAGCACAGCTACCACGGGGACGCGCGCCTGGTGGACGCCTGCGTCAAGCGGCTGCGCGCCAAGATGGGCGAACCGCCGCGCGAGCCGCGCTACATCCAGACCGTGCGCGGCTTCGGCTACCGGTTCGCGGCCCGGTGAGGCGGCCCCGGGTGCCGCAACTGCGCGGTCTGCGGACGCGGTTGGTGGTGGCCTTCGCGCTGGTCGCCGCCGTCACCGCCGCGACCACCGGCGCCCTGACCTTCCGTGAGGCGCGCACCGGGGTGCTCCAGCAGAGCCAGGACACCGTGATCCAGCTGCTGCGCACCCAGGTCGGCCGGCTCGCCGAGGAGCTCTCCTTCCCGCCGGGCGAGCACGAACTGCGGCGGTTCGCGACCGACGTGGCCGGCGCCGACCCCTCCGGAACCTGGCGGGTCCTAGCCGCCTACGGCGACCTGAGCGCCACCTCCGCCCCGGACGACCCCTTCGAGGAACTGACGCCCGCCCTGCGTGACGCCGTGCGCTCCAGGACCGCGACCGTGTTCCAGCGGGTGGCCGGCGGCGACCACACCGCGCTGGTCGTCGGCATGTCGGTCCTGTTCGCCTCGTCCGACGGAGGCACCCACCCTTCCGGCGTGCAGATCTTCCTGACGGTGCCGCAGACCACGGAACGGGCCTATGTCGACGCCCTGGTCACCGCCGCCCAACGGGCCACCGTGCCCGCACTCGCCCTCGCCGTGCTGCTGGCGCTGCTCGCCGCGCGCGGCGTGCTCCGGCCGGTTCGGGCGCTGCGCCACGCCACCCGGCGCATCGCCGAGGGCCGACTGGACACCCGGCTCACGGTCCACGGCTCCGACGAACTGGCCGATTTGTCGCACACGTTCAACGAGACGGCCGCCGCGCTGGAGAAGTCGGTGGCCGAACTGCGCGGCATGGAGGCGCGGGCCCGCCGGTTCGCCGCGGACGTGTCGCACGAACTGCGCACCCCGCTGGCCGCCATGTCGGCGGTGACCGACGTCCTCGACGAGGACGCCGCCCGCCTGGACCCGGACACCGCGACCGCGGTCCGGCTGATCAGCGAGGAGACCGTGAAGCTGGCCCGGCTGGTGGACGACCTGATGGAGATCTCCCGCTTCGACGCGGGCGCGGTGGTGCTGCACCTGGACGAGATCGACCTCGCCGAGTCGCTGCGGCGCACCCTGGCCGCGCGCGCCTGGACCGGCCTCGTCGACTGCGACCTGCCCCCGCCGGGCACCCTGCGCGGCCGGGTCGACCCGCGCCGCCTGGACGTCGTCGTCGCCAACCTGGTCGGCAACGCCCTGCGGCACGGCGCGCGTCCCGTGCGCCTGCGGTTGTCGGGCGGGGCACGGCTCGCCGTCATCGAGGTGCTGGACAGCGGGCCCGGCATCCCCGACAGCGTGCTGCCCCATGTCTTCGAGCGGTTCTACAAGTCGGACGCCGCCCGCACCCGGACCGAGGGCAGCGGTCTGGGCCTCGCGATCACCGCGGAGAACGTCCGCATGCACGGGGGCACGGTCAGCGCGGCGAACCGGCCCGAAGGGGGCGCCGTCTTCACCGTACGACTCCCCCTGCCCGACGACGGGCCGCCCCCGGGAAGCGGCTCATGACGCCCCGTCGGCGATCCGCGCCGCTGTGGCTCGCCGCCCTGTGCGCGCTCACCTCCTGCGGCATCCCCACGACCGGAGTGGTGGAGGCGGGCGGTCCGGCAAGCGGGGTGACGCCGGTGATCCAGGTCTACTACGTCGTCGACGGCACCCTGGTCGCCGTCCCCCGCCGCACCACCGCGCCGGTGGACGTCGCGAAGGCCCTGGAAACGCTGCTCCTGGGCCCGACGGACGGGGAGCGCCGCAAGCGGATCACCACCCGACTGCCGCCCGCGGCGGGCCTGTTCACCGCCACCCCGATCCCCACGAGTCCGGACACCCCGGGCCCCCCGCAGCAAGGGCACCGCCCGTCCGACCTCGTGACGGTGACCGAGCGGGAGGACGGGATCACCGTCCGACTCGCCCCGTCGGCGGGCCGGTTGAGCGATCTCGTCGCGGCCCAGCTCAGCTGTACGGCCACCGCGGCGCAGCGCGTCGCCGACCCGGGGTCACAACCGGTGCCGGTGACCGTCACGGGCTCGGACGGGCGACGGGTCGAGTCGAGCGGCGTGCGGTGCCCGGACGCGTAGACCCGGCCGGACGGCGCGCATGAGAAAAGGGTCCTCGCGAGCCGCTGCCCGCGAAGACCCTTCGCACCGTCGGGACGACAGGATTTGAACCTGCGACCCCTTGACCCCCAGTCAAGTGCGCTACCAAGCTGCGCCACGTCCCGGTGCGTCCCTCTCACGGTGGTGCCGCGAGAACGCGCAGGTAAACCTTACCGTACGCGGGCGGGTGTCTCAGGCGGGAAGGGCGACATGACCGGGATCCCCTGTCAACGTCCGTCCCCCCTTTTTCAGTGCGTGGTGACCAGATTTCGCGGGGCGCCCTCGGCCGGGGTCCCGCGCCCGCCGCGCAGCGCGGCTATGCCGATGAAGACCATGGACGACACTCCGGCGAGGGCGAAGGCGGTGAAGCCCCAGTCGCCGTTGCCCGCGGCGAGCAACTGCCCGCCGAGCCACGGTCCGAAGACGGCGCCGAAGCGGCCCATGCCGGAGGTCCAGCCGACGGCGGTGGCACGGTTGCCGGGGGTGGAGCGGATCGAGACCGTCGCGTAGATCATCGTCTGGGCGCTGTTGAGGAACACACCGGTGAGGAAGACGACCGTCATGGTCACCGCGAGCGGCATGTGGACGCTGAGCAGGAACACCCCGGCCGCGGTGAGCGCGAACCAGATCGCCGAGATGCGCGGGGCGCCGAAGCGGTCGGCGGCGCGTCCGGCGACCAGCATGCCGACGATGCCGCCGAGGTTGAAGACGACGACGAAGGTGAGCGCGGAGCCCAGTTCGTAGCCCTCGGCGCGCATCAGGGTGGGCAGCCAGGTGGCGACGCCGTAGACCAGCAGCAGTCCGCCGAAGGAGGCGAGCCAGTACAGCAGGGTCTGGGTCCACTCGCCGCCGCGGAAGAGGCCCCTCAGGTTGGCCCAGCGGTCACCGGCGGCCGGCTTGCCGGTCTTGGCGGCGGGGAGTTCGACGTCGTAGCGGGCGGCCAGCGCGCGGGCCTCCTCGGTGCGGCCCTTGGCCATCAGGAAGCTCAGCGACTCGGGCAGGAACCTGGCGAGGACGGGGGCGAAGAGCAGCGGGAGCACACAGACCCAGAAGGCGGCGCGCCAGCCGGCCGGCTCGATCAGCCACTTGGCGACGTAGGCGGAGAGGATGCCGCCCGCGTGGTGGGCGGTCATCAGCAGGCCGATGACGATCGCGGCGCGGCCGCGCGGGGCGTAGTCGGAGACCATGCTGATCGCGGTGGGGAGCAGCCCGCCGAGGCCTACACCGGCGAGGGTCCGGCCGAGGCCGAAGACGGCGACGGAGTCGGCGATCGCGCACACGCCCGAGGCCAGCGAGAACAGCACCACGCAGGCGACCATGAGCTTCTTGCGCCCGATCCGGTCCGCGACGGTACCGGCGGTCAGGGCGCCGACCAGCATGCCGAAGGTGGCGTAGGAGCCGAGGTCGCCGGCCTGGCCGGGGGTGAGGCCGAAGGTTCCGGTCTCCAGCAGGTGCGGCAGCACCGAGCCGTAGATGAACATGTCGAGGCCGTCGAAGAGCACGGCCAGCCAGCACAGCCCGATGACCAGGAAGGCCAGTCTGCTGCCGCGGGCGGATGGAGCGAGGGGGGACATCGTTGTTCTTCCTCTCGTGCGGGGTGCGCTAGACGCTAAGGAGCCGTACCGAAAGAGTCAACGTTTTTGTCAACAATCTCATCGACGATTCGGTACGGCTCCCGTGGCGATCGCGCTACGCGACCGGTGGCGTCCCGTGCGTGTGGAAGGACTCGATGGTCTTCAGGCCCCAGGCCTGCCCCTTCTTGCGCTCCTCCTCGGTCCAGGTGATCAGCGGCCAGTCGGGCGCCAGCACCAGCCGGGTGAGCGGATTGCACAGCTCGATCCGGTTGCCGCCCGGCTCGTAGACGTACAGGAAGAACGTCTGCTGGATGGCGTGCTTGTGCGGTCCCGTCTCGATGAACACCCCGCTGTCGATGGCGAGATCGGCGGCCCGCAGGACGTCCTCGCGGGTGTCGGTGGCGAAGGCGATGTGATGCAGCCGCCCGGCGCTGCCGGTCCAGTCCGAGGTGTAGACGACGTCGTACGACTTGTTGGTGTACGTCAGCCAGCGCGCCGCGATCTTCCCGCTGTCGAGGCGGATCTGTTCCGTCGGCCGGGCGCCGAGCACGTTCTGCTGGAACTCGGCGTTGGCGAGGACGTCGGCGGCGAGGAAGTTGACGTGGTCGAGCCGTCGGACCCCCACGCCCCGGTTGGGCTTGGCCTGCGGCTGGTTCTTCAGCGCGGGCCGCAACTCCTCGGGGGCCGCGTAGTGTTCGCTCTCCCAGTACAGGGCGTGCTCATGGCCGTCGGGGTCGGT
The DNA here is from genome assembly GCF_053592195.1 of Streptomyces sp. NPDC002776. Classification (NCBI taxonomy): domain Bacteria; kingdom Bacillati; phylum Actinomycetota; class Actinomycetes; order Kitasatosporales; family Streptomycetaceae; genus Streptomyces; species Streptomyces sp. NPDC002776. The sequence continues at coordinate 218,346 of NZ_JBSFVG010000013.1, read as the reverse complement.
GGTGACGTAGAGCTTGCCGAGGCCGGGCTCGTCCTCCGCCCAGTGGCCCGAGCCGCCCGACTCCTCGACCGCCCTGATCCGGCGGTGCAGCGCCTCCTCGCTGGAGGTGCGCAGCGCGAGCCGGCCGAGGCCGGGCTGTTCCCGGGCGGTGAGCACCAGGCTGTGGTGCTCGTAGTCGTCGAAGGTCCGCAAGTAGACGCTGTCGCCATGCTGGTGATGGGCCGTCAGGCCGAGATAGTCGGTGAAGAAGGCGACGCTCGCGTCCAGGTCGGGCGTGAACAGCTGGGCGTGGCCGATGTGCGCGATGTCGCCGAGCGGCGGAGTCATCGGGGACCTCCAAGGGGTTGTGCGGCGGCCCTGGCGAAGACGGTGCCGTCGAAGATCTTGCGGGCCGTTCGGACCACGGCGGTGCGGCGGGCGGTGGGCAGGCCGTCGGCATCGGTGCCGAGACTGCTCTCGATGTCCAGGAAACCGGTGGGGTGTTCGAGCCGGATCCGGTCGCTGCCGGGGTCGAGCCGAGCGAGACCGGCGCCCACGCCTCCGTCGATCCGCAGGCCCGCGGCCACGCCGGCCGCGCCCAGCACCCCGATCGAGGTGTGGCAGCGCGCGGGGATGAAGGTGCGGGTGGTGACGGCACCGCCGTGGCGGGGCGGAGCGAGCAGCGTCAGCTTGGGCACGGTCGCCCCGGACACGTCGCCGAGGCCCATGAGGCGGCCGGCCCGCAGCCGGATCCGGCGGAGCCGGTCGGCGAGTTCGGTGTCCTCCTCCAGGTCCCGCGGCGACTCGTAGCCGGTGACCTCGAGCGCGGTGGCCGCCATGAGAACCGTCGGCATGCCGTTGTCCACACAGGTCACCGGCACCCCGTCGATCTCGTCCCGGACGTGTCCGGTGGGCAGCAGGGCGGAGGCGCCCGGCGGGAACTCGATCACCACGGGGGCGGCCGTGCCGGGCACGCCCGAGATCGCGGCGCCGCCCGTGTAGTCGACGCGTCCGTCCGGGCTCGGGAAGGTCGCCGTGGCGTAGTCACCGGAGTTGACCATGCGGATCCGGACCGCGGTCTCCCGCTCGCCCGCCGGGACGAGCCCGCGCTCCACGGCGAACGGGCCGACCCCGGCGAGGATGTTTCCGCAGTTCTGACGGTCGGTCACCTCGGGCCGGTCGACGGCCACTTGGAGGAAGAGGTAGTCGACGTCGGCCCGCGGGTCGGCCGACGGCGACACCACGGCCACCTTGCTGGTGAGCGGGTGAGCCCCGCCGAGTCCGTCGATCTGGCGCGGGTCCGGGCTGCCCATGATCCGCAGCAGCAGCTCGTCCCGGGCGTCCGGTTCGGCGGGCAGGTCACCGGCGAGGAAGTAGGCGCCCTTGGACGTGCCGCCGCGCATCAGCAGACAGGGCACCTCCGCGGTCACGGCCGCTCTCCCTCGTACTGCTCGTACGTCCGGTACTCGACGCCGAGTTCCTTCAGCCTGTCCCGCAGCCCGTAGCGGTCCAGGCCGAGCTGTCCGTCGAGGAAGGCGGCCCGGGTGGCGGTCTCCTTGTCCTCACGGGCCCGGGACTTCCGCACCGTCTCGCGCACGCGCTCCCGGGGGACGACCACGACGCCGTCGTCGTCGGCGAGGATCGCGTCCCCGGGGCGGACGACCTGGCCGTCGATGGCGATCGGCACATTGACCGAGCCGCCCGTCGCCTTGACCGTGCCCTGCGAGGAGACCGCCCGGGACCAGGCGGCGAAGCCCATGTCCCGCAGCTCCTGGGTGTCGCGGACCCCGGTGTTCAGCACCACGCCGCGCACCCCGCGCTGCTGGAGGGCGGTCGCGAACAGCTCGCCGAACAGGCCGTCGGCGCACGGCGAGGTGGTAGTGACGACCAGGATGTCGCCCTCACCGCACTGCTCGACGGCGGCGTGGATCATGAGGTTGTCGCCGGGCCAGCTCAGCACGGTGACCGCGGTGCCGGCGACCCGTACACCCTGCTGCACCGGCCGGATCCCCGGGCCCAGCAGGCCGGTGCGGCCCATGGCCTCGCTCACGGTGGCCACGCCGTACCCGGCCAGCGCGTCGATGTCCTCGAGGGCCGCCTTCGGGGGGCCGGTGACGATGACGCCGCTCATGCCAGCTCCTTCGCGATCTGCGGGTAGGGGCGCATGTACGCCTCGGCCATGGTCTGGTGGGCGAGTCCCAGGTTGGGGCCCGCGTTGCGCCTGAGCTGGACCCCGCGCCGGACGGCGAGGTCGGTGTAGTAGTCCCACAGATGCCGCTGGGCGCCGAGGCACTCCATGGCCTTGCGCTTGGTCTCCCAGACCTCGGTGATGTCGAGCAGCACCTCGGGCTTGAAGCCGCTCATCTCGGGCTGGTGGGGCTCGAAGAAGAAGACCGGCGGGGCGCCGATGATCTCGCCCTCGCCCGGGTAGCCGATGGCCTGGGCGAGCACCCGGGCCTCCAGTGCCATGCGGTTGGCGGCGGGGTGGTCGCCGTTGTACGGGTCCTCGGTGGGGTGGGTCAGCACGACGTCCGGCTGGGTCGCGCGGTAGACCTCGACGAGCCGGTCGGTCAGCTCGGCGGTGGGGATCAGCGGGTAGTCGCCGGCGTCGAAGAAGCGCACCTCGGCGCCCAGGGTGGCGGCGGCCCGCTCGGCCTCGTCCCGCCGTATCGCCTTGATCTCCGCCAGCTTCTTCCCCTCGCGCCACGCCTTGGCGGACTCGCCGCGCTCGCCGAAGGTCAGACAGGCGATGGTGACTTTCTCGCCGCGGGACGCGGCCAGGGCGATGGCACCGCCGGCGCGCCACACGAAGTCACCGGCGTGCGCGGTGACGACGAGTGTCGAGCGTGCTGGGGCGGGCGCGTTGGCCTGAGTCATGGTGGAGAACTCCTTGCTGGACAGGTGGGCGCCCGCCTCGCGCGAGGTTCAGTCGCGCAGCGCCTCGATCACGCTGCTGAGGTGGGCGCGGACGGCCGCCTCGGCCGCCTCGGGGTCCCTGGCCCTGATCGCCTCGATCATCGCCAGATGCTCGCTCAGGGACTGCTGCGGCCGCCCCGGCCTCAGTGCCAGCTGGAAGCGGTGGCGCACCAGTTGGGCGTTGAGCCGCTCCAGCAGCTCCAGCGCGGTCTGCTGGCCGGAGAACTCCCGGATCCTGGTGTGCAGTTCGTGGTTGAGGTCGGAGTAGGTGACCGGTTCACCGGCGGCCACGGCCTTGGTCATCGCCGTGCCCAGCTCGGTGAGTTCGGCCAGCTGCTCGTCGCTCGCCGCGACGGCCGCCTTCGCCGCGCACAGTCCTTCGAGGACCATGCGGCACTCGGTGATGGCGACGGCTTCCTCCACCGTCACCACCCGCACCCGCGAGCCGCGGTTGCGGATCCGCTCCACGAGGCCCTGGGCCTCCAGATCGATGAGCGCGGCGCGGATGCTCGCCCGTGTCACACCGAACTGCTCGGCGAGTTCGTTCTCCACCAGCCGCTGGGCCGGTGCCATCTCGCCGTGCAGGATCGCCTGCCGCAGCCGCGCGAGCGCGTGCTGTTTGGCCTGCTCCCCGGTGCTCGGACGGGCTTCTTTCGGCATGGTGTGCCCTCCCTGAGTGAGTGCCTGTCGAACCTAAATCTAGTCAAACAAGATTGTCAACAATTTTGTCCGATGTATTGCGGGCATGATGCGGGGGCTGGCTCACTCCCCCGGGCGCCGCTCCCTCGGTCGCGACGAAGTGTCCTCCCGCGCGGGTGGATACCGCACACTGTGCCGACGGCGTTGATCCACTGCGGCCGGTTAGGGTCCTGGCATGAGCCACAGTTTCGTCGTCCACATCCCCGACGCCGCACTCGAACCCGAGCCGCTCGCGCACGAGCAGATCGTCTCCGGCACGCCCGAGGTGACCGGGAAGGTGCTCTGGGAGTCCGCGGACGGCCGGCAGATCCGGGGGATCTGGCAGATCACCCCGGGCGTGGTCACCGACACCGAGGCGGACGAACTGTTCGTGGTGATCAGCGGCTCGGCCACCATCGAGGTCGAGGACGGGCCGACGCTGACGGTGGGCCCCGGCGACATGGCGGTGCTGCGCGCGGGCGACCGTACGACCTGGACGGTGCACGAGACGCTGCGCAAGGCGTACGCGATCAATCTGTGAGCGGCGGGGCCGTGGTGCCCCGGATCTCCAGCGCGGGCGCGGCAAGGCGGAGGCGGCCCGGTGCCCCGGGCCGTTCGAAGCGGTCGAGGAGGCAGCGGGCGGCGCGTCGGCCGACGTCGTGGCCGCCGCCGTCCACGGTGGTCAGCCACAGGTGCCGCAGCCGGGAGATGCTCGTGTTGTCGTAGCCGGCCACGGACAGGTCGCGCGGCACGTCGAGGCCGAGTTCCCCGGCCGCCGAGAGCGCGCCGACGCAGGCGATGTCGTTGACGGCGAAGACGGCGGTCGGCCGGTCGGGGCGGCCGAGCAGGCGGACCGTGGCGCGGTAGCCGCCCTCCTCGGTCATGTCGCAGGCTTCGACGCGCGCGCCGTCCGCCAGGCCGTGCGCGCGCATCGTCGCCTCGAAGCTCCGTCTGCGCAGCTCGCCGACCGCCCCGTAGCCCGCGAGGTGCGCGATCCGGCGGTGGCCGAGGCCGATGAGGTGCTCGGTGACCAGGCGGGCGCCTTGCTCGTCGTCACCGGCGACGACGTCGACCCGCGGCGGCACCGCCTCGCGGGCGCCCGCCACGACCACCGGCATCCGCTCGGCGACCGCCTCGAGCCCGGCCGGATCGGGCAGGGTGCCGACCACGACCAGGCCGTCGACGCGCAGGTCGAGGAAGGGGGCGGCGGGGTCCTGGCCGGTGCGGCGGTTGAGCCGGGCGTCGGCGAGCAGCATGTGCAGGCCGTGGTCGTGCAGCAGCGGATTCAGCCCGTCGAGCAGCTCCACGAACCAGGGGTTGCGCAGGTCGTTGAGGAGGACTCCGACGGTCCGGGTGCGCCGCTCGCTGAGGCTGCGGGCGGCGGTGTTGGGCCGGTAACCGAGTTCCCGCACGGCCCGCAGCACGGCCTCCCGCTTCTCGGGGCGCACCTGCTCGGAGCCGCGCAGCACCAGCGAGACCAGGGATTTGGAGACCCCGGCCCGTTCGGCCACGTCGCGGATGGTCGGCGGTCGCATGACATGGACCGTTCCACGGGCAGTCCGCGCTTGTCAAAGGGTTGACACCCGGCGCGGACCGCGCCCAGTGTGGGTGAAAAGGCTTCTGGACCGGTCCAAAAAGGGGCTGTCATGGTGGATGCGTTTGGGGTCGCCGTCGTCGGATTCGGCTGGATGGGGCGGGTGCACACCCAGGCCTACGCCCGCGTGCGCCACCACTACCCGCGGCTGCCCCTGCGTCCGGAGCTGGTCACCGTCGCCGAGGAGGTGCCGGGCCGGGCCGAGGAGGCCGCGGCGCAGTTCGGCTTCACCGCCACGACCCGCCACTGGCGCGAGGTGGCCGCCGACCCGCGGGTGCGGGCGGTCAGCATCACCGCCCCGAACTTCCTGCACCGCGAGATCGGCGTCGCGATGGCGGAGGCGGGCAAGCACATCTGGATCGAGAAGCCGGTCGGCCTGACCGCCGAGGACGCCCGCGCGGTCGCCGCCGCGGTGGCGCGGGCCGGGGTGTGCGGGGCGGTCGGCTTCAACTACCGCAACGCGCCCGCGGTGGAGAAGGCCCGCGACCTGATCGCCGCCGGGGAGATCGGCACGGTCACGCATGTGCGCGTGCGGCTGTTCAGCGACTACGCCGCCCATCCCGAGTCCGCGCTGACCTGGCGCTACGAGCGCGAGCGCGGCGGCAGCGGAGTCCTCGGGGATCTCGCCTCGCACGGCGTGGACCTGGCCCGGTACCTGCTCGGCGAGCTCGCCTCCCTCACCGCCGACACCGCGGTCTTCGTACCGGAGCGGGCCCGCCCGACCGGCGCCACCGCGGGCCACACCCGGGCCCGGGGCGGCGAACTCGGCCCGGTCGAGAACGAGGACTACGTCAACTGCCTGCTCCGCTTCGCCTCCGGCGCCCGCGGGGTCCTGGAGGCCAGCCGGGTCGCGGTCGGCGAGCAGAACACCTACGGCTTCGAGATCCACGGCACCCGGGGCGCGCTGCTGTGGGACTTCCGCCGGATGAACGAGCTCGGCATCAGCCGCGGTACGGCCTACCAGGACCAGCCCGTCAGCACGGTGTACGTCGGCCCGGGCGACGGCGAGTTCGGCGCCTTCCAGCCCGGCGCGGCCAACGCCATGGGCTACGACGACCTGAAGGTGGTGGAGGCCTACCGCTTCCTGCGCTCCATCGCCGAGCGCAGGCCCTACGGCGCCACCCTCACCGACGCCGTACGCAGCGCGGAGGCACTCGGCGCGATGACCCGCTCCGCCGCGACCGGCACCTGGGCCGACCTGTCTACACCGTAGGCATGTTGTACGGCGTCACCACCTGGATCGGGGTCGGCAGCGAGGGTCCCGCGGGCGGCAGGGCGCCGTGGGCCCGCATCACGTGGTGGCAGGCCTCGCGCAGGTCCTGGCGGAGGTCGTGGTGGAGGACGGCGGAGAGCCGGTGCTCACGCAGCAGGCGGGTGTTGTCGTGGTCGAGGTCGTGCGCCACGAACACCGCGCACACGCGGCCGAGTTCCTCGAAGGCCCGCAGGGTGGCGATGTTGCCGCCGCCGATGGAGTACACGGCGCGGATGTCCGGGTCGCGTTCCAGGGCCGCCCGGACCAGGTCGTACTGGGTGGCGTCCAGGCCCTGGCCCTCGGCGATCTCCACCAGCGCGCGCTCGGGATGCCGGGCGCGCATCGCGCTGCGGAACCCCATCTCGCGCTCCTCCTCGTTGCGGAAGAAGCCGCTGGAGAGGCTGGTGAGCACATTGCCGGGCCGGTCCCCGAGCCACTGGCCCATGAGGTACGCGGCGGTCGCCCCGGCGGCCCGGTTGTCGATGCCGACGTAGGCCAGGCGAGGCGTGGCGGGCAGGTCGGTCACCAGCGTCACCACCGGGATCCCGGCCGCCGTCAGCCGGCCCACCGCGGCGGTGACCTCGGGGACGTCCGGCGCCTTGAGGATGACGCCCTGCGAGCCGCGCCGCGCGATCCGGTCGAGCGTCCGGGTCAGTTCGGAGGCCGGCCCCGTCTGACGGAAGTGGAAGCGCGAGCGGACCACCGCCGGGTGCAGGGACGGCAGTTCCGCCTCCAGGGCGGCCCGCACGGCGGTGGAGAACCGCTCCGGGGCCTGCATCACGATGTCCACCATGAAGGTACGGCCGACCAGCCGGACCTGGGTGCGCTGCCGGTCCAGGTCGGCGACGGCCCGGCGGACCTCGTGCGCGGTGCTCTCCCGCACCCCTCCCCTGCCGTTGAGCACCCGGTCCACGGTGGCCTCGCTCAGACCCGCCTGCCGCGCGATCTCCCGGATCGGGAACGGGTGGCCCATACCGAGGCTCCTTGAGGGGTTTTTGATGGCTGTCTGCCGGTTGTTCGACGGCTTTGTCCTGACAAGAATGACAGGACTGCGTCGCCCCTGTCACCGAGAGGACACCGATGTCCCCGATGTCCCGCACTTCCCGGCTGTCCGCGCGGGACTGCGACCTCGACGCGTTCCGCACGCTCGTCGAGCGGACCACCGACCCCGCCGACTACCCGCACGCCGCCGCCGTCGAGCGCGAGGTGCCCGTCTACGAGGGGACGGCGCCCGAGGACGAGCTGGTCCGCGCCCTCACCGACGGCCCCGGCGTGGTGGTCTTCCGCGGCGCCTTCGACCGGGAGGCCGTCGACCGGGTCACCGCGGTGTTCGAGGCGCTGATCGCCGGGCAGCGTGCCTCGGGCACGAGCGCCGGCGACCACTTCGCGCGGCCCGGTGCCAACGACCGGGTCTGGAACGCGCTGGAGAAGGCCGCCCTGCACGACCCGGAGGCCTTCGCCGGCTACTACGCCAACGACATCCTGGCGCTGGTGTCGCGGGCCTGGCTCGGCCCCGGCTACCAGGTGACCTCGCAGGTCAACGTCGTCAACCCCGGCGGCGCCGCCCAGAGCGCGCACCGCGACTACCACCTGGGTTTCCTGCCGGACGAGACGGCGGCCGCCTACCCGGCGCACGTCCACCGCCTCTCCCCCGTGCTGACCCTCCAGGGCGCCGTCGCGCACGGTGACATGCCGGTGGAGTCGGGCCCGACGATGTACCTGCCGTACTCACAGACCTACGAACCGGGCTATCTGGCCTGGCGCCGCCCGGAGTTCCAGCGGTACTTCGACGCCCACCACGTGCAGCTCCCGCTCGCGAAGGGCGACGCGGCCTTCTTCAGCCCGGCCCTCTTCCACGCCGCCGGCACCAACCGCACCACGGACGTGAGGCGGACGGCCAATCTCCTGCAGGTGTCGTCCGCGTTCGGGCGGGCGATGGAGACGGTCGACCGGGAGGCGGTCGTCAACGCCGTGTACCCGGTGCTGCTCAGGCGCCGGAGCGAGGGCGCGGAAGTGGCACGGCTGGAGAACGTGATCGCCGCGAGCGCCGAGGGCTACCCCTTCCCCACGAACCTCGACCGCGACCCGCCCCTCGACGGACTCGCCCCGTCCTCGCAGGCGGACGTGGTGCGACGCGCGCTGCGGGAGGGATGGGCTCCGCAGGCGCTGCGGGACGAGCTGAGGGCCCGCGCCGAGCGGCGCCGGAGCTGAAAGGACCAGTAACGCCATGGGACTTCTCGACGACAAGGTGGTCCTCGTCAACGGCGGCACCCAGGGCGTCGGCGCCGCCGTCGCACGGGCCGCGGCCCGCGAGGGGGCGGTCGTGGCCGTCACGGGCCGGCGCCCTGAACCGGGCGAGGCACTGGTGGCGGAGCTGACGGCCGCCGGCGCCGAGGCGCTGTTCCTTCGGGCCGACCTGGCGGACGCCGAGCGGTCCAGGGGCGCCGTCGCCGAGGTCGTGGCGGCCCGGGGCCGGATCGACTGCCTGGTGAACGCGGCGGGGCTGACCTCCCGGGGCACCCTGCTGGACACCACGCCCGAGCTGTTCGACCAGCACATCGCCGTCAACCTCAGGGCGCCCTTCTTCGCCATGCAGGCCGCGGTCGCCGACATGGTGGCCCGCGGGGCGCCGGGCTCGATCGTCAACGTCATCACCTCCTCGGCGCACGGCGGACAGCCCTTCCTCGCGCCGTACGTCGCCGCCAAGGCCGGGTTGATCGGCCTGACCCGCAACGCCGCCCACGCGCACCGCTTCGACCGGATCCGGATCAACGGCCTGAATATCGGCTGGACCGAGACCGAGGGCGAGGACGCGACCCAGCGGACCTTCCACGGCGCCGGGGACGACTGGCGCGAACGGGCCGCCGCCCGGCTGCCGATGGGCAGGCTCGGCCGGCCCGACGAGATCGCCGACTTCGTGGTGTTCCTGCTCTCGGAGCGCTCCGGAGTGGTCACCGGATCGGTGATCGAGTGGGACCAGAACGTACTCGGCGGCCTCGACTGACCCCCTCACCCCAGGAGCTGCACCACCATGCGCATCGGAATCCTCGGCCTCGGCCGCATCGGCGCCTTCCACGCCGAGACCCTCTCCGGACTCGACGCCGTCGACTCCCTCGTCCTCACCGACCCCGTCGCGGACGCCGCCAAGTCCGCCGCCGAGCGGTTCGGCGGCGAGGTGGTGGACTCGCCCGAGGCCCTGCTGTCCGCCGGGGTGGACGGCATCGTCGTCGCGGCGGCCACGGACGCCCATCCCGCGCTGATCCTGGCCGGGGTGAAGGCAGGTGTCCCCGTCTTCTGCGAGAAGCCCGTCGCCCGCACCATGCCCGAGGGGGTACAGGTCCTGCGGGCCGTGGAGGGCGCGGGCGTGCCGATCCAGATCGGCTACAACCGCCGCTTCGACGCCGGTTTCGTCGCCGCGCGGGCCGCCGTGCGGGGCGGCGAGCTGGGCACGCTGCACACCGTGCGGTCGACCACGCTGGACCCGGCGCCGCCGCCCGCCGGGTACATCGCCGCCTCCGGGGGCATCTTCCGGGACTGCTCGGTCCACGACTTCGACATCATCCGCTGGGTGACGGGACGCGAGGTCAGCGAGGTGTACGCGGTGGGCGGCAACCGGGGCGCCGACTACATCGCGCGGGCGGGCGACGCCGACACCACGTCCGCGATCCTCACCCTGGGCGACGGCACCCTGGCGGTGGTCTCCAACTCCCGCCACAACGGCCGGGGTTACGACGTCCGGATGGAGCTGCACGGCTTCCGGGACTCCATCGCCGTCGGCCTGGAGGACAAGCTGCCGCTGCGCTCGGTCGAGCCGGGGACCGCCTTCCCCGCGGGCACCCCGCACGACTTCTTCATGGACCGCTTCGCCGCGGCCTACCGCGCCGAACTCACCGCGTTCACCGAGGTCGTGGCCGGCACCCGGACCTCCCCGTGCACGGTCGCGGACGCCCTGGAGGCCGGCTGGATCGCCGAGGCGTGCACCCGGTCACTGCACGAGCACCGCCCCGTCACCGTCGCGGAGATACGGCAGGCGTGAGCGGGCCGGGCGACGGCGGTCAGCCCTGGGAACCGCTGATGTTGACCATCCACGGCACGCCGAAGCGGTCGGTGCACATGCCGAAGACATCGCCCCACATCTGCTTCTCCAGCGGCACCGCCACCTGCCCGCCCTCGGACAGCTTCTCCCAGTAGCCACGCAGCTCGGCCTCGTCGTCGCCGCTCAGGCTCACGGAGAAGTTGTTCTCGGTGTGCTTCTCTGTCCCGGGCGGGTTGTCGGCGCCCATCAGGGTGAACCCGCCCGGGGTCTCCAGCATGCCGTGCATGATCTTGTCGGCCATGGGGGCGTCCGTCTGCCCGAGGTCGCCGTACGAATTGAGGTCCAGGGTGCCGCCGAAGACCTCCTGGTAGAACTCCATGGCCTGCCGGGCGTCGCCGGCGAAGGTGAGGTAGGGGTTGAGTCGCGAAGCCATCACAAGCCTCCCGGAGCGGGAACGGTCACTGCTGTGCACGCTAGCGCGCGGCACTGACAACGGCCCGCCGAGCGCCGCTCAGCCGTACAGCGCGGGCCGCTCGGCCAGCTCCACCGTCACCCGGCCGCCCTCGCGCAGCGCCCGGGTCCCCGCCTCGCAGACGGCGGCCGCCGCATAGCCGTCCCAGCTGCCCGGCCCGGTGACCTCGCCCCGCCGGGTGGCGTCGACCCAGGCCTGGATCTCCCGGTCGTAGGCGTCCGCGAATCGCTCGGTCCAGTCCTGGGCGATGCTGCCGCCCCAGCGGCCCGCCGCGGCGGTGACCAGGTCGTGGGCGTCACCGATGCGGGCGGTGCCGCCTTCGCAGACCACCTCGGCCTGCACCTGGTAGCCGAATCCGCAGTTGACGAAGATCTCCACGTCCGACAGCGCGCCGCCCGCGGTCTCCAGGACGACGAACTGCGGGTCGGCCAGCCCCTCGGGGGCGCCGGCGGAGGGCGCGGGGCGGTGCACCGTGACCGCCGTGATCTCGTGGCCGAGCAGCCAGCGCGTGACGTCCACCTCGTGGGCGACGGAGTCGGTGACGAGCATCTCGGAGGTGAAGAAGTCCGGGCTCGCGACATTGCGGTGCCGGTTGTGCAGCATCAGCGGACGGCCCAGGCGCCCGGTCTCCAGCAGCGCCTTGAGCCGCGCGTACTCGGGGTCGTAGCGGCGCATGAACCCGACCTGGACGCGGCGCCGGCCGAGGGCCTGTTCGGCCTCGACGAGGCGCAGCGCGGAGGCCGCGTCGGGGGTGAGGGGCTTCTCGCACAGCACGGGCAGGTCGTGCGCGAAGGCGGCCATGAGCGCGGCCTCGTGGGCCGGGCCGGGCGAGGCGACGAGGACGGCGTCGACGTCCGCCGACGCCATCGCCTCGGCGGGGTCGGTGTGCACGGCGCAGCCGCCGGCGCGGGCGGCCACGGCCTCGGCGCGCTCCGCGTCGACGTCCACCACGGCGGTGACGCGGGCCCCGCTGATCACTTCCTGGATACGGCGGACGTGGTCGGCGCCCATGCGGCCGGTACCGATGACGGCTACGCCGAGCGGTGCGTGCTCAGGCACCGCAGGACCTCAGGAACTTCCGGGTGCGCACCGCGATCGGCAGCGGCCGGTCCGGTGCGCAGGGGTACATGTCCTGCTCGACGATGGCGAACAGCTCGACCCCGAGCCGCTGCGCGGCCACCAGCACCGGTTCGAGGTCCGGGACCCCGGCGGGCGGTTCGCACATCACGCCGCGCTGTACGGCGGGCCCGAACGGGATCTCGTCGCGCACCACGTCCGCGAGGATCTCCGGGTCGACCTGCTTGAGGTGCAGATAGCCGATGCGCTCGCCATAGGTCTCGATCAGCTTGACGCTGTCGCCGCCGCAGTAGGCGTAGTGCCCGGTGTCCAGGCAGAGGTTGACCAGCTCGGCGTCGGTGGAGTCGAGGAAGCGCTCCACGTGGTCCTCGGTGTCGAGGTGGGTGTCGGCGTGCGGGTGGACGACGATGTCGAGGCCGTAGGCCTCCTTGACCTCGTGCCCGAGCCGTTCCATGCCCTTGGTGAGGTGGGCCCACTGCTCGCCGGTCAGCTCCGGCGGTTCCAGGATCTCGGCGGTCTTGTCGTCGCGCCAGAAGGAGGGGATGACCACGAGGTGGCGGGCGCCCATGGCCCGGGTGAGCGCGGCGACCTGGCTGACGTGTTCCCAGGTGGACTCCCACACGGACGGGCCGCGGTGCAGGCCGGTGAAGACCGTGCCGGCGGACACCGTGAGGTTCCGGCGGGCGACCTCGTCGGTGAGCCGGGCCGGGTCGGTGGGGAGATAGCCGTACGGGCCGAGCTCGATCCACTCGTATCCGGCCTCGGCGACCTCGTCCAGGAAGCGCTGCCAGGGCACCTGCCGGGGGTCGTCGGGGAACCACACGCCCCAGGAGTCGGGGGCCGAGCCGACCCGGATGCGGTCGAGTGCCGCCATGTTCACGCCTTTCCTTCGGGGGTGCCGGCCACCGGTGCGGTGAGGTCCGCCGCCTCGGGGAGCTTTTCGACGTCGACGCCCCGCACCTGGGACAGCTCGTGCTTGAGGGCGGCGAGTTCGGCGCCGCCGGCCATGTGGTTGGTGAGTTCCTCCAGGCTCACCCGGTCGCGGTCGGCGGACAGCTCCAGGGTGCCGAGCCGCAGCACGCTGAAGTGGTCGCCGACCATATAGGCGTGGTGGGGATTGTGGGTGATGAAGATGACGCCGAGGCCGCGGTCGCGGGCGGCGGCGATGTACTTGAGGACCACTCCGGACTGCTTGACGCCGAGGGCGGCGGTGGGCTCGTCCAGGATGAGGACGCGGGCGCCGAAGTGGACGGCGCGGGCGATGGCCACGCACTGGCGCTGGCCGCCGGAGAGGGTGCCGATGGGCTGTTCCAGGTCGTCGAGGACGATGCCCATCTCGCGCAGTTGGTGATCGGCGGTGCGTTTCATGGCGGCGATGTCGAGGCGGCGGACCGGCCAGGGGCCCTTGGTCAGCTCGGAGCCGAGGAAGAAGTTGCGCCAGACCGGCATCAGCGGGACGGTCGCCAGGTCCTGGTAGACGGTGGCGATACCGCGGTCGAGGGCCTCGCGGGGGGTGCTGAAGCGGACCGGTTCGCCGTCGACGAGGAACTCGCCCTCGGTGTGCTGGTGCAGACCCGAGACGATCTTGATGAGGGTGGACTTGCCGGCGCCGTTGTCGCCGAGCACGCAGGTCACCTTGCCGGGGTGGACGGCGAGGCTCACCCCGTGCAGGGCGCGGATGTTGCCGTAGGACTTGCCGGCGCCGCGCAGTTCGACGATCGGCCGGTCCTCCTCGGGGGCCGGGTCGGTGAGGATGGCTCCGTGCGGGGTCGTCATTGCGGTCACCTCCGGGTCGCCGTGCGGCGGACCCACAGATTGATGAGCGTGGCGCCGAGGAGCATCACGCCCAGGAACGCCTTGAACCAGTCCGGGTTCCAGCCGGCGTACACGATGCCCTGCTGGACCATGCCGAACATGAACGCGCCGAAGACCGGGCCGATCGCCGAGCCGTAGCCGCCGGTCAGCAGACAGCCGCCGATGACCGCCGCGGCGATGTAGATGAGCTCCTGGCCGACGCCTTCGCCGGACTGCACGGTGTTGAAGGAGAACAGCTGGTGCATGCCGACGAACCAGGCGCCGAAGCCGACCAGCATGAACAGCGAGATCTTGGTGAACGTCACCGGCACGCCGACGGCCCGGGCGGAATCCTTGCTGCCGCCGACGGCGAAGACCCAGTTGCCGTACTTGGTGCGCAGCAGCACCCAGGTGGCGAGCGCGGCGAAGACCAGCCACCACACGATGGTGATCTTCACCTGGACGCCGCCGACGTCGAAGGAGGACGCGAACAGGGCCTTGGCCTGGTCGAATCCGTCCATGGTGCTGATGTCGTCGGTGGCGACGTTGCCGGTGATCAGCTTGGTGACGGCGAGGTTCGCGCCCTGGAGGATCAGGAAGGTGCCGAGGGTCACCAGGAAGCTCGGCAGGCCGGTTCTGACCAGCATCCAGCCGTTGAAGAACCCGATCGCGAGCGACACGACCAGGGCCACGATCACCCCGACCCAGACGTTCATGGTCAGCTGGTAGCTGATCATGCTGGCGGTCAGCGCCGAGGCGATCACCGCGACACCGGCCGACAGGTCGAACTCGCCGCCGATCATCAGCAGGGCCACGGGCAGCGCCATGATCCCGATGGTCGACGACTGGTACAGGATGTTGGCCATCGAGCTGCCGTCGCGCACCGGCGGGGCGGTGACGAGGAAGAAGACCAGCACCGCCACGGCGCCCAGGAAGACGCCCACTTCGGGCCGGGCGAGGAGCCGGAGCGCGAGCGGGCGCTCGGCGGTCCGCCCGTCGCCGCCCTTGGGGCCGGGGGCCGGCGGTGAGGTCACCGCCGGCTCAGCCTGCTGGGTCATACCGATCACCGGGTGCCCTTCGCGGCGAACCCGGCTACCGCCTCGACATTGGACTTGTCGACGAAGGCCGGGCCGGTCAGCACCGGCTGCTCACCGCCGCCCATGTAGTTGCCGTTGTTCTTGTAGAGCCACAGCGAGTCGATGGCCAGGTAGCCCTGGAGGTAGGGCTGCTGGTCGACGGCGAACTCGATGGTGCCCTTGCTGATGGCTCCGGTCAGGTCCTTGTTGAGGTCGAAGGTGGCGACCTTGGCGGAGCTGCCCGACTCCGCCACGGACTGCGCCGCGGTGAGCGCGAAGGGGGCGCCGAGGGTGACCACGTGGTCGATGGCCTTGTCCTCGGCGAGTTTGGCGGTGATCGTCGACTTCACGGACGGCATGTCGGTGCCGTTGACGTTGAGCGTCTCGACCGTGCCGGAGAAGGTCTTCTCGACGCCGTCGCAGCGCTGGGTGAGGCCGATGTTGCCCTGTTCCTGGATGACGCAGACGGCCTTCTTGGCGCCGGCCTCGTTGAGCCGCTTGCCGAGCGCCTCGCCGGCGACCGTCTCGTCCTGGCCGAAGAACTCCATCAGGCCGAGTTCCTGCCACTCGCTGACACCGGAGTTGAGGCCGACGACGGGTATGTTCGCGGCCTTCGCCTTGGCTATGACGTCCTTGAGGGCGTCCGGCTTGGCGAGGGTGACGGCGATGCCGTCGACCTTCTGGTCGACGGCGTTCTGCACGAGGTTGGCCTGGACGCCCGCGCTGGGGTCGGCCGAGTAGATGAGCTTGATGTTGTCCTTGGCGGCGGCGGCCTCGGCACCCTTGCGGACGATGTCCCAGAAGGTGTCGCCCGGCGACTGGTGGGTGACCAGGGCGACGGTCATGCGCGGGGTGTCGGCCTTGCCCGCGGAGGCGCCGTCCGCGCTTTCCTCGGCCTTCTTGCCGCCGGAGCCGCTGGAGCAGCCTGCGAGGGTCAGTGCTGCCGCAGCGGCCAGGGCCACCAGGGAGGCCGTTCTGCGGGAGCGGGAGTGCGAAGAGCGGTCCATCTTTCCTGCACCTCACTGTGCGACGGGGGAACGACGGGAAAGAAACGCGGCTGGTGCGTTGGTCCCGGATCCAATCCCCTGATGGGCCCGCTGTCAATACTTTGTTAAGACATCATTTCACAAGCAGGTCCGAATGTAAGTACAAAGTAGGTCTGACAGCGGGTCCCCCTCCGGTCCAGGTCAGTGGGCGGCGTCCAGCCGGGCCCGCTGCTCCCCCGTCAGCTCCAGGTCCAGCGCCGCCAGGTTCTCCTCCAGCTGGGCCACCGAGGACGCCCCGGCCAGCGGGATCAGCGGCAGGTCGCCGCCGATCTGCCAGGCCAGGACGACCTGGTTGACGGTCGCGCCGGTCTCCCGGGCGACCTCCCGCAGCACCTGGAGGCGGGCCGGGGTGCCGGGGTGGTCGTAGTCCGCCGGCAGCGGCTTGTCCTCGCGGGTGTAGGCGCCGGCGAGCAGCGGTGAGTAGGCGACCAGGGCGAGGTCGGGCTCGGCGCGCAGGTAGCTCAGGAGCTCGGGCCCCGCGTGGCCGAGGCTGCCGTCGGGGAAGAGGTCGCTCGGCACGTCGAAGCGCGGGCGCAGCAGGCTGTGCTGGTACTGGAGCACCTGGTAGCCGGGCAGTCCGGCCGCGGCGGCCAGCGCGCGGGCCCGTTCCACCCGCCACACGGCGTGGTTGCTGACGCCCAGCAGTCCGACGGTGCCCTCGGCGACCAGCTCGGCGAACCCCTCCACGGTCTCGGCGAGCGGCACCTTCCGGTCCTCGATGTGGGCGTAGAGGAGGTCGATCTTCTCCACCCCGAGCCGTTCCCGGCTGCGTTCGGCGGCTTCCCGGATGACCTTCGCGGACAGGCCCTCCGGGTTGTCGACGTAGCCGGTGCCGGGGGCCAGGGGGCGGGCGCCGAGCTTGGTGGCGATGACGATCTCGTCACCGATTCCCCGGCTGCGCCGCCACCGGCCGAGCAGTTCCTCGCTCTGGCCGCCCTGGCCCCCGTCCGCCCAGAAGGCGTAGTTGTCGGACGTGTCGATGAAGTTCCCGCCGGCCTCGACATAGCGGTCGAGTACGGCGAAGGACGTCTCCTCGTCGGTGTACGAGCCGAACAGCATCGCGCCGAGCGCGAGGACGCTGACCTCGCGGCGGTGCAGCGGGTCGGTGCCGATGGTGCGGTACTTCATGCCGGGTTCCCTCCCGTGGGTGGTGTACGAGGGGGAGTCTTCAGCTTGAAGTGCACTTCAAGTCAAGCGCGTGGCCGCCTACTTGGCGAACGGGCCCTCCAGCGCCGCCCATTGGAGCAGCATGATCGTCTTGGCGTCGGCGATCTCCCCGCTTCGGATCATCTCCAGGGCCTGCCGGAAGGGCAGTTCGAGGATCTCGATGTCCTCGCCCTCCTCGCCCAGGCCGCCGCCCTCGTGGGTGCGGGTGGACGGCCCGTACTCGGCCGCGTAGAAGCTCACCCGTTCGGTGACCGAGCCGGGGCTCATATAGACGTCGAACACATGCTGTACGGCGCCGATGGTGTGGCCGGTCTCCTCCACCACCTCGCGCCGCACGGCGATCTCGGGATGCTCGTCGTCCTCGTCGAGCAGTCCGCCCGGGGTCTCCACGAGCATCCCGTCGGGGTGGCCGTTGACGTACACGGGGAAGCGGAACTGCCGGGTGAGCAGCACCGTTTCGCGTACGGCGTCGTACAGGAGCATCGTGGCGCCGTTGCCGCGGTCGTGGGTCTCGCGCTCCTGGCGGCTCCAGGTGCCGTCGGCGTGCCGGAAGTCGAAGGTCGTGGACCGCTCGACGTACCAGTGGCTGGAGAGCAGCTTCACGTCCCGCACCTTCACGCGCGGGTTGCCGGTCAGGTCCCGGCCGGCCCGGTCGAGGCCGGTGCGGCCGCGGCGGTCGGGGGTGTCGATGCCGGGCACGGAGGAAGAGGTCATGGTCCGCTTCTATCATCGCGCGGCGGTCTCAGCCCTCGGCGCCCGTGCGCAGCGCGGCCAGCACATCGGCGTCGGTGAGCTGCGCGAAGTCGTCGTACCAGAGCCCGACGGCCATGAAGTCGGCCGGCCGGTGCGGGCAGATGACCTCGTCGGCCTCCCGGCTCATCAGGTGCACGCCCTCGGGCGAGCCGACCGGCACCGCCAGCAGCACGCGCGCGGGCGACCGGCCCCGGATCCAGCGCAGCGCGGCCCGGGCGGTGGCGCCGGTGGCGAGTCCGTCGTCGACCACGATCACGGTCCGCCCGCGCAGGTCGAGGGCGGAGCGGCCGTGCCGGTACAGCTCCTCGCGGCGGTGCAGTTCCGCGCGCTCACGGGCCACCACCGGTTCCAGCGCGGCCCGGGTGAGACCGAGCCGGTTCAGGGACCGGCCGTCGAAGACGGGGGGATCGTCACCGCAGATCGCGCCGACACCGAGCTCCTCCTGGAAGGGCGCGCCGATCTTGCGCGCGACCAGCACGTCGAGCGGGGCGTCCAGCGCGCGGGCCACTTCCTGGGCCACGGTCACCCCGCCCCGGGGAAGCGCGAGGACGACGGGATCCTGCTCGTGCCGGCCGCGCAGCTCCCGGGCCAGCTCCCGTCCGGCGTGCCCACGATCACGGAACAGCGTCATGATCGTCACCCCATTCCCGTGCCGCGCGCTCCGCGTACCCGGGACGGGGGACGTTATACAAAAGAGGGCTTTACGCGCTCTCGCCCGACGCGCAGGGATCGGGCGGCTCCGGTCGCCCGCCACTCACCAGGAGGGCGTTGAACTGCGCGCCCGCCAGCAGCACGACATGGGAGACCCACAGCCACACCAGGAACACCACTCCGCCCGCCAGGGAGCCGTAGAGACGGTTGTACGACGCGATGTGCGACGCGTAGAAGGCGAAGCCCGCCGAGGCCAGCAGCCAGAGCAGCACCGCCAGTGTTCCGCCGGGCAGGGTCTGCCGCAGTCCGCGGGTCTCCGGCGGCCCGGACCGGAAGAGGAGCAGGACCAGGGCGACGACCACCGTGAACAGCAGCGGCCACTTCAACCCGGCCCACACGAGGGCGGCCTGATGGTCCGTTCCCGTGCCCTGGCCGATGGCTCGGGCGATCCACTCGGCGGCCGTCAGCGTCAGCACCCCGCTGACCAGCAGGGCGAGCACGGTCAACGCCCTGAGGAGGGTGGCGGGGAACGCCCGCCACACCGGGCGGCAGTCGGCGACGCCGTGCATCGCGTGCAGCGCCCGCCGGAAGACGGCCAGGTAACTGGAGGCGGACCACAGCGCGGCTCCGCCGGTCACCACGAGCAGCAGCCAGCGGCCCGACGAGCCCCCCGGCGGGCTGCTCAGCGCCTGCTCGAGGATCGGACGGGCCGCCTCCGGCACGAAGACGGCCAGTTGCGCGACGACCTCCTGAGGGGAGTCCGCGCCGAGCAGCGCGATGGAGAAGACCACCACCAGCAGGGCCGGGAAGACGGCCAGCACCGCGTAGTACGTCAGCGCCGCCGCCCAGTCGGTGAGGTCGTCCTCCCAGACGGCGACCGGTGTACGGGCCATGGCCCTGGCGTACGTCCCGTGCTCGCGCCGACCCGACGCCGAGCCGCTCGCGGGTACACCGATCGTCATGACACCACCGCTCCGTTCAGAGCTTGCCGCCCTGGCCGCCACCGCCCCGAGAGGGGCCGGCGAGTTGCCTGTCAGGTGCCCCGTCAGGGCGGTGTCACGCCAGCGAGCCACAGCGGTGTCACCGCGCGTGCTTGCCCTTCGCCTGCTTCGCCTTCCCCTTCCGCGCCTTGGCCTTCTCGGGAGCCGGGCCGGCTGCTCCGGAGTCGGCCGCATGGCCGCGCTGCGCCTCCCGGCCGACGGGAGCCGCCGGCGTACCGTCGTCGATCGCCGCGTCCTCGGCGCCGGTGCGCGCAGGAGATCGCGGCGCTGATGCGGAGGAGGAGGCGGCGTCGGCTACGGCTGCGGCCGCGGCCGACGGGGAGGCCGACGGGGACGGGCTCGGCCGGTCCCCGCCCGGTGCGGCCGGCTCGGTCGTGGCGGGGCGGGGCGGACCGGCCGCGGCGTTCTCCGCCTCGGCGGCCGGTCCGCCCACCGAACCGGCCAGTCCGACGCCGAGGACGGTCAGGGCCGCTCCGGCGGTCAGCAGCATCCGGCCGCCCCGGCGCGCGGCGGGACGGCCGGAAGGAGATCGCGCCGGTACGGGCCCGCCGGTGGCGGGGGCGGCGGCCTCGACCCCGGCGACCCGCAGTCCCGCGCCCGAGCCGTGCGACCGCAGCGTGTCCGGGTTCCCCTCGTCGGCGTCGTCCCCACCGCTCACGGGCACGGCCCCGAGCACGGAGGGTCCCGCGGGCGCGTCGGCCGCTCCCGCGAGTCCCTCGGACGCGAAGGCGGCCAGCGCGCGCCCACAGGCCGGGGCGTCGGGCCGGCGGCTCTCGTCCGCGTCGGTCATGGCTTCCAGCAGTTCGGCGAGCGCCGCCGGTATGTCCGGCGGCATGACCGGGGGCCGGTGCAGACGGGCGATCGCGGCCTCCAGCGGCGCCCCGTCGTACTCCAGTTCCCCCTTGATGCACTCGATGAGCACCAGTCCCAGGCTGTAGATGTCCGCTGCCGGCCCGGCGCCCCGGCCCAGCACCTGCTCCGGGGCCATGTAGGCGGCGGTCCCCACCAGGGCGCCGGTGACGGTGTGGGCCGTGGTGCCGAGCAGCCGGGAGATGCCGAAGTCCGTGAGGTGGGGTGCGCCCTCCTCGTCCAGCAGGATGTTCGCGGGCTTGACGTCGCGGTGGACGACTCCGGCCCGGTGCACATGCGCCAGCGCCGAGGCCAGCGCGGCGCCGATCCGGCATGCCGCGGCGGGCGCCAGCGGGGCCTCGGTGATCCGCCGGCGCAGCGTCGTGCCCCTGACCAGTTCCATCACCAGGTAGGGCGTCGCGTCGTCCCGCCCGCAGTCGTACACGGTGATCAGGCCGGGGTGCTGCAACTGGGCGAGCAGCCGGCCCTCGCTGTCGAACCGTTCCTCCGTGTCGGCGGCCCCGTCCGGACGGAAGACCTTCACCGCGACCGGCCGCCGCAGGCGCAGGTCCATGCCTTCGTACACGTCGGCCGCGCCGCCGCGGCCCAGCAGGTCGTCGAGCCGGTAACGTCCGGCCACCACCTGGGCGGTGAGCCGGAGGTCCGGTCGGATCGGCCACGAGCGGACTTTCATCACTGCGCTCCCTGCGTCCTGTCGTCATCTGCCGTCGTCCGCCCGCCCACGTGTGCTGCCGATGGCCGTGTGTTGCGAGCACCGTGTGCACGTGTGCCCCCTCAGCTGCCGGGCATCCCCTCCGCGTCGCACCCGATCTCACCGGCGGGGGTTCGGCGTCGTTTCGGCATGATGGAGTCATGCGGACTCGACCGGTGCTCGTCTTCGACGGTGACTGCGGCTTCTGTACGTCGTCCGTGTCCTTCGTCGAACGCCGCCTCCGTCCCGACTGCGACACCGTCCCCTGGCAGTTCGCGGATCTGGCGGCGCTGGGCGTGACGCCGGAGCGCGCCGCACACGAAGCCCTGTGGGTGACCCCGACGGGCCGGGTGTATGGCGGTGCCCGCGCGGTGGCGAAGATCCTGCTGCGCACGGGCGGGGGCTGGGCGCCGCTCGGAGCCCTGCTCATGCTGCCCCCGGTGCGGTGGGTCACCCACGCCGTCTACCGGCTGGTGGCGGACAACCGGCACCGGATGCCGGGCGGGACGGCGGCGTGCGCGGCACCGGCGCCGCGTCGAAGCTGACCGGAGCCGGGCGGTGGCTCCTCGCCGGAGGGGGTAGGTGATGCAGCACACGATCATCGCGTCTGCGAAGGAGACGAGCATGACCGACGACGCCTACCTGTTCCTCGTGGACGACCCGGCGACCCCGCTGGGCGCATCCGTCGCCGCTGTCGGCGACCTGGCGTGCCTGGAGACGCCCGCCGTGCACGCCTGGCTCGGCGCGCACGAGGTGACCGCCGCCTCCGCGGGCGTCCGGCTGCTGCCGCCGGAGGAGACGGGCGCCATCCCCGACGGGGCCGAGAGGCTGCCCGTTCCGTTGAGTGACGAGGAACTCGACCGGCTCCGCCTGGCGCTGGCACCGGCTGCCCTCGCCCGCGTGGAGGAGGAGCTGCTGGCCTATCGCGACTGCGCGGGCGAGCGGGACGCCCTGCTGGCGCGGGCCGCGGCCGCCGGGGTTCCGCCGCACCGCATCGTCGAACTCACCGGCGAGGACCCCCGGACCGTGGCATCGGCGACGCGGCGGGACGGCGGGGGCGCCGCATGACGCCCGAGGAGACCCGGAGCAGGCTTCGGGAGCTGGAGGACCGGCTCGGCGAGCGCACCCCGGCGCCGATCGAGGGCCAGACCCGCATCCCCCTCCCCCGGCCCACCTCGGCGGACGACAAGGACGAGGGGGACGGCGGTGTCGGGGAGTGATGGAGGTCTCGGGGGGTGACGGGGGGTGACCGGATCCGGTCCGCAAACGATCGAGGAGCCGCCGCAGATTGCTCTGCGACGGCTCCTCGACCTGCGACTCTCACAAGTCGGGACGACAGGATTTGAACCTGCGACCCCTTGACCCCCAGTCAAGTGCGCTACCAAGCTGCGCCACGTCCCGGTGCGCTCACCCACGGTGACCTGTGTGATCGCGCGAACAGCACTTTACCGCACACCCTAGGGCGGCTTCGAAGGGGGCACCGGGCGCGGCACAATCGGCGTATGGGCAGCACATCGTCGGGTCGGGAAGCCGGGGCACGGGACCGGGACAACGAGGGGCGGGCACGCAACGCGCGGCCCCGGGACGGGCTCGGGCGGCCCCTGCCGTACGGAGCGAGCGGAGTGGACCGGCAGCCCGAGGGCGTCGTGCGCACCCCCGAGCAGACCGTCGCCGAGGCGCAGGAGCTGCTGGACGCGGGGCGGCCGTTCCACGCGCACGAGGTCTTCGAGGACGCGTGGAAGTCGGGCCCGGACCGGGAGCGCGGTCTGTGGCGGGGGCTGGCCCAGCTCGCGGTGGGCCTGACGCACTCGGCCCGCGGGAACGTCACCGGGGGCGCCCGGCTGCTCCGGCGCGGGGCCGGCGCGGTCGACGAGTGGGCGGCCGGCACCGGGCTGCGGCGGCCGTACGGGATGGACCTGGCGGGGGTGACCGCCTGGGCGCGGGAGCTGGCGGCGACCGTGGAGGCGCGGTCGGCGCCGGTCGACGCGGGCCGGTGCGCGCCGACGCTGCGCGGGGCGCGGTAGGTCCTGCCGCTCGGATCAGCCCGTGCGGCGAATCCCGTAGGGACGACGCGGTGTCGGCGCTGTCCGTGGGGTGCGGCAGACTCGGGGGGTGCGAAAGATTCATGTCATCGGTATCGGCGCGGGCGACCCCGACCAGTTGACCCTCCAGGCGGTCCGGGCGCTGCGGAGCACGGACGTGTTCTTCGTCCTGGACAAGGGCGAGGTGAAGTCGGACCTCACCCGGCTGCGCCGGGACATGCTGGACGCACATGTGCCGCCGGGGACGTACCGCGTGGTCGAGGCGCGCGACCCGGAGCGGGACCGCTCGGCCGGCGGGTCCGCCTACTCCCCCGCCGTCGGCGACTGGCGCAGTGCCCGCGCCGGCATCTACGAGCGGCTGATCACCGAGGAGCTCGGCGCGGACGAGACCGGGGCGTTCCTGGTCTGGGGCGATCCGGCGCTCTACGACAGCACGCTGGGGATCCTGGAGGAGGTGCTGCGCAAGGGCGCGGTGACCTTCGTGTACGACGTCATCCCCGGCATCAGCAGTGTCTCCGCGCTCGTCGCCCGCCATCGGACCGGGCTCAACCGGGTCGCCCGTCCCGTGCAGATCACCACCGGGCGGCGCCTCGCCGAGGGGTTCCCCGAGGGCGTGGACGACGTGGTGGTGATGCTCGACGCGCACCAGACCTTCCGGCAGTACGCCGACCAGGACATCGACATCTACTGGGGCGCCTACATAGGCACCCCGGACGAGATCCTCGCCTCCGGCCCGATCGCCGAGGCGGCGCCGCGGATCGAGCGGCTGCGCGCCGAGGCCCGCGAGCGCAAGGGCTGGATCATGGACACGTATCTGCTGCGCCGCAACCCGGAGCACGGCCCGGACCACACCTAGGGCCCGTCCCGCGTGCGGGGGCAACCGCCCGGTGTGATCGTGTCCTCGTGACCATCGCCGAGGAAACCGCGCGTCCGCCCGCCGCAGAGCCTCCCGTGCTGGACAAGCGCCGGCGCAACGTCGTCTTCGTCACGATCATGCTGGGCATGCTGCTGGCCGCCCTGGACCAGACGATCGTCGGCACCGCGCTGCCCACGATCGTGTCGGACCTCGGCGGTGCCGCGCACATGTCGTGGGTGGTGACGTCGTACCTCCTCGCCGAGACCGTCGCGACCGTGCTGGTGGGCAAGTTCGGCGACATGTTCGGCCGCAAGGTGGTCTTCCAGGTCTCGGCGATCGTGTTCATCACGGGCTCGTTCCTGTGCGGCCTCGCCGACAACATGACGCTGCTGATCATGTGGCGGGCGATGCAGGGCGTCGGCGCGGGCGGGCTCATGGTCACCTCGATGGCGCTGATCGCCGATGTGATCCCGCTGCGCGAGCGCGGCAAGTACCAGGGCGCGATCGGCGCCGTGTTCGGGGTGGCCACGGTCGTTGGGCCGCTGCTGGGCGGCCTGTTCACCGACCATCTCTCCTGGCGCTGGGCCTTCTACGTCAACGTCCCCATCGCGATCGTCGTCGTCATCGCCGCCGCCCGCACCATTCCGGTGGTGAAGTCGGCCGCCCGGCCGGTCATCGACTATCTGGGCATCGCGTTCGTCGCGATCGGCGCCAGCGCGCTGATCCTGGCGACGAGTTGGGGCGGCAACGAGTACGCGTGGGGCTCGGGCGTCATCATCGGCCTGTTCGTCGGCGGGGTGCTCGCCCTCGGGCTCTTCTGCTGGGTGGAGACCCGCGCGGCCGAACCGATGCTGCCCATGCGACTGTTCGGCAACCCGGTCTTCACGGTCTGCTCGGTCCTCAGCTTCATCGTCGGCTTCGCCATGCTGGGCGCGCTGACCTATCTGCCGACGTATCTGCAGTACGTGGACGGCGACTCCGCCACCGTCTCCGGCGTGCGGACGCTGCCGATGGTGGCCGGACTGCTGATCGCGTCGGTCTTCAGCGGCAACGTCGTCAGCAAGACCGGCAGATACCGGATCTTCCCGATCATCGGTTCCCTGGTCATGGGCGTCGGGCTGTATCTGATGTCCCTGATGGGGCCGTCCACCGGGGCCTGGCTGGAGTCGCTGTACATGTTCGTGCTCGGCACCGGCATCGGCCTGTGCATGCAGGTGCTGACGATCGCGGTGCAGAACACCGTGGAGTACGCCGATCTCGGCACCGCGACCTCGGGCGTGACCTTCTTCCGTACGCTCGGCAGCTCCTTCGGTACGGCCGTCTTCGGCACGATCTACACCAACAGCCTCACGCCCCACCTGCGGGAGGGAGTCGAGGCCGCCGCCCGGACCGGGGAGGTGGACCCGGCGACCGTCGCCCGGGCGGCGACCAGTCCCGAGGGCGTGCACGAGCTGCCGCCGGCGGTCGCGGGGCCCATCGTCGACGCCTACGCCGACACCCTCCAGACGGTGTTCCTGTGGACGGTGCCGGTCGCGGCGCTCGGTTTCCTCGTCGCCCTGTTCCTCAAGCAGGTCCAGCTGCGGGACAGTGCCCGGATGGGGTCGACGGACATGGGCGAGGGGTTCGCGCAGCCGCGCGGCGCCGACTCGCAGCGGGTGCTGGAAGCCTCCGTCATGAAGATCATCGGCAGTACCGATCTGGACACCGCACGCGAGCTGGTGCGGTCCTCCGACACCCGTCTCGACGTGGCCGGTGCCTGGGCGGTGATGCAGGTGGAGCTGCTGACCCGGATGGTCGGCCACGCGAGCCTGGGGCTGATCGCCGCCCGCCGCCATGTGCCGCCCGAGGTACTGCTGCCGGTCTTCGACCGGATGGTCGAGGAGGGCTATCTGACCCGCGACGGCTCCCTGCTCTCGCACACCCGGGCGGGCGCCCGTGAGGCCGAGGTGATCAGCCGTTCCTGGGCCGTCTGGCTGGAGGAGCGGGTGGAGCGGGACATCGGCCGCCCCTCGGGCACGGATCTGCGCGCCGCCGTAGACACGATCGCCAAGCGGCTGCTCCTGGAGGACCTGAGCAGCGGCATGCCGGCCCGGCTGAGGGAACCGGCGACGGCGGCCGCCCGCTGAAAGCCGATTGCCCCGCGGCACCGGTCACCGTCATGATCGGGCCATGTCTCCCGCACCGGTCCGCTTCCACGATCCCGGCACGGGCGGGTACGGCTACCGCGACTCGGTGCTGGTCCGCTGCCCGGGCTGCGACCGCGTCGCCCACTTCGAGTCGGCCAGGGTGATCTGCCGGTCCTGCGGCCGGTGCGGCCCCGTCGCACAGGGCACCTGGCCGGCGCTGTGGCTCCGGGCGGAGACCCGGCACGGTGAGCTGTGGGCGTACAGCCTGGAACACCTGGACCTGATCCGCCGGTTCGTCGCGGCGGATCTGCGCGAGCGGGCGCCCTGGTACGAGCACGGCCGGAAGATGACCGTCGTGGCGAGGCTCCCCGCCTGGGTCAAGAGCGCCAAGAACCGTACCGAGGTGCTGCGCGTCATCGACCGGATGCGGCGCTCGGTCATCGAGGGCTGAGACCCAGCCGTTCCAGTACGCCCGCCACGTCCGGCACCGCCACGACGTCCTCGGGCAGCGGCGGACGCCGTACGACCACCACGGGGAGCGCGAGGTGCCGGGCGGCCGTGAGTTTCGCCGCCGTCGCCTGCCCGCCGCTGTCCTTGGTCACCAGGACGTCGACACAGTGGCCCAGCAGCAGGGCCGTCTCGTCGGCCACGGTGAACGGGCCGCGGGCCAGCAGGACTTCGGTGCGCGGCGGCAGCGGCGGCTCGGGCGGCTCCACGGACCGTACGACGAAGTGCAGGTCCGTCAGCCGGGCGAAGGCCGCGAGGCCGAGGCGGCCCGTGGTCAGGAAGACCCGGCGGCCCAGGCTCGGCAGCAGTTCGGCGGCCGCGTCCAGGGAGGCGACCGGATGCCAGCGGTCCTGCGGGCCGGGCTGCCAGCCGGGGCGGCGCAGCACGACCGCCGGTACTCCGGTCGCCGCGGCGGCGCGGGCGGCGTTCGCCGTGATCGACGCGGCGAAGGGGTGGGTGGCGTCGACAAGGGCGTCCACGCGCTCCTCGCGCAGCCACTGCGCGAGCCCGTCCGCACCGCCGAACCCTCCGATGCGGACCTCGCCGGTGACGGTGCCGGGCCGCTTGACGCGGCCCGCGAGCGAGGTGGTCACCCGGACACCGGGCAGCGCGGTGAGCACGGCGGCGAGTTCACGGGCCTCCGTGGTGCCGCCGAGGATGAGGACATGCGGGGCCATGGGGTGAGCCTACGGCCGCCCGCTCAGGGCAGCAGGAGCTGGACGCCGCCCACCACGGTCGCCGCGATGACGAGGTGCTCGAAGAGTCGCTGGTCGATCCGGTTCACAGCCCATTTGCCGAGGAGCGCGCCCGGCACCACGAACCCCACGAGCGCGGCGTCCAGCAGCAGCGAGCGCCTGTCGATGAGGCCGAGCCCGACGCTGAACGGCACCTTGGAGACGTTGACGATCAGGAAGAAGAAGGCCGAGGTGCCCAGGAACCCGAGCTTCCGGAAGCCCGCCGAGAGCAGGTACATCGCCATCACCGGGCCACCGGCGTTGGCGACCATGGTGGTGAACCCGCCGAGGACGCCGTAGGAGCGGGCCTTGATCCGGCCGCCGCGGGTCACCACCGCGTCCGGGTCCCGCTCGGCGTCGGCGGTCCTGCGCCGCCACACCGTCACGGCGGCCATCAGCAGCAGGATCGCGCCGATCGACGTCCGGACGATCCCGTCGTCGGCCCACATCAGGAACACCGTGCCCGCGACCACTCCGCCCGCGACCGCGGGGAACAGCCGCCACAGCGTGGGCCAGTGCGCGTGCCGCCGGTAGGTGAGCACGGCGAGCAGGTCCCCGGCGATCAGCACCGGAAGCAGGACGCCCGTGGAGGCACGGGCGGGCAGCACCGCGGCGAAGACCGCCAGGCTGACCGTGTTGGCCCCGCTCACGGCGGTCTTGGAGAAGCCGACGAGCAGCGCCGCGAAGGCGAGCGCGACGAACTCCCAGCCGGTGAGGTGCCACAGCGTCATCGTGTCCATGCGAAGACCGATGCTATGCACATCCAACCAGCACGTCAGCAGGCGCCTCACCGGTCGGCGAACGCATCCCGCCAGGTATCGCCCGGCAAGCGGTCAGGTGCCGGCAGGCCCTAGTGGCGCTCGACCAGCACCGCGCTCCCCTGCCCCACCCCGACGCACATCGTGGCCAGGCCGCGCTCCGCACCCGTGCGGCGCATGCGGTGCAGCAGGGTCGTCAGGATGCGGGCGCCCGAGCAGCCCAGGGGATGGCCGAGAGCGATCGCGCCGCCCGTCGGATTGACCAGCTCCGGATCGATCCCGAGGCGGTCGACACAGGCCAGCGCCTGCGCCGCGAACGCCTCGTTGAACTCGGCCTCCTGGATGTCCGCCACGCTCCACCGCGCCCGCGCGAGCACCTTCTGCGTGGCCGGAACCGGCCCGATCCCCATCACATCCGGATGCACACCCGCGGACGCGCCGCCCGCGTACCGTCCGAGCGATTCGAGACCGAGTTCGTTCAGGGCCTCCTCGCTGACGAGGAGCAGCCCCGCGGCACCGTCGTTCATCGGCGAGGCGTTCCCCGCGGTGACCGTGCCGCCCTCCCGGAAGACGGGCTTGAGCCGCGCGAGTTTCTCCACCGAGGTGTCCTCGCGCACGCACTCGTCGCTGTCGACGACCACCCCGTCGGGCCGCTCGACCGGCAGCAGTTCGTCGTCGAAGTGGCCGTTCTTGCGGGCCTCGGCGGCCAGCCGGTGGCTGCGCAGCGCGAACTCGTCCTGCCGCTCGCGCGAGACGCCGTGGCGCGAGGCGACCTCCTCCGCGGTCTCCCCCATGGACAGCAGCCCGTGGAGGTCCTTCATCGCCGGGTTGACCAGCCGCCAGCCGAGCCGGGTGTCGACGGTCTCGATGCGGTGTGCAAGGGCCTCGTCGGGCCGGGCCAGGACGAAGGGCGCGCGGCTCATCGACTCGGATCCGCCCGCGAGCACGATGTCGGCCTCGCCCGCGGCGATGGTGCGGGCGGCGGTGGTCACGGCCTCCAGACCGGACGCGCACAGCCGGTTCACGGTCGCGCCGGGCACCGACTCGGGCAGCCCGGCGAGCAGCGCGGCCATGCGGGCGACGTTGCGGTTGTCCTCGCCGGACTGGTTGGCGGCGCCCCAGTACACGTCGTCGATGCGCGCCGGGTCGAGCGCGGGCACGTCGGCGACCAGCCCGCGGATCACGGTCGCGGCGAGGTCGTCGGGACGTACGCAGGACAGGGCTCCGCGCAATTTGCCGATGGGGGTGCGGCGGGCGGCCGCGAAGTGGACGGGACGCACGAGAAGGACTCCTGACCGACAGCGACTCTCTTAATTAGCACCGCTAGTTTTTGACTATAGACCGCCGCCCCTCCCCCTGGGAAGAACCCCGGCCGACGGCGGAACGCCGCGTTTGCACGAGTACACCCCGGGCACCCGCGCCTCATGGAGTGGTTGCGGAGAGCAGCCTGCGCAGGGGAGGACCCCGAGTTGTTCTTTCCCGTGGGCCTACGCGGGCCGGCGCTGCGGGAGACCGCGGCGGCCAAGCGCGTGTGCGCCCGCTGCCCGGTGATCACCCAGTGTCTGGCCTTCGCGCTGCACAGCGGCCAGGCAGCGGGTGTGTGGGGCGGAACCTGCGAGGAGGAGCGCGCCGTACTGCTCCGGACGTCAAGGCAGCACGCCGAGAGGAGAAGCACCCTATGACCGTGGTGAAGAGCACTCTGCCCGACAAGGAACGCCGCATCGCCGGTGACGCCCTCCAGGACACGCTGGTCGACCTGCTGGGTCTGTCACTGATCGGCAAGCAGGCGCACTGGAACGTCGTCGGACCGAGGTTCCGCTCGATCCACCTGCAGCTGGACGAGGTCGTCCTGGCCGCCCGCGAGCACGCCGACACCGTCGCCGAACGCGCCGCCGCGATCGGCGTCTCCCCCGACGGCCGCCCGGAGACCGTCGCCGCATCCCTCGGCCTGCCCAGCGCGGATGAGGGCTGGCTGCGCGACACCGAGGTCGTCAAGCTGATGGTGGCCGCGCTGGAATCGGCCATCGGCCGGCTGCGCGCCCGTATCGATGCCACCGAGAAGGCGGATCCCGTCACCCAGGACCTGCTCATCAGCGTCACCGGCGACCTGGAGAAGCAGCGCTGGATGTTCGACGCCGAGAACTGGCCCCGGGACGAGTAGGCGCACGGCTGAGCAAGAGGGCGAGTGAAAGGGGCTGACCATGACCGACTCCCTCGAACTCGACGCGCTGTGGGAGGACTTCCACCGTGCCGTGAACATGACCTCACAGGAACTGGCCGCCTGGCTGCGGGTCAGCGAGGCCTCCGAGGAGACCGAACCCCTCCCCGAGCACGCCGGTTCGCCGACCGGACAGCATGTCCTGGCGATCCTCCAGAAGCGCCGCACGGACCTCACCGACGACGACGTCACGGTGATGTACGAGGTGGTCGACACGGTCGCCGAACAGGCGGACGTGGAGAACGAACCCGCGGCGGAGGACCCCCGCCGCAGGCACCTGCTGATGTCCCTGGGCCACGACCCGCTCAAGGCGTGAGCGCCGTGAACGGGCGGCGCCGACACGGGTGTTGAGGTGGCCGACAGCCGACCGTGAGGTGGCCGAAGACAGTCTCCGCCGTCTCCGGTGATCGTGAAAGACTGCCCGCAGCGCACCCCCGTGCCGAGCGAGCAGAGGAGCCATGTGTGACCGGGACCGAGCCGGCCGTCCGTATCGACACGACCCGGCCCCATCCGGCCCGGGTCTACGACTGGTACCTCGGCGGCAAGGACAACTACCCGGTCGACGAGGCCCTCGGCCGCCAGATCATGGCGATCGACACGGGTGCGCCGCGGGCGGCGCGCAGCAACCGCTGCTTCATGCAGCGGGCCACGCGCCACCTCGCCGGGACGACCGGCATCCGCCAGTTCCTGGACATCGGCACGGGCATACCCACCGAGCCCAACCTCCACCAGATCGCCCAGTCCTTCGCCCCGGACGCGCGCGTGGTCTACGTCGACAACGACCCCATCGTCCTCGCGCACGCCGAGGCGCTGCTGCGCGGCACCCCGGAGGGCGTGACGGAGTACCTCCAGGCGGACGCCCGCGAGCCCGGCGTGATCCTTGAACAGGCCGCCCGGCTGCTGGACTTCGACCGCCCGATCGCCCTGTCCCTGATCGCCCTGCTGCACTTCGTCGCGGACGAGGACGGCGCCTACGAGCTGGTGGACACCCTCGTCGAGGCACTGGCGCCGGGCAGTTGTCTGGTCCTGTCCTGCATGACCGCCGACTTCGAGCCGGAGAACGTCCGGCAGGGCATCGAGCGGTACGCGGCGGGCGGAGTGACGCTCGTCGCGCGCAGCCGGGCCGAAGTGGGCGGATTCTTCAAGGGACTCGACCTGATGGAGCCGGGGATCGTGTCGGTGCGGGACTGGCGCCCCGACCTCGCCCGGGACGAGGCCCCGCTCGGCGATGGCCCCGTCTCCCTCTACGGCGGGGTCGCCCGCAAACCCTGAGGCATCCTGCTCACCCTCCTCCTCCCAGGGCCCAACCTCCCCTGCCCCTGCACGGTTCCGGAGACGCCGATTCCGAAGACAGGATGATCAAGGGACGGCACAATGGCCCCAGGGCCGGTTTCCGACTCTCCCGTCGCGGTGCCGCAGGACGGCACGGTGGCCGTGAAACCCTGACGCCCCAGCGAGTGTCGCGGCCCAGCTCGACGAGGAGAACGGATGACCACCCTTGCCGATCCCGTGCCCGGAGGGCGTCCCGGGGACATCGAGCGGGCCACCGCGCTGAGCGGCGAGCTGTCCGGGCGGGGCGTGCACGGCATCGTGCTGGCCTACGTGGACACCGCCGGAATCGGCAGGGTGAAGGCGATCCCGACCGCGAAGCTGCCCGCGGCGGCGGCCTGGGGCGTCGGCATGTCCCCCGTGTTCGACACCTTCCTCGCGGACGACTCCATCGTCACCACCGGCCACCTCGGCTCCCCCGACGGCGATCTGCGGCTCTACCCCCACCTCGGGCGCCTGGTGGCGCTGTCCCGGCAGCCCGGCTGGGCGTGGGCCCCGGTCGACCGGATCACCCAGGAGGGCGACCCGCACCCAGGGTGCAGCCGCACCTTCCTGCGGCACCTGGTCACCGACTCCGCCCGCCAGGGCCTCGCCTTCCGCGCGTCGATCGAGATCGAGTGGACCATCGGCCAGGGCCCCTCGCCCGAGGGCGAGTTGGTGCCCGCGACGACCGGCCCCGCCTACGGCGCCGCCCGGCAGGTCGAGCTGAGCGACTGTTCCGCCGACCTGCTGGCCGCGCTCGCCGAACAGGGCGTGGACGTCGACCAGATCCATCCCGAGTACGCGGCCGGGCAGTTCGAGGTGTCGGTGGGCGCGCTGGACCCGGTCGCGGCGGCCGACCGCAGTGTGCTGGTGCGCCAGACGATCCGGGCGGTGGCCCGGCGCCACGGCCTCGTCGTCTCCTTCGCCCCCGCGGTGGTCGCCGAGGGCGTCGGCAACGGCGGCCACCTCCACCTCTCCGCCTGGCGCGACGGCGTCAATCTGCACGCGGGCGGCGACCGCCGCCACAGCATGACGGCCGAGGCCGAGTCCTTCACGGCCGGTGTGCTCACCCGCCTCCCGGTGCTCACCGCGGTGACCGCGCCCAGCCCCGCCAGCTATCTGCGCCTCAAGCCCTCCCGGTGGGCAGGGGCGTTCACCGCGTGGGGCCGGGAGACCCGCGAGGCGGGCGTGCGGGTGATCACCGGCACCGCCGGCCTCCAGGACCGGTCCGCGAACATCGAGATCAAGCCGGCCGACCTCGCCGCCAACCCCTATCTCGCCCTCGGCTGCGTCATCGCCGCCGGCCTCGACGGCATGGCGAGGTCCACGCCCCTGCCCCAGGAGACCACCGGCAACCCGGAGTTGTTGGACGCCGGACAGGCCCGCGCCCGGGGTGTGCGCCGGCTGCCGGCCTCGCTCGGTGAGGCCGTGGCGGAGTTCCGGGCGGACGAGGTGCTGAGCACCGCCCTCGGGCCGGTGCTCACCGACGCGGTGATCGCCGTACGCGAAGGGGAGATCGCCGCCGCCGACGGGCTCGACGACGGGCGGATCGCGGCGGCGTACCGCTGGCGGTACTGACGTGCCGGCCACCGCGGTCCACGAGACCCTCGCCGCCCACCCGCTCACCGATCACCACTGCCACGGCGTGGTCACCGGGGACCTGGACCGGCCGGGGTTCGAGTCCCTGCTGACCGAGGGCGCCCCCTGGCCCGGCGTCTCCCCCTTCGACACCCCGGTGGGCGTGGCGGTACGCCGGCCCTGCGCACCCGTGCTGGACCTCCCCCGGCACGCGCCCGCCGAGCAGTACCTCGCCCGGCGCGCCGAACTCGGCCCGGCCGAGGTGAACCGCCGCTTCCTCACCGTCGCCCTCTGCGTCGACACCGGCCACGCCCCGCACTCCCTCACCACGCCGCGTCAACTCGCCGAGCCGGCCGGCGCCGACGCCTTCGAGGTCGTACGGCTGGAGAACATCGCGGAGGCGACCGTACGGGCCGGGATCGAGCCGGACGCGTACGGCGCCGCCTTCCGCGCGGCCGCCGAGGACGCCGTGCGCCGGCCCGGGGTGGTGGCGGTGAAGTCCGTCGCCGCCTACCGGACCGGCTTCGATCTCGACCCGGCACGGCCCACGGACGCGGAGGTCACCGGGGCGGCCCGGCGGTGGCTCGCGGGCGGCGGACGCCTCGCCGATCCGGTGCTGGGTGGGCCTGACCCTGCACCACGTCGGCCCGGCCCGCGCGCGTGGAGTCCTGGACGAGGCGCTGGAGATCACACCGTTCCGCAAACTGCTGTACAGCTCCGACGGCTCCGCCAACGCCCGCCGCCTGTACGGACTTCCCGCCGAAACCGTCCACCGTCGCGACTGAGCGCGCGCCGATCCCGGAAAGTATGATCAAGCAATGTCTGATATGACCGAAACCACGCCCGGCTGGCTGACCTCCGACGAGCTGGAGATGGCCCGCGCCCGGATGCCGATCCTCTATGTCGAGGCCGTGCCCGTGCGCGTCGACGACAGCGGCGAGGTCACCAGCATCGGCCTGCTCCTGCGCATCGGACCGGACGGAACGGTCAGCCGGACCCTGGTCTCCGGCCGGGTGCTGCACCACGAGCGGGTGCGCGACGCGCTCCTGCGGCACCTGGAGAAGGACCTCGGCCCGGTCGCCCTGCCCCGGGTCCCGGCCTCCCTCCAGCCCTTCACGGTCGCGGAGTACTTCCCCACGCACGGTGTCACGCCGTACCACGACCCGCGCCAGCACGCGGTCTCCCTCGCCTATGTGGTGCCGGTCACCGGGGACTGCCGCCCCCGCCAGGACGCCCTGGACCTGGTGTGGTTCAGCCCTCAGGAGGCGCTGTCCCCGGCGGTGCAGAGCGAGATGCCGGGCGGGCACGGCGTGCTGCTGAAGCAGGCGCTGGCGCATGTCGGCTGTGTGATCTGACGGTCACGCGCAGTCGCCGCGCGGTCGCCCAGTGGTCGATTCCGGCTCGATGTCCGCTCGTCATTAAATTTGAACCGTTCGTTTTCTTGAACCATTCGTGTTTATGAGGGTAGGTTCGGCGCATGAGCTCATCCGGAACCCCCACCACCGCCGAGGAGCTGCGCGGCGCCGGCCTGCGGGTGACGGCTGCCCGGGTCGCGCTGCTGGAGACCGTCCGGCACGGCGACCACCTGGGTGTCGAGGCCATCGCCTCCGGCGTGCGGGACCGCGTGGGCCATGTCTCCCTGCAAGCCGTGTACGAGGGCCTGCACGCCCTCACCACGGCCGGGCTCGTCCGCCGTATCGAGCCGGCCGGCAGTCCGGCCCGGTTCGAGGGCCGCGTCGGGGACAACCACCACCACGTCCTGTGCCGGTCGTGCGGTGCCGTCGCCGACGTCGACTGCGCGGTCGGCGACGCCCCCTGCCTGACGGCCTCGGACGACCACGGCTTCGCGATCGACGAGGCCGAGGTCATCTACTGGGGCGTGTGCCCCGACTGCTCGCCCTCCCAGACTCTTTGAGCACCCGCTCCACCCAAAGCCCGGAAGGATTCCCATGGCTGAGAACCCCGACGCAATCGTCACCGACCCCAAGACGGAGGAGGTCACGGGGGGCTGCCCCGTCGCGCACGGTCGTGCCGCGCACCCGACCCAGGGCGGCGGCAACCGCCAGTGGTGGCCCGAGCGGCTCAACCTGAAGATCCTTGCCAAGGACCCGGTGGTCGCGAACCCGCTCGGTGCGGACTTCGATTACGCGGAGGCGTTCCAGTCCCTCGACCTGGCCGCCGTGAAGCAGGACATCGCCGAGGTGCTCACCTCCTCGCAGGACTGGTGGCCCGCCGACTTCGGCAACTACGCCCCGCTGATGGTCCGTATGGCCTGGCACAGCGCCGGCACCTACCGCATCAGCGACGGCCGCGGCGGTGGCGGCCGCGGGCAGCAGCGCTTCGCGCCGCTGAACAGCTGGCCGGACAACGGCAACCTCGACAAGGCCCGCCGTCTGCTGTGGCCGGTCAAGAAGAAGTACGGCCAGTCCCTGTCCTGGGCCGACCTCATGATCCTCACGGGCAACGTGGCGCTGGAGCAGATGGGCTTCGAGACCTTCGGCTTCGGCGGCGGCCGCGCCGACGTCTGGGAGGCCGACGAGGACGTCTACTGGGGCCCCGAGACCACCTGGCTCGACGACCAGCGCTACAGCGGCGACCGTGAGCTGGAGAACCCGCTCGGCGCGGTCCAGATGGGCCTCATCTACGTCAACCCGGAGGGCCCCAACGGCAACCCGGACCCGATCGCCGCGGCCCGCGACATCCGGGAGACGTTCCACCGGATGGCGATGAACGACGAGGAGACCGTCGCGCTGATCGCCGGTGGCCACACCTTCGGCAAGACCCACGGCGCCGGCCCGGCCGACCATGTCGGCAACGACCCCGAGGCCGCCTCCATGGAGGAGCAGGGCCTGGGCTGGAAGTCCACCTACGGCACCGGCAAGGGCGGCGACGCGATCACCAGTGGTCTGGAGGTCACCTGGACCACCAAGCCCACCCAGTGGAGCAACGACTTCTTCGACATCCTCTTCGGCTTCGAGTGGGAGCTGACCGAGTCCCCGGCGGGCGCCAAGCAGTGGGTGGCCAAGGACGCCGAGGCGATCATCCCCGACGCGCACGACCCGTCGAAGAAGCGTCTGCCCACGATGCTCACCACCGACCTCTCGCTGCGCTTCGACCCGATCTACGGCCCGATCTCCAAGCGCTTCCACGAGAACCCGGCCGAGTTCGCGGACGCCTTCGCCCGCGCCTGGTACAAGCTGACCCACCGTGACCTGGGCCCGAAGTCGCTGTACCTCGGCCCGGAGGTCCCCGAGGAGACGATGCTGTGGCAGGACCCGCTGCCGCAGGCCGAGGGCGAGGTCATCGACGCCGCCGACGTGGCGGCCCTGAAGGCCAGGATCCTCGCCTCGGGTCTGACCGTCCCGCAGCTGGTCTCCGCCGCGTGGGCGTCGGCCTCGACGTTCCGCGGCAGTGACAAGCGCGGTGGCGCCAACGGTGCCCGGATCCGCCTGGAGCCGCAGCGCGGCTGGGAGGTCAACAACCCCGACGAGCTCGCCCAGGTGCTGCGCACCCTGGAGGAGATCCAGAGCGAGTTCAACTCCGGCGCCAAGAAGGTCTCCCTGGCCGACCTGATCGTCCTCGGTGGCACCGCCGCCGTGGAGCAGGCCGCCAAGGACGCCGGTGTCGAGGTCGAGGTGGCGTTCTCCCCGGGCCGGGTCGACGCGACCGAGGAGCAGACCGACGTCGAGTCGTTCGCGGCGCTGGAGCCGACGTCCGACGGGTTCCGCAACTACCTCGGCAAGGGCAACCGGCTGCCGGCCGAGTACCTGCTGCTGGACCGGGCGAACCTGCTCACGCTGAGCGCCCCCGAGATGACCGTGCTCGTCGGCGGTCTGCGGGTCCTCGGCGCCAACCACAACGGCTCCAAGCACGGCGTGCTCACCGAGACGCCGGGCAAGCTGACCAACGACTTCTTCGTCAACCTGCTCGACCTGGGCACGGAGTGGAAGTCGACGTCCCCGGACCAGACCACCTTCGAGGGCCGTGACGCGGCCTCCGGCGCGGTCAAGTGGACCGGCACCCGCGCCGACCTGGTCTTCGGCTCCAACTCCGAGCTGCGGGCGCTCGCGGAGGTCTACGCGAGCGACGACGCGAAGGAGAAGTTCGTGCGGGACTTCGCCGCGGCGTGGACCAAGGTCATGGACCTGGACCGCTTCGACCTGGTCTGAGCGAACCCCGCCCCTGGACACCCGGGCCGGCCGACACACCCGTCGGCCGGCCCGGCCGTCTGTGTACTGTGCCTCTCCCACCGCATAGCTGTCCCGAATCGAGGCTGACCTGTTGGAACTCGCCTTCACCGGCCAGGTGATCGAATGGCGCGGCCCGTCGCCGTACTACTTCGTCCCCGTACCGCGGGAGGAGTCCGCCGACATCCACCAGGTCGCGTCCGCGGCCACCTACGGCTGGGGCGTGATCCCGGTGGAGGCCCGCATCGGCGCGGTCGCCTTCACCACGTCACTGTTCCCGAGGGACGGCCGCTACCTGCTGCCGCTGAAGGCCGCGGTACGCATGCCGCAGGGCCTGGAGGCGGGGGACGAGGTGGAGATAGAACTGACGGTCCGCTGGCAGTGATCCCGGACATGACGGAGGAGCCTGTGATGGGTGAGCAGACGAAGCCCGAGGTCGACGTTCCCGAGGGTGCCGCTCCCACCGAGCTGACCGTGCGCGACCTGGTCGTCGGGGACGGGCCCGAGGTGAGGCCGGGCATGGTGGTCCGGGTGCACTACGTAGGGGTGACCTTGGAGTCCGGGACGCAGTTCGACGCTTCCTGGGACCGGGGCGAGCCGTTCAAGTTCGCCCTCGGCGGCGGCAGGGTCATCAAGGGCATGGACCGGGGTGTGCGGGGGATGAAGGTCGGCGGTCGGCGCGAGATCGTCATCCCTCCGCGTCTCGGCTACGGCAAGGAGTCGCCGTCCCCGTTGATCCCGGCGCACTCGACCCTCGTCTTCGTGGTGGACCTGCTCGACGCGTACTCCCGGAGCACCGGGTGGAGCAGCACGTCCTGAGACGGCGACGGTCGCTTCAGGAACCTTCCAGCAGATCGCGCAACGTCTCGGCGGCGCGTACCGCGGCGTCACCGCAGCAGTTGTTGAACAGGACGTGCAGCTCCTCGGCCCGGTCCGCCAGAGAGCGCAGGCGCGGCAGCCAGGCGGCCAGTTCCTCCCGCGTGTAGGTATGGCGGAAGCGGTCCTCCTTGCTTCCGGTCCCCCAGGCGGCGCTACGGCCGTGAAAGCGGACCACCGCGAGCCTCGAGGACGTGACGGGCGTGACGGCGGGCATCGAGGTGGGCAGCCCTTGGACCGTGTCGACGGCCACCGCGGTGGCGTCCAGGTCCCTCAACAGGGCGACCGTGCGCTCCCGCCGGTCCTCGCACCACCAGTCGGGATGGCGGAACTCCACGGCCATCGGCCACTGGTACGCCCGTTTCCTGGTGGCATCGAGCACGGTCTCCGCCCGCGCGTCCGGACCGAACCACGGCGGGAACTGGAACAGTACGGCGCCCAGCCGGCCGGACTCCTGGAGGGGCCGCAGGGCCGCGCCGAAACGGTGCCAGACCTCGTCGAGCAGCTCCGGGTCGTCGAGGGCGTGGCCGCGCAGGTCGGCGGGCAGGGCGGTCCTGCGGGTGGGGTGCCCGGTGAGGAGGGAGAACGCCTTGACATCGAACCGGAAGCCCGGCGGAGTGCGTTCGTTCCAGAGCAGACTGTTGCGCACGCTGGGGAGCGCGTAGTAACCGGCGTCGACCTCCACGACGGAGAAGTGCTCGGCGTAGTGCCGCAGCCGCCCCTCCGGGTCACGCCGCCCCGGTGGGTACCATCCGCCGGCCACCAGCGCCTTGTCCGTCCACGAACACGTCCCGATCAGAAACTCGCCCATCCCGGCCGTCCTTTCCTCGCGGCCCCACTACCCGGGAAAGCCCTCACCCCCTCCATGACGTTCTCCGTGCTTTTCTGCCGCCCCCGGACGTACGAAAGGCCGCCCTCTCGTGATGAGAGAACGGCCTCCGACCTGCGTTTCCGCACAGTCGGGACGACAGGATTTGAACCTGCGACCCCTTGACCCCCAGTCAAGTGCGCTACCAAGCTGCGCCACGTCCCGATGCCCGCCTGACCTGGGCTTTCCCCGGGCCGAACGAACAGGGAAACAATACCGCACTCGGGTCCGTGGTCGCGCACCGGTTTATTCGGTGCGGGCCCGCTCCGGCTGCCCGGCGGGTATCGATCCGGCGGTCGGCGCGTCGGCCCGCACCAGGTCACGCACCGGCCGGACCGCGAGCAGGGTCGCCGCGACGACCAGGCTCATCACACCCGCGACCAGCAGGACGTTCTCGGCGCCGAGGGCGGACGCGGAGGGGCCCGCGAGGGCCTGGCCCACCGGCATCATGGCCAGGGAGCCGGCCACGTCGTAGGCGTGGATGCGGTTGAGGACGTCCGCAGGGACCTGGGTCTGGACGGTGGTCGCCCACATCACGCTCCAGAAGGACATGCCCGCGCCCGCCACCGCGGCGCCCGCCGCCATCGCCGGTACGTCGAGGCCGAGACCCACGGTCGCTGGGAAGCCGACGAAGGCGAAGAGGCTGATCGCGCCCGCCCGGAGCATACGGCGGGGGCGCAGGCGCAGGGCGAGGAGGCCGCCGACGACGGTGCCCGCGCCCAGGGCGGAGTTGATCAGGCCGTAGGCGCCGGCGCCGTGCTCCTGGACCACCTCGGTCGCGACCAGCGGCAGGGTCGGGCCCCACACCATGAGCATGTACAGGCACCAGACGGCGATGACGGCCCAGAGCCAGGTGCGCGCCCGGAACTCCCGCCAGCCCTCGACCAGGTCCGCCCGGAAGGTGCTCGGTACCGGCGCGCTGCCGGAGGCGAGCGGGGGCAGGCGCAGCAGGAGCAGGCACAGGGCGCTCACCGCGTACGTCGCCGCGTGGGCGGCGAAGACACCTCCCGGGGAGGCGAGGCCGACGAGGAGCCCGGCGAGGGCGGGGCCCGCGAGGTGGGCCGCGGACTCCGCGATGCGTATGGCGCCGTTCGCGCCCTGGACGTCGGTGGCGAGCCGGGGGGTCGTACTGGCGACACCGGGCTGGAAGACGGCGCCCGCGACACCGTTGACGAAACCGATCGCGCAGATCTCCCACAGCACCACATGACCGCTGAAGAACAGGGCCGCGGCGAGGGCCTGGGTGCCCAGGCGCACCAGGTCGGCGCCGATCATCAGCCGACGGGTGCTGAAGCGGTCGGCGATCACCCCGCCGAAGACGACGAATCCGGCGAAGGCGGCTGCCGTGGCGGCCATGGCCAGGCCGACCGCGCCCGCGCCGTACCCGTGCTGGAGCAGTCCGGCGGCGAGGGCCACCGGCAGCATGGTGTCGCCGAGCCGGGCGACGGCACGGGCGGCGAAGAAGAGGGCGAAGTCCCGGGACCAGACCGGACGGACCTCGCCCGACACCTTCGACCGCCGCCTCGCCATCCCCGCGCTCCCCTCCCCGTGCACCGGTCACCGCGGCAGCCGGGGCCCCCTCCGCCCCGCCTTCCGCTCACGTCTCCGGATCATGCCACGCGGCACTGACAACGCCCGAGGGAATTTCAGTCCGCGGCCGGAAGCCCCAACTCCGGGTAGGCCTCCAGGAGTCGGGTGGGTGCCGCCTGGCGCCAGGAGTCGGCGAGGATGTCCCGCAGCTCGTCCCCGTCCTCCAGCGCCGCGAGCCGGACCCGCACCCAGGCGAACTGCGCCTCGTGGCCGGCGATCCAGAACTTCCCCGGCTCGGCCAGCACCAGTTCGTCGCGCTCCTCCTTGGGGCAGCGCACGGCGATGGAGGTCTCGTCCTCGGGCAGCGTCGCGAACATCTTCCCCGCCACCCGGAACGTGGGCATGTTCCAGGCGGTCTTCTCCGTCGTGTCCGGCAGGGACAGCGCGGTACGGCGTACGTCTTCGGCATCCTGCATGGCAGGCACCGTAACCGCTCGCACTGACATCACCGGGCGGGTACGGGCGCTCCGACCTGCTTGTAGTACAGCGTCGTCGGCCGCAGCGCTCCGCCCGGGTCCGCCGCGTAGTCGGGGATCACCCCGGCCCGGGTCCAGCCGGCCGAGCGGTAGAGGTGCTCGGCGGGGCTGCCGGTCTCGGTGTCGAGGTGCAGGAGGGTGATGCCCGCGGCGGCGGCCGCCTGCTCGGCGGTGGCCAGGAGGGTACGGCCGAGGCCGAGGCCGCGCGCGTCCCGGTGCACCATCAGCTTGACCAGCTCGGCGCGGTGGCGGCTGTTGGGCTTGTCGGGGAAGGCCAGGCTGACGGTGCCGACGATCCGCCCGCCGTCGACCGCCGCCCACACCGCGAACGGCCCGTCAGCCCGGGCTTTCCACCACTCCTCCGCGACGGCCGGGTCCAGCGGCGCGAGGAACCCGACCGAGGCGCCCCCCGCCACGGCGTCCACCAGCAACCTCGCCAACTCATCGCTACGGGCCAGCAGTTGCCCCTCGTCCAGACGGAGGACGGTCACGGCAGCACCACCGCCAGCACATACCGCGCCTCGCCGGTTCCGGTGCACCGGAACCGCGTGGGGCCCCACACCCGCAACCGCAGGCAGTCCCCCGCCTCCAGGTGGTGCTGGGCGTCCTGCGCCGTCACCTCCAGCTCCCCTTCGAGAACCCAGAGGTGCTGCTCCAGACCCGGCACGGGCGGCCGGTCGTAGGCGATGTCGGCGCCCGCGGCGAGCCGGCCCTCGACGAGTTCGCCGCGCAGCCCGGGATGCGGCGGGGAGACGGACCGCCGGACGAAGCCGGAGGCCCGGTCCGCCCAGACCTGCTGCTCCGCGGCCCGCACCAGCAGCGCGGGCTCGGATTCCACCTCGCTGAGCAGCTGGGACATGGTCCGCCCGTACACCCCGCAGAGCCGGTTGAGCAGCGCGGCGGTGGGGCTGATCTCCGCCCGCTCGACCCGGGACAGGGTGGACTTGCTGACGCCGCTGCGCTCCGCCACCTCACCCAGCGACCACCCGCGCTCGGCCCGCAGCGCGGCAAGCCGCGCGCCGAGCCGGACATCGACAGGGTCGACCTCCACACTCTGTTTCACATACGGGACTGTATCCCAAATATGAAACGACCGTCACGCCGTCCCCTCGCCCGCCGCCCGCAGGGCGTCCAGCACGGGGCGGATCAGCGGGTGCTCCTCGGCGCCGCGGCGTACGGCCGCGAAGACCCGTCGGGTGGGCGCCACGCCGTCGACCGGGCGGACCACCACCCCGGTGAGGTCCATGCCGGTCAGCGCCGAGCGCGGGACCAGGGCGACGCCCGCGTCCGCGGAGGCCAGCGCCACCACCGCGCGGAAGTCGTCCGAGGAGTGCTCCAGGCGCGGCTGGAAGCCGGCGCTCTCGCAGGCGAGCACGACCACGTCGTGGCAGGGGTTGCCGGGGTACGGGCCGATCCACGAGTCCTTGGCCAGTTCCCCCAGCGGCACCTCGGCCGCGTCCGCCAGCCGGTGCGTCATCGGCACGACCGCGTCGAAGGGCTCGGCGTACAGCGGGACATGGCTCAGCCGGGGGTCGTCGGCGGGCGGGGCCCCGCGGTACTCGACGGCGACCGCGATGTCGACCTGCCGGTCCAGCACCATCGGCAGGCTGGCGTCGCCCTCGGCGTCCTGGACGCGGATCCGGATGCCGGGCGCCGACGCGGCGAGGCGGGCCACGGCCGGGGCCACCACCTGGGCGATGCCGGTCGCGAAGGCGGCGACGGTGACCGTGCCGGCCGCCCCGGAGCCGTAGGCGGCCAGCTCCGCCTCGGCGCGCTCCAGCTGGGCGAGGACGGCGTGGGTGTGGCTCAGCAGGATCTCACCGGCCGGGGTGAGCCGTACGCCCTTGGCGCCGCGCTCCACCAGGCGGTGGCCGGTCTCCTGCTCCAGCGCGGTGAGCTGCTGCGACACGGCCGAGGGCGTGAGATACAGCGCGGCGGCAGCCGCCGTCACGGTGCGATGGTCGGCCACCGCACGGAGGATGTGGAGCCGCCGCGCTTCGATCACGGATCGATTCTCTCAGGTCAGGCGGTCAGCTCCGCGCGGGCGGCGACGAAGGCGTCCACGGCCCGGTTCACGTCGTCGGTGGAGTGCGCGGCGGACAGCTGCACCCGGATGCGGGCCTGGCCCTGCGGCACCACCGGGTAGGAGAAGCCGATGACGTACACCCCGCGCTCCAGCAGCAGCTCCGCCAGCCGGCCGGCGACAGCGGCGTCACCGATCATCACGGGCGCGATGGCGTGGTCGCCGGGGAGGATGTCGAAGCCCTCCTCGGTCATCCGG
Organism: Streptomyces sp. NPDC002776; assembly: GCF_053592195.1. Lineage (NCBI taxonomy): Bacteria > Bacillati > Actinomycetota > Actinomycetes > Kitasatosporales > Streptomycetaceae > Streptomyces > Streptomyces sp. NPDC002776. The sequence continues at coordinate 174,885 of NZ_JBSFVG010000013.1, read as the reverse complement.
CGGCGGAACAGCGCGGTGTTCTCGTTCAGCCGGACGCGCAGGTCGTCCGCCGACTCCAGCAGGTCCAGCACCTTCAGGGAAGCCGCGGCGATCACCGGGGCGAGGGTGTTGGAGAAGAGGTACGGGCGGGAGCGCTGGCGGAGCAGGGCGACGATCTCGGCGCGGGCCGCCACGTAGCCGCCGGAGGCTCCGCCGAGGGCCTTGCCGAGGGTGCCGGTGATGATGTCGACGCGGTCCATCACGTCGTGCAGCTCGGGGGTGCCGCGGCCGCCGGGGCCGACGAAGCCGACCGCGTGCGAGTCGTCGACCATGACCATGGCGTCGTAGCGGTCGGCGAGGTCGCAGATCTCGGCGAGCGGCGCGACGTAGCCGTCCATGGAGAAGACGCCGTCGGTGACGATCAGCCGGCGCCGGGCGTCGGAGGCATCCTTCAACTGCCGTTCCAGGTCGGCCAGATCACGGTTGGCGTAGCGGAACCGGCGGGCCTTGGACAGCCGGATGCCGTCGATGATGGAGGCGTGGTTGAGGGCGTCGGAGATCACCGCGTCCTCGGGGCCGAGCAGGGTCTCGAAGACACCGCCGTTGGCGTCGAAGCAGGAGGAGTACAGGATCGTGTCCTCCTGCCCGAGGAAGGCGGAAAGCCGCGCTTCCAGCTCCTTGTGCACTTCCTGCGTACCGCAGATGAAGCGCACGGAGGCCATGCCGTAGCCCCAGCGGTCCAGCGCCGCGTGGGCGGCGGCGATCACCTCGGGGTGGTCGGCGAGGCCGAGGTAGTTGTTGGCGCAGAAGTTGAGGACCTCGCCGGGACGGCCGCCCGCGGTCACGTCGACGGTCGCGGACTGCGGGGTGCCGATGACCCGCTCGGGCTTGTGCAGTCCGGCGGCCCGGATCTCGTCGAGGGTGACGCGCAGGTCGTCGCGCACGGAGTCGAACATCGAAGAAGCTCCTAAGGGGTTACGCGGTCCAGTCGAGGATGACCTTGCCGCCGCGGCCGCTCGCCGCGTCGGCGAAGGCCGCCTCGAAGTCACGGAAGCCGTACCGGCCGGTGATCACGGGGCTGAGGTCGAGGCCGCCCTCCAGGAGGACCGACATCGCGTACCAGGTCTCGAACATCTCGCGGCCGTAGATGCCCTTGATGGTGATCATCGAGGTGACGATGCGGGCCCAGTCCACCGCGAACTCCTCGGCGGGCAGACCGAGCATGGCGATCCGGCCACCGTGCGTCATGTTGGCGATCATGTCGCGCATGGCCTCGGGGCGGCCGGACATCTCCAGCCCGATGTCGAAGCCCTCACGCAGCCCCAGCTCCCGCTGGCCGTCCGCGATCCCGGTCTCCGCCACGTTCAGGGCCAGGCTCACGCCGATCTTGCGGGCGAGATCCAGCCGCTCCTCACTGACGTCGGTGATCACGACGTTGCGGGCGCCCGCGTGCCGGGCGACGGCGGCGGCCATCAGACCGATCGGGCCCGCGCCGGTGATCAGGACGTCCTCGCCGACCAGTGGGAAGGACAGCGCGGTGTGCACGGCGTTGCCGAACGGGTCGAAGATCGCGGCCACATCGAGGTCGACCGGGACCCGGTGCACCCAGACGTTGGCGGCGGGCAGCACGACGTACTCGGCGAACGCGCCGTCGCGCCCCACCCCGAGCCCGATCGTGGCCCGGCACAGGTGCCGCCGTCCGGCCAGGCAGTTGCGGCACTTGCCGCACACCAGATGCCCTTCACCGCTGACCCGGTCGCCGGGCCGGATGTCGGTGACGTCCCGGCCGGTGTCGACGACCTCGCCGACGAACTCGTGGCCGAGCACCAGCGGGGTGCGGATCGCCTGCCGCGCCCAGCCGTCCCAGGACCGGATGTGCAGATCGGTGCCGCAGATGCCGGTGCGCAGCACCTTGATGAGTACGTCGCCGGGACCGACGGCGGGCTCGGGGACGTCCGTGAGCCACAGCCCGGGCTCCGCCTTCTCCTTGACCAGCGCCTTCACTCGTACGGCTCCTGTGGGTACGGCCCCGGGCGCGGGCATGCCGAAGGCGCCCGCATCCGGGGAGAGGGGTGGAATCGCCTAGCAATCTGCCGTACCTCGGCGCCCCGGTCCATCGAGGATTTCTTAAGCGGAGCCGCAGATCTCCTTCACACCGGTCCCAAAAGGACCGAAGGAGGCAACAATCAACGGGGCACACCGCACCGGCCGACCGACCTGGAGCCGCACATGAACACCGCACGGGATCTCGCGCTCGTCGCCCTGGACCCGGCGCCCGGCCGTTCCGTGGAGCAGGGCGATCTCTCGCTCGCGCTCGCGGGAGCCGAGGTGCTGGACCTGGTCGAGGCCGGGGCGCTCACGCTGGACGACGACCGCCTCGTACCGGGCGCGACGACGGCGACGGGCGACCGGCTGCTGGACGAGGCCGCCGCGGCGCTGCTGCGGAAGGAGCCGTACGAGACCGTCACGGACTGGCTGTGGCGGCGGGGCTCCGGGCTCTTCGCTGCCTACGTCGACGATCTGGAGCGGACCGGCCTGGCTGCCCGCGGGCGCGGCCCCCGCTTCCCGCGGGGGTCCGGCCGGGCGGTGCCCGTCGACTCTCCGGCCCGGGCCGGCGCCGAGGAGCGCCGGGCGTCCGGTGAGCCCGTCCTCGCCGCGCTCGCCGCGGCCGCCGGCCTGGCGGACCCGGCCGACACCGCCGAGGACCTCACCGACGACACGGTCACGACGGTGCTGGCCGCCGTGGGCGACGCGGTGATGGAACTGGAGGCCGTACGGCAGCGGCGGTCGATCGAGGACTCCGCGTTCGACAACGTCTGGCGGGGCTTCTAGACCGGACCAGGTCTCAGGGCAGCGGCAGGTCGTCGGCCGCCCGTCGTTCCAGCCGGGCGACGAGATCCGCGGCCGACGCCTTGATCGCCTCCAGGCCCGGTCTCCCCCACGGCCGTGGCTGCACGTCGGCGACGCACACGGTGCCGAGCACCATCCCCGTGGTGTCGATCAGCGGTGCGCCGAGGTAGGAGCGGATGCCGAACTCGTCGACCACCGGGTTGCCCGCGAACCGCGGATAGTCGCAGACGTCCTCCAGGACGAGCGCCTTGCGCCGGACCACCACATGGGGGCAGAACCCGTGGTCGCGCGGCAGGGTGCGGCCGACCCGCGGACTGGTGCCGTCGCCCTTCACGAACAGCGCGGCCGCCGGGAGATGCAGGCCCGCGAAGAACTGCCGGTTCTCGTCGATGAAGTTGACCATGGCGTACGGCGCCCCGGTCATCTCGGCGAGGGCGGCGGCGTAGGCGTCGAGGACGGGTTCCGTCCGCTCACCGAGGCCGAGTCGGCGCAGCCGGTCCGCTCGGGCGGGTGCCTCCTTGTCCTCGGGCGTGAGCAGCAGTCGACCGGCCGGGCGGGGCGGGTCGTAGCTCATCGGCGCGCTCCGGGGGTGTGGGCGTATGGCATAGGAGGGCTCCGTGGGGTGTGCGGGGATCACATATGGGCGCCGTAGCCGGTCGCGGGGGCCGGGGCGTGCGCGATGAGGTGTTTGACGAGGGTCAGCAGGGTCTGGACGCCCGAGCTGGAGATCCGGGCGTCGCAGCGCACGACGGGGACCCCGGGGTCGAGGTCGATGGCGGCGCGCACCTCCTCCGGGTCGTAGCGGTAGGCGCCGTCGAAGTCGTTGATGGCGAGGATGAAGCCGAGGCCGCGCTGCTCGAAGAAGTCGACGGCGGCGAAGCAGTCCTCCAGGCGCCGGGTGTCGGCGAGGACGACCGCGCCGAGGGCGCCTTCGCAGAGCTCGTCCCACATGAACCAGAACCGCTCCTGTCCGGGCGTGCCGAACAGGTACAGGACATGTTGGGGGTCGAGCGTGATGCGGCCGAAGTCCATGGCGACCGTGGTCTCGACCTTGTTCTCGATACCGTCGAGATTGTCGGTCGCGGCGCTGACCGTGGTGAGCAGTTCCTCGGTGCTGAGCGGTGCGATCTCGCTGACCGCGCCGACGAAGGTCGTCTTGCCGACCCCGAACCCGCCCGCCACGAGGATCTTCAGTGCGGTGGGGAAGGGGTCGGCGCCGTCGGCGTAGTCAGAGCTGTCGTCGTAGTCCATCGAGCACTGCCTCCAGAAGGGCCCGGTCAGTGGGGTTGTGGTGGAACTCGGGGGGCTTGGTGGTGAGCGCCCCGCAGTCGACGAGGTCCGCCAGCAGCACCTTGGTCACTGCCGCCGGCAGCTTCAGGTGGGCCGCGACCTCGGCGACCGATACGGGGGCGCGGCATGAGTCGAGCGCCTCCGTGTGTTCAGGGCCCAGATAGCCGAGGGGGGTCGCCCCGGTGGCCATCACCTGGGAGATCAGGTCGAGGGCGACGGTGGGCCGGGTCCGGCCGTTGCTGACCGTGAAGGGGCGCACCAGCCGTCCGGCCGCGTCATCGAGCCAGGGCCCGTCACCGGCCGCCGCCACGCTCAAGGCCTCGACGCCGACGGTTCGACGGCGTGGTGGCGGGGCGCGGTCACCAGATAGGGGCGGACGCTCTTGACCAGCATCGCCATCTCGTAGCCGAGCACGGCGGCGTCGGCCTCGCGTCCGGCCAGCACGGCCAGGCAGGTGCCGGATCCGGCGGTGGTGACGAACAGCAGGGTGGAGTCGAGTTCGACGACGACCTGGCGGACGTCTCCGCCGTCACCGAAGCGGACCCCGGCGCTGCGGCCGAGGGAGTACAGACCGGAGGCCAGGGCCGCCATGTGGTCGGCGCTGTCCGCGTCGAGGCCGTGGACCGACTTCACGAGCCCGTCGCAGGACAGGAGCACCGCGCTGCTGGTGTGCGGTACGCGCTGCACGAGGCCGCTCATCAGCCAGTCGAGATCGGATGCATGGCCGGTCGGCGCTTCGCTCGCCATGGTGGATCGACTCCTTGAGGTACGAAGGTCAGCGGGAGCGCTGGGACAGGACCTGGGCGTGGGGGTGGGGGTGGGGGTGGGGGTGGGGGTGGGTGCGTGCGTGGTCATCCGGCTGATGCGCTCCCGTCGTGCCGGTTGGTGTGCTCGGGGCGGGACAGGTGCGCGGGGCTCGCCTGGGGTATGCGCGCCGGCGTCACGTCCGCCGCCGTGAAGTCCGCGGCCGTGAAGTCCGCGGCGAGGGCGTCGGGTCCGAGCTGGTCCGGGTGCTCGGACTCCAGGTGCTGCTGGGCCTCGGCGAGGCCGACGCCGCGCTGGAAGGCGGCCATCAGTCCGGGGTCGTGTCCGGCGAGGTGCTCGGGTTCCTGCCGCGGCGCGGGACCGTCGCGCAGTTGGGGGGCGAGGTGTTCCTGGGCGCGGCGCTTGGGCAGGTGGGGCTTGCCCATGGTGCCGCGCACGGCACTGGAGCGCGGGATGGGCGGCGCGACGGTGTGCTCGGCGACGACCGCCCGGTCCTCGGGGCTGATGCCGGGCACGGCCTCCGCGATGGTGCGCCGCTCCTCATGGGCGCCGCGCACCGGCAACGGCACGGGCCCGGAGCCGTTCGCCCTGGGCGCCGCGGCCCGGGGGCCCGGCCGCTGCGACGGGGCGTGTGCGGGGGGCGGCCCGGCCACCTGCGGCTGCGGCGCTTGCGGGGCTACGGCGGTCCCGGTGCCGCCGGGCGCGCTGCCGAGCAGGCCCTGCGGTACGACGAGGACGGCCTGCACTCCGCCGTAGATGTTGGTCTGGAGCCGGACGTTGATGCCGTGCCGCTTGGCGAGCTGGGAGACCACGAACAGGCCGATGCGGCCGTCCGCCAGCAGGCTGGCGACGTTGACCTGGTCGGGGTCGGCGAGCAGGGCGTTCATCCGCTCCTGTTCGCCGACGGGCATGCCCAGGCCGCGGTCCTCGACCTCGACGGCGAGCCCGGAGGTGACGAGGTTGGCGCGCAGCAGCACCTGGGTGTGCGGGGCGGAGAACACGGTGGCGTTCTCCACGAGTTCGGCGAGCAGATGGATGACGTCGGCGACGGCGTGTCCGCGCAGGGTGCCCTCGATCGGCGGCACGAGCTTGACCCGGGAGTACTGCTCGACCTCGGCGATGGCCGAGCGCAGCACCTCGGTCATGGAGACCGGGTTGCTCCACTGGCGGCGCGAGACGGCACCGCCGAGGACGGCGAGGTTCTCGGCGTGGCGGCGGATCCGGGTGGCGAGGTGGTCGACGTGGAAGAGGCCCTTGAGCAGGTCGGGGTCCTCGATCTCGTTCTCCAGCTCGTCGAGGATCGAGATCTCGCGGTGCACCAGCGACTGCAGGCGCCGGGCGAGGTTGACGAAGACCTCCAGCTTCTGTTCGCTGCCGGCCTGGCTGGACAGCTGTGCGGCCTGGACGACGGCGGTGACGGCCCCGTCGTGGGCGCGGGCCAGGTCGGCGGCGAGCAGTTCGAGGTCATCGGCGTCCTCGGGCGGGCCGCTGCGCGGTTTGCGCCGGGGCGGGCTGTCGCCCCGGCGCAGGGATTCGACCAGGGCGCGCAGGTCGGCCTCGCCGCGGGCGCTGCTGCGGCGCAGGGCGCCGATGCGTTCGCTGACGTACCTGGCGGTGCGGTCGGCGGCCACGGCGGCGATCACGATCCCCGAGAGGGCGACCGCGCCGGCGCCGGCGAGCATGCCCCACAGGGTGAGGCCCGGCCGGGCGCCGGTGGTGCGGACGGTGAACAGCACGGCCGCGCAGCCGGCGAGGGCGACCGCGACTGGGGGCAGCACGGCGAGCCGCAGGAGCTGCGGCCGTATGTGCGTCTCGGGCAGGCTCGGGGCGGGGCGGGCGACCGGCCGACCGTGCCGCCCGCCCTCACGGCGGTCTGCGCGTGCGGCCGGTGCGCGGAGGTGAGACATCGGTGTCCTCGTACTGTCCGTCGGGCGCGCCACCGGGCCGGGGCGCGGGCGGGCGCGGCGCCATCGCGGTGTCGGTCGGCGGGACCGAGGAATTCGGCCCTGCGTCGCCCGACGGACACTGACAGTAGTCGGCAACGCATCAGGTGCGGTGGGCAGTTGACAAACTCGTACGCGGAGCATCCACCTCTGGTATGAGCGCTCGTACGGGAGATCGACGGCCCGAAGCGGATCCCGCCACCGAACGCAAAAGCATCGATCACACCTGGTCGGAAGTGGTCACAGGCGGACGACGAGGGCCGGGAAGCCCTTCGCTTCCCGGCCCTCGTCGTCTGCCGTTTCTCCGACCGGCGTCAACCCGCCGACGCCGCTTTCACACCCTCGGGGGTTTTGGCCCGACCGTCACCCGCCGTGTCGGGGTGCGTCTGCCGCTGCTCAGCGGTCACCGGCCAGATCGAGGTCACCGCGGGCGCCCTCCTCGGGCGCGGCCACCGGCTCCGGACGGCGCCAAGGGTGCGGGAGCGGCGCCGAGAGCGAGCGCCACCAGGGCTGGACGGGCAGCAGTCCGGCGGGCTCGAACGGCTCGCCGGGCCGCGGGAAGGCGGCCGCCTGGCCGGCCTCGTCGGCGGCGTCCCGGGTCCACTCCCCGGGCTCCGCCCACGCGTGCGTGGCGAGGTTGAAGGTGGCCCAGTGGATCGGCAGCAGCACGCCGTGCGGCTGTCCGCCCTGGAGGTCGAGGTGGGCGCGCATGCCCTCCTCGGGCGTCATGTGGATGTCCGGCCAGAAGTCGCTGTACGCGCCGATCTGGATCATCGTCGTGTCGAACGGGCCGTACGCGGCGCCGATGTCGTTGAAGCCCTCGAAGTACCCGGTGTCGCCGCTGTGGAAGATCCGGTGCTCGGAGCCGGCCACGGACCAGGAGGCCCACAGCGTGTGCTGGGTGTTGCGCAGACCGCGGCCGCAGAAGTGCCGGGCCGGGGTGGCGGTAAGGGTGAGCCCGCCGACCTTGGCCGACTCGTGCCAGTCCAGCTCGCGCAGCCGGTCGGGGGAGACGCCCCAGCGCTCCAGGTGGGCGCCGACGCCGAGCGGCACGGCGAACACGGTGTCCGTGCCGGCCAGCGCCCTGATGGAGGGCAGGTCCAGGTGGTCGTAGTGGTCGTGCGAGATGACGACGACGTCGACCGGGCCGAGCGCGGCCAGCGGCAGCGGCGCCGGGTGCAGTCGCTTGGGCCCGGCGAAGGAGAACGGGGAGCAGCGCTCGCCCCAGACGGGGTCGAAGAGCACCCGGTGCCCGTCGATCTCCGCGAGCACGCTGGAGTGGCCCATCCAGGTGATGCGCAGTCCGGTGGCGGGCGGGCGCGCGAGGTCGGCGAGCGTGGTGGAGTGCACGGGCACGCTGCCGCGGGGGGATCTGCGCGGGCGCTCGTCCTTGGCGAAGAAGACCTTGGCGAACTCCAGCATCGAGCCGGAGGGCCGGGTCCGGGCGAGTCCTCCGGGGTTCTGGAAGACGCCGTCCTTGAAGTGGGGCGATCTGCGGATGCGCGCCAGGCGCTCGCCGCTCGGCTCCGCGCCGAAGCCCGCCGGCTCCAGCGCACGGAGCACGGAGCTCAGGGAACGGAAACCGGTCACGGTACCTCCATGTGGAGTCGTCGAGGCATCCCATTATGGTCGGCCCCTCCGACAACGCCCTCGGCCCGGCCCGCCACACTCGACCGCACCCTCGTCACGCGCCTCACCCTGTTCCTTGGGCCCCGGTACGCCGGGCGTGGCGGCGGTGAGGATCGCCGACGTGGCGTCGGCGCTCGGCGTGAGCAACGTTCTGGTGCTGTACCACTTCTCCAGCAAGGAGAAGCTGGTCGCCGCCGCCTTCGCCCACGCGGCCGAGGACCCTGGCCCAGTTGCGCAAGCTGCTCGGGCGCCGGACGACCGCGCTGCGCCGGTTGCGCGCGCCCGTGCGCCGGTACGCGCCCACCGGCCAGGCCAAGGGCTGGCGGCTGTGGATCGAGGGCTGGGCCGCGGCGCTGCGCGAACCCGCGCTGCGCGAGGTCACCCAGACCCTCGACACGCAGTGGAAGGCGGCCCTAGCCGAGGTCATCGCCGAAGGGGTGGCCGCGGGCGAGTTCCGCTGCCCCGACCCGGCCGGCGCGGCCCTGCGCCGGACGGCCCTGCTCGACGGGCTCGCCGTCCAGCGGACGTCCTACCCGGGCGCGCTGTCCCGCGCGCGTGCGCAGGAGTGGGCCGACGAGGCGCTGGCCCGGGAACTGGGTGTGGAGCGGGAGGCGTTGACCGCGGCGGCGCGGTGAACCCCGGAATCAGTCCAGCTCGTAGACGGCCGTGACCCGGACGTCGTCCTGGATCTCGCCGGGCGCGATCGGCACGCCCACCCCGCTCCCGGCCACGTCGGCGGGGGCCGGGACCGGGGAGGGCCCGCCCGACACGCCCTCGGTGAGCGAGATCAGCCGGCCCAGGTGCCGTCCGCTGAGCCGGGCGTACTGGAGCGCCTTGGCGTGCGCGTCCTTGTGCGCGGCCGTACGCGCGCGTGCCCGCAGTTCGGTGCGGTCGGCGACGTCGAAGACGACCCCGTGGATACGGCCCGCGTCGCCGGTGGCGTCCGTGACGGACTGCAGGATCAGTCCGGTCCGCGCGACCATGCGGATCTTCAGGGAGAAGTTCTGCGCGGCCTGATACCCCGTCAGCGTGGAGTTGCCGTCCTGGTACTTGTACACCGGCGTCAGGGACAGCCCCTCGGTACGCACGTCCTGCTCGGCCACCCCGCGCTCGCGCACCGCGTTCAGCAGGGCGTTCGCGGCCTTGCTCTGGGCGTCCTGGGCGGCCTGCGCGGTCTTGCCGACGGCCTCGACGCCGACGCTGACGACGGCCAGATCGGGAACGGCGGTCGCGGAGCCGACCCCGGTCACCGTGATGGTCGACGACACCGGCGAGCTGCGCACGGCCGAGGTGGCGGGGCCGGCCGGAGCCTGCACCGAAACAGCAGCGGGGCTCGCCGGCGCGGCACCGGCGCCGGCCAGCGCGGTCGCCGGAGCGGCCGCGAGGAGCGGCAGACCGAGGGCGAGGAGGGCGACGGCGACGGTGGCGGTGGGACGGGGCAGCGGTACGGTCATGGCCGACCTTCCGGGCGTGCGGACGGGACGGGCCCATCCCAGCACCGGGGTCCGCACGCGCGCGTGCACCACTCCCCCGCCGTCACCTCACTGGTCGAGCCCGCCCCGGCCCCGGGCCTGCCTCAGACGGCCGTCTCGATCCACATCCTGATGTCGCCCGGCGACAGACTGCCCTTGGCGATCACATGGTCGCCCGACGACTCCCCCCGCAGCCGCCGCCCGAACCACGGCACCAGGTACTCGCGCGCCCACTGCACATCGTCGCGCCGGATCTCCAGGGTCCCGCGCGGCGGCAGCGGCGGCCAGGGCTGGTCCGGGTCGGCCGGTACCTCCAGACCGAGGACCTGTCCCGCGCGCAGCGCCACCCGCGTGTGCCCCTCGGGCGACAGATGCAGCCGGTCGGTGTCCCAGGCGCGCCGGTCCTGCACGGTCTTGAGGGACCACAGGTCCAGCACCGGGCAGCCGTACCGGTCGGCGATGGCCCGGACATGGAGGTTGTACGTGGCGATCTTGCCGCGCAGATGCTTCAGCACCGGCACGCCACGGGTGTCGAAGCCGGTGGTCACCATGACGGTGCCGGCGGCCTCGGTGAGCCGGGCCACGGCCCGCTCGAACCGCTCGGCGACCTCGTCGGGGTCGGTGCCGGGCCGGATGATGTCGTTGCCGCCGGCGCAGAACGAGACCAGGTCCGGGGCGAGTTCGAGCGCCCTGGGGAGCTGGTCGGCCACGATCTGGTCCAGCAGCTTCCCGCGTACGGCCAGGTTCGTGTAGCGGAAATCCCCCTCGGGGCGGCGGTCCGCGAGCAGTACCGCGAACCGGTCGGCCCAGCCGACGAACGCCCCGTCCGGGCCGGGGTCGCCGACGCCCTCGGTGAAGCTGTCCCCCAGCGCCACGTACGACCCGATCACTGCTCTGTTGTCACTCTTCGAATCGTCTGCCACATCGGGTCATGATTCACCTTCTAATGTGACCTACGCGACCGTAGGCAGGGGTTGACGGTCGGTGAGATACCCCACTCTTCAAGGCTTCACCAATTCCGGAATAAAAACACCGAAGGCCGGACCCGGGGATCTGGGTCCGGCCTTCGGTGGCGTGTCGGACAGGTGGTTCCTCAGCGGCGCGTCCGTCAGACGGAGACGCCCTTCGCGCGGAGGTAGGCGACCGGGTCGACGTCCGAGCCGTAGTCCGGCGTGGTGCGGATCTCGAAGTGCAGGTGCGGGCCGGTCGAGTTGCCGGTCGAGCCGGAGAGACCGACCTGCTGGCCCGCCGTCACCGACTGGCCGCTGGAGACGGACAGCGAGGACAGGTGGGCGTACTGCGCGTAGTGGCCGTCGGCGAGCCGGATGACGACCTGGTTGCCGTACGCGCCGGCCCAGCCGGCCGAGACGACGGTGCCCGCGCCCACGGCCTTCAGGGAGGTGCCGGTCGGCACGACGAAGTCGACGCCGGTGTGGTAGCCGCTGGACCACATGCTGCCCGCGACCTTGTAGGCGGTGCCGACCCCGGCGCCGGAGACGGGGGAGCTGAAGCCGCCGGCGGAGCTCTGCGCGGCCTGCGAGGTGGTGGCCGCCTCGGACTCCGGAGCCTGCGAGGACTCCGCGGCCTCGGAGGACTTGGCGGAGCTCGACGAGGAGGACTCGGCGGACGAGGACTTCGTGGAGGACTTGGCGGCCGGCTTCTCGGCGGTGTCCGTCGTGGCGGCTCTCTTGCCGATCGACAGCTTCAGGCCGGGGTGGATCAGCGCCGGGTCGTCGCCGACGGCCTCACGGTTGTCCGCGTAGAGCTTCTCCCAGCCACCGCTGACGTTCTGCTCGTTCGCGATCTTCGAAAGGTAGTCCCCCGAGCGCACCGTGTACGTCGTGGCGGTGGCCTTCTTCGCGGTGGCCTTCTGCTCGGCCGCCTTCTTGTCCGCGGTCTGGACCGACTGAACGGCCTTTTCCGGAACGGACTGCGACGGGGCCGCGTGGGCGCCGGTGGCCCCCAGGAGCGGGAGGGCGAGTGCGGCGCCACCGGTGCCGGCGACGGCGATCGAGCGAGTGAAGCGCAGGGCCTTGGGACGGCGGTGCTTACCCTTCGCGGGCATGGCGATTTCCTCTCCGGCGCCTACGAGGTGAGCTGTCGGGTGCGGACTGGAGATGTCCGGCCGCGCGCTGGGCGCGACTTGACCCCGAGCCTGTTCCGGGAACCGGACCAGGCGGTGGTGCCTGTGGGTCCCCCGCTCCTGCCGTGCACGGGTGAGTGGGTGCGGGTTCCGAGCAGCGGCAGGATTAGGCGTTCCGCTCGGAGTGGTGGCGAACGTAAGCGACCAAGACGCAAAGGGACAAGCAGAAGGTTCCACATGAAGCCGTACCTCTTGATCCCTTGTGGGAATTCCTCGTCACTTTGCGTGCATTAAGGAGGGGCCGTTCCCGCAAACGCCCTTGAGAAACGGGTGAATTACGTGAACATGACGGGCGACACTCGGTCACGGATATGACGCTGCTCACGTGACGCTGCTCCACACCCCTTTATCCCAGAGCGAGTTGGAAGGAAGGCTGCAATTCGGACAGAACGCTCAGAAGCGGCGCAGATGGAGAACTGTCACATCATGGTCGACGCGCTAACCGGCGGTGAATCAGCAGGGTTTCCACGGTGTTCGCCCGTTTTGCCGCATTCAATGAGCGGCCGGTATGCATGTCGTATCGTCAAGGCGTGCCCGTCGGCGAGCCGAGCCGGCGGGATCCGGTGGGAGGAGCCCCAGTGACGCAGCAGGTCCCGTCGACCGAGCCCGAGCTGGCCGGAGTGCGCAACTTCCGTGACGTGGGCGGGCTGCCGACCACGGACGGACGGCGGGTGCGCTACGGCGTGCTGTTCCGCAGCGGCCACCTCGCGCACGCGACCGAGCAGGACACGGCGTTCCTCGACTCCCTCGGCCTGCACACGATCTTCGACTTCCGCAATGTGGCGGACCAGAAGCTGGAGGGCCCCGACGTCGAGCTCACGGGTGTCCGGAATGTGAACCTCCCGCTGTCGGACCCCGCGGACGGCGCCGAGTTCTGGAAGATGGTCCGCGACGGCGAGATCGAGCAGCTGCGGCAGATCCTCGACGACGGCAAGGCCGCGAACCGGATGATCGAGTCGTACCGCACGATCGTCAAGGAGCGCACCGCCGAGCACTCCCAGGTGCTGCGTTCCCTGGCCGAGGACAGCGTTCCGGCCCTGATGCACTGCGCGGCGGGCAAGGACCGGGCCGGCCTGTCGATCGCGGTGACGCTGCTCGCCCTCGGCGTGGAGCGAGAAGCGATCCTCGCCGACTACCTGGAGTCCAACGCCAAGCACCGCCGCTACAAGGTGCAGCGCAACAACACCCACACCCCCGAGGTCATGGAGTTGCTCAGCCCGCTCTTCGACGCGCGCGCCGAGTACCTCACGGCGGCCTTCGACACCATCGAGGAGACCTGGGGCGACGTCGACACCTACCTGGAGCAGGGGCTCGGCATCACCGCGGAGATCCGGGAGCGGCTGCGGGAGCGGCTGCTCGACTGAGCCCGGCGGCTACTGCCCGGCCCCCAGCTCGAAGAGCAGATAGATGAACGCGGCGAAGACATGGCCCACCGCCAGGTAGATGACCAGCCGGATCCACAGGGCGCGCGGGAACTTCTCCTCCATGTCGCTCATGGCGTCTCTCCGGGGGTCGGGCCCAGGCACAGGGCGGCCGTGGGGCTCTGCAGCAGGGTGTGGACGAACAGCAGCTCCACGCCGTCCGCGTCCAGGGCGGCGATGCGGTGCGGGGTGAGCGAGTCGAAGTGGGCGCTGTCGCCCGGTGCGAGCCGGTGCGCGGTGTCCCCGAGGCGCAGCCTCAGCCGCCCGGTGAGGACGTAGAGCCATTCCTCGCCGGGGTGCACCCGCACGATGTCGCCCTGGGAGCCGAAGGGGACGTGCAGCCGCAGCGCCTGCATCCCCCGGCCGGGCGCGCCCGCCTGCCGGTACGTCCAGCCGCCGGCCGCCGTCGGTTCCATGTCGGCGGCGCGGATGACGGCGTCCCGGTCGGCGACCGTCTCGCCGAGCAGTTCCGAGACGGTCGTACCGTAGATGCGCGCGAGCGAGAGCAGCATCGGCAGCGAGGGCTGGCGCTGTCCGGTCTCCAGACGGGAGAGGTGGGCCGGCGACAGACCGGCGGCGCGGGCCGCGGCCTCCAGGGTGAGGGCGGCCTGGCGTCGCAGGGCTCGCAGCTGCGGCGCCACCGCGGGCAGGTCGCCGTCCGGCCCGGTCTCGGGAGAGCTCATGCCCTCCATTCAGCCGGAGCCTTGCCTCTACGGCAAATTTCTTGCCTCAGAGGCAAGCCCGCCACGGGGTGGCCCTACCGGTTGGCGACGGCCTGCTTCACCAGCGTCTTGCCGAAGTCCCACATCAGCCTGCCCCCGCTGTGCGCGTCGTCCATCACCTCGGTGAAGGCGTCCACGAACCGCTCGACCTCCCGCTCCCCGACGATCAGCGGCGGAATCAGCTTGATCACCTCGAGGTGATCGCCGGAGACCTGGGTGAGGATCCGGTGCCGCTGGAGCAGCGGTACGACGACCATCTGCGCGAAGAGTCCCTTGCGGGCCGCCTGGAGCATGGTCCACCGGCTGCGCAGCTTCAGGGAGGAGGGCCGGCCGAACTCGATGCCGATCATCAGGCCCCGGCCGCGTACGTCGGCGAGCAGCTCGTACTTGTCGACCAGGGCCGCGAGCCGGGACTTCAGCAGCTCGCCGGTGGCGCGGGCGTTCGCGACGATCTGCTCGTTCTCGATGACCGAGAGCACGGCGAGGCCGGCCGCCATGGCCTGTGCGTTGGAGCCGAAGCTCGCCGAGTGCACCAGCACCCGGTCCATCGAGGAGTAGACCTTCTTGAAGATCCAGTCCTTGCCGAGGGTGGCGCCGACCGGCACATAGCCGCCGGAGAGCGCCTTGGCCACGCAGACCAGGTCCGGCTCGACCCCGTCCTCGTGCTGGTAGGCGTAGAAGTCCCCGGTCCGGCCGAGCCCGGTCTGCACCTCGTCGGCGATGAGCAGCGCCTTGTGCCGGTGCAACAGGTCCTGGGCGGCCCGCAGATAGCCGGGCGGGGCCTCGTGCACGCCCTTGCCCTGGATCGGCTCGACGATCAGGGCGGCGACGTCGCCCTTCTTCAGCTCCCGGGCCAGGGCGTCGAGGTCACCGAGGGGGACGGCGGTGTCGGACAGCAGCGGCCCGAAGCCGTCGCGGAAGCCGTCCTCGCCGTTCACGGACAGGGAGCCGGTGGTCAGGCCGTGGAAGGAGTGGTCGCAGTACAGGACGCGCGCCTTGCCGGTCGCCCGCCGGGCGAACTTCAGCGCGGTCTCGACCGCCTCCGTGCCACTGTTGCCGAAGAACACCCGGTCCAGGTGCGGGCTGTGCGCGAGCAGCTTCTCGGCGAGCAGTCCGGGCAGGGGCTGGCAGTCGAAGCGGGTGAGGTCGGCGAGCTGGGCGTCGAGGACGTCGTGCAGCGCCTTGCGGACGACGGGGTGATGGCGGCCGAGGCCCATCACCCCGAACCCGGCGAGCATGTCCAGGTGTTCCTGGCCCTCGGCGTCCCAGAAGTAGGCGCCCTCGGCGCGCTCGTAGACCTTGTCGAAGCCGATGGTGTGCAGCATGCGCGGGAGCTGGTGGTTCAGGTATCTGCCGTGCAGCTCGTAGCGCTCGGCTCCGCGCTCGGCCAGCAGTGCGCCGAGGTCGAACTCCGTGGTCATTCCGCTGTCTCCTTGACTGGCTCCTGGACGGCCAGGCTCGCGCCGATCCGTCCGGCGACCTCGACGGGGGTGAGGCCGATGTCGGCCAGTACCTCGCCGCGTTTGGCGTGGGCGAGGAACTGCTCGGGGATGCCGAAGCGCCGTACCGGCACGTCGACGTCGGCGTCACCGAGGGCCAGCGCCACGGCGGCGCCCACCCCGGCGGCCCGGCTGTTGTCCTCCACGACGGCCACCAGCCGGTGTCCGGCGGCCAGCGCGGGCAGCGCCGGGTCGACGGGCTTGACCCAGCGTGGGTCCACCACCGTGCAGTCGATGCCCCGGGCCGCGAGCAGCTCCGCGGCCCGGAGGCAGACGGGGGCCATCACGCCGACGGCGACCAGCAGCACCTCGGGCCGCTCCCCGCGGTGCAGCACGTCCAGGCCGCCGACCCGGTCCACCGCCGGGATCGCCGGGCCCACCGACTCCTTGGGGAACCGGACGAGGGTCGGCGCGTCGTCCACGGCGACGGCTTCCCGCAGCTGCGCCCGCAGCTGGTCGGCGTCGCGCGGCGCGGCGATCCTGAGGCCGGGCACGACCTGGAGGATCGACATGTCCCACATGCCGTTGTGGGAGGCGCCGTCGACTCCGGTGACCCCCGCCCGGTCCAGGACGAAGGTCACCCCGCACTTGTGCAGGGCCACGTCCATCAGGAGCTGGTCGAAGGCGCGGTTGAGGAAGGTGGCGTAGACGGCGACGACGGGATGGACCCCGCCGGTGGCGAGCCCCGCCGCGGACACCGCGGCATGCTGCTCGGCGATGCCGACGTCCCAGACCCGGTCCGGGAACCGCTGGGCGAACCTGCCGAGCCCCACCGGGTGCAGCATGGCCGCCGTGATCGCCACGACGTCCTCGCGCTCCTCCCCGATCTTCACGATCTCGTCGCCGAACACCGACGTCCAGGAAGGCCCGCCCGCGGGGACGAGGGACTCGCAGGTGAGCGGGTCCATCGCACCGACGGTGTGGAAGTGGTCCTCCTCGTGCGCGAGGGCGGGTTCGTAGCCGCGGCCCTTCTCCGTGAGGCAGTGCACCAGGACGGGCCCGTGGAAGCGCTTCGCGCGGCGCAGCGCGGACTCGACGGCGCCGATGTCGTGCCCGTCGATGGGCCCGACGTACTTCAGGCCCAGGTCCTCGAACAGGCCCTGCGGGGCGAAGGCGTCCTTGAAGCCCTTCTTGGCGCCGTGCAGGGACTCGTAGAGGGTGTGGCCGACCAGGGGCGTGCGCAGCAGGACGTCCTTGCCCCAGGCCAGGACCCGTTCGTAGCTGTCGGTGGTGCGCAGGGTGGCGAGGTGGTTGGCCAGGCCGCCGATGGTCGGGGCGTAGGACCGCTCGTTGTCGTTGACGACGATGATCAGCGGCCGGTCCTTGGCGGCCGCGATGTTGTTCAGCGCCTCCCAGGCCATCCCGCCGGTCAGCGCACCGTCGCCGATGACCGCGACGACATGGCCCTTCCCGCCCTGCACCTGGCGGGCCTTGGCGAGCCCGTCCGCCCAGCCCAGCGCCGTGGAGGCGTGGCTGTTCTCTACGATGTCGTGCTCGGACTCCTCGCGCGAGGGGTAGCCGGACAGGCCGCCCTTGCCGCGCAACTTGGAGAAGTCCTGACGCCCCGTCAGCAGCTTGTGCACATAGCTCTGATGGCCGGTGTCCCACACGATGCGGTCGACCGGCGACTCGAAGACCCGGTGCAGGGCGACGGTGAGTTCCACCACCCCCAGGTTGGGCCCGAGGTGCCCGCCGGTCCTGGCGACCGCGTGCACCAGGAACTCCCTGATCTCCTCGGACAGTTGCCGAAGTTCCGGCTCGGACAGCGCCTTCAGGTCGCGTGGTCCCCGGATGCTCTCCAGAATCGTCATGTGCGGGCCCCCTTCGGTCCGTGGTGCTCAACTCACGGTGACGGCCGGCTCCCCCGACCCGACGCCGTCCTGCTCCATCCGCTCGGCGATCTTCATCGCCTCCTCGATGAGGGTCTCCACGATCCTCGACTCGGGCACGGTCTTGACGACCTCGCCCTTCACGAAGATCTGCCCCTTGCCGTTGCCGGAGGCGACCCCCAGGTCCGCCTCCCGCGCCTCGCCGGGACCGTTGACCACACATCCCATGACGGCCACCCGCAGCGGCACTTCCATGCCCTCCAGGCCCGCCGTCACCTCGTCGGCCAGCTTGTAGACGTCGACCTGGGCGCGCCCGCAGGAGGGGCACGAGACGATCTCCAGACGCCGCTGCCGCAGGCCCAGGGACTCCAGGATCTGGATGCCGACCTTGACCTCCTCGGCGGGCGGCGCCGACAGGGACACCCGGATCGTGTCGCCGATCCCCCGGCTGAGCAGCGCCCCGAACGCCACCGCCGACTTGATCGTGCCCTGGAAGGCGGGACCGGCCTCCGTGACTCCCAGGTGCAGCGGGTGGTCGCACTGCTCGGCGAGCAGCTGATAGGCGCTGACCATCACCACGGGGTCGTTGTGCTTCACCGAGATCTTGATGTCCCGGAAGCCGTGCTCCTCGAACAGCGACGCTTCCCACAGGGCGCTCTCCACCAGCGCCTCGGGCGTGGCCTTCCCGTACTTCCGGAGCAGTCGCCGGTCCAGCGAGCCCGCGTTGACCCCGATCCGGATCGGCGTGCCGTGGTCGGCCGCGGCCCGCGCGATCTCCTTGACCTTGTCGTCGAACTGCTTGATGTTGCCGGGATTGACGCGTACGGCCGCACAGCCCGCCTCGATCGCGGCGAACACGTACTTGGGCTGGAAGTGGATGTCCGCGATCACCGGGATCTGCGACTTGCGCGCGATGGTCGCGAGGGCGTCCGCGTCGTCCTGCGTGGGGCAGGCGACGCGGACGATCTGGCAGCCGGACGCGGTGAGTTCGGCGATCTGCTGCAGGGTGGCGCCGATGTCGGACGTGCGGGTGGTGGTCATCGACTGCACCGACACCGGGGCCCCGCCCCCGACCGCCACCGGTCCGACCTGGATCCGTCGCGACCGTCGCCGCTCGGCGATCGGCCGGGCCGGTACCCCGGGAACACCCAAGGGGATGGCGGTCATCAGGTCACTCCCGGTTTCCGCTGACCGTCTCACGCATCGCGCGCAGCGACTCCTTCAGGGAGCCCATGGTGGCGAGGACGGCGGTGGGCTCGTAACCGCAGTGCGCCATGCAGTTGGCGCAACGCGGGTCCTTGCCGCGGCCGTACTTGTCCCAGTCGGTCTCCTCGACGAGTTCGCGGTACGTCGGCACATAGCCGTCGCTCATCAGGTAGCAGGGGCGCTGCCAGCCGAAGAGCGAGTAGTTCGGGATCGCCCACGCGGTGCACGGGAAGTCGACCTTGCCCTCCAGGAAGTCCAGGAAGAGCGGGGAGTGGTTGAGCCGCCACTTGCGCCGGTTGCCGCCCGCGAAGGCCTTCTTGAACAGTTCGCGGGTCTGCTCCACACCCAGGAAGTGCTCCTGGTCGGGGGCCTTCTCGTAGGCGTAGGCGGGCGAGATCATCATCTCGTCGACCTTCAGGTCGTCGTTGAGGAAGTCGAGGACCTCGATGATGGTCTGCGGGGTGTCGGTGTTGAAGAAGGTGGAGTTGGTGGTGACCCGGAAGCCGCGCCGCTTGGCCTCCTTGATCGCCTCCACCGCCTCGTCGAACACGCCCTCCTTCGCCACCGACTCGTCGTGGCGCTCGCGCAGGCCGTCGATGTGCACGGCGAAGGCGAAGTAGGGCGAGGGCTTGAACTTGTCCATCTTCTTGCGCAGCAGCAGGGCATTGGTGCACAGGAAGACGTATTTCCGCTTGGCCACCAACTGCCGCACGATCTCGTCGATCTGCGGGTGCATCAGGGGCTCACCGCCGGCGATCGACACCATCGGCGCGCCGGATTCGAGCACCGCGCCCACGGCCTGGGCGACCGGCATGCGCTGCTTGAGCACGCCCGCCGGATGCTGGATCTTGCCGCAACCCTCGCACTTGAGGTTGCACGCGTACAGCGGTTCCAGCTCCACGATGAGCGGGAACTTGTCGCGCTTGCGGAGCTTTTGTTCAGCCAAGTAAGTAGCGACCTTGATGGACTGACGCAGCGGCATGGCCATCTGGCTCACCTCCTGGGGAGCAGCAAAGAACGGTGCCATTCGAAGAAAGCGGGAAGGACCGACCTGAGAACACGGAAGGCAGATATTCCCCCGCGTACCGTGCCGATCCGGACCAGTTCATGTTCTGGAGCGTCCACGACCACCCGTACGGCCGCAACGGGGCGCTCGCCCGCGCGCACGGCGCTCAGGAGCGTCGCGGCCGACTCCATGTCGACCGCGATGGCGCCGGTCGCGCGCAGACCGGACCGTTCCTGACCACGGACCACATGATCGGAGCCGGTGAGCGGTCCGGTGTGCACGGTCCGTCCCGGCACCGCGCGGGTGAGTTCCTTGACCAGCAGTTCGGTCGCCACGCACACAGTGGTGCCGCGCGGATCCCGGGTCTCCTCGGCGACGACCAGGTCGCCGGGGTGCATCCCGGGGGCGAGGCCCGCGCAGAAGCCGGTGGCGAGCACGGCGGCCCCGGCCAGCGCCGGTTGCGCGAGGACCCGGGTGACGGACCGCTCGGCCGCCCGGGGTCCCATGCCGGTCCGCACCACGGTGACCGGCCCGCCGGCGCCACGCTGGTCGCCCGTGCGCAGCGCCAGGCGCTCGATACCGAGCGCGCAGGCGATCAGCAGCGGGGCCGCGGCGGGCTGTGCGCTCATCAGCCCCCCTTGGCGTCGGCGAAGGGCTCCCCGTGCACGTACCGGCCGAGCGCGGTGAGCGGGAAGACCTGCCGGTAGAGGTGGTAGTTGATGGAGAAGTCCCAGGGGAACCCGGTGCCGGTGAAGTACGGCTCGTCCCAGGAGCCGTCCGCGCGCTGGGTGGCCGCGAGCCATGCCACCCCGCGCTCCACGGCCCGGGAGTCCCGCTCCCCCGCCGCCAGCAGCGCCATCAGCGCCCACGCGGTCTGCGAGGGGGTGGAGACGCCCCGGCCGCTCCAGCCCTTGGCGTCCCGGTAGGAGCGCAGGTCCTCGCCCCAGCCGCCGTCGTCGTTCTGGACGGACTCCAGCCAGGCCACGGCCCGGCGGATCGCCGGGTGCGCGGTGGGGATCCCGGCGGCCGTGAGGGCGGGGACGACGGATCCGGTGCCGTAGACGTAGTTGACGCCCCAGCGTCCGAACCACGAGCCGTCCGCCTCCTGTTCGGCGAGCAGCCACTGGATGCCCCGCCGGGTGCGCGGGTCGTGGGCGAGGCCCTCCACGGCGAGCATCTCCACGACGTGCGCGGTGACATCGGCCGACGGCGGGTCGATGACCTCGCCGAAGTCGCAGAACGGCAACCGGTTGGGGAAGGGACTGGTGTTGTCGACGTCGAAGGCACCCCAGGCACCGTTCCTGGACTGCATCCCGAGGCTCCAGCGGACCCCGCGCCCGATCGCCTTCTCCACCCGCTCCGGGTCGTGGTGGCGGACCCGGCGCAGCGCGAGGACCACCTCGGCGGTGTCGTCGATGTCGGGGTAGTTGTCGTTGTGGAACTCGAACGCCCAGCCCCCGGGCGGCAGTTGGGGGCGCTTCACGGCCCAGTCACCGGGCCGGACGATCTCCTCGCCGAGCATCCAGTCGGCCGCCTTGACCAGTTGCGGATGGTCGGCGGGCAGCCCGGCGTCGGCGAGCGCGATGGTGGCGAGGCAGGTGTCCCAGACCGGGGACTGACAGGCCTCGATCATGCGGGCGCCGTCCTCGCGCCAGACGGCGAAACGGTCCAGCGAGGCGAGCCCCTCCCGGATCACCGGGTGCTGGAGGTCGTAGCCGAGCAGGTGCAGGGCGATGATCGAGTACACCGCGGGGGGCTGGATGCCGCCCCAGCAGCCGTCGTTCTCCTGGCGCTCGATGATCCAGCGGGCGGCGGTGTTCATCGCGGCCCGGCGCAGCCTGCGCGGGGCGATCCGGCGCAGCTGGTGCAGCGCCTTGTCGAGCCGTTGAAAGGCGCCGTCCCAACTCGCCGCCGGAGCAAGGGGCTTGGACGGGTTGGGGTTCGCCGGATCGGTGTGCAGTTCGTCCAGCGGGAAGGGCGCGGGGCGTACCGGCCGCTTGGCGGAGACGATCGTCAGCGGGACGATGGTCTGCCGGGCCCAGCAGCCGAAGTCGTAGATGTTGAGCGGCACCCAGGTCGGGAACCAGATCAGCTCGGGCGGGAGTTCGGGCAGGTCCTCCCACTTCCACCAGCCGAACAGGGCCAGCCAGATCCGGGTGAACACCCGGGCGGCGGCGATCCCGCCGCGGGCCCTGATCCAGGCCGACGCCTTCGCCATGTGGGGCGCGTCCGGCGCGTCGCCCGCCAGGCGCAGCGCGACATAGGCCTCGATGGTGGCGGAGAGGTCGCCGGGGCCGCCGTAGAAGGTGGCCCAGGTGCCGTCCTCGCGCTGCTCGCCGCGGATGAACAGGGCGGCGGCGTGGGCGGTGGACTCCTCCAGGATGCCCAGGAACTGACGGAGCAGCAGATCCTCGGCGTCCATGGTGACGTTCGTCTCGAGGTCGCCCTTCCACCAGCCCTCGGCGTCCTGCCGGGACAGCAGGAAGTCGGTGGCACGCCGCATGGCGTGCTCGGCGGCGTCGTGAACCCCCGCCGCCGCGGGGGTGATGCTGTCGGTTTCGCTGGCCGCGGCAGCGCGGGGCGGCAGGGCCCCGGTGCTTCCGTCGGTCGTCGCTGTCATGGCTTCCCCTTCGTGCAGTGTGCAAATGGTGCTCTGCTGTGGGTCCGCCGTCGGCCGGTGCGCGCTTGCTCGCGCCACCGGCCGGCGACTACGCGAGGGCTATTCGACCGATAGTGATCATCTCTTTCGTACGACGACGAAGTCGGCCAGCGCCGTGAACTGGGCCCGCACCCGGTCGGGCATGTCGACGGCGTCCAGGGCTTCGATGGCGACGGTGTGCTGACGGCGGGCCTCTTGCGCGGTCCACTCGCGGCCGCCCGCCTCCTCGATGAGCGCGGCGCGGGTGGCGAACTCCTCCTCGGAGAACGTCTCGAAGTCGCTGCTCTCGGCGTCGGCGGCGAGCAGCTCGGCGAGCTGCTCGGAGGCGGCGCCGCCCGCCGCGAGCGCGGCCACGACCGGAAGGGACTTCTTGCGCTGGCGCAGATCGCTCCAGGTCTGCTTGCCGGTGGAGACCGGGTCGCCCCAGATGCCGAGGAGGTCGTCGACGGCCTGGAAGGCGAGGCCGAGGTGGTAGCCGTACTTCTCCAGGGTGTCGGCGGTGCGGTCGTCCGCGCCGCCGAGCACCGCCCCGATGGAGCTGGCGCAGGCGAGCAGCGCGCCGGTCTTGTTGCCCTCCATCTCCAGGCACTCCTCGACGCTGACGCGGTCGCGGTGCTCGTAGGACATGTCCTGGGCCTGTCCGTCGATCAGCGCCCGGGTGGCGCTGGTCAGCCGGCGGGTGGCGCGGCCGGCCCGGACGGTGCCGAGCTCCAGGAGCAGCTCGTTGGCGAGGGCGAACAGGGCGTCGCCGACCAGGATGGCCTGGGCGGGGCCGTGCACCTTCCACACCGTGTCGCGGTGCCGGCGCTGCTCGTCGCCGTCCATCAGGTCGTCGTGCAGGAGCGAGAAGTTGTGCACCAGCTCGACGGCGACCGCGCCGGGGATGCCGACCTCGGGGGCGGCGCCGGTGACCTCGGCGGAGAGCACGGCGAGGGCGGGGCGCACGGCCTTGCCGCCGTCGCCGGCCGTGGGCCTGCCCTGGGCGTCGATCCAGCCGAAGTGGTAGGCGGAGACGGTGTCCATGGGAGGCGCCAGGCGGTCGATGGCCGCCCGCAGTACCGGTGTGGCCAGGGTCCGGCCGCGTTCCAGGAGCGCGGTCACGTCCACCGCCTCGGAAGCCGTCGAGGCCGGGGGCACAGGGGGCACAGTCTCTCCTCTTGTTGCGGTACCGGGGGTGCGGGGACCAGCCGCGCGCTGATGCAGCATCAGGCCGCCTCCTCGACTTCGAAGAGGTGGCGGGGGCGGGGCCGGCCCAAGGCGCTCAGCGCGGCGTCGGCCGCGCTCACACCGCTGCGGACCGCACTCTCCATGGTCGCGGGCCACCCTGTGGCGGTCCACGCTCCGGCCAGATAGAGGCCGGCGGCCTTGGTGCGGGTGCCGGGCCGCAGCCGCCCGACACCGGGGGTGGGGGCGAACGTCGCCGTGCGCTCCCGGGTCACGAAGAAGTCCTTCACCTCGGCGCCCCGGGCCAGTGGCAGCAGCCGGGCCAGCTCCGGCAGGTACTTCTCGCGCAGCTGGGCCACCGGCGCGTCGATCTCGTGGTGGGCGGCCGACTGCGACAGCGCGAGGTACTGCCCCTCGCGCAGACCGGAGGAGTCCGTCCGGTCGAACACCCACTGCACCGGAGTGCCGAGGGCGGCGAAGAAGGGGGCGCTCAGCACCGGGCGGTCGTAGACGACATGGACGTTCAGGATCGGCGCGGTGCCGATGTCGAGCAGCCGTCCGGGGTCGTCCAGGGCTCCCTCGGGCAGCAGGTCGTGGGCCTCGCTCTGCGGTACGGCGAGGACGACGGCGTCCGCCCGGAGCGTCGCGCCGGGCACCTCGACGCTCCAACGGCCGTCGCCGTCAGGGGAGATGGAGGTGACCCGGGTACGCGTCTGGGTGCGCACGCCCGCGGAGTCGAGTGCCTTGCGGGCCAGCCGGTCGTGCAGGTCGCCCAGCGGGACATGCGCCCATCCGATGTCGGCCGCGCCGGGGTCGGAGAGCAGACCGGTCTTGAACACCATCGCGGCGAGCCCCAGGGAGGCGTCCTCCGCGAACGCGTTGAGGGTGGCGATCCCGACCAGGTTCCACAGGGCCGTGACGGCCCGCGGGGACTGCCCGTGCGCGGCCAGCCAGGTGCCGAAGTTCTGCGCGTCCAAGGCCGGATCGGCGAGGTCGAGCGACATCAGCGCGAGCGCGGCACGCCCGACGGCGGCGCGCTCGGCGAGGGAGAGGTGCGGGTAGGTGGCGAGGCTGCGCCCCAGGTGCAGCGGTACGGGCAGCGGGTCGCGCCGGATCCGGCCGAGCCGCCGCCCCTCGGGCTTGGCCAGGTCGAGTACGGGCACGTCGAGACGATCCTGCAACGGCGCCAGCGCGGTGCCCTCGATCCGGTCGAGGAACCAGCGGTAGGCGGTGCAGCAGCGCAGGTAGACATGCTGGCCGTTGTCGACGGTGAGGTCGCCGCGCTGGAAGGAGAAGGCGAGTCCGCCGAGGCGGGGCCGCCCCTCCAGAAGCGTCACGCGGACTCCCGCGTCGGCGAGCGCCAGCGCCGCGGTGATGCCGGCGAGGCCGCCGCCGACCACGACGGCATGGCCTTTGGTCGTGATGCCGTCGGTCATCGTGTGCCCTCCCCCGAACGGCCGCCGCGGTGCTTCAACGGTGCACGGCCGGCCGTCTCAGTCAGGGACGCCGCCGCGCCGCGGAGGGTTGCCTGCCACTTGTCGCCGGTGGCTTCGCCTCGGACCGGTTCGTCCATCAGGCCCGCCTCCTGTTCGGCCGCCGCGTCACATGCCGGGTGTCGAGACCGGAAAGGCCGCGCACGGCCACGTACGCCTTCTCCCGTCCGGGCAGGGAGACGCGCCCGCGCAGCACCGCCTCCGGCTCGCGCTCGATGCGGTCCAGCAGGCGGCGGTAGATGCCGGCCATGGCGGCGACGCAGGCGCCGCTGCGCCGGTCGAGCATCGGCAGCAGCCGGTAGCCCTCGGCGAAAAGGGCGCGGGCCCTGCGCACTTCGAAGTGCACGAGGCCCGCGAAGTCCGCGCCCTCCGGCACGGCCGGCCCGGCGAACCCGGCCGAGCAGCCGAATTTCGCGAGGTCGTCGGCGGGCAGGTAGGTACGGCCGCCCTCCGCGTCCTCGCGCACGTCTCTCAGGATGTTGGTGAGCTGCAGCGCGAGCCCGAGCGTGTCCGCGTACTCCGGCGCGCGCTCGGCGCCGCGCGCCCCGGGCTCGGTGCCGAACACACCGAGCGAGAGCCGCCCGATGGCGCCCGCCACACAGCGGCAGTACACCTTCAGGTCGTCCCAGGTCTCGTACGTCTCGCCGCGTACGTCCATCAGCACGCCGTCGATCAGCTCGTCCAGGCCGTCGAGGGGGATCGGGAAGACCTCGGCGGCATGGGTGAGGGCGACCGCGACCGGGTCGGTGTCGTCCTCGTCGACCGCGCCGTCGCGCACCCGGGTGAGCAGCGCCCGGGTGTCCTCCAGTCTGGCGACCTTGACCCCGTGGGCCAGAGCGCCGTCGCCGATGTCGTCGACACGGCGCGAGAACGCGTACAGCGCCGACATCGCGCGCCGCTTCGGCGTCGGCAGCAGCCGGATGCCGTACGCGAAGTTGCGTGCCTGCTGTCCGGTGACGGCCTCGCAGTAGCTGTAGGCGGCGAGTACCGGTGCGGACGCGTGTGGTGCGAACTCCACAGTCCGGATCACCCCTCTCCTCGCAGAGTCACGCCCACCTCGCGCAGCAGCTGGATCTTGCCGGGCTTGGGCGGGCCGGGAAGTACGTCGAAATCGGCGGCGGCGATCGCGTGGATCGCCGCCCTTCCCCCCGCCACGAACCCTGCGAGCAGCAGTCTCAGCCTGCCGTGGACGCTACCCACCAGGGGGGCGCCTTCATTCAGGAGCTCGCGGGCGCGTTGGGCCTCGAAGGCGATCAGTGCGCGCACCGATGCCCCCGCTGTGGTCTTGGCGAGATCCGCCTCCTGGACGTGAAAGCGCTTCATGTCCGCGGCGGGCAGGTAGACGCGGTCGCGGCCGAGGTCCTCGGCGACGTCCTGGAGGTGCTCGACGATCTGCAGGGCGGTGCAGATCGCGTCGGAGCGGCGGATCCGCTCGGGGGTGGCGGTGCCGGTCACGCCGAGGACGAGATGTCCGACGGGGTTGGCGGACAGCGCGCAGTAGGCGAGCAGGTCGTCGTAGCTCTCGTAGCGGCTGACCAGCTGGTCCTGGCGGTTGGCCGCGATCAGGGCGAGGAACGGCTCGGGGGTCAGCGAGCAGCGGCGGACCGTGGGCTGCAGGCGGCGCAGCAGGGGGTGCCGGGGCGTGGCGTCGAACACGCGTCGCAGGTCGGCCTCGAAGGCGTCCAGCATCAGCAGCCGGTCGTCGGCGTCCGTGGCCGGCACGCCGAGCAGCCGCGCGTCGGCGCCGCCGGGGGCCAGATCGCCGTCGCCGATGTCGTCGACGAGGCGGGCGAAGCCGTAGACGGCCATGAGGTCGGTGCGCCAGGCCCGGGGCAGGAAGAAGGGGGCCACGGGGAAGTTCTCGTGCGCGGCCTTGTCGAGCGTGCCGCGCTCCGCCTCACCGGCCGGCGGCATGCCGGTTCCCGTCACCGCGGGCTGCCCGGGGCGGGGACGGCACATGGTGCGTTGCGCAGGGGAGTTTCCGTAGCCATTGCCGTCACATCTCCCGTTCTACACCGCCGACCCAATACACACTATTTCGGACACGCCGCCCAGCGGTCCGCGCGGCCTCCCCGTAGAGGGTGAGGGGCATTATCGCCCCACTTGCCGCGATTGGGGACCGGTACAGCTTACGTTGTACAACGCACGGCGGTTCGCCGGGGTGTCCTGCGCATCACAAGAACACACCGATTGGTCCCAAGATTCCTGAGAACGACCGAAGTTGACGTTTCCTTTGCAGACGCGGAGCCCCGCCGGACGGGTTCCGGCGGGGCGACGGGAAGCGGGCTCGGCCGGGTGCGCCGGTGCGGGGTGGACTACTTGCCCGTGAACTTCTCGTACTCCTTGAGGACCTCGTCGGTCGGGCCGTCCATGCGCAGCTCGCCGCGCTCCAGCCACAGCACCCGGTCGCAGGTGTCACGGATCGACTTGTTGTTGTGGCTGACCAGGAACACCGTGCCGGCCTCCTTGCGCAGCTCCCGGATGCGCTGCTCGGAGCGCTTCTGGAACTTGCGGTCGCCGGTGGCCAGGGCCTCGTCGATCATCAGGACGTCATGGTCCTTGGCGGCGGCGATGGAGAACCGCAGCCGGGCCGCCATGCCCGAGGAGTAGGTGCGCATCGGCAGGGTGATGAAGTCGCCCTTCTCGTTGATGCCCGAGAAGTCGACGATCTGCTGGTAGCGCTCCTTGATCTCCTCGCGGGACATGCCCATGGCGAGACCGCCCAGGATGACGTTCCGCTCGCCGGTCAGGTCGTTCATCAGGGCCGCGTTCACCCCCAGCAGCGAGGGCTGGCCGTCGGTGAAGACCTTGCCCCGCTCCGCCGGGAGCAGCCCCGCGATGGCCCGCAGCAGGGTCGACTTGCCGGAGCCGTTGGAGCCGATCAGACCGATGGCCTCGCCGCGGTAGGCGACGAAGGACACGCCCTTGACGGCGTGCACCGTGCGCACCCCCCGCTGCGTGTCGTCGGAGCCTCGCCTGAGGATCCGGCTGAGCGCGGCGGGGGCGCTGCCCTTGCCCGCCTTGGCGCCGTTGACGCGGTAGACGATGTGCAGCTCGTCGGCGATGACGGTGGGAACCCGGGTGTCAGCCACGGCCGTACCTCTCCTCCGCCTTCCAGAAGTACACGAAGCCGCCGACCGCGCAGAGCAGGGCCCAGCCGCCCGCGACCGCCCAGACGTGGTTCGGCAGGTTCTCCGAGCCGTAGCCGTCGATCAGCGCGAAGCGCATCAGGTCCATGTAGATGGCGGCCGGGTTCCACTGCAGGACGTCCGCGATCCACTGCGGCTTGTCGGCGAGCATGATCGGGATCGAGTACATGACGCCGGAGGCGTACATCCAGGTACGCATCACGAACGGCATCAGCTGCGCCAGGTCCGGGGTCTTGGCGCCGGCCCGGGCCATGATCAGGGCCAGACCGGTGTTGAACAGGAACTGCAGCGCCAGCACCGGAACCATCAGCAGCCAGGACACGTCCGGGTAGCTGCCGAACGCACAGGTCACCGCGACCAGCACGACCATCGACGCGAGCAGCTGCTGGAGCTGCTGGAGCGAGAAGGACACCGGCAGCGAGGCGCGCGGGAAATGCAGCGCGCGCACCAGGCCGAGGTTGCCGGAGATCGCGCGGACGCCCGCCATCACCGAACTCTGCGTGAAGGTGAAGACGAAGACGCCGGTGACCAGGAACGGGATGTACACCTCACGGGACATGCCCCGGTCGGCTTCCAGGATGACGCCGAAGATGAAGAAGTACACGGCCGCGTTCAGCAGCGGGGTCACCACTTGCCAGAGCTGGCCGAGCTTGGCCTGGCTGTACTGGGCGGTCAGCTTCGCCCGCGAGAAGGCGAGGATGAAGTGCCGTCGGTCCCAGAGCTGGCGGACGTACTCGAGGAGCGAGGGGCGGGCGCCGCTCACGCTCAGCCCGTACTTGGCGGCCAGCTCGGCCGCCGTGAGGCCCTCGTCGGGCGACGGCGGCGCGGTCACCGCGACCTGTCCGTCGTGCGTTGTCTCACTCACTGGTGGAAACTTTCGTCTTCGAGATGCGCAGCCTGTGCGGGCTTGCCGTGAGCCTGAGGCCGGGGTGCGGACCTCCTGTGCTGTCAGTGAAGCTTGTCAGACGACAGGAGGACGGCCCAGCCGGGTCAGCCGCCACACCGTACGCCACTTCATGGGCCGACGGGGGCCGCACGGGCTCGTCCAGCCTTCCCGGAATCCGCCGAACCATGCCTTGAGCGCGGGCCGCGAGGGGCGGCGTATCAGGGTCAGCAGCATCCATACGCCCAGGTAGACGGGGACGAGGAGCGCGGGGAGGTTGCGGCGGGCGAGCCAGACCCGGTTGCGGGCGACCATGCGGTGGTAGACCGCGTGCCGGGAGGGGGCGGTCGTGGGGTGGTACAGCACCATGTCGGACCGGTAGTCGATCGACCAGCCCGCGTCGAGGGCCCGCCATGCCAGGTCGGTTTCCTCGTGCGCGTAGAAGAATTCGTCCGGCAGGCCGCCGACTTCGGCGAAGACCTGGGTGCGGACGGCGTTGGCGCCGCCGAGGAAGGTGGTGACCCGGGAGGAGCGCATCGGGTCGGCGGCGCGCAGCCGGGGGACGTGGCGGCGCTGGGTGACGCCCGTGTCCGGGTCGGCGATGCGGAAGCTGATGATGCCGAGCCGGGGGTCCGCGGCGAAGGCCCGGCGGCAGAGCTCGGCGGTGTCGTGCTGGGCGAGGAGCCCGTCGTCGTCGAGGAAGAGCAATATGTCGACGTCGCGGCCGCTGGGGCCGAAGGCCTCGATGCCGACGTTGCGGCCGCCGGGGATGCCCAGGTTCTCCTGCAGCTCGATGGTGCGGACGCCGTCGGGCACGTCCGGGACCGGCGAGCCGTTGCCGACCACGACCACCTCGACGCGGTCGCCGTCCTGCTTGGCGATCGAGTCGAGGAGGGCGCGCAGTTCGTCGGGGCGGTTGCCCATGGTGATGACGACCGCCCCGACCTTCATCGGGGCACTCACTTCAGCCTGCTCGACGCGAGGATGGACACCAGGTGCAGCAGGGTCTGCACCAGCGCGATGCCGGCGAGCACGGCGACACCGAGCCGGGAGTAGAACAGGTCGCCGCGCAGCTGGTCCACGATCGCCAGGATCAGGATCAGCAGGGACGCCTCGATGCCGAGGATCAGCCGGTGGAACTGCAGGGCGGCGGCGGCACGCCGGGCCAGCGCCATCCCGGAGGAGCGCATCTCGGCGGCGGACTCCTTGACCGGCGGCAGTCCGCCCTGGTGCCGGGCGACCCCGACCAGGTCGGTCTCCGCCTTGATCAGGATGGCGCCGAGCGCGGCCAGCGTGCCGAGGAAGGCCCACAGCCAGTCGATACGGCCGCTGCCCCACACGTCCGCGGCGCGCAGCCCGAAGCCGACGAGGACGGCGGCGTCGGTGAGGTAGGCGCCGACCCGGTCGAGGTAGACGCCGTTGAGCGAGTACTGCTTCTTCCAGCGGGCGATCTCGCCGTCGACGCAGTCCAGCAGCAGATACATCTGGACGCACACCACGCCCAGCAGGGCGCCCGTGATCCCCGGCACGAGCAGTGCCGGGGCCGCGAGCACACCGAAGACGGTCATCAGGTACGTGAGCTGGTTGGGCGTCACCCTGGTGTTGACCAGGTAGCGGTCGACCCGCAGGGACACCTCACGCATGTAGAGGCGTCCCATCCAGTGCTCACCGCTGCGCCGGTCCTTCACCCCCGCGGGGTGGACGACCGGACGGAGTTCAGCTACCGATGGCCTTGACATAGTCGGTGTACATGTCCTTGATCTGGTCGGTGGTCAGGTCGAGGTGTTCGAGGATCGTGAAGCGGCCGGGGCGGGTCTGCGGGGCGAACTCCACGGCCCGGACGAACTCGTCCGGGCTGAAGCCGATCTCCTCCGGCAGCACCGGGAGCCCGTGCCGGCGCAGCACCTCGGCCATGTAGGCCGACTCCTCATGGGCTCCGCGCAGGAACATCGCGAAGGCCGCGCCCAGTCCGCACTGTTCGCCGTGGGCGGCGGCGCGCCTGGGGTAGAGCAGGTCGAACGCGTGGTTGATCTCGTGGCAGGCGCCGGAGGACGGGCGGGAGTCGCCCGACACCGACATGGCGATGCCGCTGAGCACCAGCGCCTCGGCGAGCACCTGGAGGAAGGCGATGTCCTCGATGCCTCCCGGGTGCCGGAGCACCGCCTCGCCCGCCTGCCGGGCGATGGCCGCGGCCAGGCCGTCGATCTTCTCGCCCTTGACCCGGTGGGCCAGCTCCCAGTCCGCGATGGCGGAGATGTTGGAGACGGCGTCGCCGATGCCGGCCCGGACGAAGCGGGCCGGGGCCTCCCGGATGACGTCGAGGTCGATGACGACCGCGATCGGGTTGGGCACCCCGTAGGAGCCGCGGCCCGCGTCGTTGTCGAGGGTGGCGACCGGCGAGCACAGACCGTCGTGCGCGAGGTTCGTCGGTACGGCGACCAGCGGGAGGCCGACCCGTGCCGCGGCGAACTTGGCGCAGTCGATGATCTTGCCGCCGCCGAGGCCGACGACCGCGTCGTAGTGGCCGGCCTTTATGTCACCGGCCAGCCGGACCGCGTCGTCGAGGGTGCCGCCGCCGACCTCGTACCAGGTGGCACCGGGCAGGCTCGGCTCCAGCCGCTGACGCAGCCGGGCGCCGGAGCCGCCGCTGACGGCGACGGCGAGCTTGCCGGAGTGCGAGACGCGCTGGTCGGCGAGGACGCAGCCCAGGTCGTCGAGGGCACCCGGGCGGATGTCGACGACGACCGGTGAGGGGATCAGCCGGGTCAGTACTGGCACGCGATCTCCCGTCCGCGGGCGAGATCGTCGTGGTTGTCGATCTCCACCCACTGAACGTCGCCGATCGGCGCCGTGTCGATCGTGAAGCCGCGGTTCACGAGCTCCTGGTAGCCGTGCTCGTAGAACTGCTGCGGGTCGGTCTCCCAGACCGTCTTCAGGGCGTCGGCCAGCTCGGTGGCGGCGTCCCCCTCGATCAGGGTGACGCCGATGTACTCGCCGGTGGCCTCGGCCGGATCCATCAGCTTGGTGATCTTCGTGACGCCCTTGGCGGGGTCCACGACGACCTTCATCTCCTCGTCGGCGAGCGACTTCACGGTGTCGAGGGCGAGGATGATCTTCTTGCCGTCGCCGCGGGCGGCGAGCAGCGTCTTCTCGACGGAGACCGGGTGGACGGTGTCGCCGTTGGCGAGGATCACGCCGTCCTTGAGGGCGTCACGGCCGCACCACAGGGAGTAGGCGTTGTTCCACTCCTCGGCCTTGTCGTTGTCGATGAGGGTCAGCTTGAGGCCGTACTTCGCCTCCAGGGCCGCCTTGCGCGCGTAGACGGCCTCCTTGCGGTAGCCGACGATGATCGCGACCTCGGTCAGCCCGATCTCGGCGAAGTTGCCGAGGGTGAGGTCGAGAACCGTGGGTTCGCCTGCTATGCCCGCGGGGCCCACCGGCACCAGAGCCTTGGGAAGGCTGTCGGTGTAGGGGCGCAGACGCCGTCCGGCGCCGGCCGCCAGCACGAGGCCGATCATGCGGGTTCTCCTTCATCGTGTACGGCAGGGGCTCCAGCGGAGACCCAGAAGCGGATGCTCTCCACGAGCACCACGAGCGCGATGACCACGGCCACAGCCGTGAGCGCGACCGGGAACTGCGAGGCGGTGAGCACCGCGGCAAGGACGGTGACGAGCAGCGTGCGTCCTTCGTGCCCCCCGAGGGCGCGCACCAGCCAGGCCGGGGGCGCTCCGGCGTTGCCGCGGATGCGGTACACCGTGTCGTAGTGATGGTAGGCGACGGCGGCCACCAGACCGAAAGCCGCAGGAAGGGCTCCGTTCACCTCCGCCCGGGCCGCGAGAATCAGGACGGTGCCGTACTCGGCGGCGCGGAAGACCGGGGGGACCAGCCAGTCGAGGGCGCCCTTGAGGGGGCGGCCGACGGCGACGGCGGAGCAGGCGACGTAGCCGACGGCGCCCAGGACGGTCTGCCAGCCCGCCCCCCAGACGAGGGCGCAGCCCGTCACCAGCACGGCGCCGGTCAGGGCCGCCACCACCGCGTTGAGCGACAGCCTGGCAGGCAGCAGTTCGGTCAGCGGCCCGTTGTCCGCCAGGTCGTCCAGCGCCTGGGCGGCCCGGTCCGTGCGGACGGCCTTGCGGGTCAGGGAGCGCAGCACGCGGCCCGCCGTGGTGTAGGCCGCCGCGAAGGCGCACCCGATGAGCAGGGCGTAGAAGGTGATCCGGGGGGTGGTGAGCGCGGTCAGGACGGCGATCATCGCCCAGCGCTCGCCGATGGGGAGCACGATCATGCGCCGCACCCAGACCGTCCAGCCGACGCTGTCGAGCTTGTCGGAAAGGGCGGCTGTGGGGCTGGTGTTGGCGGTGGCATCGTGGTTCGCCTCGTTGAAGGAGAAGTCCACAACGTGCCGGCAGGTCTGCAGGACCATCGCGCCGAGGGCGAGCGCCCATACGTCGTCGCCGCCCCGGGCCGCTCCGAGCGCGAGGCCGGCGTAGTAGGCGTACTCCTTGGCCCGGTCGAAGGTGGCGTCCAGCCAGGCGCCGAGGGTGGAGTACTGCAGGGAGTAGCGGGCGAGCTGGCCGTCGGTGCAGTCCAGCACGAAGGAGAGGAGCAGCAGCACGCCGGCCGCGACGAAGCCGCCGCGGGTGCCGGTGGCCGCGCAGGCCGCGGCTATGAGCGCGGTGAGCAGGGACGCGGTGGTGACCTGGTTCGGGGTCAGGCCCCGGCGGGCGCACCAGCGCGCGAGGTAGCGCGAGTAGGGGCTGACGCAGAAGGTGGTGAAGAAGCCGTCGCGGGCCTTCACGGCCGACTTCAGGCGTACGGCCTCGTCGTCGACGGCGGCGACGGCCTGCCGTGCCTCGTTGCGGGCCTGGGGGTCGGCGGGGACCTGCGCGACGAGGCTGCCCAGCTCGGGGCGGTGCACGGGGGCGTCGACCGCCTCGGTGAGCCGGTCGGCGAGGCTGTCCACGAGGGTGGTGCCGGCCGCGGAGTTCTCCCGGGCCAGCGCCCGGGTCAGGGCCTGGCGGGCGGCGGGCTGGGCCGTCAGGGCGCCCGGGATCGCGGCGAGCGGGAAGCGGGGGTCGGTCAGGCCGAGGCGCAGCGCGTGCACATGGCCGACGAAGCGGGCGTCGACCACGGCGACCCGTTCCCGGCTCGGCACCTGGGCCAGCAGTGTCTCGGCCTCCGCGGCGTCGGCGGCGGTCCGGACGTCGAAGCCGAGGGAGCGCAGGTCGCCCTCGATCGGCGATCCGGGGACCGGCTGGCCGGTGAGGATGGCGGTCGACAACCGAACTCACTCCCTGGGTGCCGACGCGCGGGCGCCGGTCATTGACACGGTGGGGCGCCCCTGGTCCGTGACACCCGGGCGGCATGTCGGCAGAGGCTATCGGATACCGGGAACGTGGCGTTCACCGCCCGTTTCACGGCCCGATCGACGTGGTTCGCCCACGCCGTTGCCGCGATCATCATCGGGGAAACGGGGCCTGGCCCACAAACTGCGCTGCCAGAGCGGACATTTGCCGCATTTTCTATGGCCGCGGGGGCTGAGCATAGGGTGGACGACCATGACATGGCTGATCACAGGCGGGGCGGGGTACATCGGGGCCCACGTGGCGCGGGCGATGACCGAGGCCGGGGAGCGTGTGCTGGCGCTGGACGACCTCTCGGCCGGGGTGCCCGCGCGGCTGCCGGACGGAGTGCCGCTGATCCAGGGCTCGTCCCTCGACGGCGACCTGCTCAAGCGGGTGCTGGCGGAGCACGCGGTGACGGGTGTGGTGCATCTCGCGGCGCGCAAGCAGGTCGGCGAGTCCGTGGCCCAGCCCACCCGCTACTACCGGGAGAACGTGGGAGGTCTGGCCACGCTCCTGGACGCGGTGGCCGAGGCCGGTGTCCGGCGGCTGGTCTTCTCCTCGTCGGCCGCCGTCTACGGCAACCCCGATGTGGACCTCATCACCGAGGACACCCCCTGCGCCCCGGTGAATCCGTACGGCGAGACGAAACTCACCGGCGAGTGGCTGGTACGGGCCGCCGGGCGGGCCCACGGGATCTCCACCGTCTGCCTGCGCTACTTCAACGTGGCCGGCGCCGCCGCGCCCGAGCTCGCCGACACCGGTGTCTTCAACATCGTGCCCATGGTCTTCGACCGGCTCACCCGCGACGAGGCTCCCCGGATCTTCGGCGCCGACTACCCGACGCCGGACGGCACCTGCGTCCGCGACTACATCCATGTCGCCGACCTCGCCGAGGCCCATCTCGCCGCCGCCCGGCGGCTGACCGACCTGAGCGGCGACCTCACGGTCAACATCGGCCGCGGCGAGGGCGTCTCGGTGCGCGAGCTGATCGACGTCATCGGCGAGGTCACCGGCGACGCCCGGCCGCCCGTCGTCGAGGACCGCCGCCCCGGGGACGCGCCGCGGGCCGTCGCCTCGGCCGCGCTGGCCGCCGAGGAACTCGGCTGGACGGCCCGCCGCTCGGTGCGCGAGATGGTCGCCTCCGCCTGGCGCGGATGGCTGCTGCACCACGGCGGCTGATCGCCCAGCGCTCTGACCTGCGGATCGTTTCTGCAGGTCAGAGCATATGACAACGGTGTTCAGTGCCGCGTTGCCCGATACCCCCCACCCGTAGTTCACTGTGATCCGGAAGCGATGACAGGAGGCGGCTTTCCATGGGGGCTGGGCACGATCATGGGCACGCGCACGGCGGCCACGCCGGCGGTACGGCGACCGCGGCGTACCGCGGCAGGCTGCGCATCGCGCTGTCGATCACGCTCACCGTGATGGTGGTGGAGATCGTCGGCGGCGTGCTCGCCGACTCGCTCGCCCTCGTCGCGGACGCCGCGCACATGGCGACCGACGCCGTGGGGCTCGCCATGGCGCTGCTGGCGATCCACTTCGCGAGCCGTCCGGCGACCGGCAACCGCACCTTCGGCTACGCCCGCGCGGAGATCCTCGCCGCGCTCGCCAACTGTCTGCTGCTGCTCGGCGTCGGCGGGTACGTCCTCTACGAGGCGATCCAGCGGTTCATCACGCCGGCCGGGACCGAGGGCGGGCTGACCATGGTGTTCGGTGCGATCGGTCTGGTCGCCAACATGATCTCACTCACGCTGCTGATGCGCGGCCAGAAGGAGAGCCTGAACGTCCGCGGGGCGTTCCTGGAGGTGGCCGCAGACGCGCTGGGCTCGCTGGCGGTGCTGATCTCCGCGGTGGTGATCCTGACGACGGGCTGGCAGGCGGCGGACCCGATCGCCTCGCTCGTCATCGGCCTGATGATCGTGCCGCGGACCGTGAAGCTGCTGCGCGAGACCCTGGAGATCCTGCTGGAGGCGGCCCCCAGGGGCGTCGACATGATGGAGGTACGGGCCCACATACTGGCTCTCGACGGGGTCGAGGACGTGCACGACCTGCACGCCTGGACCATCACCTCGGGCATGCCGGTGCTCTCCGCGCACGTGGTCGTCAGCCCCGAGGCGCTCAGCGCGATCGGGCACGAGAAGATGCTCCACGAGCTCCAGGGCTGCCTGGGCGACCACTTCGACGTGGAGCACTGCACCTTCCAGCTGGAGCCCAGCGGGCACGCCGAGCACGAGGCGCGGCTCTGCCACTGAAATCCGGCGCGCGGCGCGGCGCAGCGGTCCGGCGCGCGGCGGCGTCTTCACTCCCAGCGCCGGGCGGCGCCAGGGTTCCGCGGTCGCCGCGCCGGGCACCAACTGCCGGGAGTGCCGGATTCGTGCGGCACACTTGGGGCGCACAACCGATGTGAAGGATGGGTATGCCGATCACACCTGCCGCCGCGACGCACACCTCGCCGAACGGCACCGCAGCCGAGATCCTGCTCGAACTGGTCGACGAGAACGGTGTGACGATCGGCACCGCGGAGAAGCTCGCCGCCCACCAGCCCCCGGGACAGCTGCACCGCGCCTTCTCCGTGTTCCTCTTCGACGAGCGGGGCCGGCTGCTGCTGCAGCGGCGGGCGCTGGGCAAGTACCACTCCCCCGGTGTCTGGTCCAACACCTGCTGCGGCCACCCCTACCCCGGCGAGGCGCCCTTCGCGGCCGCGGCCCGGCGGACGTACGAGGAGCTGGGGGTGTCGCCGTCGCTGATGGCGGAGGCGGGCACGGTCCGCTACAACCACCCCGACCCGGACTCGGGCCTGGTGGAGCAGGAGTACAACCACCTCTTCGTGGGCATGGTGCAGTCCCCGCTGCGCCCCGACCCGGAGGAGGTCGGGGACACCGCCTTCGTGACGCCCGCCGAGCTGGCGGAGCGGCACGCCGAGAACGCCTTCTCGGCCTGGTTCATGACCGTGCTGGACGCGGCCCGTCCCGCGGTCCGCGAACTGACGGGCCCGTCCGCCGGCTGGTGAGCTACGGCACGCGCGCGGGTCTGAGCGGCAGGGCGGCCCAGATCACCTTGCCGCCGCTCGCGGTGTGCTCGACGTCGCAGACGCCGCCCGCCTCCTGGGTGATCTCCCGCACCAGCAGCAGCCCGCGCCCGCCGGTCCGGCCGTGGTCGGCCTCCAGGGCGGTGGGGCGGTAGGGGTGGTTGTCCTCCACGGCCACCCGCACCCACTCCGCGCCGACGGCGACCTCCACGGCGAGCACCGGGGACAGCAGCGCCGCGTGCCGGACGGCGTTGGTGACCAGTTCCGAGACGATCAGCAGCAGGGCGTGCACCTGGTCGTCCGTGAGCGGCACCCCCTGGCGGTACAGCAGATCCCGTACGGCGTGCCGCGCCTGCGGGACGGAAGCGTCGACGGCCGAGGCGGTGAACCGCCACACACCCTCGTAGGGCAGTGGGTCCTCTGTTGGGCGTGGGGCCGGCCCGCGCCCATGGTTCTCCATCGTCCGGTCGCCACCCTTGCGCTCGATTGTCACCACGAGTCGAGTGTTGATTCCGAGCCGCTCCGGTCCATGGAACTGAACACAAGTCAGCGCTTTTCGAGCGCTTTCTGATCGATGACGCATGACGTGGTCAGGTGCGGGACCGGTCCTGTCCCACCTGTGCCGACATTACGAACTATTCGGGTTGTACGGGTTTGGTGGCGCCGGGTGCGGGAGTGTCAGGGGCGGTGGTGCCGGGCGCGGGGGTGCCGGAGTCCTTGGCCTCGTTGTCCATCGCGTCGGAGACCAGCCCCATCACGCGCCGGCCGCCGTAGCCCGTGGCGATGAGCCCGAGCCCGTCGAAGAGCAGGGCGAGCGCGAAGAAGGTGCCGATGACGTACTTGCTGCTGCTCGGCCAGGAGGCCAGCACCGCAATGCCCAGCAGCAGGTCGAAGGCGCCCTGGATCAGCGTCCAGCCGAACTGCGGTCCGCGCACCACCGCGCTGCCCACCAGCCGGAACACCCCGCCGGTGAGGAACAGCAGCGCGGCGAACATGGTCAGCGCCTCGGCCGCCGCCTCCGGTTTGGCGATGATCACGACACCGGCCGCGAGGTTCAGCGCCGCGACCACCACACCGAGCCAGAAGAAGTTGGAGCCGCGCGCCTGGATGGCGTGCAGCAGGCCGACGGCGCCGCCGATCAGCAGCAGCCAGCCGAACAGCAGCATCGAGGTCAGCGTGGCGGCGGCCGTGTAGACCAGGCCGACCAGCCCCGCGACGACGAGGATCACGCCGAGCACGGTGAGCCGGCCGAAACCGCGGCGCAGCTCCTGGGTGGACTCGCTCATCGGCGCCTCCTCCGTCGTTGTCCAGCCTTCGAGTCCCCTGCGCACCCGGTGCCGTAACGCTCCGCGTCGCCCTTCCTGATCGGCCGTCCGACGGGGCGGATAGCATCCCGCGCATGGAGCCCCAGCTGCTGCACGGCGTCACCGACTCGGTCGCCACCGTCGTCATCCACCATCCCGAGAAGCGCAACGCCATGACCTCGGCGATGTGGGCCGCGCTGCCGCCGCTGCTGGACACCCTGGCGGCCGATCCCCAGGTGCGGGCGCTGGTGCTGACCGGGGCGGGCGGCACGTTCTGCGCGGGGGCGGACATCGGCGCGCTCCAGCACGCGCCCGAGGAGGCGCAGGGCCTCGCCCGGCGCGCCGAGGACGCGCTCGGGGCGTTCCCTAAGCCGACGCTGGCCGCCGTGCGCGGGCACTGCGTGGGCGGCGGCACGCAGCTCGCGGCGGCCTGCGATCTGCGGTTCGCCGAGGAGGGGGCGCTGTTCGGGGTGACGCCGGCGAAGCTGGGCGTCGTCTACCCGGCCTCTTCCACCCGGCGGCTGGTGGCGCTGACCGGCCCGGCCGCCGCCAAGTACCTGCTGTTCTCGGGCGAGTTGATCGACTCCGCGCGGGCGCTGCGCACGGGCCTGGTCGACGAGGTGCTGCCCGCGGGCGAACTGGACAAGCGGGTGGCCGAGTTCACCCGGATCCTGGTCAGCCGCTCGCAGCTGACACAGGCGGCGGCCAAGGAGTTCGCGAACGGCCGCCCGGACCGGGACGCCCACTGGAGCGAGCAGGCGCGCGGCAGCGGCGACCTCGCGGAGGGGGTAGCCGCGTTCCTGCAGCGCCGGCCGCCGCGCTTCACCTGGAGCATGCCTACGTCAGGATGAACCGGCTCTTGGCGCGGAACTCCGCCACCAGATGCGCGGGCGCCTTCTCGGGCGATCCGGCGTCGTAGGGCGGCTGCGGGTCGTACTCCGTGAGCAGCTGTACGGCCTGGGCGTGTTCGTCTCCCGCGATGCGCCCGAGGAGCGTCAGGCCCATGTCGATGCCGGAGGAGACACCGGCGGCGGTGACGTACTTGCCGTCGATGACCACCCGCTCCCCGGTGGGCTCGGCGCCGAACCGCTTCAGGTGGTCCAGGGCCAGCCAGTGGGAGGTCGCCCGGCGCCCCGCCAGCAGCCCCGCGGCGGCCAGCAGCAGGGAGCCGGTGCACACGGACGTCGTCCAGGTGCTGGTGGCGTCGGCGGCGCGCAGCCAGTCCAGCAACGCGGTGTTCTCCATCTGCGGAGTCTGGCCGGGGCCGCCCGGCACGACCACGATGTCCGGGTCCGGCACCTCGGCCAGGGTGCGGTCGGCGGTGAGCGCGAGGTTCCCGGTGTCGCTGCGGACGGGACCGGTCCGCTCGGCCACGAAGACGGTCTCCGCGTCCGGCAGGCGGCCGAGGGTCTCGTAGGGGCCCACGGCGTCGAGGGCGGTGAAACGGTCGAACAGGACGATGGCGATCTGCATCGGGGGCCTTTCGTCGGCGTCAGTGGACGGGTGCGGGACGGAAGCGGCGGCGGTACTCCGCCGGGGCCGTGCCGAGGGCCTTGAGGAAGGCCCGGCGCATGGCCTCGGGGGTGCCGTAGCCGCTGGCTCGGCTGATCTCCTCGACGCCCGCGGCGGTGTCCTCCAGGAGGCGGCGGGCGTGTTCCAGGCGGACCCGGTCGACGAAGCGGCCGGGGGTGGTGCCGGTCTCGGCGCGGAAGGCGCGGGCGAAGTGGCGCGGGGAGAGTCCCGCGCGGGCGGCGAGCGCCTCGACGGTCAGGTCCTCGGCCGGGTGCTCGGTGATCCACTGCTGGACGTCCCGGAGCGGTTCACGGCGGGCGGTCTGGGCGGCGAGCTGGGCGCTGAACTGGGCCTGGTTGCCCGGTCGGCGCAGGAAGACGACCAGGTAGCGGGCGATGGTCAGGGCGGTGTCCCGGCCGAGGTCCTCCTCGACCAGGGCGAGCGCGAGGTCGATGCCCGCGGTGACGCCGGCCGAGGTGGCGACCGGTCCGTCGCGGACATAGACGGGATCGGGGTCGACGTCGATCGCCGGGTGGTCCCGGGCGAGCTTGGCGCAGTACGCCCAGTGGGTCGTCACCCGGCGGCCGTCCAGCAGGCCGGCCTCAGCGAGCAGGATCGCTCCGGTGCAGACGGAGACGAGGCGCTCGGCTCGCGGTCCGTGCTCGCGCAGCCAGGCGGTCAGCCGCGGATCGGGACCGCGGGTGCCCTGGCCGCCCGGGACGAGGAGGGTGTGCGGGGCGGGCGCGTCGGCGAGGGAGGTGTCGGGTACGAGGGTCAGGCCGCTGGAGGTGCGGACGGGGCCGCCGTCCAGGGAGGCCGTACGGATGCGGTAGGTGCCCGGCGCCTGGTGCTCCGCGCCCGTGAAGACCTCCAGCGGGCCGGTGACATCGAGGCTCTGCACACCGTCGAAGAGGATGAGGAGAACCGTTCGCTGCGCCATGCCCCCGATTCTTCGCGCCGACGCACATGGCCGCAATGACGAGTTCCCCACCTTTCCTGCCACCTGCGGTCACCCCCTGGACCTGGGATACCAAGCGGTCGGTAACCTGCCCGGCATGACTACAGCCGCCCTGGACCCGCGCGCGGGCCGCCGCTGCCACAACGCGCTCAACACGCTGCACTCCATGCACTACTTCGCGCCCGAGCTGGGCGAGGAAGCGGGCGCCCTGGGGATCACCCACCCCAAGGCCGTGAACTTCGCGGTGCGGTCCGCCGCCCTCGGCGCCGTCGGGCCCGGCACGGTCGCGGCCACCTTCTACAACTACAAGTACGAGGCCGTGGCCCGCCATGTGCCCGCCGTGTGGCAGACCGCCGCCCCGGAGCAGGTGCTCGCCGCACGCGCGCGTGCCGTCGACGCCATGCTGCGCCGGCTGCTCGGCGCGGAGATCATCGCCTCCGCTGAGCTGGCCGAGGCGGCGGAGCTGGCGCTGCGCGCCACCGAGGCGTGCTCGCGCCACGCCCGGCCGCTGTACGCCGCCCACGCGGACCTGCCGGTTCCCGAGGAGCCGCACATGGCGTACTTCCATGCCGCCACGCTGCTGCGCGAGTACCGGGGCGACGGGCATCTCGTCGCACTGGTGGCCGCGGAGCTCGACGGCCTGGAGGCGCTGGTGACGCACACCGCGACCGGCCGGGGCTTCACCCCGAAGTGGCAGCTCGCCACGCGCGGCTGGAACCAGGACGAGTGGGACGCGGCCTGCGCCCGTCTTTGCGCGCGGGGCCTGCTCGACGACTCCGGCGAACTGACCGAGGAGGGCGTCGCCCTGCGCGACCGGGTCGAGCGCGAGACGGACCGCCTGGACCGCGCGCCCTACGAGCACCTGGGCGCCGAGGGCGTGGCCCGGCTGACGGAGCTGGGCTCGGGCTTCGTCCGCACCGCGCTGGCCGCGGGCGCCTTCCCCGCCGACCTGATCGGCAAGGCGTGATCACGCACCATGCATGATCGAGAGCGCACGAGGTACCCGATCCTCACGGCCGACGTGGCCGCAGAGGAAAGGGGAAGCTTGTGTTCCGCGCTATTGCAGACGTACTCCGCCAGATCGGTGGCGCCATCGCCACCGTCGTGACCCTGCCCTTCCGGGCGCTCGCCCGGCTCTTCGGCGGCGCGTCCGGCAGCGCGCGCGGGCGCAGGGCCTGACCCGGGCCCGCCCTCATCCCCGGTTGTCGGTGTCACCTGCCACAATTGCCGCGCAACCTCAGTGAGAAGGCGGTACGGGATCGTGACGACACCCGGGTCCATGGCAGCAGGGTCCATCGAAAGCAGGATCGCCGAGGAACTCGGCGTGCGGGAGCGGCAGGTGAAGGCCGCCGTGGAACTGCTCGACGGCGGTTCGACGGTGCCCTTCATCGCCCGCTACCGCAAGGAAGCGACCGAGCTGCTCGACGACGCGCAGCTGCGCACGCTCGAGGAGCGGCTGCGCTACCTGCGGGAGCTGGAGGAGCGCCGGACGGCGATCCTGGACTCCGTGCGCGAGCAGGGCAAGCTCACCGGTGAGCTGGAGGCGCGGATCCTGGGCGCCGAGACCAAGGCGCGCCTGGAGGACATCTATCTGCCGTTCAAGCCCAAGCGGCGGACCAAGGCGCAGATCGCGCGCGAGGCGGGCCTGGAGCCGCTTGCCGACGGGCTGCTGGGCGATCCGGCCGTCGAACCGCTGGCCGCGGCCGCCGCGTTCGTCGACGCCGACAAGGGCGTAGCCGATCCGCAGGCCGCCCTCGACGGCGCCCGGGCGATCCTCACCGAGCGGTTCTCGGAGGACGCCGACCTGATCGGCGAGCTGCGCGAGCGCATGTGGGTGCGCGGGCGGCTGGTCGCCAAGGTGCGGGAGGGCAAGGAGGAGGCGGGCGCCAAGTTCTCCGACTACTTCGACTGCGCCGAGCCGTTCACCGAGCTGCCCTCGCACCGGATCCTGGCCATGCTGCGCGGCGAGAAGGAGGAGGTCCTCGACCTCGTCCTGGAGCCGGAGGAGCCGACGGACGGGCCGTCGTCGTACGAGGGCATCGTCGCCGCCAGGTTCGGGATCGCCGACCGGGGCCGCCCCGGCGACAAGTGGCTGAAGGACACCGTCCGCTGGGCCTGGCGGACCCGGCTGCTGGTGCACCTCGGCATCGACCTGCGGCTGCGGCTGCGCACGGCCGCGGAGGACGAGGCGGTCGACGTCTTCGCTGCGAACCTGCGCGACCTGCTGCTCGCCGCGCCGGCCGGCACCCGCGCGACGCTCGGCCTGGACCCGGGGTTCCGTACGGGCGTGAAGGTGGCCGTGGTCGACGCCACCGGCAAGGTCGTGGCCACCGACGTCATCCACCCGCACGTCCCGGCCAACAAGTGGGACGAGGCCATCGCGCGGCTCGCCCGGCTCGCCGAGGAGCACGCCGTCGAGCTGATCGCCATCGGCAACGGCACCGCGTCCCGCGAGACCGACAAGCTCGCCGGTGAACTCATCACCAAGCACCCCGAGTTGAAGCTCACCAAGGTGATGGTGTCCGAGGCCGGCGCCTCCGTGTACTCGGCCTCCGCGTTCGCCTCGCAGGAACTGCCCGACATGGACGTGTCGCTGCGCGGCGCCGTCTCCATCGCGCGCCGTCTGCAGGACCCCCTCGCCGAGCTGGTGAAGATCGACCCGAAGTCGATCGGCGTCGGCCAGTACCAGCACGACCTGTCCGAGGTGAAGCTGTCGCGCTCCCTGGACGCGGTGGTGGAGGACTGCGTGAACGGCGTCGGTGTCGACGTGAACACCGCGTCCGCCCCGCTGCTCTCCCGGGTCTCCGGCATCACCTCCGGACTCGCCGAGAACATCGTGGCGCACCGCGACGCGAACGGTCCCTTCACGTCCCGGTCCCAGCTGAAGAAGGTCGCCCGGCTCGGCCCCA
The DNA here is from genome assembly GCF_053592195.1 of Streptomyces sp. NPDC002776. Lineage (NCBI taxonomy): Bacteria > Bacillati > Actinomycetota > Actinomycetes > Kitasatosporales > Streptomycetaceae > Streptomyces > Streptomyces sp. NPDC002776. The sequence continues at coordinate 130,727 of NZ_JBSFVG010000013.1, read as the reverse complement.
AGGCCTACGAGCAGTGCGCGGGCTTCCTGCGGATCCGGGGCGGCGACGATCCGCTGGACGCCTCCAGCGTGCACCCGGAGGCGTACCCGGTGGTCCGGCGGATGGTGAAGACCTCCGGCCAGGAGGTGGCGTCCCTCATCGGGAACACCGGTGTGCTGCGCTCGCTCAGGCCGCAGGAGTTCGTGGACGAGACCTTCGGTCTGCCGACCGTGACCGACATCCTCAAGGAGCTGGAGAAGCCCGGACGCGACCCGCGGCCCGCGTTCAAGACGGCCACCTTCAAGGAGGGCGTCGAGAAGATCTCCGACCTGTCGTCCGGGATGGTCCTGGAGGGCGTCGTCACCAATGTCGCCGCCTTCGGGGCCTTCGTCGACGTCGGTGTCCACCAGGACGGCCTGGTGCATGTCTCCGCGATGTCGAAGACGTTCGTCAAGGACCCGCGGGACGTCGTCAAGCCGGGTGACATCGTGAAGGTGAAGGTCCTCGACGTCGACATCCCGCGCAAGCGGATCTCGCTGACGCTCCGCCTGGACGACGAGGCCGCAGGCCAGGACCGGCCGAGCGGTGGCGGTGAGCGCCGTCAGCAGCGCGGCGGGCGTCCGCCGCAGCAGCGCCAGGGGCGCGGCGGTGGCGGCGGCGGTACCGCGCGTCAGGCGCCGCCTCCGGCGAACAGCGCGATGGCCGACGCGCTGCGGCGCGCGGGGCTGGCGGAGCCGAAGAAGGGCAAGCGCTGACCGGTGGCCCGGCCTCTCCCTCGTGGAGCGGCCGGGCCATTGGGCCGGGTGCAGCAACACGGCGGGCCCACGGGTGCGGGGCGCAGCAGGCTGGACCGCGACCGACCAGCGCCTCCCGGGAGTGCCCATGCCGATCCGCCGCCGTGTCCCGCGCCGCCCCCGACGGGGAGCGGTCCCCCTCATCGCGGTCTGTCTGACCACGCTGTCCCCCGCCGTGGCAGGCGCCGCCACCCCTCCGCGGCCGGACCACGACCCCGCCCTCCAGCGGCAGTTGGAGGACCTGATCCGCAGACCCGGCGGTCCGCCCGGAGTCATCGCCGTACTCAAGGACGACCGCCGCACCCGCGTGGTGAAGGCCGGAGTGGCCGACCTGGAGACCGGGCGCGAGCCCGGGGTGCACGACCACATGCGGATCGCCAGCGCGGCCAAGGCGTTCAGCGGCGCGGTCGCCCTGTCCCTCGTCCGCCTCGGCGATCTGAGCCTGGACGACACCCTGGGCGAGCGCCTGCCGCACCTGCCGGACGCCTGGAGCGCGGTGACCCTGCGCCAGCTGCTGCAGCACACCAGCGGCCTGCCCGACTACTCCGAGTCGCCCCAGTTCGTGGAGACACTGCTCGCGGACCCCCGGCACCGCTTCGACTCCCGCAGGCTGCTCGACTTCGTCGCCGACCGGCCCCTGCACTTCCCACCGGGCAGCCGGTACCGGTACTCCAACTCCGACAACATCGCCGTGGCCCTGATGGCCGAGGCGGCCACCGGCGAACGGTACGAACGGCTGCTGCGCGAGCTGGTGTACCGGCCGCTCGGCCTGCGCCACACCAGCCTGCCGCAGGACCACCGGATGCCGAGGCCGTACCTGCACGGCTACGACGTGTCCCCGCCCGAGCCGCCGGAGGACGTCAGCGAGCTCATCGGCATGTCCGGGGTGTGGGCCTCGGGCGGCATCGTCTCCACGCCCGCCGACATGACCCGCTTCATCCGCGGCTACGCCGGGGGCAAGCTCTACGGCCAGGACGTCGTCCGGCAGCAGCGCGCCTGGGTCGAGGGCGCGTCCGAGCCCGCGGGGCCGGGGAAGAACAAGGCGGGGCTCGCACTCTTCCGGTACGCCACGCGCTGCGGGGTGGTCCTCGGCCACACCGGCAACACACCCGGCTACACCCAGCTGTTCGCGGCCACCCCGGACGGGCGCAAGTCCTTGACCTTCTCCACGACCACGCAGATCAACCAGACGCTCAAGCCGGATCTGCTGCGCACACTGCGCGCCGTCCAGGAGAACTTCGTCTGCGCCCTGCTGAAGGGCAAGGGCAAGGGCTAGCGCTCGGTCACCTTGCCGTCGGCGACCTCCAGGCGCCGGGTGACGTGGACCGCGTCCAGCATGCGCCGGTCGTGGGTCACCAGGAGCAGGGTGCCCTCGTAGGCGTCGAGCGCCGACTCCAGCTGCTCGATGGCCGGGAGGTCGAGGTGGTTGGTCGGCTCGTCGAGGACGAGGAGGTTGACGCCCCGGCCCTGCAGCAGGGCCAGGGCGGCCCGGGTGCGTTCGCCGGGTGAGAGCGTGGCCGCCGGACGCAGGACGTGGTCCGCCTTCAGGCCGAACTTGGCGAGCAGGGTGCGCACTTCGGCCGGTTCGGTGTCCGGGACTGCCGCGGCGAAGGCGTCCAGCAGCGCCTCCTCGCCGTGGAACAGCTTGCGGGCCTGGTCGACCTCGCCGATCAGTACGCCCGAGCCGAGCGCCGCCTGCCCCGCGGTCAGGGGGACACGGCCGAGCAGGGCGCCCAGCAGGGTCGACTTGCCCGCGCCGTTGGCACCGGTGACCGCCACCCGGTCCGCCCAGTCGATCTGCAGGGTGACCGGGCCGAGGGTGAAGTCGCCGCGGGCGACCTCCGCCTCGCGCAGAGTCGCCACCACCGCGCCCGAGCGCGGGGCCGAGGCGATCTCCATGCGCAGGTCCCACTCCTTGCGCGGCTCCTCGACGACGTCGAGGCGTTCGATCATGCGCTGGGTCTGGCGGGCCTTGGCGGCCTGCTTCTCGCTGGCCTCGCTGCGGAACTTGCGGCCGATCTTGTCGTTGTCGTTGCTCGCCTTGCGGCGGGCGTTCTTCACGCCCTTGTCCATCCAGGAGCGCTGCATCTGGGCGCGGTCCTGGAGGGCGGCCCGCTTGTCGGCATACTCCTCGAAGCCCTCGCGGGCGTGGCGGCGGGCGACCTCGCGCTCCTCCAGGTAGGCCGCGTAACCACCGCCGTAGAGGTTGATCTGCTGCTGGGCGAGGTCGAGTTCGAGGACCTTGGTGACCGTGCGGGTGAGGAACTCCCGGTCATGGCTGACGACGACGGTGCCGGCGCGCAGGCCGCTCACGAAGCGCTCCAGGCGCTCCAGGCCGTCGAGGTCGAGGTCGTTGGTGGGCTCGTCGAGGAGGAAGACGTCGTAGCGGGACAGCAGCAGGGAGGCGAGCCCGGCCCGCGCCGCCTGGCCGCCCGACAGCGACGTCATCGGCTGGTCCAGGTCGACGGCCAGGCCCAGGGAGCCGGCTACCTCCTCGGCCCGCTCGTCGAGGTCGGCGCCGCCCAGGTCCAGCCAGCGCTCCAGGCTGGTCGCATACGCGTCGTCCGCGCCCGGCGCCCCGTCCACCAGGGCCTGGGTGGACTCGTCCATGGCGCGCTGGGCCTCGGCGACGCCGGTGCGCCGGGCCAGGAACGCGCGGACGGTCTCGCCGGGCCGTCGCTCCGGCTCCTGCGGGAGGTGGCCGACGGTCGCGGTCGGCGGGGAGAGACGCAGCTCACCCTCCTCCGGTGCGAGCAGCCCGGCCAGCATCCTGAGCAGGGTGGACTTGCCGGCACCGTTGGCGCCGACCAGACCGATCACGTCTCCGGGCGCGACGACGAGGTCGAGCCCGCTGAACAGGGCGCGGTCGCCGTGGCCGGCGGCGAGGTTCTTCACGACGAGGGTGGCAGTCATCAGGCCTCGATCCTAAGGGGCGGCGCCGGGTGGCTTCATGCCCCTCGTCTCACCGGGCCATGGCCTCCACCAGCACGCTCCCCGAGCTCCGCGCCACCACGTAGGACTCCCCCTTGACCGCCTTGGCGTCCAGGACGATGCGATGGCGGCCGGCCTCCAGGACGCCGTCGAAGACCTCGTGGGCGTGGGTGCGGTAGAGGCGGTCCCGGCGGTACGCGGTCAGCTGGACCCGGCACGGCGAGGTGACCTCCACGCCGGCCTCGCCGTCCACCGCGACCAGGCGGGTCAGCCGGCGCTGCTGCACCGGGCTGCGGTCCAGGGCGTTCTCTATCTGGGCGACCAGCAACGGGACGATCGGGGCCAGGCCATGGACGTAGGCCACCTCGACGCCGGCACGGTCGAAGACCCGGCGTACGGCGGCACGTTCCTGCTCGGTGGCCCCGCGGCCGAAGGCGACGGCGCCGTAGCCGCGCAGTTCGTCGGGGGGCACGCCGTCGGCGTCGCGGGTGATGTCGGCGCCGATGCCGATGGTGCGCAGGGCGGCGGCGAGCTTGGCCGGCAGCGCGACCCGGGCGCCGATCAGCAGGACGCGGCGGCGGGAACCGGCGGGGGCCGCCGCGAGGAGGGCGGCCAGCGCCGCCCGGTACTCGGCACCCCGGAAGCGGAAGGGCCCTATGCCGTGGTAGCCGTTGCGCTCCAGATCGGCGCGCTCGTCGGTCTGCCAGGCGAAGTCCCGCCAGATGAAGTCGTCACCGGACCGGTCGATGGCGGCGGTGACCGCGCCGCACGCCAGGCTCTCGCACTCGGGGCAGCCGTAGATGACGTACCGGCCGTCCGGCAGCGGTGGGTCCGCCTCCAGCAGGAGGCTCTGGACCTGGGCGGTGAAGATCGCGGGCGGTACGTCGGAGGCGAGCGGGGAGACGGCGTCGAGGTCGGAGAGCTGGAACAGCAGCGGGCGGCCCTCGACGATGAAGTCCACGAAGTCCCGGTGGACTTGGTAGTCACCGTTGGCGAGGACTCCACCGGCACGCATCGCCGGTGCCAGGTCGAAGGTCGCGTACTCGGCAGACATGCTGTGAGTATCCCCAGCACGGGGGTGATGTGAGCACGGCATGGCACATTCCGCTACCGTCCCGGGGTGGAGAAGCGGCGGAACGACGAAGTCATCGTGGTCGGCGGCGGGGTCATCGGACTGACCACCGCCGTGGTCCTGGCCGAGGGCGGGCGCCGGGTGCGGGTGTGGACGCGCGACCCCGTCGAGCGGACCACCTCGGCGGTCGCGGGCGCGCTGTGGTGGCCGTACCGGATCGAACCGCTGGCCCTGGCGCGGCAGTGGGCGCTGCGGTCCTTCGATGTCTACGAGGAGCTGGCCCGGAGCCCCGAAGCCACCGGCGTACGCATGGTCGAAGGGGTACTGGGCGAAGGGGAGCTGGACGGGGCGGACGCCTGGGCGGCCCGGCGGGTGCCGGGGCTGCGGGCCGCGCCGGACGGGGCGGGGCTGTCGGCCCGGCTGCCGCTCATCGACATGTCGACTCATCTGCCGTGGCTGCGGGAGCGGTTCCTCGGCGCGGGCGGGGAGATCGAGGCGCGGAAGGTGTCCGCGCTCAGGGAGGCGCAGGCGCCGGTCGTGGTCAACTGCACGGGGCTCGGGGCGCGGGAACTGGTGCCGGATCCGTCCGTGCGGCCGGTGCGGGGGCAGTTGGTGGTCGTTCAGAACCCGGGGATCGACACCTGGGTCACCTCCACCGACGCCTCCGGCGAGATGGCGTACTTCTTTCCGCAGCCCGGCCGGCTGCTGCTGGGCGGCACGGCGGAGGAGGGCGCCTGGTCGCTGGAGCCGGACGCGAAGGTGGCCGAGGCGATCGTGGCGCGGTGCGCCGAGCTGAGGCCGGAGATCGCCGGGGCGCGGGTGCTGGACCACCGGGTGGGGCTGCGGCCGGTGCGGGACGCGGTCCGGCTGGAGCGCGAACTCCTGCCGGACGGACGGACCTTGGTGCACAACTACGGCCATGGCGGCGCCGGAGTGACGGTGGCCTGGGGCTGCGCGGAGGAGGCGGCCGCCCTCGCCTCCCGCTGAGCGCGCTCAGGCGTGGTCGTAACCCAGCGGGTCGCCCTCCGTCTCGGTGCCCGGGCCGGGGCCGACCTTGATCTCGAAGTCGCCGTCGTACTTGCGGTGACCGGCGATCACGGCCAGGGCGACGGCTTCGCTGCCCATCTCGCGGCGCACGATGACGGGATCCCGGCGCAGATCGCGCAGCAGGGCGACGCACATGCCGATCATCACCAGGACGAAGGGCGCGGCGGCCAGGATCGTGAGGTTCTGCAGGCCGGTGAGCGCGTCACCCTGGCTGCTGCCGACGAGCAGCATGATGGCGGCGACGGCGCCGGTCACCACGCCCCAGAACACCACGACGAGACGGCCGGGTTCGAGCGCGCCCTTCTGGGAGAGGGTGCCCATCACGATGGACGCGGCGTCGGCGCCCGAGACGAAGAAGATGCCGACCAGGAGCATCACCAGCAGACTGGTGGCCGTGGCGATGGGGAACTCCTGCAGCACGCCGAAGAGTTGGCCCTCGGGGGTGTCCTCGCCGCCGAGCGCGCCGCCCTCCTTCAGCTTCATCGCCGTACCGCCGAAGACCGCGAACCAGACGAGGCTGACGGTGCTGGGCACGAGGATGACCCCGCCGACGAACTGCCGGATGGTGCGGCCCCGGCTGATCCGGGCGATGAACATGCCCACGAAGGGCGTCCAGGAGATCCACCAGGCCCAGTAGAAGACGGTCCAGCTGCCCAGCCAGTCCGCGACGCCCTCGCCGCCGCCGGCCTCGGTGCGCCCGGCGAGCTGGGGCAGGTCGCCGAGGTAGGCGAAGATCGACGTGGGCAGCAGGTCGAGCACGATGATGGTGGGGCCGGCGAGGAACACGAACACGGAGAGGATCAGGGCGAGCACCATGTTGGTGTTGGACAGCCACTGGATGCCCCGCTCGACTCCGGAGACGGCCGAGGCGACGAAGGCCAGGGTCAGTACGGCGATGATGGCGACGAGCAGGCCGTCGCTGACGTCGTCCATCCAGTCCAGCTCCTGGAAACCGGACCCGATCTGGAGGGCGCCGAGGCCCAGGGAGGCCGCGGAGCCGAATACGGTGGCGATGATCGCGAGCATGTCGATGATCCGGCCGCCGGTGCCGTTGGCGTGCCGCTCCCCGATGAGCGGGGTGAAGACGGCGCTGATGGTCTGGCGGCGGCGCCTGCGGAAGGTGCTGTAGGCGATGGCGAGGCCGACCACCGCGTAGATCGCCCAGGGGTGCAGCGTCCAGTGGAAGAGGGTGGTGGCCATCGCCGTCTCCATGCGTTCACCGGAGTTGGCGGGGTCGGTGCCCGGGGGCGGGCTCATGTAGTGCGAGAGCGGCTCGCTCACGCCGTAGAACATCAGGCCGATGCCCATGCCCGCGCTGAACATCATCGCGACCCAGGACACGGTCCGGAACTCGGGTTCCTCGCCCTCGGCACCGAGGTGGATGCGGCCGTAGCGGCTGACCGCGAGCCAGAGGGCGAAGACCACGAAGCAGGAGGCGGCGAGCATGAAGGCCCAGCCGCCGTTGTGGATCAGGCCGTTGAGCATCTTCGTGGAGACGCTCTGCAGCGAGTCGGTCGCCGTCGAGCCCCAGATCACGAAGGCCACGGTGATGACGGCGGTGACTCCGAACACCACGCGGTCGGTGTGGTGGGGGCCGGGAGGCTCCGAAGGACCTTCCCGGCCGCCCCTTTTCTTCAGGTCTTCCGTCATCTGCGGCACCTTTCAATGGAATCCGCGGGTATGCCCTATCTGCGCATCCCCTACGGCCTACCACAGGTGCCGTCCGTCAGGGCCGTTTCAGCAGTCGGTGTCGGGCTCCGCCGCCGTGAGGTGATACGGGGCGCGGGCGTCGAGGAGCAGCGGGACCAGGGCACGCAGCGACTGGCGGAGCGGGACGTAGGTGCCCCGGGTGCGCACTCCGTGCAGCGCCAGTTCGTCCTTCAGTTGGGCGTACTGATCGTCCGTCAGCCGGTAGCCGCAGGGCGGGTCCTGGATGGTCTCGGCGGGCTCGGCGGGGTCGTTGTCCGCGCCACCGACGAAGACCGGTCCGGTGTCGCGCCAGCCGGCGAGGCGGGCGGCCGCGGTCGCCGCGTCGACCTGCCGTCCCCGCTCCCCCGCGAAGGAGAACAGGCCCCGAAGGGCGGAGAGTTGGGAGTGGACCCGGCGCAGGTTGTTGACCGGCTCCGGCACCTCGGTGAGGGGTTCCACCCGGCTCTCGATGAGCAGGCCCACGGTGTGCTTGATTCCGGACATGTTGCGCAGGATGCGCTCCTGACCGTCCCCGGCGACCTGCCGGACGGGTTCACCCGTGACGGGGTCGGTCCAGATGCCGTAGGTGCCGGTCGTGTAGCCGTCGGCCCGGGCCGCGGGCCGCACGAAGTCGGAGAGCGTCCGTGCCTCCTGGTGCACGGCCGGGGCCGTGTTGAGGTTGCGCGGCCACAGGTCGAACAGGTCCTTGTCGTAGTAGGGCGGTGTACCGCCGTACTCGTGCAGGTCGTAGACCACGTCCGGCCTGCGGTCCCGGATCACCGCGGCCAGGGCCCGGCCCTCGGCGGTCCTCAGGGCGAGGTGGTCGCGGTTGATGTCGACGCCGTCGCTGTTGCCGCGGGTGTTCGCGGCCCGGCCGTCGGGGTTGGCGGTGGGCACGACGAGCACGGTCGTGCTCCGCAGCAGGCGCCGGGTGCGCTCGTCGTCGCCGTACGCCAGGTCGCGGACGGTGGTCAGGCATGCCTCGCGGCCCGAGGGCTCGTCGCCGTGCTGGCTGCACACCAGCAGGACGGTGCGGGTGGTCGGGCGGGTGCCGATGCGCACGAGCTGGAGCGGGCGGTCCTGGTCGGTGGTGCCGATCCGGCTGACCGACACCCGGTCGCTCGCCTCGTCGACGGCGGCGAGGAAGTCCTGCTCCTCGGGCTGGCTGGTCCAGCGGGCGCCGCCCGATTCCTCGAAACCGGTGCGCGGCGGGGTGTCCGCCGCGTGCGCCGGGACCGACAGCAGGGGTGCGGCGAGGACGGCCGCGATCACCGCGGCGATACGGGACTTCACGAGGCCTCCGGGATGCGCTGGGCGGTGCGCGGCTCGCGTACGCCGTCGAGGACGGCCTCGCTCGGGGCGGCGGTCGCGCCGGAGACGGCCTTGCGGAAGGCGTCGGCGCCGCCGACCAGCGGCACACGGGCCGAGGTGCGGGACAGGTCGAGCGTCAGCGTGGGGGTGGTGGACGGCGGTTCGATCAGGTCCCGGTCGGTGCCCGCGACGATCAGGGCGAGCCGGTGGCCGGCCGGGACGACATGGTCGGTGGCCGCCAGATCGAGGGTGACGGTGTACGGCGTGCCGGGGGTGAGGGGCGCTCCCCCGTACGAGGCGAGGTCGGCCCAGCCGCGGCTGAGGATCGTGTAGTCGACGTCGGCCGTCTTCGCGGCGGTCTCCTTGAAGCAGGCGCTGTCGCCTGTGCTGCTCGCGCCCCAGCAGGTCCGCTCGGTGAGGGTGGTGATGCCCTCGCCGGCGCCGGCGTAGTCGCGGATGGTGTCGGGGCCGAGGTCCACGATGACCGCCGACAGGTGGGCCGTGGCGGTGGTCGGGGTCGCGGTGACGGTGACCTTGGAGGAGCCGGACAGCCGCAGGTCGCGGGTGAGCGGTCCGGTGACGAAGCCCGCCTTGTCGGGGGTGGGCCGGTCGATGTGGGCGGCCCAGTCGGTCTCGTCGCGCGCGGGGTCGTCGGTGAAGGTCTCGGTGCCGGTGCCGCGGGTCAGGCCGAGGGTGCCGACGCCCTCCTGGGCTCCTTCGGCGGGCCGCAGGGTGGTCTTCTCGGTGCCGCGCGGGGGCCAGACGTCCGAGGTGACCCACTGGTCGGGCCGGCGCTCGATGTCGGCCATCGGTTCGTCGTCGATGCCGTTGTCGTAGCCGAGGAGTTCGTGGTCGAACCAGCGGTGCAGGGTGTTCACCCATTCGGCGCGGCGGAAGTCGAAGGGGTCGACGTGTCCGACCTGGGAGAGCCAGATCTTGCGCTCGACGCCGTTCCTGGCGAGCGCGTCCCACCACTGACCGAAGTGCTTGGCGCGGACGTTGAGGTCCTGCATGCCGTGGATCACGAAGACGCTGGCCTCGACCCGGTCGGCGTCCGGCACGTAGTTCCGCTCGCTCCACAGCGGGGTCCAGTCGCCGGTGCGCGGGGCGCCGGCGACGATCTTCTGCTGCACGGCGGCGCAGCGGGCACGGGCGTCGGGGCTCTCGACGTAGTTGGACAGCCAGTCGGGGCCCGAGTCGAAGAGCGGGGCGCCCTGGGCGAAGTAGTAGTCGTACCAGGAGGAGATGGCGCCGATGGGGACGATCGTCTCCAGGCCCTCGACCCCGGTCGCGGCGACGCCGTTGGCGATGGTGCCGTCGTAGCTCTTGCCGATCATGCCGGTCTTGCCGTTGGTCCAGTTCGTGGCCTTGGCCCGGGTGGTGCCGGTGCGGGTGGTGTACGCCTTGGCGCGGCCGTTCAGCCAGTCGACGACGGCCTTGGCGGACTGGACGTCGGAGCGCCCGCCGACGTCGACGCAGCCGTCGGAGCGGTTGGTGCCGGCCAGGTCGACGCCGACGAAGGCGTAGCCGCGGGGCACGAAGTAGTTGTCGTAGAACAGCGGCATCTGGACGACGTCGCCGTCCGCGTCGTACGTCTTCTTCTGGCTCTCGTTGCCCCGTCCGCAGCAGGAGTAGTAGGGGCTGGCGTCCATGATGACGGGCACCTTGCGGCCCTTTTGCGCGGGTTCGCTGGGGCGGACGATGTCGACGGCGACGCGGTCGGTGCGTCCGTCGGCGTCGCCGTCGAGTCCGGTGTCCACCCAGACGGCCTCGCGGATGGCGGCGTCGTAGGAGTGGACGGGTTCGCTCGTGCGCGGGGCTGCCCCGGCCGTCGCGGGTGAGAGGAGGGTGGCCATCAGGGCGGCCGTGGCCGCCGTCGCGAGCGGTCTCCAGATCATGAAGCGCGTGCGTATCGGCATGCGCGGGACGCTACCTCGGTCAACTCCCGTACAGAAGAGGGCAACAGGAAGCCGGAATGGTCACCGGGTCTTGTGGGTTCGTGTCGGCCGAATGGCGATCGTGTGACAGCCGGGCCGGTGGACACGGGCGGGGCACAGGGACTGAATAGGGTTCGAACAGCCTTCGGTCCCCTACGACTTGGAGCTTTCGTGCACCGCAGATTCTTCGCGCCGGGCGCACTCGCGGCGGCCTCCGTACTGCTGGCGATCCCGGCATCGGCCGCGAGTTCCGCCCCCGGCGCCCCGGGCATCGGCGACCCCTACTACCCGGCCTACGGCAACGGCGGATACGACGTCTCGCACTACGACCTGCGCCTGAAGTACGAGCCCGCGACCGACCGCCTGGAGGGCACCGCGACCCTGCTGGCCCGCACCACGCAGGACCTGTCGCGGTTCAACCTGGACTTCCTGCTGGACGTCGGCGAGGTGCGGGTCAATGGCGCGAAGGCGTCGTTCACCACCTCCGGCGAGCACGAGCTGGAGGTCACCCCGAAGAACCCGCTGGCCAAGGGCTCGCCCCTGACCCTCGTGGTCCGCTACAGCGGGGTGCCGTCCAGCGAGCAGGCGTACGGGTTCACCAGCTGGCACCGCACCGCGGACGGCGGGGTCGCCGCCAACGAGCCCGAGGCGGCCTGGTGGTGGTTCCCGAGCAACGACCATCCGCTCGACAAGGCCACCTACGACGTCTCGGTGCAGGTCCCGGACGGCACCCAGGCCATCTCCAACGGCACGCTGCAGTCGACGAGTTCACGCCTCGGCTGGACCCGCTGGAACTGGCGTTCCAACAAGCCGCAGGCGACGTACCTCGCCACGCTCGCGGTCGGCAGGTTCGACATCACCACCGGCCGGACCGAGAGCGGGATCCCGGTCGTCAACGCCTACAGCAAGGACCTGGGCGACAACGACGGAGCGGCCCGCGCCAGCATCGAGCGGACCGGGGAGATCGCCGACTGGCTGAGCGAGTACTTCGGGCCGTATCCCTTCAACGCGCTCGGCGGCTATGTGCCCAACACCAGCACCCGGTACGCGCTGGAGACGCAGACCCGGCCCTTCTACAGTCCGGTCCGGTTCGCGAACGGGACCAACACCTATCTGGTCGTCCACGAGCTGGCGCACCAGTGGTACGGCAACTCCGTGTCGGTCGCCGGGTGGAAGGACATCTGGATCAACGAGGGCTTCGCTCGCTACTCCGAGTGGCTGTGGTCCGAGCACGAGGGCGAGGGCACGGCGCAGGAGATCGCCGACTACGTGTACGCCACGCGCGCGGCCGACGATCCCTTCTGGACGGTGCGGCCGGGTGACCCGGGGCCGGACAACCAGTTCCACATCGCCGTCTACGACCGGGGCGCGCTGGCGCTCCAGGCGCTGCGCAACGAGATCGGGGACGAGGACTTCTTCGCGATCCTCAAGGGCTGGACGGCGAAGTACGCCCACGGGAACGCGTCCGTGGCCGACTTCCGGACGTACGCCGAGCAGGTGTCCGGGCAGCCGCTGGCGGCGTTCTTCGACACCTGGCTGTACCAGCCGTCGAAGCCGGCCGCGCCCGCGGCGCGTGCGGCGTCCATCGCGCGGGAGGCGTCGGCTCCGGCGCAGCCCAAGTCGTGGCAGAAGATCGCGGCGACGGGCGACGTGCACGAGCACTGACCGGTTCCCCGGTCACCCGGGAGCCGTTCACCCCTCGACGCCGGTCGAGGGAGGAACGGCTCCCACCGGCTCGGCCTCCGCGAGCGCACGGCTCAGCGCTGCCCGTCCCCGTGGTCGTAGACGGTGACGGGTATGCCCCGGCGCACCAGCCGCTCGGTGATCACGCGCCGGCCGATCAGGTTGGCCACCCAGAGGCACGGCTCGACCTGGACGAACTGGGCGGCGCCCAGGCCGAAGTCGTTCGCGGCGCGGTCCCGGTGCCAGGCGCGGCTACGCCTGTGCCCTCTTCCCTTCGCCGACGGTGCGGGGGCGTCACCCCGGAACTGGACGATCTCCGACGTGACGCCGCCGTAGGCGCTACTCGGTGAGCGCGGCCAACTCCTGTTCCTGGGTCTTCGCCACCCGGCGGCGGATGCCGAACCAGCCGGTCACCAGCATCGCGGCGATCAACGGGATGAGCAGCAGGGTCTTGCGGCCGACCTCGGGGTCGTTCCACATCAGGCCGAGCACGGCGAGCAGGAAGGCGATCGTGACGATCTCCGTGACCGGGCTGCCGGGGAGCCGGAAGGAGGGGCGGGCGACCAGGCCGGCCTTGGCGCGGCGCACGAACACCAGGTGGCAGATCATGATGATCACCCAGGTGCTGATGATGCCGAGGGAGGCGACGTTCAGCACGATCTCGAAGGCCTGGCTCGGCATCAGGAAGTTCAGGCCGACGCCGAGCACACACACCGCGCAGGTCAGCAGGATGCCGCCGTAGGGCACCTGGCTGCGGTTCATGCGGGCGGTGAACTTGGGCGCGGAGCCCGCCATGGCCATCGAGCGCAGGATGCGGCCGGTGGAGTACAGGCCGGAGTTGAGCGAGGACATCGCGGCGGTGAGGACCACCAGGTTCATCACGTCTCCGGCGCCCTCGACGCCGATCTTCGACAGCACGGTGACGAAGGGGCTCTCGTCGGCGGAGTACACCGAACCGGGCAGCAGCAGGGCGAGCAGGACGACCGAGCCGACGTAGAACAGGCCCACCCGCCACATGATCGAGTTCACCGCGCGCGGGACGACCTTCTCCGGCTCGGCGGTCTCGCCGGCGGCGACGCCGACCAGTTCCAGGGCGGCGTAGGCGAAGATCACGCCCTGCATGACCAGGACGACCGGCATCAGGCCGTGCGGGAGGACACCGCCGTGGTCGGTGATCACGCTCAGGCCGGGCGTGGTGCCGCCCACCTCGTGCTGGGTGGCCAGCAGGAAGATGCCGACGAACATGAACGCCACCAGCGTGGCGACCTTGATGATCGCGAACCAGAACTCCAGCTCGCCGAAGATCTTCACCGAGATCAGGTTCACCGCCAGCACCACCGCGAGGGCGATCAGGGCGAGCACCCACTGCGGGATGTCGGTGAAGGCGCTCCAGTAGTGCGTATAGAGCGCGATGGCGGTGATGTCGGCGATACCGGTCGTGGACCAGTTCAGGAAGTACATCCAGCCCGCGACGTAGGCGCCCTTCTCACCGAGGAACTCGCGCGCGTACGAGACGAAGGAACCGGAGGAGGGCCGGTACAGGACCAGCTCACCGAGGGCCCGTACGACGAAGAAGGCGAAGATCCCGCAGACCAGGTAGGCGATGGCCAGCGCCGGTCCGGCGTTGTGGAGGCGTCCTCCGGCGCCCAGGAAGAGTCCGGTGCCGATCGCTCCACCGATGGCGATCATGTTGACGTGGCGGGCCTTGAGGTCCTTGCTGTAACCGGCGTCGCCCGCATCCGCGGGCGCCTGGGCCGCCAGGGTGGGGGGTGCGGCCTGTGCCGTGTCCACGGCGTCCTTGCTCACGGGGGTACCACTCTCTGGTGCGCCCGAGCGGATCGCGCTCGGGTGTGCCGGACGTACGTATGGCCCGCGCCCTCGGTAAGAGCACAGACCAAGGCGCCACTTTCCCTCATGGGCGGCGGCTCACGCGGTGGCGGAGTTCACAGAGCGGTACATCTCACATGATCCGCACATGACGTCCCGGGGAACTCCCCGTGATCGGCACCGTGCGCCCGGGCAGGTGTCACAGCAGTGGTGAGACAGCGATACTGCTGCACATGAAGACCGACGCCGAGGACCCCACCCTCACCATCGACGAGCTGGCCGCGCGGGCGGGCGTCACGGTGCGTACCGTGCGGTTCTACGGCACCAAGGGGCTGCTGCCGCCGCCGGTGATCGGTCCGCGTCGGGTGGGGCACTACGGGCCGGAGCATGTGGCGCGGCTGGCGCTGATCGAGGAGCTTCAGCAGCAGGGGATGACGCTGGCGGCGATCGAGCGGTACATGCAGCGCCTGCCGCCGGGGCTGAGCCCCGACGATCTCGCCATCCACCGGGCCGTGGTGGCCTCCTGGGCCCCGGACGCCGTGGAGACGGTGACGCGCGCGGAGCTGGAGCGGCGAGCGGGGCGGGAGCTGGCCGACGAGGACGTGCGGCGGCTGGCCGCGATGGGCGTCGTCGGGGCCGACGGGGAGAGGTTCCGGGTGGACGTCGGGCTGCTGCGGCTCGGGGTGCGGCTGCTCGACATGCCGCTGTCGCAGGACGCGATCCTGGCCGCGCGGAAGGTGCTGATCGACCACTCCCGGGCCGCCGCGCACGAGCTGTCACAGCTGTTCCGCGGCGAGGTCTCCGAGCGTGCGGCCCAGGACGTGAAGTCGCTCTCGTCCGACATGCAACCGCTGGTGGTACAGGCGCTGTTGACCTCCTTCCAGCGGTCGCTGAAGGAGGAGCTGCGGGAGTGGGTCAAGGCGGCGGACCCGTCGGAGACGGACGGGTCCGCCTGAGCCGCGGGGTGCGTCACGCGTCCGTGAACCGCTCCCCCTGCTCCGCCTTCTCCACCAGCAGCGCCGGCGGCAGGAAACGGTCCCCGTAGCGGTCCGCCAGCTCACGCGCGCGTGCCACGAAGCCGGGCAGGCCGCCCTCGTAGCCGTTGATGTACTGCAGGACGCCGCCCGTCCAGCCGGGGAAGCCGATGCCGAAGATCGAGCCGATGTTGGCGTCGGCGACCGAGGTCAGGACGCCCTCCTCCAGGAGGCGGACGGTGTCCAGGGCCTCCGAGAAGAGCATGCGTTCCTGCATGTCCCTGAACGGGATCTGGGCGCCCTCGCGGGTGAAGTGTTCGCGCAGGCCGGGCCAGATCCCCACCCGCTTGCCGGTCTCGTCGTAGTCGTAGAAGCCCGCTCCGCCGCTGCGGCCCGGCCTGCCGAACTCGTCGACCATCCGGTCGATCACGGCCTCCGCGGGGTGCGTCGGCCAGGTGCCGCCCGCCTCTTCCACGGCCCGCTTGGACTCGTTGCGGATCTTGCGCGGGAGCGTGAGCGTCAGTTCGTCCATCAGGGAGAGGACCTTGGCCGGGTAGCCCGCCTGGGCCGCCGCCTGTTCGACGGAGGCCGGCTCGATGCCCTCGCCCACCATCGCGACGCCCTCGTTGATGAAGTGGCCGATGACCCGGGAGGTGAAGAAGCCGCGCGAGTCGTTGACCACGATCGGGGTCTTGTTGATCTGGCGCACCAGGTCGAAGGCCCTGGCCAGCGCCTCCTCACCGGTCCGCTCCCCCTTGATGATCTCGACCAGCGGCATCTTGTCGACCGGCGAGAAGAAGTGCAGTCCGATGAAGTCCGACTGCCGCTCCACGCCTTCGGCGAGGGCGGTGATCGGCAGCGTGGAGGTGTTGGAGCACAGCAGCGCGTCCGGCTCGACGAGGTGCTGGATCTCCTGGAAGACCTTGTGCTTCAGCTCCGGGCTCTCGAAGACCGCCTCGATCACCGCGTCGCAGCCCGCCACGTCCTGCGGGTCGGCCGTCGGCGTGATGCGGGCCAGCAGCGCGTCCGCCTTCTCCTGGGTCGTACGGCCCCGGCTCACGGCCTTCGCGCAGAGCTTCTCGGAGTAGCCCTTGCCCTTGACGGCGGCTTCCAGGGCCACGTCCTTGAGGACGACGTCGATGCCCGCGCGGGCGCAGGAGTACGCGATGCCCGCGCCCATCATCCCGGCCCCGAGGACGGCGACCTTGCGGACCTGGCGCGCCTCGACGCCCTTGGGGCGGTTCGCGCCGGAGTTGACGGCCTGGAGGTCGAAGAAGAACGCCTGGATCATGTTCTTCGAGGTCTGTCCCGCGGCCAGTTCGACGAAGTAGCGCGCCTCGATGACCTGCGCGGTCTCGAAGTCGACCTGGGCGCCCTCCACCGCCGCCGCGAGGATGTTGCGCGGGGCCGGGTAGGGGGCGCCGCCCGTCTGCTTGCGCAGACCGGCCGGGAAGGCGGGCAGGTTGGCGGCGAACTTGGGGTTCGCGGGGGTGCCGCCGGGGATGCGGTAGCCGGGCCGGTCCCAGGGCTGCCGGGACTCGGGGTTGGCCTCGATGAAGGCGCGGGCCTTGGCGAGCATGTCCTCGTGGGTGGCGGCCACGTCGTCGACCAGGCCGTTGTCGCAAGCGCGCCGCGGGTCGTACTGGGTGCCCTGGAGGAGGACCTTCAGCAGGGCGTCGGCGATGCCCAGCAGGCGGACGGTGCGGACCACGCCGCCGCCGCCCGGGAGCAGGCCGAGGGTGACCTCGGGGCAGCCGATCTTCGAGCCGGGCGCGTCCAGGGCGATGCGGTGGTGGCAGGCCAGGGCGATCTCGTAACCGCCGCCGAGGGCTGCGCCGTTGAGGGCGGCGACGACCGGCTTGCCGAGGGTCTCGATGCGGCGCAGGTTCCGCTTGATCGCCAGGCCGCCGTCGAACAGCTCCTGGGCCGTGTCGGGGGTGACCCGGATCAGGTCGCGCAGGTCGCCGCCGGCGAAGAAGGTCTTCTTGGCGGAGGTGATGATGACACCGCGGATGGTGTCCTGCTCGGCCTCCAGCCGGTCGGTGACCTGGGCGAGGGAGCCGCGGAAGGCCTGGTTCATGGTGTTGGCGGACTGGTCGGGGTCGTCGAGGACGAGGGTGACGACACCGGTGCGGTCCTGTTCCCAGCGGATGGTGGTGGTCATGAGGGGGTCTCCGTAGAAGTCTCGTGTGGCCGCTGGGGAGTTCAGACGCGTTCGACGACGGTGGCGATGCCCATGCCGCCGCCGACGCAGAGGGTGGCGAGGCCGTAGCGCTTGTCCTGGCGCTCCAGTTCGTCGACGAGGGTGCCGAGGATCATCGCGCCGGTGGCGCCGAGCGGGTGGCCGAGGGCGATCGCGCCGCCGTTGACGTTGACCTTGTCCAGGGACAGGCCCATGTCCTTGACGAAGCGCAGGACGACCGCCGCGAACGCCTCGTTGATCTCGACCAGATCGATGTCGTCGATGGTCAGCCCGGCCTTCGCCAGCGCCTTGCGGGTGGCCGGGGCCGGGCCGGTGAGCATGATCGTGGGCTCGGAGCCGGAGACGGCCGCGGAGACGATCCGCGCGCGCGGGGCGAGTCCGTACCGCTCGCCGACCTCCCGGGAGCCGATGGCGACGAGCGCGGCGCCGTCGACGATGCCGGAGGAGTTGCCCGCGTGGTGGACGTGGTCGATCTTCTCGACCCAGTGGTATTTCTGCAGCGCCACGGCGTCGAAGCCGCCCAGGTCGCCGATGTCCGCGAAGGACGGCTTCAGCTTCGCCAGGGAGTCGGCGGTGGTGCCGGGGCGCAGGTGCTCGTCGTGGTCGAGGACGACCAGGCCGCTGCGGTCCTTCACCGGGACGACCGACCGCTCGAAGCGGGCCTCCTTCCAGGCGGTGGCCGCGCGCTCCTGGGAGAGGGCGGCGTACTCGTCGACGTCCCGCCGGGAGAAGCCCTCGATGGTGGCGATCAGGTCGGCGCCGATGCCCTGCGGCACGAAGTCGACGGCCAGGTTGGTCATCGGGTCGTTGAACCAGGCGCCGCCGTCGCTGCCCATCGGCACCCGGGACATGGACTCCACACCGCCCGCCAGGACCAGGTCCTCCCAGCCCGAACGGACCTTCATGGCGGCCATGTTGACCGCCTCCAGGCCCGACGCACAGAAGCGGTTCTCCTGGACGCCGGCCACCGTGTCCGGCAGGCCCGCGGCGACGGCGGCGATCCGGGCGATGTCGGAGCCCTGGTCGCCGACCGGGCCGACGACGCCCAGCACGATGTCGTCGATCGCGGCCGGGTCCAGGCCGGGGAAGCGGTCGCGGATCTCGTGGATGAGTCCGACGACCAGGTCGATGGGCTTGGTGCCGTGCAGGGCGCCGTTCGCCTTGCCGCGCCCGCGCGGGGTGCGGATCGCGTCGTACACGTACGCTTCGGTGCTCACGAGGAAGCCTTTCGGTGAGGGTCGGCCGGGCGACTGTGCGTCAGCCGAGCAGGGAGCGGCCGATGATCTCCTTCATGATCTCGGTCGTCCCGCCGTAGATGGTCTGGATACGTCCGTCGGTGAAGGCCCGGGCCACGGGGTATTCGCTCATGTAGCCGTAGCCGCCGTGCAGTTGCAGACAGCGGTCGGCGACGCGCTTCTGCAGTTCGGTCGCCCACCACTTGGCCATGGAGGCGTCGACGGCGTCCAGTGCGCCGTCCGCGTGCTCCTCGACGCAGCGGTCGAGGAAGGTGCGGGTGACGGCGCACTCGGTGGCCATCTCCGCGATCTCGAACCGGATGTGCTGCTTGGTGGCCAGCGGCCGGCCGAAGGCCTCGCGCTCCTTGACGTACCGGGTGGTGATCTCCAGCAGGTGCTCCGCGCCCGCGATGGCGGCGACCGCGATGCTCAGGCGCTCCTGGGCGAGGTTGGTCATCAGGTGCACGAAGGCGCCGTTGAGCTCGCCGAGGAGGTTCTCCTTGGGCACGCGCACGTCGTCGAAGAACAACTCGGCCGTGTCCTGCGCCTTCTGGCCGATCTTGTCGAGGTTGCGGCCGCGCTCGAAGCCCTCCGCGCCGCGTTCGACGACCAGCAGGGACAGCCCGTGCGCGCCGCCCTCCGGGGTGGTCTTCGCCACCACGATCACCAGGTCGGCGAGGATGCCGTTGGAGATGAACGTCTTGGAGCCGTTGAGCAGCCAGTGGTCGCCGCGGTCCTCGGCGTGCGTCCGGATGCCCTGGAGGTCGGAGCCCGCGCCCGGCTCGGTCATGGCGATGGCCGTGATCAGCGAGCCGTCGCAGAAGCCGGGCAACCAGCGGCGTTTCTGCTCCTCGGTGGCGAGCCCGGTCAGATACGGGCCGATGATGTCGTTGTGCAGTCCGAGCGCCAGCCCGGGAGTGCCCGCGCGGGTGAACTCCTCGGCCATGACGGCGCTGTAGCGGAAGTCGGCGGTGCCGCCGCCCCCGTACTCCTCGGGTACGGCGAGGCCGAGCAGGCCCTGCTTGCCGGCCGCGCGCCAGGCGTCGCGGGAGGTGATTCCGTCCTTCTCCCACTGGTCGTAGAAGGGCAGCACCTCCTTGGCGAGGAAGCTGCGCACGGTCTCGCGGAACGCGTCGTGCTCGTCGGAGAAGATCCGCCGCTTCATTCGAGGCCCTTCGTCAGATCGGGTACGTCCCAGTCGCGCGCCACGTCCGCGGTGTCGGCGCCCGGCCGGGCGGGCCCGGAGCGCACGGCGGTGGGGGTGGCGGAGAAACGGGGCGCGGGCGCGGGCTGGGTGATGCCGCCGTGGTCGGTGAAGGTGCCGCGGGCGGCCAGATGCGGGTCGTGCGGGGCCTCGGTCAGCGACAGGACGGGCGCCACGCAGGCGTCGGAGCCGGCGAAGACGTCCGTCCACTCGGCCCGGGTGCGGGTCCTGAAGCGGGCGGTGACCGCCGTGCGCAGGTCGCCCCAGCGGGTCCAGTCCCGGCGGGCGTCGGCGTACCCCTCGAGGCCGAGCAGGTCCAGGAAGGTGTCGTAGAACTGCGGCTCCAGGGCGCCGACCGCCATGTACGCGCCGTCGGCCGTCTCGTAGGTGCCGTAGTACGGGCAGCCCCCGTCCAGGAGGTTGGCGGCGCGGCGGTCCTGCCAGCCGCCGGCGGCGAGCATGCCGTGGATCATCGCGGAGAGGTGGGCGGTGCCGTCCACGATCGCCGCGTCCACGACCTGGCCGGTGCCGGTGGCGCGGGCGTGGTGCAGGGCGGCGAGGACGCCGACGACGAGGTACAGGGAGCCGCCCGCGTAGTCACCGAGGAGGTTGGCCGGGGCGGGCGGGGGCTCCCCGGGGGCGCCGATCATGCCGAGGGTGCCGGTGCGGGCGATGTACGCGATGTCGTGCCCGGCGCGCTGGGCGAGCGGGCCGTCCTGGCCCCAGCCGGTCATCCGGCCGTAGACGAGCCGGGGGTTGCGGGCCCGGCAGGGGTCGGGGCCCACGCCGAGCCGTTCGGCGACTCCGGGGCGGTAGCCCTCGATCAGGACGTCCGCGCGGGCGGCGAGGCCGAGCACGCGCGCGGGGCCGTCGGGGGCCTTCAGGTCGACGATCACCGAGCGCTTGTTGCGGTTGGTGACGTCGTACGCGGGATCGATCGCGAGTGCCGGGCCGCCGGGGCGGTCCACGCGCACGACGTCGGCCCCGAGGTCGGCGAGGAGCATCGCGGCGAACGGGCCGGGCCCGATGCCGGCCAGCTCCACGACGCGTACGCCGGTGAGCGGGCCGTGTCCTGGCGTCATTGCCATCCGGTCCCCAGGGTAGGTGTGACAGTAATGATGTAACACCAAGGATGTTAGGAACTTGCCCCGGCGAGCACAAGAGGTGGGCGAGCAAGCGCTTAGTGAACGGTATCCGGTGGCGGCGGCGCCGGGCGCGACGAGGGCGAACTGGCGTACTTTCTCCCCCTTCTTCGGGGCGTTCCGGTCCACGGCCGTCCGCTGCCTGCCGGGCTCCTCGCCGGGCTCCGCACACCTCACGCTAGCCTCGGCCACCGACAACGGCGCGTGGTGAGGGACCGAGAGGTGTCATGAGCAGGCTGAACGAGGCGGACCGTCCCTACGACATCGTGCTCTTCGGGGCCACCGGCTTCGCCGGGGCGCTCACCGCGGAGTACCTGGCGGCGCACGCGCCCGAGGGGCTGCGCTGGGCGGTGGCGGGCCGTGACGCGACGAAGCTGGAACGGCTGCGGGAGCGGCTGCCCGGGGGCGAGCAGGTTGGTGTACTGCGCGCGGACGTGGCGGATCCCGGGTCGGTGCGGGAACTCGCCCGGCACGCACGCGTGGTGGCCACCACGGTGGGCCCCTATGTGCGGTACGGCGAGGAGCTCGTCGCCGCCTGCGCGGACAGCGGCACGGACTACCTCGACCTGTGCGGTGAGCCGGAGTTCGTGGACCTGATGTACGTGCGGCACGACGCACGCGCGCGTGAGACGGGCGCCCGGCTCGTGCACGCGGCCGGGTTCGACTCCGTCCCGCACGATCTGGGCGCTTGGTTCACGGTCCGGCAGCTGCCGGAGGGGGTGCCGCTGACGGTGGACGGGTTCGTCACCGCGGACGCCATGTTCTCGGGCGGGACGTTCGCCTCGGCGCTGGGGCAGTTCGCACGGGGGCGCCAGATGATCGCCGCGGCGCGGGACCGGCACCGGCACGAGCCGCGGCTGGTGGGCCGCCGGGCCCTCGCCCCCACGGGCCTGCCCCGGTTCGCCGGGGAGGTGGGCGCCTGGGCGCTGCCGCTGCCGACCATCGACCCGCAGATCGTCCGCCGCTCCGCCAAGGCCCTGGACCGCTACGGCCCCGACTTCCGCTACCGGCACTACGCGGCCGTACGGCATCTGCCCGTCGCCGTGGCCGGTGTGGCGGGCGTGGGCGGCCTGGCCGCTGCCGCCCAGCTGCCGCCTGCGCGCCGGTGGCTGTCGGACCGGCTCAGGCCGGGGGACGGGCCGAGCCCTGAGAAGCGGGCGAAGAGCTGGTTCTCGGTGCGGTTCGTCGGACAGGGCGGTGGCCGCCGGGTCTTCACCGAGGTCTCGGGCGGGGACCCCGGCTACGACGAGACGGCGAAGATGCTCGCCGAGTCGGCGCTCTGCCTCGCCTTCGACGAACTGCCACCGACCGCCGGGCAGGTCACCACGGTCACCGCCATGGGCGACGCACTGACCGAACGGCTCCGGCGCGCCGGAATCGTCTTCCGGGTGGCCGCGAGCCGCTAGCCCCTACAGGGGCCACTGGGCCACGGTGTAGATCATCCCGCAGATCCACCCGAGCCCCGCCAGCACCGCGAGCACGAGCACGACCGTCACGGCCCGCTCGACGGGCCGCTCGGGATCGGCGAGGGGCTTCGGCGAACGCCTGGAGGCGGTACGCCGGGAAGCCCCCCGCTGAGAGGTCATGCGGTGCGAGGCCACACGGTGCGACGTCATGCGCCCAGCCTGCCGACCGGGCGGGGCGCGGACATCCGTACGGGTACTCAGACGACGTACTCAGATCCCGGGTGCTCGGTCGACGTGGTCCGCCGGGGGCCGGTCCCCCAGCGCGGCTTCGAGGCGGGCCCGGAGAGCGGGGTCGGGGGAGGCGGCCGCGATCCGGCAGGCGAGCGGGCCGATGTCCCAGCCCGCATGATGGTCGAAGTACGGCGGCGGACCCGCCGCGTTGTGGGCGACCTTGGCCACCTGCTCCGCGAGCCGGAACACCAGCTGGTCCTCGGCCCCGGTCCCGGCTCCCCGCACCCGTCCGAAAAGCCCGCCCAGGCCACCGGGTTGCGCTGGGACTCGAAGAGAGTGCGCCCTCAGGAACGGGTCTTGTCGGCACGCGCGCGTGCGGCGAGTTGCTCGTCCGGTGTCGTCGCCTCGCGCAGGGTCCGGCGGCAGAGGGCGTCTGCTGTGCGGGTGGTTTCCGGGAGGCGGTAGGCCGGGGTGAGGGCGAGGGTGTGGGCGCAGGCCGTGGCGAGGGCGACGCGGTGGCCGGTGGAGACGAAGACGGGTTTCACGGACTCCCGGGTGCGCAGGGCACGGCCGACCTCCTCCGGGCCCGCGAGCAGGGGGGACGAGGATCCTCGGGGCGCGTCCGGCTCGTCGTAGGAGAAGGTGAAGGGGTTCTTGGCGACGCCGATGGTGGGCAGGCCGGTGAGGACGCCGAGGTGGCTGGCGAGGCCGAAGCGGCGGGGGTGGGCGAGGCCGTAGCCGTCGCAGACCACCAGGCCGGGGTCGCAGGAGAGCGCGCCGAGGGCGGCCAGGACCGTGGGGATCTCCCGGAAGGCCAGCAGGCCCGGCACGTACGGGAAGGAGATCCGGCCGACGGCGGTCGCCTCCGCGACGACCTCCAGGGTCGCCGCGTCCAGGACGACGGCCGCCGCCGCCACGACGTCCCGCTCGTCGTCGTAGGCCACGTCGACGCCGGTGACGTGCCCGGTGCCGGGCGGCGGGCCCGGCTCGTCCAGCACCACGCGTGCGCGCAGCTCGTCCTGGACGGCACGGGCCTCTTCCTCGGTGGCGGGCCAGCCCGCGGGGATGCGTACGGTCGTCATGATGCCGACGAGCGTACGGCCCCCTCGGTCAGCTCTTGTCACCCAGGGCGCGCTTGAGCTGGCTCTTGTTCATGTCCGAACGGCCGTGCACGTTGCGGCGCTTGGCCTCCTCGTACAGCTGGTCGTACGTGGGGCCCTGGGAGCCCTTGCCGGACCGCTGGCCGCCCCGCTTGCCGGACGACATGTCCTGGGTCGAGGTGCGGCCGGCCGTCTTGGACTCGCCGGAGCGGGCGCGTTCCTTGTTCACCGTGCGGGCGGCGATCTCCTTGGCCCGCCCGGTGCTCTCGCCGCGCTCCTGCGCGCTCTTCTTGATGTGCTCGTACTGGCGTTCCCGCTTGGGACTCGAACCGCTGGGCATGTGCGCTCACTCCTTCCGCGGTCGGCGGCCGAGTACCCACATTCGAGATCACCTCTCCAGACGGGCCGCGCGTCCCTTCTCGCCGGCCGCCCAGCAGCCGAGGTCGGGCGTGCAGTCGACGGTGTCGTACGAGCCGGTGTCGACGGTCCGCCAGGTGCGGCCGCCGTCCGTGGTCAGGTCGGTGCCGGTGGGGCCGACCGCGAGGGCGGCGGTGCGGCTGTGCGGGAGCCAGGCGACGCCCGAGCGGTAGGCGCTGACCGGGGCCGCGGCGGGCCGCCAGCCGGCGCCGCCGTCCCGGGTGCGGGCCGCCGCGCTCGGGGAGCTCTGGTCGGGGCGGTAGTCGCCGCCGACGGCGAGCCCGTGGGCCCGGTCGCGGAAGGCGAGGGCGAAGACACCCCGGGCGGGGTCCCCGGCCGGGATCGGGGTGTCGGCGGCGGTCCAGGTCCGTCCGCGGTCGGCGGAGTGCAGCACACGCGCGCGTGCGGCGCCGCCGGTGGCCAGCCAGACGTCCTTGGACCCGGCCGTCACCAGGCACTGGCCACTGGCCGCGAACCCGGCCTCGCCCGGCAGCGCGCCGGGCATCCCGTCCTGGGGCAGGACCGTCCAGGACCGGCCGCCGTCGGCCGTGGACAGGATGCGGAACCTGCCCTCCACCGGGTCGCTCATCGCGAGGCCGTGGCGGCGGTCGAAGAAGGCCATGCAGTCGTAGAAGGCGCGCGGGTCGGTATTGCGGAACGCCTCGGTCCAGGTCGCCCCGCCGTCGTCGGTGCGGTACACCCGGGACGCCTCGCCCTCCCCGATGGCGAGCACCACGGCCCGGCGCGCGTCGAACGCCTCGACGTCCCGGAACTGAAGCTCCCCGGCCCCCGGCGGCGAGACGTTCCGCCAGCTCGCCCCGCCGTCCGTGGTGCGCAGCACCGTACCGGCACTCCCGGCCAGCCAGGCGGTGTCCCGATCGACGGCCGCGAGCCCGCGGAACCGCACGGTGGGGCTGCCGGTGTCCTTGAGCGCCCAGCGGAGGGACGACTGCCCGTGCGAGGAAGCCTCCTCGTGCGTCTGCGCAGGCGCGTGGGCCTGCGCCGGGACGGCTGTCAGCGCGGCCAGCGCCGCCGTGCCCACCACCCCCGCGGCCGTCGTGCGAAACGTGCGTCCCCGGTGCCGCGTGTTCCCCAAGGCCCTCATGGCGGGGGAAGCTAGTCCACCCCTACGGCGCCGTCCAGACCGCCTCGGCAGCCTCATGCCGGCAGACCGCCTCGGTAGCCACATGCAGTCCAGGCCGCCTCAGTAGCCACATAAGGCCTCCACAACACCAACAGACGAACCCCGCCACTCCAGTGCATGAAAGGCGGTGACCGAGGTCACTCGACCCCGGTGTGCACGGATTCCTCGATTCCGTCGTCTCTTACAGTGCCCGGCCATCCCGGAGCCCCGTCCAGCCGTCGCAAGGGAGCAAGGCGTTGTCCTACGTCATCGAGCAGCTCGTAGAGGCCCGTCTCGTCGCCGCCGCCCCGCGGGTGTCGAGCATCCCCGCCACGCTGCACTACGACCGGCGCGACCCGTTCGCCGTCCGCATGACCTTCCCGGCCCCGGCCACGCTGGAGGGCGTCGAGGTCTGCTGGACCTTCAGCCGGGAGCTCCTCACCGACGGGATGCGCGAGAACGTGGGCCACGGCGACGTCCGCGTCCGGCCCTACGGCTACGACCGCACGGTCCTGGAGTTCCACGCCCCCGAGGGCACGGCCGTCGTGCACGTGCGCAGCGGTGAGATCCGCCGGTTCCTGGAGGCCACCGGCGAGCTGGTCCCGGTCGGCCTGGAACACCTCCAGCTCGACCTGGACCACGACCTGGCCGAACTGATGCGGGACGCCTGCTAGCGGGCGCTGCCCAGCAGGGAGCCCAGCTCACCGTGGTCGGCTCCGCCCGCGAGTGTCCCGCAGGTCCCCGCGCCGGGCAGCTCCCGCGCGGCGCGCGGAACGAGGGCGTGGACGGCCTGGGCTATTCCCGAGCCGACGCTGACGCGCGCCACGCCGAGCGAGGCCGGCTCGGGCACGGTCGGCGCGCCGGGGCCCGCCGGCACGTTCAGGGGCTCGTCGATCCCGTCGACGAGCAGCTTCACGGTTCCCGGGTCGACGGCCCCGGGGACGAAGATCCGGTCGGCGCCCGCGGCGAGGAAGGCGGCGGCCCGCTCCAGGGTGGCGTCCACTCCCCCGGCGCCCCGCAGGAACGTGTCGATGGGTGGATTGACGAACAGCGGCACCTCCTCGGCATCGGCGGCGATCCGCTCCGCCTGCTCGGGAACGGGACGCAGCGGCCCCGCGCCGGGCTCGTACCGGGCCGGTTGCGCCACTGCACGCCCTGCGTGGTGATGGTGCGGGTACGGCCGTCGTCTTGGGGTCGCTGCCCGCGAGGGCACTCGCCTGCGCGGCCGTCTGCCGGGCCAGCAGATCTCCACCGGGCTCTATGCGTTCACCGGGCGCAGCGGCCCCGCGCCGGGCTCGTACCGGGCGTCCTCGATGTTCACGCCCACCGCGCCGAGCGTGAGCAGCGCCCGGACCGTCCCGGCGACGCCCGCCGGATCCTCGGCCTATCCGCTGTCGATGTCCGCGCTCACGGGCACCGCCACGGCGGCGGCGAGGGCCGCGAGGGCTCGGCCGCGGTCCACCCGGCCGCCGTCCGCGGCACCGAGGTCCCGGGCGAGCCCAGCGCTCGTGGTGGCCAGGGCGGGGGCGCCGGCGTCCGCGACGACGCGCGCACCGGCGGTGTCCCAGGCGTTCGGCAGCACCAGCGGGGTGCCCGGGACGTGCAGGGAGCGGAAGGCGGGAGCGCGCTCGCGGAGGGAGGAGTCCTTCGTCGTGCGCCGACCCGACCAGTTCGACTGGGCACGGTCCGGCAGGAATCCGGCAGGAATCCGGCAGGGACGTACCGCCCGGGACGCGGAGCTTCCCGGCGTGCTCAGGCGCTCGGCGTGTGCGCCGCGACGTCACGGACCAGGCTGGTCAGCGGGCCGCGGGTGTGCCAGCCCAGGGACGCGTACAGCGCGCGCCCTTCGGTCGTCGCGGCCAGCACGGCGTCCGAGGCGCCCGCGGCGACGGCGGTGTTCGCCAGAGTCCGCATGACCAGACTGCCGAGTCCCCTGCGGCGGTGGGCCGCGGAGGTCTCGACCTGGTCGACCACGGCCCTCCGCCCGGGGCCGGGCACCACGACCTGGCCACGGGCCGCGAAGGCGCCGTCCTCGGTCAGGACGAGCACGCGGGTGACACCGCCCCTGGTCCAGGTACGCGTCCGGTATCCGGCGGGCACCCCGGCGGCGGCGGACCGCAGCGGGGCGGTCATCAGGAAGCCGTCGTCCTCGAAGCGCCAGCCGGGCGCCACCCAGGGGGCGACGGTCCGCCGCGGCAGGAAAACCTTCAGCCATATGCCAGGCGCCGTGGCCGCCTCCGTCAGTTTGCGGACCAGCGCCTCGTCGGCATCGGGCAGGACATGCCGGGTGACGTGGCCGGTCAGCCCCACGTCGACGGTGAAGCCCCAGGGCTCGGCGACCGGCGGCGCGGCTCCGCGGGAGACGACCCAGCCCTCCACCCACGAACGTACGAGTTCGGCGTCCATACGGATCCCCCCGTAATAGGCAAAGACGGTGAGTGCATATTACGCGATGGCTGTCTGCCCCTTGTGCCGGCTCGCATTAATTCCGTTGACAGCCCTTCCGCCCCTTCCTACGGTGTACAGCGGTCCTGTTGCCGTCGATTGGAGAAGGACGTTGCTCGTCTGAGGTCCTGAGACACCCGCCGTCACGCCCCCTGTGGTGTGGCTGCCGTGTGCGACCTCGGCGTTCGAGCCGTCCTCCGGAACAGGGCCTTTGCGCTGCCCTCCCGAGGCCTCTCCGCGGGTCGCAGGTGTCTCGATACGCGTTTGCCCTTGTCGCGTCGAGCAACCGCGGAGGCCCGCATGTCACCTTCCATCACCTGTACGTCCCTCGCCTTCACCTGGCCCGACGGCACCCCCGTCTTCGAGGGCCTCGACACCGCCTTCGGCCCCGGCCGCACCGGGCTCGTCGGAGTGAACGGCTCGGGGAAATCCACCCTGCTGAAGCTCATCGCCGGTGAGCTCACCCCCGCCGACGGCACCGTCCGTGTCGCGGGCGAGGTCGGCTACCTGCCGCAGAACATCACGCTCGACACCGGCCTCAAGGTCGACGAGGCCCTCGGCATCGCCGACCGGCGCGCCGCGCTCCACGCCATCGAGGCGGGCGACGTGTCCGAGGCGCACTTCGAGACCGTCGGCGACGACTGGGACGTGGAGGAGCGAGCCCTCGTCACGCTCGCCGAACTCGGCCTCGCCCACATCCAGTTGGACCGCACGGTCGGCGAGGTGTCCGGCGGCGAGTCGGTGCTGCTGCGGCTCGCCGCGCTGCTGCTGCGCCGCCCGGACGTCCTGCTCCTGGACGAGCCGACCAACAACCTCGACCTGTACGCGCGCCGGAGGCTGTACGCCGCGGTCTCCGCCTGGCCGGGGGTCCTGGTCGTGGTCAGCCACGACCGCGAACTCCTCGACCTCGTCGACCAGATCGCCGATCTGCGCGCCGGGGAGATCACCTGGTACGGCGGCAACTACTCGGCGTACGAGGAGGCACTCGCGGTGGAACAGGAGGCGGCCGAGCGGATGGTGCGGGTCGCCGAGGCCGATCTGAAGAAGCAGAAGCGCGAACTGACCGACGCCCAGGTCAAGTTGGCACGCCGCAAGCGGTACGGCCAGAAGATGTGGGACCAGAAGCGCGAGCCGAAGATCATCATGGGGGCGCGCAAGCGGGCGGCGCAGGAGTCCGCGGGCAAGCACCGGATCATGCACGAGGAGAAGCTCGCCGAGGCCAAGGAGCGGCTCGACGAGGCGGTGGAGGCCGTATGGGACGACGACGTGATCCGCGTCGACCTGCCGTACACGGCCGTACCGCCGGGCCGTGAAGTGCTCACGCTGCTGGATCTGGAACTGGCCCACGGGGCGCGTGTGGCGGGCGGGTTCGATCTGCGCGGGCCGGAGCGGATCGCGCTGATCGGGCGCAACGGCTCGGGCAAGACCACGCTGCTGCGCACCATCGCCGGGGAGTTGGAGCCGGTGTCGGGCGAGGTCCGCACGCATGTGCCGATGCGGTTCCTGCCGCAGCGGCTCGATGTCCTGGACGGCGAGCGGACCGTCGCCGAGAACGTGGCCCGGTTCGCGCCGGCCGCCACCAACAACCGGATCCGGGCGCGGCTGGCCCGCTTCCTGTTCCGGGGCGCCCGCGCCGACCAGAAGGCGGCCACGCTCTCCGGCGGCGAACGCTTCCGGGCGGCACTGGCGGCGCTGATGCTGGCCGAGCCCGCCCCGCAGTTGCTGATGCTGGACGAGCCGACGAACAACCTGGACATGGCGAGCGTACGGCAGCTCACCACGGCCCTGGAGTCGTACGAGGGAGCGCTGATCGTGGCCAGCCACGACCTGCCGTTCCTGCAGTCCCTCGGCATCACCCGCTGGCTGCTGCTCGACGGAGAACTGAAGGAAATCACGCCAGAGGCTGTCGGGTATCCCGCCTAGCGTCGAAGCCATGAGCGAGTTCATCACCATCACCGGAGCCAGGGAGAACAACCTCAAGGACGTCACGCTCCGCATCCCGAAGGGCCGGCTGACCGTGTTCACCGGCGTTTCGGGATCGGGCAAGTCCTCGGTCGTCTTCGACACCATCGCGGTGGAGTCGCAGCGCCAGCTGAACGAGACGTTCACCTGGTTCGTGCGCAACCGGCTGCCCAAGTACGAACGGCCGCACGCGGAGACGCTGCAGGACCTCTCCCCCGCGATCGTCGTCGACCAGCGCCCGATCGGCGGCCACTCGCGCTCCACGGTCGGCACGATGACGGACGTCTACTCGGTCATCCGGGTGCTGTTCTCCCGGCACGGCACCCCGAGTGCCGGTCCCGCGACCGCGTACTCCTTCAACGACCCCTCGGGCATGTGCCCCCAGTGCGACGGTCTCGGGCGGGCCGTGGGGCCGGACTGGAGCCGCATCCTGGACGAGGATCGCTCCCTCGCCGACGGCGCGGTCCGCTTCCCTCCGTTCGCCGCGGGCACCTGGCAGGGGCAGGCGTACACGAACTCCGCCGAGCTGGACCCGCACAAGCCGGTGCGGCGGTTCACCGCCGCGGAGCGGGAGTTCCTGCTGCGGGGCAGGCCCGGCAGCAAGGTCACCGTCAGCGGCTCGGGCGGCACCTGGACCACCGACTACGAAGGGCTCGCCGACCGTTTCGAACGGCTGTACCTGAAGCGGGACCTGTCGTCGATGAGCCAGAAGACCCGTGACCTGGTCGGGGAGTTCATGGTGGACGGCGTCTGCCCGGCCTGCCGCGGCGCCCGGCTCAACGCGGCGGCGCTCGCCACCGAGATCGACGGCCGGACCATCGCCGACTGCACCCGGATGCAGGTCAGCGACCTCATCCCCGTACTGAAGGAGATCGACGACCCGGTCGCGCGGCCGATCGCCGGGGCCGCGGTGGCCGCGCTGGAGCGCATCGACGCGATCGGGCTCGGCTATCTCAGCCTGGACCGGGAAACGGCCACGCTCTCCGGCGGCGAGGGGCAGCGGCTGAAGACGGTGCGGCACCTCGGTTCCAGCCTGACCGGGATGACGTACATCTTCGACGAGCCGAGCGTCGGGCTGCACCCGCGGGACGTGGGGCGGCTCGGGGAACTGCTGCTGCGGCTGCGCGACAAGGGCAACACCGTGCTCGTGGTGGAGCACGACCGGGACGTCATCGCCCTCGCGGACCATGTGGTCGACATGGGTCCGCGGGCCGGCGCCGACGGCGGGCGGGTGGTGTTCGAGGGCACCCCGGACGGTCTGGCCGCCTCCGGGACGCTGACCGGGCGGTGTCTGGGCCGGCGTACCGCCGTGAAGGAGACCGTGCGGGAGGCGACCGGCGGGCTGTGGGTGAAGGGCGCGGACCGGCACAACCTGCGGGACGTGACGGTGGAGTTCCCGACCGGGGTGCTGACCGTGGTGACGGGGGTGGCCGGGTCGGGCAAGAGCTCCCTGGTCGCGGAGTTGACCCGGGCGCACCCGGAGGCGGTGGTCGTGGACCAGTCGTCGATCGGGATCTCGGCGCGGTCCACCCCGGCGACCTATGTCGGGATCATGGACACGGTCCGGAAGATCTTCGCCCGGGAGACCGGTGCCGAGGCGGGCCTGTTCAGCTTCAACTCCTCCGGCGCCTGCGCCACCTGCGAGGGCCGCGGGATCATCTCCACCGACCTCGCCTTCATGGACCCGGTGACGACGACCTGTCACGACTGCGAGGGGCGGCGCTTCAAGGACGAGGTGCTGCGGCTGACCGTCGACGGCCGCTCCGTCGCGGACGTCCTGGAGATGACGGCGGGGCAGGCGCTCGACTTCTTCGCCGACACCGGCGTACGGCGCCGGCTGAGCGCCCTGCGCGACGTCGGGCTCACCTACCTCACCCTCGGCCAGCCGCTGTCCACGCTCTCCGGCGGGGAGCGCCAGCGCATCAAGCTGGCGACCCGGCTGCATCTGACCGGGGCCCTGTACGTCCTCGACGAGCCGACGACCGGGCTGCACCTGTCCGACGTGGACGCGCTGCTCGCCCTGCTGGACCGGCTGGTCGACGTGGGCAACACGGTCGTGGTGGTCGAGCACCACCTGGACGTGGTGGCGCACGCCGACTGGGTCGTCGACCTCGGCCCGGACGGCGGGCGCGACGGCGGCGAGGTGATCTTCACCGGTACCCCGCGCGGGCTCCTCGACGTCCCCGGATCCTTCACCGCGGAGCATCTCAGGAGGGCCACAGCCTGGTGAGACGGGTTTTGTCCGGGCGGACCGGCCCTGCATGATGGCGGACCGGCGCCGGATCACGGGCGCCGGAACCTGTCGCCGATTCGGAGAATCTCGTGCCCAGCAAGAAGGCCCTCGTCCGCCGCCCCGGCCCGCGCCTCGCCGAAGGGCTGGTGACGCACATCGAGCGGGAGAAGGTCGACGTCGGCCGTGCTGTGGAGCAGTGGGAGGCGTACACGGAGGCGCTGCGCGCCCACGGCTGGGAGACCGTCGAGGTGGATCCGGCCGACGACTGCCCCGATGCGGTGTTCGTCGAGGACACGGTCGTCATGTACCGGAACGTCGCGCTGATCACCCGCCCCGGCGCCGAGGCGCGGCGCGCGGAGACCGTCGGCGTCGAGGAGGCCGTCGCCTCCCTCGGCTGCTCGGTGAACTGGATCTGGGAGCCCGGCACCCTGGACGGCGGCGATGTGCTGAAGGTCGGCGACACGATCTACGTCGGCCGCGGCGGGCGCACCAACGCGGCCGGGGTCCAGCAGGTGCGGGCCGCCTTCGAGCCGCTCGGGGCGCGGGTCGTCGCCGTACCGGTGAGCAAGGTGCTGCACCTGAAGTCCGCGGTCACCGCGCTGCCCGACGGGACGGTGATCGGGCACATCCCGAAGGTCGACCGGCCGGCGCTCTTCCCGCGCTTCCTGTCGGTGCCCGAGGAGGCCGGGGGCCATGTGGTGCTGCTCGGCGGCAACCGGTTGCTGATCTCCGCGAGCGCGCCGAAGACGGCGGAACTGCTCGCCGACCTCGGTCATGAGCCGGTCGTGGTGGACATCGGCGAGTTCGAGAAGCTCGAAGGCTGTGTGACATGTCTCTCGGTACGGATGCGGGACCTGTACGCCTGACCAGGTGACACTTCATGCTCTCAGCCCCGGGACCTGCCGGTCCCGGGGCTCTTCGGCATGGCCTCCGCATCCTTGGGAACCCGGCTGATCAGCGGTCCTTACAGCATTTTTAACCTACGGGTTCGTAACCTACGGTCTCGTAGCCTACGATTCCGTAGGTTCAACCGACCGCCAGCCGGTCCGCTTCCGCTCGTGTGACGTCCCCCTGGAGTTCCCGTGACGATTACTTCCCCGAACCTCGGCAGCCCGTCCTCGGCCTGGACCGACGCCAGGCTGCTCTACGCGCTCGAGGAAGTGGTCGAGACAGAACTGAACCGCCATCTCTCGGTCGCCAAGGACTGGATGCCGCACGAGTACGTGCCCTGGTCCGACGGCCGCAACTTCCCCGGGTTCTTCGAGGACGGCGAGGCCTGGGACAAGGAGCAGTCCAAGGTCACCGAGATCGGCCGGATCGCGCTGGTCGTGAACCTGCTGACCGAGGACAACCTGCCCAGCTACCACCACGAGATCGCCTCGCTCTTCGGCCGCGACGGCGCCTGGGGCACCTGGGTGCACCGCTGGACCGCCGAGGAGGGCCGGCACGGCATCGTGATGCGCGACTACCTGCTCGCCTCGCGCGCGGTGGACCCGGACAAGCTGGAAGCCTTCCGCATGGCCCACATGAGCGAGGGCTTCGAGTCGGACAACCGGCACTCGATGCTGCACTCGGTGGCCTACGTCGCCTTCCAGGAGCTCGCGACGCGCATCTCGCACCGCAACACCGGCCACCAGTCCGGCGACCCGGTCTGCGACCGCATGCTCGCGCGCATCGCGACCGACGAGAACCTGCACATGGTCTTCTACCGGAACCTGCTGAAGGCCGCCTTCGAGCTCGCCCCCGACCTGACCATGCAGGCGGTCCGGGACGTCGTCGTGAACTTCCGGATGCCCGGTCACGGCATGCCCGGCTTCGAGCGGTTCGCCGCGCAGATGGCGATCGGCGAGGTCTACAACATGCGGATCCACCACGACGACGTGCTCCAGCCCGTGCTGCGCCACCTGAAGGTCCTGGAGATCGACGGCCTCGGCCCGGAGGGCCTCAAGGCGCAGGAGGAACTCGGCCTGTTCATGAACGGCCTGGACGCCGAGGCCTCGAAGTTCGACGAGAAGCTGGCCGCGCGCAAGGCGCGCATGGCGGCACGCGCCGCGGGCTGACGCCCTCCCGGTATCTCCCTGGGGCGGATCGCGGGCCTGCGGCACCATGCAGGCCATGCGTGAGAACAGCAGGTCGCAGCAGGCGCCGGATTCCTGCTCGGCCTGGTCGACGAGGACACCCCGCCCGGGTCCGCACGCGGACCGGTCTGCCCGGCCCCGAGGCGCCCGACGCGACCGTACGGCGCCTGCAGCGCGCGTGGACGTGGTCCCGGCTGCTGCCGGTCTCCGTCGCGCTGTGGATCCTGGAGAACGACGACCCGACCCTGAGCGCCGTGATGTGGCGGCACCCGGAGACGGACGCGGGGCTGCGCCGCGCCGTCGTCCGCGGCATCCCGTTCGGTCCCGGCCGCACCGAACCGGTCCGGGTGGACCCCCGGCTCATCGGCCAGGAGCCGGAGGTGCCCACGCGTTACGTCGCCACGGCCTCGTCGGCTGCCTGCGCGCGTCACCTCGATGAGCGAGGGCCGCGCCGCCGCCTCGATGGTCCTCACCCGCGGCGACCGGGACACGGTCGCCGCGGCGGACGACGAGGCTCCGCTGCCCGGTTACGCCCGGTGGGCGCTGTCCGTACGCCCCGACGGCCCGCGCTACGCCCGGGTGTGCCCCCGGATCCCAACCGCACCGCGAACGGCCGGTCGCCCCGTTTCCCGACGGCGCACGGGGCGTGACCTCACGTCAGTGGGCCGTGCGCCGCAGCGCCAGGCGTTCCTTCTCCGACAGGCCGCCCCAGACGCCGAAACGCTCGTCGTTGTCCAGGGCGTACTCCAGGCAGGCTGAGCGGATGGGGCACAGGCCGCAGATCCGCTTCGCCTCCCGTACGGAGCTGCCCGGCTCCGGGAAGAAGAAGTCCGCCCCGGTCTGCGCGCACAACGCCTCCTGCTGCCAGGTGAGATCGGGCGTGGTGACTGTGTCGATGAACATGGCCCGAAGCGTGCCCGGCGGCGAAAAACGTTCGATCAACGCCGGATCAACGCCTCGGGGGCGCGGCCCCGGGCGACCGCACGATGATGCCCCCGCCGCGCCCCGGAAAGCACGGCGGCGCGCGGCGTGTCCGACGCGATCCGGGCGCCCGGTCAGCCCTCCTGCGGGGCGGCGCTCTTGATCACCGCGAAGCGGGCGCCGTAGGGGTCCTCCAGCTTGGCCATCCGGCCGACACCCTCCACGTCGACGGCGGGCATCCGGACCGTGCCGCCCTGCTCCTGCGCCTTGCTGACGACGACATCGGTGTCCCCGACCTCGAAGTACGGCAGCCAGTACGGCTCCTCCTCGGTGCCGGTGGGGTCGTCGGCCAGGGTGACCAGGCCGCCGAACATGGCGTCCTCGCCGGCGCCGGCGGGGTTGATACAGGTGTAGACGCCGCCGGGGAAGGCCATCGCCGAGGTCTCCCAGCCGAACACGGTGTCGAAGAAGGCGGCCTCCCGGGCCAGGTCCTGGGTGTACAGCTCCACCCAGCACAGCGAGCCGGGGTCGCCCGCGACGTCGAGGCCCTGGAGGGCGGCGGGCTGCCAGATGCCGAACGTCACCCCCGCGTGGTCGGCGAGGATGGCCATGCGGCCCTTGCCCATGACGTCGTCGGGCGGCATGACCACCCGGCCGCCCGCCCGCTCCACCGCCTTCGCCGTGGCGTCCGCGTCCGGGCTGTGGAAGTAGATGGTCCAGGCGGGCGGGCCCTGCTCGGGCGGGTTCTGCATGCCACCGGCGGCGGTCCTCCCGTCGAGCTGGAAGAAGCCGTAGCCGCCTGACTGGGGGCCCGCCGACCGGAACTCCCAGCCGAACAGGGCGTGGTAGAAGGCGGTGGCGCCGTCGATGTCGGTGGTCCCGACGTCGACCCAGTTGGGAGCGCCGTGGACAAAACGGGTGGTGAGCATGATGCCCTCCTCCGAGGGGTCCCGATGCGTGCTCAGCCGAGTCTTCCACCGCCCACTGACAATCGCCGTCGGAGCGCGTCTTATCCGTGGAAGCGCATCCGACCGTTCGGATGCTCTTACCGGAGCGTGCGGCGCGGGAGCGGGTCTTGGGCACGGGGGAGCCGACGCCGGAGCCGTTCGGGGACGTCCCTGTCCCGGGACCGGGCCACGCCGCAACACGTCGAACGTATGTTCGCAGCCCCGTGGGCCGAGGCGCTGAGTACCTGCTCCCCGCTCCGCCACGAGGAGCCCTGACCCACGGGGCCATCCGGGGGATTCTCGACCGGCTCGGCACGCAGGACCAGCCCGCCTCGGAGACGGGTAGTGGTCGTCCCCGACAGGCACCGCCGACCAGTCGGCTTCCGCCTGGAGCAGACCGGCCGACGGCCCTGCCGCCCGGGTCGTCCCGTCGGAGAACACCCTCCCCGTTCTAGGCCGAGCCCCGCCGCACCAGCGTCGTCGGCAGGACCACGCTCGCCTGCTCCTCGGCCGGCCCGCGCAGCAGCAGCCGGGCCATCAACCGCCCCATCTCCTCGATGTCCTGACGGACCGTCGTAAGCGGCGGATCCGTCTGCTCGGCCACCGGCAGCATGTCGTCGAACCCGATGACGGCCACGTCCTGCGGCACCCGCCGCCCCCGCTCCCGCAGCACCCGCAGGGCGCCTGCCGCGGTCAGGTCGTTCGCGGCGAAAACGGCGTCCACG
This sequence comes from Streptomyces sp. NPDC002776, assembly GCF_053592195.1. Taxonomy (NCBI): domain Bacteria; kingdom Bacillati; phylum Actinomycetota; class Actinomycetes; order Kitasatosporales; family Streptomycetaceae; genus Streptomyces; species Streptomyces sp. NPDC002776. The sequence goes on along the minus strand of NZ_JBSFVG010000013.1, from coordinate 94,111 downwards.
TCCGGGCAGCGGTCGAGGAGTTCGCGCATCGCCCGTTCACCGCCGCCCGGCGTGAAGTCGCCCTCGGCGATCCACCGCGGATCCGCGCCCTCCATGACATCCCGGTACCCGTCCAGCCGGTCCACCGCCGAGGTCTGGTCCAGCGCCCCGGTGATGTGCGCCACCCGGCTCCGGCCGAGCCGCACGAGATGCCGTACGGCCTCCCGCGCCCCGCCCCGGTTGTCGCTGTCGACGTACACCACGTCGCCGCGGACCCCGCGCCAGCCGGGCCGTCCCCCGAACACCGTGGGAATCCGGGCCTGTTGGATCAGTCCGGGCAGCGGGTCGTCGAGGTGCAGGGAGAAGACCAGCGCGCCGTCGACATGCCCGCCGGACAGATAGCGGGCGACCCGGGCATGGTCGTCGCGGCCCTCGGTGAGCAGCAGGACGAGCTGGTTGTCGTGTGCGGCCAACTCCTTGCTGATGCCCCGCAGTTGCAGGGCGAAGAAGGGGTCGGCGAAGACCCGGCTCTCCGGTTCCGCGACGACGACGGCCACCGCGTCGTGGCGCCGGGTGACCAGACTGCGGGCCGCCTGATTGGGCACGTATCCGAGCTCCTCCACCGCTCGCCGCACCCGCGCGGCGAGGGGTTCCCTGACCCCGTCCCCGCCGTTGACCACCCGGGACGCGGTGGCCCGTGAGACCCCGGCGCGTGCGGCCACGGCCTCCAGCGTGGGACGCGGGGCGGTACCGGTCACTTCGGGCTCCTCATCGGCCCAGGATAGCCCCGGCCTCCCACGCCGTGAGAGCGCTCCAGTCCTGACTCAGTGCTCGTGCTCTTCCTCTTGCTCTTGCTCTTGCTCTTGCTCTTGCTCTTGCTCTTGCCGGTGCTCGTGTTCGTGCGGCTCGTACCCCGGGATCGTCCCGTCCGTCTTCTTCACCAGGAACAGCCCCACCATCCCCATGTCGGAGTGGCTCTGCACATGGCAGTGGTACATCCAGGCCCCCGCGCCGACCCCCTCGCCCGCGATCACCTGGAAGCCGAAGGAGTCCGCCGGGCCCACGATCTTGTTGTCGATGACCTGGCTGGGATCGTCGGGCCCGGTGAGCATGCCCGTGCGGTTGTCCGCCCAGCGGTGACCGTGCAGGTGGAAGGTGTGGTAGAACTCGCCGTGCGTGATCATCACGAACTCGACCCGATCCCCCACGGTGGCCTCGAAGTTGGGCCCGGAGTGCGCCGGCTTGTTGTTGATCAGCATGTCGTTGAAGACGATCGTGTACGTCATGTCCGGCAGCACATCGCCCGCGCGCCGCACGATCACCGGCCCGTACAGGCCCTTCCTGATGCCGACCGTTCCGTGTTCCGTCCCGACCACGTGGTCGTGGTAGTGCCAGTAACCCGCGCTGCCCGCCCGCCAGGTGCCGTCCTTGCGGCGGCCGGGGGCGTGGGTGCGCCAGGTGTAGGTGCGGGTTCCGCCGGGCTCGACGTCGCTCTTGCTCAGCTTGGTGCCGTCGCTGGAGATCTCGTAGTCCAGGCCGTGCACATGGAGGCTGGCCGCCACGTCCATGGTGTTCTCGAACTCGATGTGCAGGGTGTCGCCCTCGGTGACCTCGATCAGCGGTCCCGGGATGGTCGCCTTGCCCTTCTCGAAGCCGTAGCCCATCTGCCCGTCGGCGAGCTTCTCGGCGTACAGCTTGAGGTGTCTGACCTCGCCCGTGGCGGTCGCCGTGCCCGCCGTTCGGTCGGCGCCGGTGGCCTTCGGCGCCATAGACAACGATGTCGTGAGGGCGGCGCCGCCCAGCAGTACCCGACGGTTGAAGCCGCGTCTGTCCATGCCGAACTCCCCTGTTCCGGTACGGAGTTCGAGACAGTAGCGGGACCGGAGCGGTTTATCCACACGCAGGACAAAGTTCGTTCCATTCTGGTCATAGGTATTGGCGAGTGAAGCGAAGAGGTCTAGCTTCCATGGCGCTGTTGCTGTGACCGAGGAGGTGCCCATGCACTTACGAGGGTTGAGCACGAGAAGACGCGGCTGGGCGGCGGCCGTAGCGGCCGGAGCCGTTGCCGCCGGACTGCTGTCGGGCCCGCCCGCGAGTGCGCGCGTGGCCCCCGACCCGACCCTGACAACGATGTCCATCAAGTCGCCCCCGGGCGGCGCGAACGTACGCGTGCTGATCTTCTACGGCTCCGCCGCCGCCGGCGACGAGTCGCCCCTGGTGAACGCCGGTATCGAGGCGATCGAGAAGATCGGTCTCTCGGGGCCGCTGAACCAGCGCTTCAAGGTCGAGGCGACGGACGACGCCTCGGTCTTCACCGACGAGACCGCGCTGGGCCGTTACAACGCCGTCGTGTTCCCGACCGGCGGCGGCGACGTCCTCGACCCCGAGCAGGAAGCGGGTCTCGAGGCCTACATGGAGGCGGGCGGCGGTTTCGTCGGCCTGCACGACGCGGCGCGCGCCGAGCCGTACTCGGAGTGGTTCACCGGGCTGATCGGTGCCCGGCCGGCGTCCGGCGGCCCGGCCGGCGTGCAGCGGGCGACCGTGGAGGTCGGCGACCGCTCGCATCCGGCGACCAAGGATCTGCCGGTGCAGTGGAAGCGTCCGGACCGCTGGCTGAACTGGACGAAGAACCCCACCGGCAGCGTGCACACCGTCGCCCGGGTGCGCGAGTCGACGTACCAGCCCGGTGCGGGCGCGGGCGGCTGGGACCACCCGGTGAGCTGGTGCCGTGACTACGATGGCGGCCGGTCCTTCTACACCGGCATGGGCGGCACCGTCTCCTCGTACGACGAGACGGACTTCCGCGCCCATCTGCGCGGCGCCCTGCTGTGGACGACCCGGTTGGTGCGGGCGGACTGCAAGGCCACCATCACCGGCCACTACACGGCCGAGCGGCTCACCCGGCCCAACCAGCCGGGCCAGAACGACCAGATCGGCGAACCGCACGGCCTGGTCACCGCCCCCGACGGGCGAGTGCTCTACATCGGGCGCGGCGGCGCCGACTCCTCCCAGCCGGTGATCACCGACTGGAACAACCCCGACATCGGCAAGGGCCAGGGCGAGATCCACGTCTACGACCCGACGACCGAGCAGGTCACCCGGGCGGGCGCGCTCACCGTCTTCGGCAACAAGGGCGGCGGCGACGAACTGGTCAAGGTCGAGGAGGGGTTGCTCGGCATCGAGCTGGATCCGCGGTTCCAGGAGAACGGGTGGGTGTACCTGCACTGGACCCCGCACGCTCAGATCAACCGTGACACCCGCATGGCCGAGCGGCGGGTCTCCCGCTTCACGCTCGACCTCGCGACGAACAAGCTCGACCTGAGCAGCGAGAAGGTGCTGCTCAAGTGGCCGGTGCAGATCCACAGTTGCTGCCACGCGGGCGGCGGGATGACCTGGGACTCCCAGGGCAACCTGTACATCGCGACCGGCGACAACAACTCCAGCCGCTTCAGCGACGGTTACTCGGGCAACAACCCTCAGCCGAACTACAAGGGCGTCTCCTTCGCCGACGCGCGCCGGACCGCCGGGAACACCAACAACCTCAACGGCAAGATCCTGCGCATCCATCCGGAGCCGGACGGGACGTACACCCTGCCCGAGGGGAACCTGTTCACCGGGCGGGAGACGGACGAGGGCGGCGGCAAGACGCGCGGCGAGATCTATGTGATGGGGGTCAGGAACCCGGCCCGTATCTTCGTCGACAAGTCGACCGACATCCTCTACGCCGGCTGGGTCGGCCCGGACGCCGGCGCTCCGTCGCCGACCTGGGGCCCGGCCAAGTACGACACGTTCGCCGTCATCACCAAGGCGAGCAACCGGGGCTGGCCGTACTGCATGGGCAACAAGCAGCCCTACCGGGACCGCAATCTGCCGGATCCGGCCAAGCCGCTCGGCTGGTACGACTGCGACCACCCGAAGAACGAGTCGCCGAACAATGACGGCCTGGTCAACCTGCCGCCAGTGACCGGCAACAACATCTGGTACTCGCCCCAGGGCGGCGCCCCGGACTTCCCGCGCGACGCGAACGGCGTCCCGTCCTACCAGCAGGCGGAGTCCACGTATCTGCTGCCGTGGCTCAAGGGCGGCGGACAGGCCGCGATGAACGGGCCCGTCTACCGCTACGACGCGGCGAGCACCAGCACCACCAAGTGGCCCGCGTACTGGGACGGGAAGTGGTTCGTGGGCGACTTCTACGACGCCGACCAGCCGCGCAACGCGGTCATCACCGACCCGAGGACGCACGGCGAAGGCGGACTGCCGGTGCACTCGGAGTCGTTGAAGAAGATCGTGCCGGTCGGCAACGACGGCATCAAGAACCTCATGGACTGGAGGTTCGGCCCGGACGGCGCGCTCTACGTCCTCGACTACGGCCGCGGCTTCTTCACCTCGGACGCCAAGTCCGCGCTGTGGCGGATCACGTACACCGGTGGCGGCCCGACGCCGGCCGCCGGACAGCTGGCGAGGGGAGCTCAGTGATGCGGCAGCGAAGACTCCTGACGGCCCTGCTGACCGCCGTACTGGTCCTGCTCGGGGTCCAGGCGGCGCCGTCCACCGCCCGGCCCGAACCGGCGGCTGCCGCGGCGCAGGTGCTCACCTGGACGGCGGGCGACGACATCACCAAGTACACCTCGGCCCCCACCACGGCGGTGGCGGGCGCGGCGACGATCGTCTTCGAGAACAGCGCGGCGACCGGCAACACCACCGGCATGCCGCACACGCTGACGTTCGCCACCAGCGACCCCGAGTTCAACAGCGATGTCCAGCTCAACATCCTGGCGACCCCGGGCGACGACAAGGGCGGCCGCCACACCGCCGAGGTCACGCTCACCCCGGGCCGCTATTTCTACTCCTGCACGATCCCCGGCCACGGCCAGATGCAGGGCATCCTCGTCGTCACCGAGGGCACCGGCGAGGACACCACCGCGCCCGCGACCTCGGCGCACGTCAGTGGCACGCAGAACGCGCAGGGCCAGTACGTCGGTTCGGCGAGCGTCATGATCCACGCCACCGACGAGGGTGGCTCCGGGGTGGACCGCGTCGAGTACGCGGTCGGCGCCACGGGCGCCTGGCAGCCGTACACCACGCCGGTCGTGGTGGATCAGGTCGGCGACCACACGGTGCGCTACCGGGCCGTGGACAAGGCGGGGAACGTCTCCGCCGAGAAGAGCGCCGCGTTCACGGTCGTGGCGCCGCCCACGGACGACACGACCCCGCCGGAGACCTCCGCGACGGTGAGCGGGGAGCGCAATCCCGACGGCAGTTACACCGACATGGCGACGGTGACCGTCTCCGCCTCCGACACCGGTTCGGGCGTCAACACCATCGAGTACGCCGTCGGGACGGGCGCCTGGCAGCCGTACACCATGCCCGTGATGGTGCATCAGGTAGGCACGCACACCGTCCGGTTCCGCGCCACCGACAAGGCGGGGAACGTGGCGGCCGTCAAGAGCGTGGAGTTCACGGTGGTCGCGGCGCCGCCGCAGGACACCACACCGCCGGTGACGGGCGTGACCGTGGAGGGCACGCGCAACTCCGACGGTGCGTACGTGGCGAGCGCCAAGGTGACGGTCAGCGCGACCGACGCGGGCGGGGTCGCGGGCATCGAGTACTCGCTCGACGGCGGGCCCTATCTGGCGTACAGCGCGCCCGTGATCGTCGACCGGGCGGGCGCGCACACACTCGCGTACCGGGCGACCGACACGGCGGGCAACACCTCCGCGGCACGGACGGTGAGCTTCACGGTCGTGCCGGGCGGGGTGCCGGCGCCGCCCTGTCCGGAGTACGACGAGCGGCTGACGGTCATCGTCGGGACGGTCGACTCCGGGGTGCCGAACCGGCTCACGAACAACCGTTGCCGGATCAACGAGTTGATCGAGGACGAGAAGGAGTGGACGTCCCAGGCGCTGTTCCTCAAGCATGTGAAGACGGTCCTCGACCGGCTGCTGCGGGAAGGCGTCGTCGACCAGCGCGAGTACAACCTGATCACCAGGGCCGCCCGCCAGTCCGGTATCGGCACACCGGGCCAGACCGAGGGCTACCGCACGCTGTTCGACGGCAGCGCCGGCTCGTTCGCCAAGTGGCGGCACGTGGGCGGCGGTTCGTTCGGCCTGAACGCCGACGGGTCGATGACCAGCGGCACCACCCGGGCCGGGCTCGGCATGCTGTGGTTCCCCGAGCGCAAGTACGGCGACTTCTCGCTGCGCCTGCAGTGGCGTGACGACGCTCCGGGCACCGGGAACGCCAACTCCGGTGTCTTCGTGCGCTTCCCGTGGGTCCACGACCACCCCGAGGAGACCCGTCCCGAGTGGGTCGCCATCAAGTACGGCCACGAGGTGCAGGTGCTCGACCGGCCCGACGGCGACATGTACAAGACGGGATCGGTCTACGGCTTCGACCGGGTCGGCCTGGCCGGCGCGGGCGTGACCGAGAAGGGCACGTGGAACGACTACGAGATCCGGGTGGTGGACCAGCACTACTCGGTCTACCGCAACGGCGTGCTGATCAACGAGTTCGACAACCTGGGCGGCCAGGACTTCTCCCCGCCCCGCTCGGACGACCCCGGCACGGACGGACGCCGGTTCGCCTCCGGTTACCTGGGCCTCCAGGTGCACGGCACGACGGACGTGGTGTCGTACCGGGACATCCGGATCAAGGAGCTGTAGGCCCTTCTTTGCGGGCCTTGCTCGGCTGTACCCGCTTGGGTTCTCCCGGCATCTTCGGATACTCGGGCGGGTACGGCAGATCCCCGAGCCCGTGGTCGCGCTCGTCCCGCGCGGCCAGCTCCAGCAGTGCCTCCAGCGAGAAGCGGTGCTCGTCCATGTCGGCGTGCACGTCGCCGAGTTCGGCGAAGCGGGCCGGCATGGTCGCCAGGTCGAAGTCGCGGGGGTGGGCGGTGCCGACCTCGTCCCAGGTCAGGGGTGCGGAGACGGGGGCGTGCGGGCGGGGGCGCACCGAGTAGGCGGAGGCGATGGTGCGGTCGCGGGCGGTCTGGTTGTAGTCGATGAAGATCCGCTCGCCCCGCTCCTCCTTCCACCACTTGATCGTCACCTGCTGCGGCATCCGGCGCTCCATCTCCCGGCCGACGGCGATGGCGGCGCGGCGGACCTGGGTGAACGTCCAGCGCGGTTCGATCGGCACGAAGACATGCAGACCCCGTCCGCCGGAGGTCTTGGGCCAGCCCTTCAGGCCCCCGAACTCCTCCAGCACGGCACGCAGTTCGTGCGCGGCGCGGACCGCGTCGTCGTAGTCGGTGCCGGGCTGCGGATCGAGGTCGATGCGGAGTTCGTCGGGGCTGTCGACGTCGTCCCGGCGCACCGGCCAGGGGTGGAAGGTGAGCGTGCCGTACTGGGCGGCCCAGAGCACGGCCGCCTCCTCGGTCGGGCACATCTCGTCGGCGCTGCGTCCGCTGGGGAAGGTGATGTGGGCGGTGGGGATCCAGTCGGGCATGTTCTTGGGGGCCCGCTTCTGGAAGAAGTTCTCGCCGTTCACCCCGTCCGGATAGCGCTCCAGCGTGGTGGGCCGGTTCCGCAGGGCGCGCAGGATGCCGGGCCCGACGGCCTGGTAGTACCGGGCGAGGTCCAGCTTGGTGAAACCGCGCTCCGGGAAGAAGACCTTGTCCGGGCTGGACAGCCGTACCGTGCGTCCGCCCGCCGCCAACTCCACCGCTTCACCCATGCGAGCCACGGTAGGCGCACCTCCCACGGCTCGCATACCGGGCGGATCGGGAGGGTTCCGCGCAAAATCGGACCATGGACCTCCCCGTGATGCCGCCGGTCAAGCCGATGCTCGCCAAGTCGGTCGCCAGGATCCCGGCGGGCATGCACTACGAGGCGAAGTGGGACGGGTTCCGGGCGATCGTGTTCCGCGACGGTGCCGAGCTGGAGCTGGGCAGCCGTACCACCAAGTCTCTGACCAGGTATTTTCCCGAGCTGGTGGCGGCGCTGAAGGAGCGGCTGCCCGAGCGGTGCGTGCTGGACGGGGAGATCGTGATCGCCCGCGAGGGGCATCTGGACTTCGACGCGCTCACCGAGCGGATCCATCCGGCGGCCTCCCGGGTGCGGACGCTCGCCGAGCGGACCCCCGCCTCCTTCGTCGCCTTCGATCTGCTCGCCCTGGCGGACGAGTCGCTGCTGGACGTACCCCTGACCGACCGGCGGGCGCTGCTGACCAGGGCGCTGGCCGGGGCGACGCCGCCCGTGCACGTGGCACCGGCGACCATGGACATCGAGGTCGCCGAGCGGTGGTTCGAGCAGTACGAGGGGGCCGGTCTCGACGGGGTGATCGCCAAGCCGCCCACCTCGCGGTACCGGCCGGACGAGCGGGCCATGTTCAAGATCAAGCACGAGCGGACGGCCGATGTGGTGGTGGCCGGGTACCGCCTGCACAAGAGCGGACCCGTCGTGGGCTCGCTGCTGCTCGGCCTCTACGACGACCGGGGCGCCCTGCAGCACGTCGGGGTGTCCGCCGCGTTCTCCATGAAGGTGCGGGCCGCGCTGGTCGAGGAGCTGGAGCCGCTGCGCATGGACGAGGTCACCGGGCATCCCTGGGCGGCCTGGGCCGAGGAGGCGGCGCACGAGACGGCCCGGCTGCCGGGGGCGCCGAGCCGCTGGTCGGGCAAGAAGGACCTGTCCTGGGTGCCGCTCCGACCCGAGCGGGTGTGCGAGGTGGCGTACGACCACATGGAGCAGGGGGCGCGCTTCCGGCACACCGCCCGGTTCCGCCGCTGGCGCCCGGACCGGACCCCGGAGAGCTGTACGTACGCTCAGCTGGAGGAGCCGGTCCGGTACGACCTGGAGGAGCTCCTGGGCGGCTGATCAGGGCTGCATCAGCACCTTGACCGCGCCGTCCTGCTTGCGCTGGAACATCTCGTACGCGTGCGGCGCGTCGGTCAGCGGCACCCGGTGGGTGGCGAAGTCGTCGACGCCGAGGGGGTCCTCGTCCGTGAGGTACGGCATGATCTCGTCGGCCCAGCGGCGGACGTTGGCCTGTCCCATCCGGATCTGGATCTGCTTGTCGAACAGGGTGAGCAGCGGAAGCGGGTCGGCGGTGCCGCCGTAGACACCGACCAGCGAGAGGGTGCCGCCGCGGCGGACCAGGTCGATGGCGGTGTAGAGGGCGGCGAGCCGGTCGACGCTGAAGCGTTCCGCGAGCTTCCCGCTCAGTGCCCTCGGCAGCATCCCGGTGGCCTGCTGGGCGAGGCGGGCGGCGGCGCTGCCGTGCGCCTCGGTGCCGACCGCGTCGATCACGGCGTCGGGGCCGCGGCCGTCGGTGCGGTCGCGGATGGCCGTGACGAGTTCCTTCTCGCTGTCGAAGTCCCGCAGGTCGAACGTTTCCACGCCCCGGTCCCGCGCCCGGTGCAGACGTTCGGTGACCAGGTCCACGCCGAACACGCTCCCGGCGCCGCGCGCCCGCGCGATCCGGCAGGCCATGTCGCCGATCGGCCCGAGTCCGAGCACCGCGACGCTGCCGCCCGGCGGGACGTCGGCATAGGCGACCGCCTGCCAGGCGGTGGGCAGCACGTCGGAGAGGTAGACGAACCGGTCGTCGGGCGGCCCCTCGGGCACCTTGATCGGGCCGAACTGCGCCTGCGGGACCCGCAGGTACTCGGCCTGCGCGCCCGGCACCGAGCCGTACAGCCGGGTGTAGCCGAAGAGGGCGGCGCCCATGCCCTCGCCGGTGCACTGGGTGGTCTCGCACTGGGTGGGCAGCCCGTTCAGGCACATCCAGCAGTCGCCGCAGGCGATCTGGAACGGCACCACGACCCGGTCGCCCGCGCTCAGGTCCACGACGCCCGCGCCGACCTCCTCGACGATGCCCATGGGCTCGTGTCCGAGGATGTCGCCCGGCGTCATGAACGGGGTGAGCACCTCGTACAGATGCAGATCGGAGCCGCACAGCCCACTGGAGGTGATGCGGACGATCGCGTCCGTGGGCTCCTGGATGATCGGATCGGGCACGTTCTCCACACGGACGTCCCGCTTGCCCTGCCACGTCACAGCCTTCACGCCACTGGCTCCCTCCATCGGATCCGCGCCCCGGGTACCCGGGGCCGCTGCCGTGAACCACCGCGTGCGCCGATCGGTCTATTCGCAGCGAGCGATCCAATTCCACCGGGTATGGCCATCAATGAACTGATAAGCGCACAATCAAGACAACAGAAACGGGGTGGCGTCGGTGGGCATGGGACGCAGGACGCGGACGAGACGCGCCGCGACGACCGCGGCACTGCTGGCCACGGCGATGGCGGTCTCGCTGGCGGCGGCCTGCACCGCGCCGGGCGACGGGCGCGACGACGGACGCGCACCCGACCGGAGCTCCGAGGCGGCCACCCCGGCCTCGGTGCTCGCCGTGAAGATCGACAACGTCCGCCGGGCCAAGCCCCAGACCGGCCTCGACGCCGCGGACATCGTCTACGTCGAACCGGTCGAGGGCGGCCTGAGCCGCCTGATGGCGGTGTACGCGACGCACCTGCCCGAGACCGTCGGACCGGTGCGCAGCGCCCGGGAGTCCGACCTGGAACTGCTGCGCCAGTTCGAGAACCCGACGCTCGCCTTCTCCGGAGCCCAGCGCAAGCTGCTCCCGCTGATCGGCAAGGCCCCGATCGACGCGCAGCCGCCGGGCCGGACCGACGGCGCCTACTACCGCGGCACCGACCGGCCCTCCCCGCACAACCTCTATCTGCGCCCGGCCCGTCTGATGCCCTCGCCGCCCGGCGCCGGCGCGCTGACCACCGGCTTCCGCTACGGCGCGGCCCCCGCCGGCGGCCGGGCGGACACCTCGGAGACGGTCCGCTACCCGGCCGCCGCCTTCACCTTCTCCTGGTCCGGGGACCAGGGGCGCTGGCTGGTCTCGCAGGACGGCGCGCCGACCGTGCAGACGGACGGCAAGCGGCTGGCTCCGGCGACCGTGGTCGTGCAGTACGTCACGATCCGCACGTCCGGGTACCACGACTCCCTCGGCAACTACACGCCGTACACCGAGACGGTGGGCTCGGGGAAGGCGAAGGTGCTGCGCGACGGGCGGGCCTACGACGCCGACTGGAAGCGCGCGACCCCGGCGGACGGCACCGAGTTCACGGCCCCGGACGGCAGCCCCGTGAACTTCGCCGAGGGCCAGGTGTGGGTGGTGTACGCGCGGGCGGCCTGAGGTCCGGGCGGGCCGGTCAGCGGGGGGCCACGAGGGGTTCCGCGGGGTTGCGGAGCCCTTCGGCCGCGTCCGCGACCCGCCGGATGAGGTCGAAGAAGACGGTCTGCTCCTCAGCGGCGAGCGGGGCGAGGAACACCTGGTTCATCCGGGCCGTGCGCACGGTGAGCTTACGGTGGGTGCGCACCCCGTCGTCCGTCAGGCGCAGCAGGAAGCGGCGGCCGTCCGCCGGGTCACGGACCTTGTCCAGCAGCCCGCGCCGACCGAGCCGGCTGATGACCTCCGCGATGGTGGACCGGTCGAGACCCACCCGCTCCCCCACCGTCCGCTGGTCGAGCCCGGGCTCGGCCACGAGCGCGTTCAGGACGGCGAACTGCGGTGAGGTGATCTCCTCCGAGACCATCGTGTTCCACAGCAGGTAGTGCGCCTGCTGCAACCGCCGGGCCAGGTGCCCGGGGTGGCTGGTCAGATCCACCGCGGCCATGTGCGCTCCCGTCCTTGAATTCGTTGGTGCACGGAACGATAACCCCTCTCACCCCTCACCGTCTGCACCGACAATCTGCCGTTTGCCAGGGGTCTTGACGCTTCGACCGACCAGTGGCAGCGTGAAGGACACCTCGCTGAAATACTCAGTGCCCTGACTAATTCCTGGCCGGGCGCTCGGACGAGATGGGGCTTCACGGATGGACAAGGTGGTCGCCACGGCCGTCGAGGCGGTGGCAGACGTGCCGGACGGCGCGTCGTTGGCGGTGGGCGGTTTCGGGCTGAGCGGTGTGCCCAACGTGCTCATCGAGGCGCTGTACGAGCAGGGCACCGGCGGGCTGTCGGTGGTGTCCAACAACTGCGGGGCGATGGAGTCCGGGCTCGCGGTCCTGCTCGCGGCCGGGCGGATCGCACGGGTGACCGGCTCCTACATCGGCGCGAACAAGGAGTTCGCCCGCCAGTACCTCGCCGGTGAGCTGGAGGTGGAGATGATCCCCCAGGGCACCCTCGCCGAGCGGCTGCGCGCGGGCGGGGCCGGGATCCCCGCCTTCTACACCCCCGCCGGAGTGGGCACGCAGGTCGCCGACGGCGGACTGCCGTGGCGCTACGACGGCTCCGGCGGCGTCGCTCTCGCCTCCCCCGCGAAGGAGGTCCGCGAGTTCGACGGCACCGAGTACGTGCTGGAGCACGGGATCCGCACCGACTTCGCGCTGGTCCGGGCGGCCAAGGGCGACCGGCACGGAAACCTGGTGTTCAGCAAGTCCGCGCGGAACTTCAATCCGCTGGCCGCGATGGCCGGGCGGATCACGATCGCCGAGGTGGAGGAGCTGGTGGAGCCCGGCGAGATCGACCCGGACGCGGTCCATCTGCCGGGGATCTTCGTGCAGCGCGTCCTCGCGCTCACCCCCGGGCAGGCGGGCGACAAGAAGATCGAACGGCGCACGGTCTCCGCGCCCGCGGCACGAGGAACGGTGAGCGGCTGATGGCCTGGACACGCGAGGAGATGGCCGCGCGGGCGGCGCGCGAGCTGACGGACGGCCAGTACGTCAACCTCGGCATCGGCCTGCCGACCCTGATCCCCAACTATCTGCCCGAGGGCGTGGAGGTGATCCTGGAGTCGGAGAACGGCATCCTGGGCACGGGTCCGTACCCCGCCGAGGACCAGGTGGACCCGGACCTGATCAACGCCGGGAAGGAGACCGTGACGGTCCTGCCGGGCGCCTCCTTCTTCGACTCGGCGCTGTCCTTCTCGATGATCAGGGGCGGCCACATCGATGTCGCCGTGCTCGGGGCGATGCAGGTCTCGGCGGGCGGCGATCTGGCGAACTGGGCCGTCCCGGGCAAGCTGATCACCGGAATCGGCGGGGCCATGGACCTGGTGCACGGCGCCCGTACGGTGATCGTGGTGATGACGCACACCGCCAAGGACGGCTCCCCGAAGATTCTCAAGGAGTGCGTGCTGCCGCTCACCGGCAAGGCGTGTGTGAACCGGGTCATCACCGATCTCGGCGTGCTCGACGTGACCTCTGAGGGGCTGCTGCTCGTCGAGACGGCGCCCGGTGTGGACGTGGACGAGATCGTCGCGAAGACCGACGCTGAACTGACCGTTGCGGAGAATCTGCTGTGAACCCCGTGTACATCGTCGACGCGGTCCGTACCCCGATCGGCCGCTACAACGGCGCTCTCGCCGCCGTCCGCCCGGACGACCTGGCCGCCCACGCCGTCCGGGAACTGATCGCCCGCACCCCGCTGCTGGACCCCGCCCGCATCGAGGACGTCTACTTCGGCAACGCCAACGGCGCCGGCGAGGAGAACCGCAACGTCGGCAGGATGGCGGCGCTGCTCGCCGGGCTGCCGACCTCGGTCCCCGGCGTGACCGTCAACCGCCTGTGCGCCTCGGGCCTGGAAGCGGTCGTCCAGGCGGCCCGCGCCATCGCCGCGGGGGACGCCTCCATCGCCGTGGCCGGCGGCGTGGAGTCCATGACCCGCGCCCCCTACGTCCTGCCCAAGAACGACAGGCCGTTCCCCGCCGCCCACACCGAGCTGTACTCGACCACGCTCGGCTGGCGCATGGTCAACCCGCGGATGGCACCGCAGTGGACGATCCCGCTCGGCGAGTCGGCGGAACTGATCGCCGACAAGCACAAGATCACCCGGGAGCAGCAGGACGAGTTTGCCCTGCACAGCCACCACAAGGCGGCCAGGGCCCAGGCCGAGGGGCTGTTCGACGCCGAGCTCGCGCCCGTACCGGTCCCGCGGCGCAAGGGCGACCCGGTCGTCGTCGGCGCCGACGAGAGCGTACGGCCGGACGCGTCGCCGGAGGCGATGGCGAAGCTGAAGCCGTCGTTCCGTCCGGACGGCGGCACGGTCACCGCGGGCAACGCGTCCCCGCTCAACGACGGCGCCGCCGCGCTGCTGCTGGTGGACGAGGCGGGCCTGAAGGCCACCGGCCGCGAACCCCTCGCCCGGATCTCCGCCACCGGCGTCCACGCCCTCGACCCGCACTACTTCGGCCTCGCCCCCGTCGAAGCCGTCCACCGCGCCCTCACCAAGGCGGGCCGGACCTTCGGCGACCTGGACGTCCTCGAACTCAACGAGGCCTTCGCCGCCCAGGTCCTCGGCTGCCTCGCCGAATGGCCCGAACTGGACCCGGCGGTCCTCAACCCGCAGGGCGGCGCCATCGCCCTCGGCCACCCCCTCGGCGCCTCCGGCGCCCGTCTCGCCGGCACCGTCGCCCACCAGCTCGCCCGCAAGGGCTCCGGAGTCGGCGTCGCCACCCTGTGCATCGGCGTGGGCCAGGGCCTCGCCCTCGTCCTCGAACGCTGAGAACCCCCGAGGAAACCCCATGACTCTCACCCAGCACGACATCGACCGGGAGATCGCGGCCGAGCACGCCGCCTACGAGAAGCGGATCGCCGACGGCGCCCCCGTCGAGCATCACCCGCGGCGCGACTACGCGCCGTACCGCTCCTCCGTCCTGCGCCACCCCAAGCAGCCGCCGGTCGCGATCGACGTCAGCAAGGACCCGGAGCTGGTGGAGCTGGCCTCCCCCGCCTTCGGGGAGCGGGACATCACCGAGATCGACAACGACCTGACCCGGCAGCACGACGGCGAGCCGATCGGGGAACGCATCACCGTCTCCGGGCGGCTCCTCGACCGCCACGGACGCCCGGTCCGCGGCCAGCTCGTCGAGATCTGGCAGGCCAACTCGGCCGGCCGCTACGCCCATCAGCGCGAGCAGCACGACGCCCCGCTGGACCCGAACTTCACCGGCGTCGGCCGCACCCTGACCGACGACAGCGGCTGCTACACCTTCACCACCATCCAGCCGGGCCCCTACCCCTGGCGCCAGCACCTCAACGCCTGGCGGCCGGCGCACATCCACTTCTCGGTCTTCGGCTCGGCGTTCACCCAGCGGCTGGTGACGCAGATGTACTTCCCCAGCGACCCGCTGTTCCCCTACGACCCGATCATCCAGTCCGTCACCGACGACGCGGCCCGCCAGAGGCTGATCGCGACCTACGACCACAGCCTGTCGGTACCGGAGTTCTCCATGGGCTACCACTGGGACATCGTCCTCGACGGCCCGACCGCCACCTGGATCGAAGAAGGGCGCTGAGCCGCCATGACGAAGATCGACACCAGTCGCCCCGAGACGGTCCTGCCCACCCCATCGCACACCGTCGGGCCCTTCTACGGCCACGCCCTGCCCTTCCCCGGCGGCGGCGACATCGCCCCGGTCGGCCACCCGGACACCATCACCCTCCAGGGATACGTCCGCGACGGCGCGGGCGATCCGCTGCCGGACGCGTTCCTGGAGCTCTGGGGCCCCGACCCGGACGGCCAGGTGCCGCAGGTCGACGGCTCCATGCGGCGCGACCCGGCGAGCGGCGGCTTCCTGGGCCGCAACGGCGTCGAGTTCACCGGCTGGGGACGGGTGCAGACCGACGCCAACGGCCACTGGACCGCACGGACTTTGCGGCCCGGCGCGCGCGGGCGGAGCGCGCCGTACCTCAGCGTCTGCCTGTTCGCGCGCGGACTGCTCGTGCACCTGTACACGCGGATCTACCTGCCGGGCGACGACGCGGCACTGGCCGCGGACCCCCTGCTGGCCCGGGTGGATCCGGCGCGACGCGCCACGCTGCTCGCCGCCGAGGGACGGCACGGCACCTACCGTTTCGACATCCGCCTTCAGGGCGAGGGCGAAACGGTCTTCCTGGAGTTCCCGTGAGTTCTGCCGACGACGACGCGCTGCTCGGTCCCGGGTGGGCGGACTCCGCCGCCGCGTCCGCGACCGGTGACACCGCCTACCTCCAGGCCCTGCTCGACGCCGAGGCCGCGCTGACCCGCGCCCAGGGCCCGGCCGAGGCGGGCGAGGCGGTGACCGGGGCGGCCGACGCGGCACGGTTCGACGTGGCGTGGATCGCCCGGCGCGCCCGCGCCGGCGGCAACCCCGTCATCCCGCTCGTCGCCGACCTGACGAAGGCGGTGGGCGAGGAGTACGGGCCCTGCGTCCACCGGGGCGCGACCAGTCAGGACATCATGGACACCGCGACCATGCTGGTCGCCCACCGCGCCCTGGAACCGCTCCTCGCCGACCTGGCCCGCACCGAGTCGGCGCTGGCGCGGCTGGCCGCCGAGCACCGGGACACCGCGCTGCCCGGCCGCACCCTCACCCAGCACGCCGTACCGACGACGTTCGGGCTGAAGGCGGCGGGCTGGCGGTCGCTGGTGCTGGACGCGCGGGACCGGGTGACCGCCGTACGGGAGTCGCTGCCCGTCCAACTCGGCGGCGCCGCCGGGACCTTGGCGGCCTTCACGGCGTACGGCACCGAGGACGCGACCGCGCTGGTGGCGGCCTACGCCCGGGAGACCGGGCTCGCCGCGCCGGTCCTGCCCTGGCACACCCTGCGCACGCCGGTCGCCGACCTGGCCGGGTGCCTGGCGTTCACGGCCGGGGCGCTGGGCAAGATCGCGGCGGATGTGCTGACGCTGTCCCGTACCGAGATCGCGGAGCTAGCCGAGGGCAGCGGCGGCGGTTCGTCGGCCATGCCGCACAAGGCGAACCCCGTACGGTCCACGCTGATCGCGGCCGCGGCCCGGCGGGCGCCGCAGCTCGCGGCCACCCTGTACGGGTCGCTGGCCGCCGAGGACGAGCGGCCGGCCGGTGCCTGGCACGCCGAGTGGGAGCCGCTGCGCGAGCTGCTCCGGCTGGTGGGCGGCGCCGCCCGGGACGCCGCCGAGCTCACCGAGGGGCTGCGGGTCCACGCGGACGCGATGCGCGCCCACCTGGATCTCACCCACGGACTGATCGTCTCGGAGCGGCTGTCCGCCGAACTCGCCCCGCTGCTCGGCCGCGCCCGCGCCAAGGAACTGCTCACGGAGCTGGCCCGGCGCACCCACACCGAGGGCCGCAGCCTGGCCGAACTCCTATTGGCAGAACCGGAGTTGAAGGGCATCAACCTCGACGACCTCACCGACCCCGTCCGCTACACCGGCAGCGCCGCTGCCCTCACCGACCGCGCTCTGGAGCGACGTTGACCGACCTTCTCCTCAACCACCGCGCCGAGGGCCCCGCTTCCGCTCCCCCGCTGCTGCTCGGCCCGTCGCTGGGCACCTCGTACGCCCTGTGGGACGCGGTCGCGCCCGAGCTGTCCGCCCGGCACCGGGTGATCCGCTGGGACCTGCCCGGGCACGGTGGCTCGGCGGCCGGGCTGATCCGGGCCGGGGCCACCGTCGGCGACCTCGCCGACCTGGTGCTGCGACTGGCCGACTCGCTCGGCGTCGAGCGGTTCGCCTACGCCGGGGTCTCGCTCGGCGGCGCCGTGGGGCTGCATCTGGCCGTGCACCGGCCCGAGCGGGTGGCGTCGCTCGCCGTGATCTGTTCCTCGGCCCACTTCAACGGGGCGAAGCCGTGGCAGGAGCGGGCCGCCCGGGTGCGTGCGCAGGGGCTCGCCGAGCTGGCCGGGGCGGCCGACTCCCGCTGGTTCACGCCCGGGTTCACGGTGCCGCGGCTCGTCCAGGACCACCGCGACGCCGACCCGGAGGCGTACGCCGCCTGCTGTGACGCCCTGGCCGCCTTCGATCTGCGCGACCGGCTCGCGGAGATCTCCGCGCCGACCCTGCTGATCGCCGGCCGGGACGATCCGGCGACCCCGCCGGTCCATCTGCGGGAGATCGCCGACGCGGTGCCCGGTGCCGCGCTCGTGGAGCTGCCCGGTGCCTCCCATCTGGCGCCCGCGCAGTGCCCGGAGGCGGTGCTGACGGCGCTGCACGCCCACTTCGACGGGGGTGCGCCGCGCGGCATGGAGGTGCGCCGGGAGGTGCTCGGCGACGCGCACGTGGACCGGGCCCAGGCCCGGCAGACCCCCTTCACCGCGCGCTTCCAGGACTTCATCTCCCGCTACGCGTGGGGCGAGATCTGGACCGACCCGACGCTCAGCCGCCGCGAGCGCAGCATGATCACCCTGACGGCGCTGGTCGCCCACGGCCACTACGACGAGCTGGCGATGCACGTCCGGGCGGCCCGGCGCAACGGCCTGACCCCGGAGGAGATCGGCGCGGTGCTGCTGCAGACGGCCGTCTACTGCGGCGTACCGGCGGCGAACTCGGCGTTCGCGGCGGCGCAGCGCGTGCTCGCGGAGGAGGACGAGGGGTGACCCCCGCCCCGGCCGGGCAGGCGACGGGCCCCGGCTAGGCCGGCCCGGTTCCCTTCGCCAGCGCCTCCTCCGCCTTCGTCACCAGGCCGTCGGCGCCGCACAGCCGGGCCAGGGTCAGGCCCCGGTGGAGTTCGGCGGTGGAGCGGGCCGCGATGCCGTACTCGATGCGGGCGGCGGCGTGTTCGTACTGGCAGGGCGAGGCCTCCAGGAAGGTCACCGCCTGCGCGGCGAGCCGTACCGCGCGCTGGCCGGTCTCCAGGGCGGCGGCGCAGCGCAGGGCCTCCCCGATGGCGGTGTCGGTACCGAAGCGTTCGGCGTGCCGGCGCACCTCGGAGGCGAGCCGGGCGGCCCGCGCCGGGTCCTCGGTGGCGAGGGCACGGGCGAGGTCGACGGCCCAGGGCACGAGCACGGGATTGTGGTGACCGCGGGCGGCCGCCGCCTTCTCGGCCTGCTCCAGTTCGTTGATGCCGTCCTTGGTCCGGCCGACGGCGAGCAGCAGCCGGCCGCGCACCGAACGCGGGTCGGGCAGCACGATGGTGGACGGGTAGGGCGGTGCGAAGCCGTACTGCTCGGCGACCTCCCAGGCCTCCTGGGTGTGGCCGCGGGCGAGCAGGGTGTCGACCAGGTTGCAGGTGGCGGACCAGTACAGCGGCAGGCCGCGGCCGACGCGCTCGGCGAGCCGCAGCGATTCGCGCAGTGACTTCTCCGCCTCGCGCAGCCGTCCCCGCCTGCGGTGTCCCACGCCGACGTAGGCGTGGGCCAGGGCGAGGTGCCCGCCGCTCCAGCCGGCCGACTCGTAGGCGCGCAGGGCCTCGGTGTAGAGGGCTTCGGCGCGGTCGAGCCGGTCGGCGAAGGCGTACGCGTTGGCGAGCATCATCAGCAGCTCGATGCCCCACTCCGGGTCGGTCCAGCCGAGCCCGGGCGCCAGGCGGCCGTTGACGAGGGCGCGGTCGCACAGCTCGGCGACCTCCTCGGCGTTCTCGCCGTGCGCCATGGCGTCGAAGCCGCGCAGGATGAGCACGGCGCGCTCGGAGTTGTCCCGGCCGGAGCAGGTGCGGGCGAGTTCGGCGAGCCGCTCGGACCGCCCGGGCGAGCTGGCCTCGCCCGCATGGATGCCCTCCCACATGTACTGCACGGCCTGCAACCGGAGCTTGGCGGGCCCGGATTCGTGCCGGGCGGCCTCCGCCTCGACGGTACGGACGGCCTCCTCCATCTGGTTGTTGTGCAGGAACGCCTGGGAGAGCCGATAGACGGCGTCCACGCGCGCGGCGCCGTCGAGTCCGGGCATGGCGAGCGCGCTGCGCAGGTGGTTGATGGTGGTGGCCGGTGCGGTCAGCAGGGCGGCGCAGCCCAGTTCGTACAGGACGTGCGGATGGACCTCGGGCCGGGGCGGTTCGCGCAGGGCGCGTTCCAGACAGCGGCGGGCGGCGTCCGGGGCGCCCACGGCGAGGTGTTCGGCGGCGGCCTCGCGCAACTGCCCGACGAGTTCGGCGTCGTCGTCCGGGTGGACCTCCAGCAGGTGGCGGGAGGCGGCCGCGGCGCCGCGCCCGGAGTCGGTGACGACGCGGGCGGCGATGCCGTGCATGGCGGTGCACAGGGCGGGCGGGATGGAGTTGTAGACGGCGGTGGCGATCAGCGGGTGGACGAACTCCAGCTCGCCCTCCTCCACCGCGCCCGAGGCCCGGTCGGGGGTGGTGAGGATACGGGCGTTGAGCAGGAGGTCGGCGCAGCGGACGGCGTCCTCGCGGCTCATGGTGGCGAGCCCGGCGACCTGGTCGACGGTGATGCCGGCGCCGAGGATCGCGGCGGCCCAGGCGAACCGGGTGGCCTCGATGCCGAGTCCCTCCAGGCGGGCGACGAGTCCGCCGCCGCGGGCCGAGCGGTTCAGGGCCCGCAGTTCGGCCGCGGAGGACTCGACCGGCTCCATCTCGCTGTCCTGCACCTTGGCGAGGAGTTCGACGGTCTCGTAGGGGTTTCCGGCGGTGACCGCCCAGACCTCGCGGCAGAACGCGGCGTCGGCGTGTCCGCCCAGGGTGGCCCGGGTCAGGCCCGCGGTGGCGTCCGGGGTCAGCGCGCTCAGGTTGGTGACGGGGCTCCCGGCGGCGGCGGCCACCGCCTCCAGGTGCCGGGCGCTCTCGCCCCGGACGTCCCCGGGCCTGCGCGCCACCACCACGAGCACGGACAGGTCCTCGAGACGCTCGGCGAACGCGGCGAGCCAGCGCAGGGTCTCCTGGTCGGCCCAGTGCGCGTCGTCGATGAGCAGCACCAGCGGCCAGTCGCGCCGCGCGAGTCGCCGTACGGCCGCGACCAGACCGTCGCACACGCCCTGCGGGTCGGGCCGGCGCTCGCCGGGTTCCGCTATGCCGAGGGCGGGGCCCGCGATGTCGTACCAGTCGCCGAGGTACTCGCGGGCCTCCTCCGGCAGCAGCGACACCAGGGCCGGCTGGAGCAACTGCCGTACGACATTGAAGGGGACGGACCTGAGGGTCTCGCCGCCGCGGGCCGACCAGACCTGGCAGCCGCGGGCCTCGGCGATGCGCCGGGTCTCGGCCAGCAGGGCGGTCTTGCCGAAGCCCGCCTCGCCGCGGATCACCAACAGGCTGCCCGCGGAGGAGCGGTCGGCGCACAGGGTGTCCACCGCCCTGACGACGGCGGCGACTTCGGCCTCGCGCTCCCACAGGAAGGCCGACGCGGCCACCGGGGGCCGTCCCTCCGCCATCCCGCTACCTCCCCAAGTCGCCCGAACGACGTACAGCACTTGAGCGTAGTCCTCCGGCCGTCCGCTTGGAGGGCGGTCCGGGCAGCTGTTGCCGTCACGGGTGACGGACCGTTCGGGAGGATGACGGGAAAGGCTCGGCGGGGGCGGTCCGGATCCCTCTCATCCGGCTTTCACCGTCGCCTCATACGGTGGGGGCATGACGCAGGTGACTCCTCCCGGGTGGTATCCCGACCCAGGGCAGACAAGTGACGGTCCCGCCACCGAGCGCTGGTGGGACGGCAGGGCATGGACGGACCAGACCCGCCCCGTGGGCTCGGCCGCCGTATGGGGTCCGCCGGCCGCCGGAGCACATCCGGCCTATCCGGCTTATCCGGCGTATCCGGCGCCGCCGCCCGGCCGGCGGCGCGGGGTGCGGACGGGCATAGCCGTGGCGGTGGCCGCCGCGGTCCTCGCGGCCATCGGCGTGGGCGTGTACGCCCTGGCCGGCGACGGGGGCTCGGACGGCTCCACCGCCGATTCCTCACCGAGTCCGGGCGGTCCGGGCGGCCCCGGCGGGCAGGACGACCCCTTCGGCGACTCGGGCGGTCCCGAGGGGCAGTCCCCCTCCCCGTCGCCCGAGGGGTCCGAGGCGCCGCGCATCGAGAGCGGTGCGGTGACCGACCCGATCAGCGGCATCAGCCTGCCGGTGCCGGACGGCTGGTACGGCCAGGAGATCACCGTGGGCGCCTCGGTGACCTCGGAGGAGTCGTACAAGTGCCCCGGCGACACCTCCCAGAGCTGCACCAAGGGCGGCGCCTACTCGGCCCCAGCGGAGGCGCTCGGCACCAAGGGCGGCACCGCCGAGGCGGTCGCGAAGGCGGACATCGAGGAGAACGCCGAGCAGTCCTACGGCGAGGGCTACGGCGGGATCACCTCGCACGAGGTGCTGGCCTCCGGGGCGGTGACGGTGGCCGGGCAGAAGGGCTACCGGGTGCGCTGGAAGGCGGTCACCAGCAAGGGCGCCGACGGCTATGTCGAGTCGCTGGCCTTCCCCGCCCCCGCCGACTCCGGGCGGATCGTGGTGGTCCGCTTCGGGATCGACGTCGGCGAGAAGCAGTCCGTGATCGACGAGATCACCAAGGGCATCAAGGTGGCGTCCGGCAACGGCCAGGACGTCTGACGCGCCGGTACGACGAACGGCCGGGTGGGGCACCTCTCCGCTCAAGAGGGACCCCACCCGGCCGGGGGGTGCGCGCCGCCCCCGTCCCCACGGTGCGGCGCGTCCAGGCCGCCGTCCAGTCATCCCGTGGACGGCGGCCTGAGCTCTATTTCAGGCCCAGTGCGGGCAGTACGGCGGCCTCCACGAACCTCACCAGATAGTCGGGGTCGGCGAACTCGCCCTCCAGCACCGGCCGGGCCCGCAGCACGCCGAAGATCTGCGCGGCGACGTACGGCAGCGCGGGATGGTCGGCGGCGACCTCGCCGCGCTCGACGCCGCGCTGGAGGATCCTGCCGAGCGCGGCGAGCTCGGGTTCGATGAGCGTCTCGCGCAGCGCCTGCTGGAGCTCGCGGTCCTGGGTGACCGCGTGGCCGAAGGCCTGGAGCAGGATGCTGGTGTCGCCGGAGCAGTCGCCCACCGCCCGTCCCGCCTCGCGCAGATCGCCCGCGAGCGTTCCGGTGTCGATGCCGGCGAACCGCGGGGAGCGGCTGGCCCTCAGGGCCGCCGCGACGAACTGGGGCTTGGTCTTCCACTGCCGGTAGAGCGTGGACTTGCTGCACCGGGTGCTCGCGGCCACGCCCTCCATGGTGACGGCGTCGTAGCCGCACGCACGGATCTGGTCGAGGACGGCGTCGAAGAACTCCTTCTCACGCTCGGGCGTGATCTTGGAGCGGCGCGAGGCGGTGACCGTGTCCGGTCCGTCCGCGGCCTGCGACGTCATCGGCTCTTCTCCTCGCTCGAGTGCTTCCAGTGTGTCCTATGTCTATCGGTACGGCAGTGTACCGGTACCCGTTCGTATCGGTACACTGCCGTATCGGTACAGTGTCGTTTCGGTACTTACCCGTATCGATGAGTTCGGTGCGTTCGCGGAGTCCACCAGACCTGCGGGCCGCCGCCCGCACCACCCACGCACCACCGTCAGCGAAAGGGCCGGGGGAATGAATGCCCGCAATGCCCGCACCGAGCCTGTGGCAGCCGAGCCGGACACGACCGTCCGTCCGCCGCTCGTGCGTGAGCTCCTGCTCGTCGTAGGACTCTTCCTCGTCTACAAGGCCGGCCGGCAACTGGCCACCGGCCACACCGGCGAGGCCTTCCGCAACGCGGACCGGGTCTGGGACCTGGAGCGGGCCCTGCGGCTGCCCGGCGAGGGCTCGGTGCAGTCGGTACTGCTGCACGGCGACACCCTGGTCCGCCTGGCGAACACCTATTACGCGACGGTGCACTTCCCGGCCACCGTGGCCTTCCTGGTCTGGCTGTACCTGCGCCGCCCCGGGCACTACGTGTGGGCCCGCCGGGTGCTGGCCGCCGTCACCGCCGTAGCGCTGGCGGGTCATCTGCTCTTCCCGCTGGCCCCGCCGCGGATGCTCGCCGGGACCGGCCTGCTCGACACCGCGCGCGTGTACGGGCCGTCCGTGTACGGCCCGCCCTCCAGTGACCAGCTGTCCAACCAGTTCGCCGCGATGCCTTCGCTGCACTTCGGCTGGGCCCTGATGGTCGCCGTCGGACTGATCGTCGCCACCCGGTCGCGCCTGCGCTGGCTGTGGCTGCTGCACCCGGTGCTGACCCTGCTGGTGATCGTGGGGACGGCCAACCACTACTGGCTCGACGCGATCGTGGCGGCCGCCCTGCTCGGGCCGGCCCTCGCGGTCATCCATCCGCCGCACCGCGCGACGACCCCCGCGCGGCACGGCACCAAGCAGCTGGTACCGGCCGAGGACCAGCCCGTACTCGTGGGAGCGGGACGATGAACGCGACCCTGATCGCCGTGATCCTGTCCTTGTTCTCGGCCGTCGCCTACGCGACCGCCGCGGTCGCCCAGGAGCGGCTCGCCTCCAAGAGCGCCGGGAGCGGGGTGCTGCGGCTGCTCGGCTCCAGCGCCTGGTGGTCGACGGTCGGACTGAACGCCACCGGCGCGCTGCTGCACGTGGTGGCCCTGAAGTACGGGCCGCTCACCGTCGTCCAGCCGCTCGGCGCGCTCACGCTGGTCGCGGCCGTGCCGCTGGGCGCGCGGGTCGCGGGGCGCCGGGTCAGCGCCGTCGAGTGGCGGGGCACCGCGTTGACCCTCCTGGGCCTGGCGGCGATCCTCGCCACGGCGTCCGGGTCGGCGCCCGACGAGGTGCTGAGCCCGTCCGAGGCGGTGGCGGTGGCCGCGGTGACCGCGGTGCTGATCGGCGTGCTGGGCCGGCCGGGCAAGCGGCGCGGGCTGCGGCACGCCACCGCGTCCGGCGTCGCCTCCGGGGTCGCCTCGGCGCTCACCCAGACCGTGACGGTGGCCGCGACGGACCGCTCGGGGAGCCTGCTGAGCATGCAGGTGATCGGGGTGGCCCTGGTCGTCGCGGCCTTCGCGGCGGGCGGTCTGCTGCTGTCGCAGTCGGCCTACCGGGACGGCCTGGACGCCCCGCTCGCGCTGGTCACCCTCTCCAACCCGGTGGCCGCCGCGCTGATCGGGCTCGCGCTGCTGGGCGAGCGGCTCCAGGGCGGCGTGACCGGCGCCCTGCTCGCCCTGACGGGCGCGGGCGTCGCGGCCCGTGGGGTCATCCTCCTGACCCGGGCCACACCGGCCACGGACCCGGCGGACGCGGCCCTGACACTGAGGGCTCTCACCGCCGGCGCCCGGCCGGCGCCGGGAATCTCCGCCGCCGAGGCCCGGCTGAGCCTGGCCGACCGGCCGGCGGCGGGGATCCCCGTCACCGACCCCCAGCCGACCGGATCCGCGGCCGCCGTCGACGACGATCACCCCGTGGCCGCCGTCCTGGCTCTGGAGCCCGGTACGGCGGCCGCGGAGCCGGCGATGGTGCCGCGGCAGGTGAAACCGGGGCATCTCACGCCGCTGTGAGACGCGTTACTCGACGATCATCGCCGGGTCGCTCACACCCGGCCGCCCGTTCTCGACGTGGCCGGCGAACCTCCGCAGGAACGCCGGGCCGGCGTCGGAGGTGACGGTCAGGTCGTACCAGCGCCGGCTCGCCGTGAGGTCGGCGGTGTGCCGCACGGTGGCGCCGGGGCGCACGGTGAAGGTCCGCGCCGCACCGCCGTAGCCGCTGGTGACCTTCAACCGGACCGTGCCCGGCCCCTTGTTGGTGAAGGTCAGCTGCACATCGTCACCGCTGTGGCGCGCGGTGACCTCGGGCCCGGCGGCCTTGTTCGGGCCCTTGAAGACGCGCAGGAAGCCGTTCGGGCCGTGCACGGTCAGGTCGTACGAGCCGTTCGAGTACGCCGAGTTCCAGGTGTCCGCGATGCTCTTGCCGGCCTCGGTGGTGTACGTCCACGGGCCGTCGGTGCGGTTGCCGGAGGTCACCAGGAAGGCGGCGCCCGCCTTGGCGCCGGAGGCGAAGGTCAGCGTGAACCTGCCGCCCGCCGCGTCCACCGAACCGTCCACCGACGGGGCGTACTTCAGCGGGCGGGCCGGGCGCAGACCGCGCTCCTGGCGGGGCATGTCGGGGTCGGCCGGCGGCGTCGGCCGGTAGTCGGGGTGCCGGTCGCGGTCCTGCGGCTCGTACGCGTCCGTTCCCGGCAGCGCGGCCGGCCGGCTGTCCTTCCGGGAGAAGTCGAACGCCGAGGTCAGGTCGCCGCACACGGTCCGGCGCCACGGGGAGATGTTGGACTCCCGCACCCCGAAGCGGCGCTCCATGAACTGCAGGATCGAGGTGTGGTCGAGGGTCTCGGAGCAGACGTAACCGCCCTTGCTCCACGGCGAGACGACCAGCATCGGCACCCGCGGGCCGAGGCCGTAGGGTCCGGCCGGGCGCCTGCTGTCGCCCGGGTAGAGGTCGAGCGAGACATCGACGGTGGACTTGCCCCGGGAGGCGTCCTTCGGCGGGAGCGGCGGCACCAGGTGGTCGAAGAAGCCGTCGTTCTCGTCGTACGTGATGAACAGGGCCGTCTTCGACCAGACCTCCGGGTCGGCGGTGAGGGCGTCCAAGACCTGGGCGATGTACCAGGCGCCGTAGTTCGAGGGCCAGTTGGAGTGCTCGGTGAAGGCCTCGGGGGCGGCGATCCAGGAGATCTGCGGCAGCTTCCCGGCCCGCACGTCGGCCTTCAGCTGATCGAAGTACCCGTCGCCGTTCTTGACGTCGGTGCCGGTGCGGGCCTTGTCGTACCAGGGCTCGCCGGGCTGGGCCTCGCGGTACTTGTCGAAGTACAGCAGGGAGTTGTCGCCGTAGTTGCCGCGGTAGGGGTCGCTGATCCAGCCCCAGGAGCCGGCCGCGTCCAGGCCGTCGCCGATGTCCTGGTAGATCTTCCAGGAGATGCCCGCCTGCTCCAGCCGCTCGGGGTAGGTCGTCCAGCCGTAGCCGAGTTCGTCGTTGCCGAGGACCGGACCGCCGCCCGTGCCGTCGTTGCCGGTGCAACCCGACCACATGTAGTAGCGGTTGGGGTCGGTGGAGCCGATGAACGAGCAGTGGTAGGCGTCGCAGACGGTGAAGGCGTCGGCGAGGGCGTAGTGGAAGGGAATGTCCTCGCGGGTCAGGTACGCCATGGTCGTGGTGCCCTTGGCGGGGACCCACTTGTCGTACTTGCCGTTGTTGTACGCCTGCTGCCCGTCGGTCCAGCCGTGCGGCAGGCCCTCCAGGAACTGCATGCCGAGGTCGTCGGCGGTGGGGTGGAAGGGCAGCAGGTCCTTGGTGCCGTCGGACTGGTGCCACACCGACTTGCCGCTGTCCAGCGTCACCGGGTGCGGGTCGCCGAAGCCGCGGACGCCCCTCAGCTTGCCGAAGTAGTGATCGAAGGAACGGTTCTCCTGCATCAGGACGACGATGTGCTCGACGTCCTCGATCGACCCTGTGCGGTGGTTCGCCGGGATGGCGGCGGCGCGCTGAATGCTGCTCGACAGCGCGGTGAACGCCGAGGTGGCGCCCGCGAGTTGGAGGAATCGGCGCCGGTTGACTTCGGGCATGAGTGAGGGACCTCTCCCCTTGGGGGTGTTCGACCGGTCGGAACGGTGTGACGAATCGTGCGCGGAAGGAGTGTTCCAAGAGCACCAAACGTCAGGGAAGGGTCCGGTGGCGGCTGCGTGAAAGTCGCCGGTACGGGCGGTGCCGGAGGTGCGCCGGGCTCGCCGCCGCGCCGGTCGGTGCCCTGACACCGAGTGCTCGGCACCGGACCGGGCAGCGCCGCGCCGCGCTGCACGAGCCGGCCGGGTGATGCGGGCGCACCGGGGGAGCCGATCACGTCCGCCTCCGCCGTCGCTCAGCTGCGGAATGAGCACATCCGCAGCTGGGTACCCGGAGCCGCACGGTTTTCGTACGAGGGAGCGCCCGATGAGTGAGCAGACCCCGTCCCAGGCAGAGGGTGACCGGCAGCCGGACACCGCCGAGGACGAACGGCACGAGACGCCCAGGACGACACCTTCCCAGGCGGAGGGCGAGGACCCGGGCGACGCTGACGAGTCGGAAACGAGCGAGGAGTAGCACCCCGGCGGCCGACATGGGACGCGGCAAGCAGTACGCCGTCGCCGCATCGGGACAGTGGACCGACGAGGAGGACGGGCGGCGGCTTCGGCTGCCCGCCGGGGAGGTGCACGCCTGGGAGCCGGGCCGCAACGAGACGGTGTGCGGGCTGTCTCTCGCCCGCTCCTGGCTGACGCGCTTCCCGCACGTCGGCTGGCCGGACACCTTCCCCGAGTCCGGAGGCGCGGCGGACCGGGTGCGGCGGGTGTGCCCGCGCTGCGCCTCGGTGGCCGGACGCCGTGGCGCTGACGCACGGCCCCGGTGGCATCGCACCCGTCCCCGGCCCTGACCGTCGGTGCCCCGCGCCGACCGGTACCGCTTCCGCCTGACGGAAGCCGCCTTGCCCCGCCCCCGTGCGCGTCACGACCCTGGTTCCCACCACGGCACGCGGGGCGACGGTGCCCCGCTCTCAGGGACGGGAATGCCATGCCACACACCACCGCCTTCGCCAGGAACCAGTGGTACGTCACCGCCTACAGCCACGAGGTCGGGCGGGAGCTGCTCGGCCGGACGGTCCTCGGGGAGACGCTCGTCCTCTACCGCAGCGAAGAGGACGGGACGCCGGTCGTGCTGCACGACCGGTGTGTGCACCGCAGGTACCCGCTGTCCGAGGCGCCGACGCGGCTCGACGGGGACCGGATCGTGTGCGGGTACCACGGGTTCACGTACGACACCACCGGGGCCTGCGTGTACGTGCCGGGGCAGAAGCGGGTACCGCGCACCGCCCGCGTCGCCTCCTATCCCGTGGTCGAGCAGGACTCGCTGGTGTGGGTGTGGATCGGTGACCCGGCGCTCGCCGATCCGCAGGCCGTGCCGCGCGCCGCGCATCTCGACTCGCCCGGCTGGATCACCGTCCGCGGCATGGAGCCCATCGACTGCGACTACGGTCTCCTCGTCGACAACCTCCTCGACCTCTCCCACGAGACCTATCTGCACGGCGGTTACATCGGCACACCCGAGGTCGCCGAGACGCCGATCACCACGGAGGTCGACGAGGGCGCCGGGATCGTCCGGGTGAGCCGGCACATGGACGACGCCGAATGCCCGCCGTTCTACGCCCGGTCGACCGGCATCAACGGCCGGATCATGCGCTGGCAGGACATCGAGTACCACGCGCCCTGCCTGTACCTCCTGCACAGCAGGGTCGCTCCGGTCGGCGTCGTACCGGAGGCCGACGGCAGCGATCCGGGCGGCTTCCACACCGAGATCACCTACGCCATCACCCCGTCCGCCGAGGGCAAGGTGTACGACTTCTGGGCGGTGTCCCGCGACTGGGCCACGGACGACGCCGAGGTCACCGAGTTCCTGCGGAGCAACAACCACACGGTGGTCATGCAGGACGTCACCGCGCTCAACCTGCTCCAGCGTTCGCTCGGCACCGAGCGGGACGGCTACCAGGAGCTCAGCATCAACATCGACACCGGCGGCCTGGCCGCCCGCCGGATCCTCGCCCGGCTGGTCGAGGAGGGCGACAAGCCGGTGGAGAAGGCGCTGTGACCGCGCCGACCGGCGAGATCTACCGGATCGACTGGCTGCCGGGCACCGACGTGCTGCGCGGCACCTGTCACTGCGGCGCCCGGCGCACCGCCGAGGACCCCGTCGAGATGTGGGAGTGGATGCTCGGCCACCCCGAGGGACACGATTCATGACCGAACTAGTGGTGCGGAGGCGGGAGTTGATTGCGGAGGGGGTTCTCGGGCTCACCTTGGCCCATCCCCTTGGCCGGCCGCTCCCCCAGTGGGCGCCCGGGGCCCACGTCGACCTGCTCCTCGGTCCCGGCCTGGAGCGGCAGTACTCCCTGTGCGGCGACCCCGCCGACCGTGCCGCCTGGCGGATCGCGGTGCTGCGGGAGCCGGACGGGCGGGGCGGATCGGCCTTCGTGCACGAGTGGTTGGGGCCGGGCGACACGGTCCGGGTGCGCGGCCCGCGCCAGCACTTCGCCCTCCGCCCGGCCGCCCGCTACCGCTTCGTGGCGGGCGGCATCGGGATCACCCCGATCCTCCCCATGCTCGCCGCGGCCGACGCGGCGGGCGCCGAGTGGACGCTGCTGTACGGCGGCCGCACCCGGGCCTCCATGGCCTTCACCGGCGAACTGCGCCGCTACGGCGACCGCGTGACGCTCGCACCCCAGGACGAGACCGGACTGCTGGACCTGGCGTCCGTCCTGGACGGCCTCCCCGACGGCACCCTCGTCTACTGCTGCGGCCCGGGACCCCTGCTGGACGCGGTGGAGGAGCGGTGCCCGGCGGGGGTCCTCCAGGTCGAACGGTTCCGCCC
Organism: Streptomyces sp. NPDC002776; assembly: GCF_053592195.1. Taxonomy (NCBI): domain Bacteria; kingdom Bacillati; phylum Actinomycetota; class Actinomycetes; order Kitasatosporales; family Streptomycetaceae; genus Streptomyces; species Streptomyces sp. NPDC002776. The sequence continues at coordinate 64,207 of NZ_JBSFVG010000013.1, read as the reverse complement.
GAAGGAGCAACCGGCCGGGCAGGACACCGAGTTCGAGGTCGTCCTCGCCCGCAGCGGCCGTACCGTCACCGTCCCGCCCGGGGTCTCCGTGCTGGACTCGGTGCGCGCCGCCGGGGTCGAGGTGCTGTACTCCTGCGCCGAGGGCACCTGCGGTACCTGCGAGACCGATGTCGTCGACGGCACCCCCGACCACCGGGACTCGGTGCTCAGCGACGCCGAGCGCGCGGCCGGGGAGACCATGCTCATCTGTGTGTCCCGGTGCCGGGGGAAGCGGCTCGTGCTGGACCTGTGATCCGCAGGTCGGCCTCGATCCGGGCGACCGTGTCCAGCAGCGGCGGCAGCAGGTCACGGCGTACCGACTCCAGGGAGTTGCGCCCGGCGTGCACCGCGATGTTCACGGCCGCCGTCACCGCGCCGCCCCGGTCCCGCACCGGGGCGGCGACCGACCGGAGCCCCAGCTCCAGTTCCTGGTCGACGATCGCGTACCCCTGCCGGCGCACCCGGCGTAGCTCGGCCCGCAGCGCGTCCGGCGCGACCAGGGTGCGCGGGGTCAGCGGGCTCAGGTCGGCCCGCGCCAGCCGGGTGTCGATCTCCTCCTCCGTCAGATGGGCCAGGATCACCCGGCCCACCGAGGTGACGTGCGCGGGGAAGCGGGTGCCCACGGTGATGGACGCGGTCATGATGCGGCTGGTCGGGACCCGGGCCACGTAGACGATGTCGTCGCCGTCCAGCACGCACAGGGACGACGACTCCCGCACCCGGCCGACGAGTTGTTCCAGGTGCGGTTCGGCGAGCTCGGGCAGCGTGAAGCTGGAGAGGTAGGAGTAGCCGAGTTCCAGCACCCGGGGTGTGAGCCTGAACTGGCGTCCGTCCTGGTGGACATAGCCGAGGTCGACCAGGGTCAGCAGCAGTCGGCGGGCGGCGGCGCGGGTGAGCCGGCAGTCGCGGGCCACCTCGCTGAGGGTGCGGGCGGGGTGCTCGGCGTCGAAGGAGCGGACGACGGCGAGGCCGTGCGCGAAGGAGTTCACGAAGTGGCGACCGCGGTCCGGCTCGGGCATCAGCGCCTCCTGTCATACCAACAACCGTGTCAGCGAAGCTCGTTGACCTGATTCGTACAGGGCTCTACCTTCCCGCTGAGCGCATGTGAGCACTACTGTGCGGTCAGCGCACAGCCTGTCGGAAACACCGTTGTCTGCACAGGAGGAGTCATGCGTCGTCTGCTCGCCGTTGTCGCGGCCGGCACGTTCCTGTTCGCCCTGACGGCCTGCGGCTCGTCCGACGACGGTGATCCGTCGGACGAGGACGCCTCTGCGGGCGGCGTCACCACCGTCACCGTGGGGCTCATCCCCATCGTCGACGTGGCGCCCCTCTACCTCGGCCAGGAGAAGGGCTTCTACGAAAAGCACGGCCTGAAGCTGAAGCTGACGACCGCTCAGGGCGGCGCGGCGATCGTGCCGGCCGTGGTCAGCGGGCAGTACCAGTTCGGGTTCAGCAACATGACCTCGCTGATGATCGCCCAGTCCAGCAACGTGCCGGTGCGGGCGATCGCCAACGGCATCGCCTCGACCGGCCAGGACGGCAAGGACTTCGGCGGGCTCACCGTGAAGAAGGACAGCGCGGTGAAGTCGCCCAAGGACCTGGAGGGCAAGAAGGTCGCCGTCAACACGCTGAAGAACATCAACGAGACCGCGGTGCGCGAGTCGGTGCGCAAGGCGGGCGGCGACCCGGACAAGGTGCGGTTCGTGGAGCTGGCCTTCGACCAGATGCCCGCCGCGCTCGACGCCGGGCAGATCGACGCGGCCATGGTGGTCGAGCCGGCGCTCGCCACGGTCAAGAGCCAGGGCGGCCGGGAGATCGCCTCGTCCCTGGTCGACGTGGCCCCGAACCTCACGGTGGCGATGTACTTCACCTCCGTCCAGTACGCGCAGGAGAACCCGCAGCTGGTGAAGAAGTTCCAGGACGCCACCGCCGAGTCCCTCGCCTACGCCGACGCCCACCCCGACGAGGTCCGCGAGATCGTCACGACGTACACCAAGATCCCGCCCGCGGTGCTGGAGCAGGTGACGCTGCCGAAGTGGCCCGCCGAGCCGAACCGCGCCTCCCTCGAGAAGCTGATGCAACTCGGCGAGGACGACGGCCTGTTCAAGACCAGCCCGGACCTGGACAAGCTGCTCTCGTGAAGGGCCTGAACGCCGTACTGGGTGCGGCCGGGCTCGCGGTCTTCCTCGCCCTCGGCGAGGCGGTGCCGCGGCTCGGCCTGGTCAAGGAGGCGTACTTCCCGCCCACCAGCCGGATCGCCGACGCCTTCGGCGCCGAACTCGCCGACTCCGCCTTCTGGTCGGCGCTCGGCGACACCCTCACCGGCTGGGCGCTGGGCCTGGCCATCGCCTCCTGCGCGGGGATCGCTGCGGGCGTGCTGATCTCGGTGGTGCCGTACCTGCGCGAGTCCACCGCCTCCACCATCGAGTTCCTCCGCCCGATCCCCTCGGTCGCGCTCATCCCGCTCGCCGTGCTCCTGTACGGCACCGAACTGCGCTCGGTCCTCCTCCTCGTCGTCTACGCCTCCTTCTGGCAGGTACTGATCCAGGTCCTCTACGGCGTCCAGGACCTCGACCCGGTCGCCGACGAGACGGCGCGGTCGTACGGTCTCGGCACCTGGGCGCGGATCCGGCATGTGCTGTGGCCGACCGCGCTGCCGTACGTCATGACCGGGGTACGGCTCGCCGCCGCGGTGGCGCTGATCCTCGCCGTGACCGCCGAACTCGTCATCGGCGCCCCGGGGTTGGGTGCGCGGATCGCCATCGCGCAGAACTCCCAGGCAGTACCCGAGATGTACGCGCTGATCGTGGTCACCGGCCTGCTGGGGTTGCTGATCAACGTGGGCGCGCGGACGGTGGAACGGCGGGCGCTGGCCTGGCACCAGTCGGTGCGCGGGGAGGTGACGGTGTGAGGCTGCTGCTCCTGCGCACCGTCTTCGTCCTGGCGCTGCCCGCCGTGCTGGTGGGCGTGTGGTGGGTGGCCTCCGACGACAGCACGGACGTGTACTGGCCGCCGCTGCGGACGATCCTCGAGACCTTCCCGGAGGTCTGGACCGCCGACCGGCTGCGGGGCGACGTCCTGCCCAGCGTCCTCAGGCTGGCGGGTGGCTACGCGCTCGCGGCCGTGGCGGGCGTGGCGCTCGGCACGGTCATCGGCTCCTACCGGCGGGTGCGGGCGGTGTGCGAGCCGGTGCTGGAGTTCCTGCGGGCGGTGCCGCCGCCGGTGCTGGTGCCGGTCATCATGCTGTTCGCGGGCATCGGCGACACCATGAAGATCACCGTGATCGCCAGTGGCTGCGTCTGGCCGATCCTGCTCAACACCGTCGAGGGTGTGCGCGCGGTCGACCCGGTGATGGCGGAGACGGCCCGCAGTTACGGCATCACGGGCGCGGCGCGGCTGCGGCACGTGGTGCTGCGCTCGGCGAGTCCGCAGATCTTCGCCGGCCTGCGCCAGGCGCTGTCGCTCGGGATCATCCTGATGGTCATCAGCGAGATGTTCGCCGCCAGCAACGGACTCGGCTTCACCATCGTGCAGTTCCAGCGCAGCTTCGCCATCCCCGACATGTGGACCGGCATCCTGGTCCTCGGTCTGCTCGGCTTTCTGCTCTCCGTCGTCTTCCAGCTCGTCGAACGGCGCGTCCTCGGCTGGTACCACGGCCTGCGCGCCTCCACCCGGCGGTCCCCGTGAGCCTCCTGAAAGGGCACCCCATGCTCGACGTACGCGGCCTGCGGAAGGTGTACGAGGGATCCGGACGCCGGGTGGAGGCGGTGCGCGATCTCACCTTCACCGTCGACGCGGGCGAACTGGTCTGTCTCGTGGGCCCGTCGGGATGCGGGAAGACCACCCTGCTGAAGTGCATGGGCGGCCTGCTCGCGCCGACCGGCGGCGAAGTGCTGCTGGAGGGACGGAAGGTGACCGGGCCGCCGCCCGGGATGGCGTTCGTGTTCCAGGAGTACGGGCGCAGCCTGTTCCCGTGGATGAGGGTCGGCGAGAACGTCGAACTCCCCCTGCGCCAGAAGGACCTGGACAAGGGGCGGCGACGGGAGCTGGTGCGGGACGCGCTGGAGTCCGTCGGTCTGGAGGACGCCACGGGGGCGTATCCCTGGCAGTTGTCCGGCGGGATGCAGCAGCGCGTGGCCATCGCCCGGGCGCTGGCCTACGAGCCGCGGGTGCTGCTGATGGACGAGCCGTTCGCGGCGGTCGACGCACAGACCCGGGCCGATCTGGAGGACCTGGTACGGCGGTTGTGGCGGGAGCGGGGGATCACGATCCTGTTCGTCACCCACGACATCGACGAGGCCGTGTACCTGGGCGAGCGGGTGGTCGTGCTGTCCGCCTCCCCCACCGTCGTCCAGGAGCAGCTGAAGGTCGATCTCCCGGACGAGCGGGACCAGTTGCACACCCGGGTCGCACCGCGCTTCGCGGAACTGCGCACGCATGTGTACGAGCAGATCCAGGCGGCGAAACGGGGGGTGCCGGTCCTGAAGGCGGACACCCCTCCGCCTCACTGAACGCCGGGCTGCGCGGCCCACAGTCCGCGCACATGGCCGAGGTGCCGGGTCATGACCTCCCGCACGGCGTGCTCGTCCCGGGCCAGCAGGGCGTCCAGGAGTTCCAGGTGCTCCTCCGCGGAGGCCAGCAGCCGGCCCGCCTTCACCAGCGCGGTGAGCCCGTACAGGCGGGAGCGGCCGCGCAGGTCGCCGACGACCTCGACGAGGTGGGCGTTGCCCGCGAGGGCGAGCAGGCCGAGGTGGAAGCGGGTGTCGGCCTCGACGTACGCGATCAGGTCACCGGCGGCCGCCGCCCGCACGATCTCCCGGGCCGCCGGGCGCAGCGCCTCCAGCGAGACGGGGTCGGCGGTCCTCGCCAGCCCGGCCACCGTGGGGATCTCGATGAGCGCGCGGATGTGCGTGTACTCGTCGAGCTGTTTGTCGGAGACCGCGGTGACCCGGAACCCCTTGTTGGGGACGGTGTCGACCAGGCCCTCCTTGGCGAGGTCCAGCATGGCCTCGCGCACCGGCGTCGCCGAGACGCCGAAGCGGGCGGCCAGGGTCGGCGCGGAGTACACCTCGCCCGGGAGCAGCTCACCGGCGATCAGCGCGGCCCGCAGGGCGTCGGCGACCCCCTCGCGGTAGCTGCGCTTCTTGCCGCCCAGCGTGGGCAGGGAGGGGGCGCCGGCGGGCTGGGCGGCCATAGAGCTGTCTCCTAGGAATGCAATGTCACGCGTCACCGGCCATTATCCCTGCCCGGCTCAGAGCACGAATCCGGCCGGGAAGGGGTCACTGGGATCGAGGAGATACTGGGCGGTTCCGGTGATCCAGGCGCGGCCGGTGAAGCTCGGCAGGACGGCGGGGCGCCCCGCGACCTCGGTGGTGCCGAGCAACCGGCCGGTGAACGTCGTGCCGATGAACGACTCGTTGACGAAGTCGGTGTGCAGCGGGAGTTCGCCGCGGGCGTGCAGCTGCGCCATGCGGGCGCTGGTGCCGGTGCCGCAGGGCGAGCGGTCGAACCAGCCCGGGTGGATCACCATCGCGTGCCGCGAGTGACGGGCGGTGGCGTCCGGCGCGTACAGGTGGACGTGGTGGCAGCCGTGGATGGAGGGGTCCTCGGGGTGGACGGGCTCCGACTCGGCGTTGATCGCCTCCATGAGGGACAGGCCCGCCCGGAGGATGTCGTCCTTGCGGGTGCGGTCGAAGGGCAGCCCGAACTCCGCCAGCGGCAGAATGGCGTAGAAGTTGCCGCCGTAGGCCAGGTCGTATGTCACCGTGCGCCCGTCGGCCAGTGCGATCTTGCGGTCGAGGGCGACGGAGTAGGACGGCACGTTCCGCAGCGTGACCGCCTTCGCGGCCCCGCCCTCCACCGCGACCTCGGCGACGACCGGGCCCGCCGGGGTGTCGAGCCGGATGGTGGTGACCGGTTCGACGACCTCGACCATGCCGGTCTCCACCAGCACGGTCGCCACGCCGATCGTGCCGTGCCCGCACATCGGCAGATAACCGGAGACCTCGATGTAGAGGACGCCCCAGTCGCAGTCGGGGCGGGTGGACGGCTGGAGGATCGCACCGCTCATCGCCGAGTGGCCGCGCGGCTCGTTCATCAGCAGCCGCTTGATGTGGTCGCGGTGCTCGCGGAAGTACAGCCGCCGCTCGTTCATGGTGGCGCCGGGGATGGTGCCGATACCGCCGGTGACGACCCGGGTGGGCATGCCCTCGGTGTGCGAGTCGACGGCGTGCAGGACGAGTTCGCTGCGCATGGCCCCTAGACCGATCCGGCCGCGAGGGCCTTCTCGGTGGCCGCGCGGACGACCGCCTCCTGCTCGGGCAGCAGCGGCACGCGCGGCGGGCGCACGGGGCCGCCGTACCTCCCGGCGACGTCCATGGACACCTTGATGGCCTGCACGAACTCCACCCGGGAGTCCCAGCGCAACAGCGGATGCAGTCGCGCGTACAGCTCCTTCGCGGTGTCCAGGTCCCCGGCGACGGCCGCGCGGTACAACCGCACCGTCGCCGCGGGCAGCGCGTTCGGGAAACCCGCCACCCAGCCCTTGGCGCCGGCCAGCGCCAGCTCCAGCAGGACGTCGTCGGCGCCGATCAACAGGTCGAGTTGGGGGGCGAGTTCCGCGATCCGGTAGGCGCGGCGGACATCGCCGGAGAACTCCTTGACCGCGTGGATGTGGCCCTCGGCGTGCAGTTCGGCCAGCAGCGCCGGCACCAGGTCGACCTTGGTGTCGACGGGGTTGTTGTACGCGACGACCGGCAGGCCCGCCTTCGCGACCTCGGCGTAGTGCGCCAGCACCGACCGCTCGTCGGCGCGGTAGGCGTTCGGCGGGAGCAGCATCACGGACGCGCATCCGGCGTCCCGCGCCTGCTCCGCCCAGCGGCGGGCCTCCGCCGAGCCGTACGCGGCGACGCCCGGCATGACCCGCTCGCCGCCGACGGCGGCCACGGCCGTCTCGACGACCCGGGCGCGCTCCTCGGGTGTGAGGACCTGGTACTCGCCGAGCGAGCCGTTCGGCACGACGCCGTCGCAGCCGTTCGCCACGAGCCAGGCACAGTGCTCGGCGTAGCGGCCGTAGTCCACGGAGAGGTCGTCGCGCAGCGGGAGGGCGGTCGCGACGAGGACTCCGTGCCAGGGGCGGGGGTCACTGGTGGTCATGGGCTTTCCCTCGGTCTCGTCTCGGTGGCGTGTGACATGGCACAGGCCGGAAGCAGCTCAAGTGCGCTGGGAAGCATGGGTGCGGGGTGTGATCAGTCGCCGTCACCGTCCGTGTCCCCGGCTCGCGCCAGCACCCCGAGCGGCACGGGCCGGGCGAACGGTCGGCGCGACGGGGTGAGCGCGCACCCGGCGAGTCCGGCGACCGCCGGTCCGCACACCCGCCCCTGGCACCAGCCCATCCCCGCCCGGGTCAGCAGCTTCACGGTCCGCGCGTCCCCGGCTCCGAGTCCGGCGACGGCCTCGCGGATCGCGCCGCCGGTGACCTCCTCGCACCGGCACACCACGGTGTCGTCGGTGACCAGCTCGGCCCAGTGGGCGGGCGGGGCGTACACGGTGTCCAGGGCTGCGAAGAAGGCGCGCAGCCGGGTCCGGGCCCGGGTGGCCGCCGCCCACGCGCGCGGGTCGGGTGCGGTGCCGTGCAGCCGGGCGGCGGCGGAGCGGCCCGCGATGTGTCCCTCGGCGAGCGAGAGGGCCGAGCCGCCGACGCCGGTGGTCTCGCCCGCCGCCCAGACGCCGGGGACGTCGGTGCGCTGCTCGTCGTCGACGTGGACGGCGAGTCCGTCGAGCCGGCAGCCCAGGGTCTCGGCGAGGTCGGTGCCCGGGAGCATGCCGTGCCCCACTGCGAGGGTGGCGCAGGCGATACGGCGCCCGGTGCCGGGCCTGACCCGCCCGGCACGGTCGAGCGCGGCCACGGTCACCGCCTCCAGCCGTGCGGTGCCGTGCGCCTCGACCACGGTGTGCCGGGTGAGCGTCGGCACCCGGTGCCGGAGCAGCCGTGCCGCGTACCCGGCGCCCTCGACGACCTTGCCGGGCTCGGCGAGCAGTGCCCGGGACCGGCGTACGAAGGCCGCCGGGTCGGCGGAGTCGACCAGCGCGGCCACCTCGACGCCCGCCGCGGCGAGCCCGGTCGCCACCGGCAGCAGCAGTGGCCCGGTCCCGGCGACCACGGCGGTACGGCCGGACACCGCGAGGCCGCCCTTGAGCATGGCCTGCGCGCCGCCCGCGGTGACGACACCGGGGAGGGTCCAGCCGGGGAAGGGCAGCACCTTCTCGTAGCCGCCGGTGGCCAGCAGGACGGCGTCGGCGCGCACCTCCGCCGGGTCCCGCTGCTCGGGGCCGACCAGGGCGTGCACGGTGAATCCGCGGCGCCGGCGCTCGACCAGCCACACGTGATGATTCGTCAACTGCCGTACCAGACCGGCTTTTTCGTGGGCGTTCAGCCCGTCACGCAGCCGTTCCCAGGTGTGCCACTGGTGATGCAGGGCCTGGGGGCGGCGGGCGCGCAGGGCGGCCGGGGGGCGGCGGTAGAACTGGCCGCCCGCCTCCGCCGCCGCGTCGATCATGGTGACCCGCAGACCGTGGGCGGCGGCCGCGACGGTCGCGGCGAGGCCCGCCGGGCCCGCGCCGATCACCGCGAGGTGGGGTCGTTCAGTCATCGTGGCCGGTCCCCTCCTGGGTGCGGATAGCGTCGCCCGGGTGCAGGGGGACCAGGCAGGCGCGTTGGTTGGGGCGGTCGTTGACGGTCACCAGGCAGTCGAAGCAGATGCCGATGCCGCAGAAGACGCCGCGCGGGCGGCCCTCGCCCCGGGTGGTGCGCCAGGAGGTGACCCCGGCCGTCCAGAGCGCGGCGGCCACGGTCTGGCCGGGCAGGGCCTCGATCTCCCGGCCGTCGAGCGTGACCGTGAAGGCGGGGCCGGGGCGGGCTCCGGCCAGGTCCAGGGGCGTTCTCACGCGGCCTCCGCGGGCTCGGGGAAGCGGTCGGGCCGGAACGGCGCCAGGCTCAGGTCGGGGGTCTTCCCGGCGAGCGCCTGGGCGATGAGGTGCCCGGTGCCGGTGGCGAGGCCGATGCCGGCGCCCTCGTGTCCGCAGGCGTGGTGCAGGCCGGGAACCCGGGGGTCGGGGCCGATGGCGGGCAGGTGGTCGGGGAGGTACGGGCGGAAGCCGAGGTAGGAGCGCAGGACGCGGACGTCCGCCAGGGCGGGGAAGAGCCGGGTCGCGCCGGCCGCCAACTCCCTGACGGCGGGCAGCGAGAAGCTCCGGTCGAAGCCGACGCGCTCCCGGCCGGCGCCGATCAGCACCGGGCCGGCGGCCGTTCCCTCCACGACCGGTGAGGTCTGGAGCGCGGCCGAGTCGCTGGCGACGTCGGCCACGTAGTCGGCGGCGTACACCTTGTGCCGGATCAGGCGCGGCAGGGGTTCGGTGACGAGGACGAAGCCGCGGCGCGGGAGGACCGGCAGGTGGGCGCCGGCGAGGGCGGCCAGTTCACCGCCCCAGGTGCCGGTGGCGTTGACGACCGCCGGGGCGTGGATGTCGCCGCGGTCGGTGCGGACGCCGCGTACCGCGCCGGCGGGGGTGCGGGGGACGGCCGTGACGGTACGGCCGATGAGGAGCCGGGCGCCGGAGGCGCGGAGCAGGTGGGCGGCTGCCAGCGCGGGCATCACCTGGGCGTCCTGCGGGTAGTGCATGCCGCCCGGCAGGCCGGGGGCGAGGTGGGGTTCCAGGTCGTACAGGGCCTCGCCGGTGGCCGGCCGGGCGAGGACCCCGGCGGCGCGCTGGCCGTCGGCGAGGCGCTGGAGCGCGGTGAGGCCTTCGGGGGAAGAGGCCACGACGAGGCCGCCCTTGGCCTCGTACTCCATGGACTCGCCGTGTTCCCGGGCCAGTTCGGCCCACAGGCGGCCCGACAGGAGCGCGAGGTCGAGTTCGGGGCCGGGCTCCTTGTCGGAGACGAGGAGGTTGCCCTCCCCCGCTCCGGTCGTGCCGCCGGCCACCGGGCCGCGGTCGACCACGATGACGTCGAGTCCGGCCCGGACGGCGTACAGCGCGCAGGCGGCGCCCACCATCCCGGCCCCGACGACCACGACGTCGCAGGTCAGTCGCATGCTCACGGCAGTACTATGTCACATGGCTCTGCTGCGGGGAATGACAAGGCGCCGTCGGCGACCTGAACGCCGACGGTGCCCGTCAGACCTCGGGGGCGGGCACCACGCTCAGGTGGGCCGCCGTGCGCCGCGGACGTCCGGCTCTGCGGGAGGGGTGGGCGGGGCGGCGCGCCTCGCGCAGCACCAGGGTCATCCGCGTGTAGCCCATGTCCTTGAGGACGCCCGGCGTCTCGTCGACGATCCGGCAGTCGGTGGCGCCCCAGCGGGGGTCCGGGTGCAGCAGCGGCCGGACGGCACCGTCGTGCGCGAGGGCCTGCTCGCCGACCGTGCGGATCCAGTGCGGCAGGCCGTGCCGGTAGGCGGCCTCCATGATGGGGTCCTGGGCGATGTCCCGGCGGATGGCCTGCAGGCCGTGGTCGTGGCCGTGCCGCTCCACGGCGGCGGCGAAGTTCGCGAGCATCGGCAGGCACCAGCGGGACTCGTGCTCGCCGAGGACCGTGCCCGCGTCGGGGTGGAAGAGCACGAACCGGAGGAAGTTGTCACCGGGCATGGCCGTCGGATGCGGGCCCACCCCACGGAAAAGTGACGCGAAAGCGGCGTTGGCCAGGACGACGTCCCAGCGGTGGTCGAGCACGACGGAGGGGAAGGACCCGGCCTCCAGGAGGGTCGCGCAGTCCTGGAGATAGGCCTGGGTCTCCGGATCGCCGGGGACGGGCCGCGGTGCCGATCGCTGCCCTCCTGCCTGATATGCCATCGGGAGGTCACCCCTCTTGCCTGTGCGGCCTTGACGCGGCGCCCCGATCCTGCTGCCCCGACGCAAGCGGTGTCAACTATCGTGGCATTTCATGCCGGTTGACGGCTGAAATTGGCCACAGTTGTGGCGAGACCTGGATGTGAGTTCGAACCACCCGCTACTCTCCGGGAAGTTCACACGCGACCGCTGGTGAGAAGACGGTGAGAGACGTAGGAGTTCTGTCGGTGACGGGTGGCTTCGAGGGTCCGGGCGCCACGGGGACGGCGGCACTGCCGGCCGTCGTCGCTCGCGTGACCGCGCTGGCCGACCGGCTGGGCGTGCCGCACACCGACGTCTTCGACACCGGCCGGCTGTCCGTCGCCTCCGGTGTCCCCGAACCCGTGGTCAAGGCGCTGCTGCGCGGCCGGCCCGCGGGCGAACCCGACGTCCAGGCCCGCTTCCTCCAGCGGCTGGACCTGTTGCGGCGCACCCGGCTGAAGCCCAACGGCCGCAAGTACACCCAGCAGGAGATCGCCGACGGGGCGGGCATGTCGCGGCAGCAGGCGGGCGCCCTGATCAACGGCGACCGGCGCCCCACCATGGAGCACTGCGACGCCATCCAGCGCTTCTTCCGGGTGCACGCGGGCTTCCTCACCGCGGAGGACCCCGAGGCGCTCGCGGGCGCCCTGCAGCGCACCGAACAGGAGCTCCTCCAGCAGCTCGCCGAGCGGGAGGCGGCCGTCGCGGCCGTGGACCCGCTGGAGCGGCTGCTCCAGGACCACGGCGTGCGCGGGATCGCCTGGCGGGCAGCGCAACTGCCCACCGACCAGCATCGCGACAAGGTCGCCGAATGGCTGGACATGCTCCTGGAGAGCGTCAAGCGGCCCGAGTCGTGACCCGGGGGAGAACTGTGGGCATCCGTAGGGACATGCACCGCCTGTGCGGCGAACTGGTCGGCGAGCTGGAGCTCCCGGCTCCGGCCCACCCGGCGGACCTGTACGGCGCGCTGTGCGCGGCGATGGCCAGACGCCGTGGCCGCCCGGTCCGCTTCCGCACGGCCGCCTTCCCGGCCGGCACCGCGAGCGGGCTGTGGCTCGACATGGCCGACCAGGACCTCGTGGTGATCGAGGAACGCACCGCTCCGGACCATCAGTTGGTGATCCTCGGTCACGAGTTGTGGCACATGAAGGCCGGGCACAGCGGCCACCACATCGACGGCGCGGCGGTGGCGGCCCGGCTGCTCCAGGACGACGCCCAGCTGGAGGCGACGGTACGGCAGGTGGCGGCGCGCAGCCGCTTCGATCTGACCGACGAGCAGGAGGCGGAGAGCTTCGGGCTGCTGCTCGCCAGCAAGTGCCGTACCTGGCTCGCGGGTTCGACGCTGCGCGGACCGGTGCGCCAGGACCGGCTGGCGGGCCGTATCGAGGCGTCGCTCGGGTACCGGGGCCCGCAGGGCTGAGCGCCTGGCACGGCAGGTCAGGGGCAGGCCAGGGGCGGCTTTCAGCACCGCTGAGTGGGCGAACCGGCGAGTGGTCCCGGCCCGGTTGTCAGTGGTGGACGGCAAGCTGGTGGTGCGCCCTCATCCGCGGGGCGGGACAGACGACGCCGACTTGGGGAGAGCCGACCGATGCCCACCGCCGTACTGACGGACCGCGAACGCATCGCCGTGCAGGCGTATCTGCGGCTGCTGCACACCGTGCGGGCCGCCTTCGACGCCGCCGGAGGACCGCCCGCTGATCCCCGGCCACCCGTGGTGCCGCCCGGTGTGCTCGCGGAGGCGGAGCGCGCCCTGGCGGACGCCGGCCTGACCGGCAACGAGGAGGAGTTCTTCCGGCTCTTGCAGAGCTGGTGCCGGGAGCCGTGAGGCGGCTCAGCCGTGCGGCACCGTGACGGCCGTGGCGACCAGGCCGTGCTCGACGGTCCAGCGGCCCTCGAAGACGCCCACGCGCCGGGCACCGACCAGGGGGCCCGGGACGAGCAGCGTGGCGCTGAAGCCGCCGCCGGGCCGTCCGTCCGCGTCGGCGTGGAGGTCGATGTCGGCCTCGGTGAACTCCAGCCACTTGCCGGTGAGGGGGAACCACGCCTTGTAGACGGACTCCTTGGCGCTGAACAGCAGCCGGTCCCAGCGGATCTCGGGCCGTTCGCGGGACAGCCTGAGCACCCGCTGGGCCTCGCCGGGCAGCGCCACGGCGGCCAATACCCCGTCCGGGAGGGGCGCGTTGGGCTCGGCGTCGATGCCGAGGGAGGCCAGGTCCCCGGCGCGGACCAGGGCGGCGGCGCAGTAGCCGTCGCAGTGGGTCATGCTGCCGGCCAGGCCCTCGGGCCAGCGCGGGGCGCCCCGGTCGCCGGGCACGAGCGGCTGCGGCGCCACTCCGAGCTTCTCCATGGCCCGGCGGGCGCAGACGCGTACGGCGGCGAACTCCCGGCGGCGCTTGTCCACCGCCCGCGCCACGACGGCCGCCTCCTCGGGGTACAGGGCGGCCTCGGCGTCCTCCTCGCCGTACGCCTCCACGGTCACCACCGCGTCCGGCAGCAGCTCCTCGATCACGGGGCCCCGACCTCCCTGGGCAGTATGCGGCGCAGCCGTCCCGGCGGTTCCGGGCGCTTGCGCCACTCGCGCGGGTAGCCCACCGACACCTCCTCGAAGCGGACGCCGTCGTGCCAGGTGGTCCGCGGGATGTGCAGATGGCCGTAGACCATGGTCTCCACCCGGAACCTGCGGTGCCAGTCCGCGGTCAGCTCGGTGCCGCACCACATGGCGAATTCGGGATGCCAGAGGATCTCCATGGGGTGCCGGTCGAGCGGGTAGTGGTTGATCAGGACCGTGGGCAGATCGCCGGGGAGCGCGGCGAGGCGGCGTGCGGTCTCGGCGACCCGGGCCCGGCACCAGGCCTCGCGGGAGGGGTAGGGGTCGGGGTGCAGCAGATACTCGTCGTTGCAGACGATGCCGGTGCCCTGCGCGTACTGCAGCCCCTGTTCCTTGGTGGCGCAGCCGGCCGGCAGGAAGGAGTAGTCGTACAGCAGGAACAGCGGGGCGACGGCCACGGGGCCGCCGGTGCCCTCCCAGACGAGGTACGGGTCCTCGGGAGTGATCACGCCGAGCTCGCGGCACAGGGCGACCAGGTACTCGTAGCGGGCGACGCCGCGCAGGGTGACGGGGTCCCGGGGGTGGGTCCACAACTCGTGGTTGCCGGGGGCCCAGATGACCTTGCTGAAGCGTCCGGAGAGCGTGTGCAGCGCCCATCGGATGTCGGCCACGGTCTCCGCGACGTCACCGGCGACCACCAGCCAGTCGTCGTCGCTCTCCGGGCGCATCTTCTCGACCAGGGCGCGGTTCTCTTCGTAGCCGATGTGCAGGTCACTGATGGCCAGCAGCTGTCCGGCACCACCGGCCGTCGACGCCACCTCTCGTCCCCCTCCGCGCGTGGAAAGCACCACGAGAACACATTCGCGGGTCCGGTACAAGGCGGGTTCCCGCCTGCGGCGGGCGTGCAGGGGCGCGACCACGGTGTCCCATGATCCGCCCGGCCATGATCGGGAATTCCGTAACACGCATGTTGCACGCGGGGCCTCCGCGGGGCCGTATGATCGCCTCAACACCACCGCCATGCACATCCCTTCGCAGGGGGCGGTTTGGTGTACCTCCAAACTCCTTGGCCGGGCACGGCCTGCTTCGCCGTGCCCGCACACCCTGAAAGGCGGCCTGCATGGTCTCTCGCGTACGCGTCTGGCTCAACCGCACGTACGCGGAGAACGTGTTCTTCATGGATCAGCTGCGCCGAAATCCCGGCGACCGGGCCGTCGAGATCCATGCCACGCACGGCGACGCCGACTCCCCCGTGCTGGCCGCCGCCGACACCGCCGAGCTGGAGCCGGAGGGCCTGTCCCCGGCCGGGTACGTCGAGTACGCCCTCGATCAGTGCCAGCGCCGCGGCATCGACGTGTTCGTGCCGCGGCTGCACCAGTCGGCGGTGGTCGCGCACCGCGCGGAGTTCGCGGCGGTCGGTACGGCCCTGCTGGCGCCGCCGCCGGAGGCGGTGGCCGTCTTCCACGACAAGGTGATCGCGTACGAGGCGGTCCAGGCGATCGGGGTGCCGGTGCCGCCGTGGTGGCGGGTGCGCGGCGCCGAGGAGCTGGTCGCCGCGGTCGAGGAGCTGGAGGCCGCCGGGCACAAGGCGTGCTTCAAGCCGGCGTCCGGGGCGGGCGGGGTGGGCTTCCGCGTGATCACCCGCGCTCCCTTCTCGATGGCGCAGCTCAACGGCTTCCCGAGCCCGTACGTACCGCTGGATCTGGTGCTGGACGCCCTCGCGCAGGCCGAGGAGGAGGTCGACTGGCTGGTCATGCCGCGCCTGGAGCAGCCGGAGGTGTCGGTGGACTGTCTCACCGGCCCCGACAACCGGATCCGGATGGCGGTGGGCCGCACGAAGAACGGCCGCCGTCGCGGGTTCACGCTCCACGAGCAGTGGCTGGAGCCGGCCCGGGCGATCGCCGAGGGGTTCGGGCTGCACTACCTGTCCAACATCCAGTTCCGGATGTTCGGCGACCGGCCCGTGCTGATGGATGTCAACACGCGCCCCGCGGGCGGTCTGCACCAGCTGTCGCTGTGCGGGATCAACGCGCCGTGGGCCGCTGTTCAGCTGGCGCTCGGGGAGGACCCGGGGGAGGTGGCGCCGCCGTTCCTCGGGCAGGACTACACGGTCGTCTCCGGGCTCCGGCCCCTGCGGGGCGTCTCGCTGCCCCAGCCGCGTGTGGAGGAGCCCCAGCAACGCGTGGAGGGGCCCCAGCAGGCCCTGCCCGCCCTCCCCTCCCCCGTCGGCTCCCCCGTCAACTCCGCTGCGGGGAGGGCGAGTCAGGCCCTGCCGCTGTAGAAGGCCGCCGCTCGGGAGCGGGGGCCCTAGACCTCGTACCCCCATGCCTTCGCGATCTCCCGCAGACGCGGCGGCAGTTCGGCCGTCGGGTCGGCCGTGCGGGCGGGCTGGATGCGGCCGGACTTGATGGTGCTGCTCCAGTCGCCGAGCTGCGGCCGGAACCTGCCGTGGTCCTTGCTGCCGTAGTCGAGCATGCCGCTCTCCCACTCGACGCCCAGGTACGCGCACAGGGCCCGGGTCGCCTTCTCCGGCTCCGCGGTGAGCTCCTCGTACGTCACCACATGGGCGTCCAGCGTCCGGCGCGCCTCCTCCAGTTTCTCGGAGTAGTTCAGCACCTCCGCCAGGATCTCCGCGTGGTCGGGATCCTTGCGGCGCTCGGTCAGGGACGCGATGATCGCGCCCGGGTGCCGCAGCAGCAGGATGTAGCGGGCGTTCGGCCAACATCGGTGCAGCCGGGGCCAGATGAGGGTGTTCGGCGGCGTCTTGTCGACGATGACGTCCTTGCCGCTGCGGGTGAGTTCGAGGTGCATCACCCGGTCCCAGAGCAGGTGTTCCAGCTCGGTCTTGTCCAGTTCCAGCGCCTTCATGGCGTCCGCGGTGAAGCTGCGGGTCAACTGGACGTGGACGGTGCGCAGATGCATCTCGTGCGGGGCGCGGATCCGGCTGTGGCTGTTCAGCAGTACCCGCAGCAGGGTCGAGCCCGAGCGCACCGAGGACAGCACGAACACCGGGGAGTCCACCAGGCGCGGGGCGCGCGGGGCCTCGTAGGTCGGCTGCTCGGGCTGCGTCTCGGCCCGGGGGGCGGGAATGGCGTCGAGGGTGCGGCGTGGCGGGCTCACCGCCTGGATCATCAGCCTGCCCCGACGCCTGAGCCCCTTGCCGATCACGGCTTTGCGCGAGTCTCGCACCGTCACACCTTTCTCTTGCGTCTGCCCCCGCATCCCAGAGGCAGAAGGCGAACTCCAGGTGTCCGGAAGGCAAAGCGCCAGGGCCGCGGAGGCGCCGATTCCGGAGGTGACCTGGTGGTTTACCGCTTCCTTAAATCTTCATGGGAGTTCGGTGCCCGACGCGGCACGAGCGCTCACCGGAGGTAGGCCAGGCCGGGGTGGACCGAGGTGTAGCCCTCGACCAGATCGCGGGCGATGTTCACCGAGTCGACCAGCGGGTGCAGGGCGAAGGCCTTGACGGCCGTCGCCCGGGAACCGGACTCGGCGGCGGCCAGCACTTCCCGCTCCACCGCCTTGACCGAGCAGACCAGCCCGGTGGCGTGGCCGGGCAGCGGGTCGACGGCGACGGGATGGGCGCCGTTGGCGTCGACCAGACAGGGGACCTCGATGACGGCGTCGCGGTCGAGGACGGACAGCGTGTGCTGGTTGCGGACGTTCAGGATGAGGGTGGTGCGCTCGTCCCGGGCGATGGCCCGCATCAGGGCGAGGGCGACCTTCTCGTAGCCGCCGGACAGGTCGTCGGCGGCACGCTCGCCGGCGCCCGCGCTCTCCCGGTTCTCCGCCATGTACGTGGCCTCGCGCTCGGCGCGGGTGCGGTCCCAGGCGGCCAGTGCCGCGGCGTCCGGGTCGGTCATCTCGTCGTAGAAACGGGCCTGTTGGTCGCGGAGGAAGGCGCCGCGGGTCTGCTCGGCCCGCTGGTAGGAGCGTACGGCCTCGCGGTTGAAGTAGTAGTAGTGCAGGTATTCGTTGGGGATCGCGCCGAGGGACCGCAGCCAGTCGGGGCCGAAGAGCTTGCCCTCCTCGAAGGAGCCGAGCAGGGCGGGGTCGGCGAGCAGGCGCGGGAGTTCGTCCCGGCCGGCGACGCGCAGACCGCGGACCCAGCCGAGGTGGTTGAGGCCGACGTAGTCGATCCACGCCTCGGCCGGGTCGCGCACGCCGAGCACGCGGGCGATACGGCGGCCGAGGCCGACCGGGGAGTCGCAGATGCCGATGACGCGGTCGCCGAGGTGGCGGGACATGGCCTCGGTGACCAGGCCCGCGGGGTTGGTGAAGTTGATGACCCAGGCGCCGGGCGCGAGCCGGGCCACCCGCCGGGCGATGTCGACGGCCACCGGCACGGTCCGCAGGCCGTATGCGATACCACCGGCGCCCACGGTCTCCTGTCCGAGCACACCCTCGGCGAGGGCCACCCGCTCGTCGTTCGCCCGGCCCTCCAGTCCGCCGACGCGGATCGCGGAGAAGACGAAGTCGGCGCCGCGCAGCGCCTCGTCGAGGTCGGTGGTGGCGGTGACCTCGGGCGCATCGGACACCTGGGCGGCCTGTTCCGCCAGTACCCGGGTGATGGCGGAGAGCCGTAGCGGATCCAGGTCGTGCAGCACGACCCGCGTCACCCGCCCGGCGCCCCGGTCCCCGAGCAGCGCCCCGTACACGAGCGGCACCCGGAATCCGCCGCCGCCCAGAATCGTCAGCTTCACGTCTGCACCTGCTGTCGTCGCTCTGCCAGCTCCGCACAGACATTACGCGTCCTTCCCCGGCGTCCCCCGCGCGTCGCGCCGACGCTGTCCGACGGAACGGACCGGACCACTGGGCCGCCATCGAGTCGACGCCCGGTCTTCGGGGCGGCTTCATCCGGGAGCCCCGGAGCCCCGGAATTCTGCTCCGCGTGACAGACGGCAGACCCGCCGGGCGCTCCGGCGCCGGGCTGGACGACGACGGCTCCGTCGCGGACGGGTTCGTCCTTCCCGACCGCACGCCCAGGCCGGTGCTGCACGGGCACCGGGAGATCGCGGCACCGGTGCTGTTGCGGGCCTTCCGGCACGAGGGTCTGGTGGTGCGGAACCACCGGTGCGTCCGTGGCCTGGGCCGGCTGGCCGGGCAGTGGGAGCTGGCCCTCGCCGACGGCCGCACCCTGACCGCTCCGGCCGTACTGCCCGATCTCCGGCCCGGCGAGACGGCGGCGGTGCCGCTGCCGTTCGAGCTGCCCGGGGACGGGGGCGAGGCCTGGGTGACCCTGCGGGTGACCACGAAGGACGACGAGCCGTGGGGCCCGCGCGGCACCGAGGTGTGCGCGCCCCGGCTGCGACTGGGGGCGGCGCCCGTCGGGCCCGCCACCCGGTACCTCGGGTTACCGTGGGCCGCGTGACCACGGAAGAGTCGCTGCGGCCCCAGTCCCTCATGCTGACGTTCCTGGGCGAGCAGGTGCTCGGCCGGGACGTGTGCGTGTACTCGGGCAGCGTCATCGAGGTCTTCGCCCGCGCCGGGATCGGCGAGCAGGCGACGCGGTCCACGCTCACCCGCATGGTCAACCGCGGTCTGCTGCGCCGGCAGCGCGAGGGCCGGCGGATGTACTTCGGGCTCACCGACCGCTCGACGGCCGTCCTGCGCGACGGCGAGCGCAGGATCTGGCACGCCGGCGCGGTGAACCGGCAGTGGGACGGCACCTGGACGCTGCTCGGCTTCTCGCTCCCCGAGTCCTGGCAGCGCCAGCGTCACGACCTGCGCTCGCAGCTCACCTGGAGCGGCTTCGGACCGCTGTTCAACGGCCTGTGGATCGCCCCGGGCGAGGTCGATGTGTCGGCCCTGGTCGCCGAACTCGGCCTGTCGGCCCATGTGAAGGTCTTCCGCGCGCACGCGGACGCCGGCATGGACATCGGCGCCATGATCGAGGAGACCTGGGAACTGTCCGAACTGGCCGCCCGCTACGAGGCGTTCGTGACCCGTTGGCTGCCGTGGGAGACGGACGCCCCGGGTGCCGACGACGCTCTCACGCTGCGGCTGCGGGCGCAGACGGAGTGGCTGCGGCTGATCCGCCGGGACCCCCGGCTGCCGGTCCGCCATCTGCCCGAGGACTGGCCGGCGGACCGGGCCGAGAAGACGTTCCGCTCGGTGCACGAGCGGCTGACGCCGCTCGCGGACGCCGCGGCGGCACGGCTTCTCGACCTGGTGCCGGTGCGCCGGGATCAGGCGTAGAACCGCGACAGGCTCCGCAGCACGGCCGCGGGCTTCGTGCCGCCCTCGATCTCGATCGTGCCGTCCACGGCGATCTGCACCCCGCCGGGCACCTCCTGGACCTCGGCGAGCCCGGCGGCCAGGCGGATGCGTGCGCCCGCCTTCACGGGTGCGGGGAAACGCACCTTGTCCAGGCCGTAGTTGACCTTCGTGGTGACGCCCCGGACGTCGAGGAGTTCGGTGAACAGGGGGATGAAGAGGGAGAGGGTGAGGTAGCCGTGGGCGATGGGGGCGCCGAAGGGGCCCGCCTTGGCCCGCTCGGGGTCCACGTGGATCCACTGGTGGTCGCCGGTGGCGTCGGCGAAGGTGTCGATGCGGCCTTGGGTGACCTCGATCCACTCGCTGGTGCCGAGGTGGGCGCCGGCCAGCTTCCTGAGTTCGTCGAGGCCGTTCACGGTGATGCTCATGGGGTTCCTTCACTGTTGCCGTACCGACTGCGCAGACGGGACTTGAGGAGTTTTCCGGAGGCGGTGCGCGGGAGCTCGTCGGCGAGGACCACCGACTTCGGGATCTTGTACTTGGCGAGGTGTCCGGTCAGGGACGCGAGGAGGTCACCGGGGTCGGGGGCGGCGCCCTCGCGGGGGACGACGACCGCGCGCGGGACCTCGCCCCACTTGTCGTCGGGCACGCCGATGACCGCGCACTCGGCGATGTCCGGGTGGGCGAGGAGCAGGTCCTCGATCTCGGCGGGGTAGATGTTCTCGCCCCCGGAGATGATCATGTCCTTGATGCGGTCGACGATGACGACATAGCCGTCCTCGTCGGTGCGGGCCGCGTCCCCGCTGCGGAACCAGCCGTCCGCGAAGGAGGCGGCCGTCTCCTCGGGCAGCCCCCAGTAGCCGGACATGACGTGCGGCCCGCGCACGACCACCTCCCCCGTCTCGCCGACGTCGGCCGGCGTCAGGTCCGGGCGCACCACCCGCACATCGCTGAAGAAGTGCGGCACCCCCGCCGAACCCGCCTTGCTCACCGCGTGTTCTGCGTCGAGGAAGAGGGCGCCGGGCGAGGTCTCGGTCATGCCGTACCCCTGGAGGAAGGTCAGCCCGCGCTCCTGGTAGGCGGCGATCAGCGGGGTCGGCACCGGGGAGCCGCCGCAGGTCAGGATCCGCAGGGAGGACAGGTCGGCGTCCGCCCAGCGCGGGTGCCGGGCCAGCTGGTCGAACATGGTGGGCACCCCGAACATGAAGCTGATCCGGTGCCGTTCGACCAGGTCGAAGGTGGCGTCCGGGTCGAAGGCCCCGGTCAGGACGCAGGTGCCGCCCTTGAGCAGCACCGGAAGCGTGAGCATGTTCAGCCCCGCGGTGTGGAACAACGGGGCGCTGACCAGGGCCCGTTCGTCGGTGAGCAGGTCGGTGTCGACGAGGACGTTGACCGCGTTCCAGGTGAGGTTGCCGTGGCTGAGCATGGCGCCCTTGGGGCGGCCGGTCGTCCCCGAGGTGTACATGATCATGCAGATGTCGTCGGCGCCGACCGGTTCGTCGATGGGGGTGGTGTCGGCCGAGGCCAGCAACTCCTCGTATGCGGCGCCCACTTCGACGTACACCCGGATGTCCGTGCGCCGCACGCTCGGTGACGGGCTCCCGTGGATCAGCGCCTTGGCTCCGGAGTCGGCGAGCTGGTAGGCGATCTCGGGTTCGGCGAGCCGGGTGTTGAGCGGGACGAAGACCGCGCCGAGTGTGCCCGCGGCGAACAGGGTCTCCAGGAAGCAGGGGTGGTTGGGGCCGAGGTAGGCGATCCGGTCGCCGCGGCGCAGGCCCCGGGCGCGCAGGGCCTGGGCGAGGCGGGTGGTGCGGTCGTACAGCGTGGCGTAGGTGACGGCGGTGTCGCCGTGGACCAGGGCAGTGCGGTGCGGGGTCTTGCGGGCCCGGCGTGCGGGCCACGATCCCGTTCCCTCGTTGCGCATCCGGCACCCCTTACGGTGTGCTCAGCCCGAGCAGGCGGGCGGCGTTCTCCTTGAGGATCTTCGGCCTGACCTCGTCCTTGATCTCCAGCTTCGCGAAGTCCGCGAGCCAGCGGTCGGGGGTGAGGACGGGGAAGTCCGAGCCGAAGAGGACCTTGTCCTGCAGCAGGGTGTTGGCGTACCGCACGAGCTGCGGCGGGAAGTACTTCGGTGACCAGCCGGACAGGTCGATGTGCACGCCGGGCTTGTGGCCGGCGACGGCGAGGGCCTCGTCCTGCCAGGGGAAGGACGGGTGCGCCAGGATGATCTTCAGGTGGGGGAAGTCGGCCGCCACGTCGTCGACGTGCAGGGGGTTGGAGTACTTCAGGCGGATCCCGCCGCCGCCCGGCACGCCCGCGCCGATGCCGGTCTGGCCCGTGTGGAACAGGGCGATCGTGCCCGTCTCCTCGATCACCTCGTACAGGGCGTACGCCACCGAGCGGTCGTTCGGGAAGAACCCCTGGATGCTGGGGTGGAACTTGAACCCCTTCACGCCGTACTCCTCGACCAGGCGGCGGGCCTGCCGCACGCCCGCCCGGCCGCGGAAGGGGTCGATGGAGGCGAAGGGGATGAGGACGTCGGAGTTGGCGGCGGCGGCCTCCGCGACCTCCTCGTTGGGGATGGGCGGGGTGCCGGTGGCGGACTCGGCGTCCACCGTGAAGATCACGGCGGCCATGTTCCGCTCGCGGTAATGGGCGGCCGTCTCCTCCAGGGTCGGCTTGCGGTTGCCCGCCACCTTGAAGTAGGCGGAGGAGGCGTCGTGCAGATGGTCCGCGAGCGAGGAGTGGCCCGTGGACGACACCTCGGCGTGGGTGTGGACGTCGATCGCGGTCAGCGCCTGGAGGTCCATCACGCCTCCGGGAGCCGGGGCGCGGGGATGCCGACCGTCTGGAGTTCGGCGCCGACCGAGGCGGGGAAGGCGTCGGCCAGGGAGTCGGGGGTCCAGCCGCCGTCGGCGTAGGCGGTGCTGATCTCCCGCGGATGCGACCACAGGGCCACCTTGTCGCCGCCGATGCCGATGCACTGGCCGGTCACCGAGCGGGCCGCCGCGGAGGCGAGGAAGGGGACGAGGGCCGCGCAGTCCTCGGGGGTGCCGAAGCCCTCGCCCTTGCGGAGGACGCCGGGGAGGGGTTCGCCGTTGCGCAGGGCCTCGATGTAGGGCGCGAAGGCGGGGACGGTCTCGGTCATGGCGGTCGCGGCGACCGGCACGATCGCGTTGACGGTGATGTGCGCGCGGCCCAGCTCCATCGCCCAGGTGCGGGCCATGGCGGCGATGCCCGCCTTGGCCGCCGCGTAGTTGGTCTGCCCGAAGTTGCCGCGCTGCCCGGCCGGGGAGCCGACCAGGATCAGGGTGCCGCCCTCACCCTGCTCGCGCATCCGGACGGCGGCGGCGCGGGCGCAGGTGAACGTGCCCCTGAGGTGGGTGGTGAGCACGGCGTCGAAGTCGTCGTCGGTCATCTTCCACAGCACCTTGTCGCGCAGGATGCCGGCGTTGGTGACCAGCACGTCGAGGCGGCCGAACTCGCCGACGGCACGGTCGACGAGGCGGTCGGCGGCCTCGGCCGTACCGACCGCCACCGCTTCGGCGACGGCCGTGCCGCCGGCCTCGCGGATCGACTTCGCGGCCTGTTCGGCGACGGTCCCGTCGAGGTCGTTGACGACCACCGAGGCGCCGTGGGCGGCCAGGGCGTGCGCATAGGCGAGGCCGAGGCCCCGGCCGCTGCCGGTGACGACGGCGGCCTTGCCGGTGAGATCGATGCTGGGCACAGCTGAGTCCTTCCATGGGGTGCGAAAGCGGGGACTGCGTGAGCGAGAGCGGGGACCGCGTGAGCGAGATCGAAGTTAAGAGCAATAATTGGTGACGTCAATAGTTGTCACCGACTGCCGGGCTGGGAAAGACTGACCCCATGAAGACCGACCCGATCGACGCGAACGAGCCATGGATGCGCGACCTGCACGCGGACACCGGCTACCTGCTCTACCGGCTGGGCCTGCGCTCCGGGCAGTTGTTCAACTCCTGCCTCCAGGAGTCCGGCCTGCGCCTGCGCCACTACGCGGTGCTGCGCTTCCTCGCCACCTGCGAGGGCGCCCTCCAGCGCGAACTCAGCGCCCGTCTCGGCTACGACCCGAGCGCGATCGTGGGCCTGGTCGACGACCTGGAGAAGGCGGGCTTCGCCGAGCGCCGCCCCTCCCCCGACGACCGCCGCAGCAGGATCGTCGTCCTGACCGGAGCCGGCCGCGCCTTCCTGCGGGACACCGACGAGGCGGGCCTGCGGGTGACCGAGGAACTCCTCGAACCGCTCGCGGCGGCCGAGCGCGAGACGCTGCACGCCCTGCTCCTGCGGATCGCCCAGGACGGACTGGCGTGACGACAAGAATGTTGTGCAAATGATTGACGGCTGCACGAGCACTGCCTAACTTCACGGGGGCATCGGCACCGTCCCCCAGGGAGCCCACCGTGCAGCCATCCCCGCCCGTCCCCGACTCCCGGCAGTTGCGCAGAGTCGCCCTGTCCGGCCTGCTCGGCACCGCCGTCGAGTTCTACGACTTCCTCGTCTACGGCACCGTCGCCGCGCTCGTCTTCGGCGAACTGTTCTTCCCCGACGCCGACCCCGCCGTCGGCACGATCGCCGCCTTCGGCACCTTCGCCGCCGGCTATCTGGCCCGCCCCGTCGGCGGCATCCTCTTCGGCCACTTCGGCGACCGCGTGGGCCGCAAGTCGATGATGCTGCTGACCATGCTGCTGATGGGCAGCGGAAGTTTTCTGATCGGTCTGCTGCCCACCTATGACGCGATCGGCGTCTGGGCGCCCGTGCTGCTGGTCCTGCTCCGCGTGGTGCAGGGCATCGCGATCGGCGGGGAGTGGGGCGGCGCCACCCTGATGGTCGTCGAGCACGCCGAGCGCACCCAGGGCGGGCGGCGCGGGCTGTGGTCCAGCTTCACCCAACTCGGCGCGCCACTGGGCTCGTTGCTCTCCGCCGGAGTGGTCACCGCGGTCTCCGCGCTGCCCGACGACGACTTCCGCTCCTGGGGCTGGCGGGTGCCGTTCCTGCTGAGCGTGGTCCTGCTCGGCGTCGGCATGTTCGTCCGCCTCAAGGTCGCCGAGAGCCCCCTGTTCACCAAGCCCGCGCCGCGCGAGAAGCCACCGGTGCTGGAGGTCCTGCGGCGCCCCAAGCCGGTGCTGCTGGCCGCCTGCGTCGGCATCGGCGCCTTCACCGCGCAGTCACTGCTGACCAGCTTCATGATCACGTACGCCGTCGACGAGGGCTACAGCCGCTCGCAGGTGCTCACCGCGGTGACCGTCGCCTCCGGTGTCGCCCTGCTGGTCCTGCCCGCCGCCTCCGCCCTGTCCGACCGGGTCGGCCGCCGCCCGGTCGTGCTGTCCGGCGCCGTCGCCTCCGCCGCGCTCGCCTTCCCCGTCCTGGCCCTGGTCGAGTCAGGCTCCCCCGGCCTGCTGATCCTGGCCCTCGCGCTCGGCCACGGCGTGGCCCAGTCCACGATGTACGGCCCGCTGGGCGCCCTGCTCACCGAGATGTTCGGCACCCGGGTCCGCTACACCGGCGCCTCCCTCGGCTACCAGGGGGCCACCCTGCTCGGCGCGGGCTTCTCCCCGCTGATCGCCAGCAGTCTGCTCGCCTCGAACGGCGGTGACAGCACGCCCGTCTCCCTGCTGCTGTGCGGTGGCGCGGCGATCACCGCGCTGACCGTGTGGCGGATCCGCGAGACCCGGACCGACGCCCTGGAACCCGCCCCGGCCCGTTCCGCCACCCCCACCCCGGAAGGGACACCCCGTTGAGAACCCTGGTCGCCGTCGCACTGGCCGTCACCCTCACCACGGCCGCCGCCCCGCCCGCCGCGGACACCCACCTGGAGGGCCATCTCCCCTCGGGCGCGGCCTACTTGATGGACGTACCGGCGAACTGGAACGGCACGGTCCTGCTGTACAGCCACGGCTACCGGCCCGCCGGCTCGCCCAACCCGCCCCAGAACGCGCCCGACCCGGCCACCCGGGCCGAACTCCTGGACCAGGGGTACGCCTTGATCGGCTCCTCCTACGCCACCACCGGCTGGGCCGTGACCGACGCCGTCCCCGACCAGCTCGCCACGCTCGACGTCTTCACCGAGAAGTTCGGGCCGGCCGACGAGACCCTCGCCTGGGGCACGTCCTACGGCGGACTGGTCACGACCACGCTCGCCGAACGGCACGCCGACCGCTTCGACGGCTCGCTGTCGATGTGCGGCCTGGTGCAGGGCGGGGTGGCGAACTGGAACAGCACGCTGGACCCGGTGTTCGCGCTGGACACCCTGCTCGGCTCGGACGTCCGGCTCACCGGCTTCGCGGACCACACCGAGGCGCAGCACGCCGCCGCGTCGCTCGCCGCGGACCTGACGGCCGCCCGGCAGACCCCCGAGGGCCGCGCCCGGATCGCCCTCGCCGCCGCTCTGCACGGCATCCCCGGCGACGCCCTGCCCGGGCTCGTCCAGCTCCCCGCCTTCAGCTGGCGTCAGGAGGCGGAGACCCGGGCGGGCGGCAACCCGTCCTGGAACACGGGCGTCGACTACACGGCCATGCTCCACCGCTCCCCGCTGTACAAGGAGGTCGCCGGCCTCTACAAGGAGGCGGACGTCTCCCTGCGCGAGGACCTCCACGCCCTGCGCCGGGCGCCCCGGGTCACCGCCGACGCCCCGGCCGTACGGTGGATGCGGGACACCAGCGTCCTCACCGGCCGTCTCACCGACCCCCAGCTGACCATCCACACCACCGGCGACACCCTGATCCCCGTCCAGGCGGAGAGCGCCTACCGCAGGGCCGCCACCGCGGCGGGCTCGGGAGCACTGCTGGCGCAGGCCTACGTCGACGCCGCCGGCCACTGCACGTTCACCCCGGGCGAGACGGTGGGCGCCCTGCACACGCTGCGGGCCCGGCTGGACACGGGCCGCTGGGACGCCTCGCCCCGTGCGCTCAACTCCCGTGCGCGGCAGACCGATTCCAGCACCGAGCCCCGCTACACCGGGTACAGTCCGGCCCCCTACCCCCGCCCCTACGATCTGGCCCACCCGGGAGACGCCCGGCCATGACCCCTCGTTCCGCGCCCGACCGGCTGCTGTCCGTGCTCGCCGCCTTCGACCACGAGCATCCGGCGCTGAGCCTGACGGACATCAGCCGACGGGCCGGGCTGAGCCTGACCACCGCACACCGTCTGGTGGGCGCCCTCACCGAGTGGGGCGCGCTGGAACGCGACCCGGGCGGCGTCTACCACGTGGGGCTGCGGCTGTGGGAGATCGCGGCACTGGCGCCGCGCGGCCTCGCCCTCCGGCAGGCCGCGCTGCCCTTCCTGGAGGACCTGTACGAAGCGACCCACGAGAACGTGCAGTTGGCGGTGCGGGACGGCCCGGAGGTCGTCTACATCGAGTGGCTCTCGGGCCGCTCGGCGGTCGGCGTCCACATCCGCGTCGGCGCCCGCTGGCCCCTGCACGCCACCGGGGTGGGCCTCGCCCTGCTGGCCCATGACGACCCGGCCCGCCAGGAGGAGTACTGCTCCGGGCCGCTGGCGTCCTTCACCCCGTACACGATCACCGACCCCGCCCGGCTACGCCGCGAGCTGGCCGAAGTGCGCCGTACGGGAGTGGCGGTGAGCAGCCGTCAGGTCACCGACGACGCCCTGTCGGTGGCCGCGCCCGTACGGGGAACCGGCGGCGCGGTGGTCGCGGCGGTGTCGGTGGTGGTTCCCGAGGCCGACGCCCAGGTACCGGTGCTGGCCCCGGCCGTGCGGATCGCGGCGCGCGGGATCTCGCGCGCGCTGGGGTGGCTCCCCGAGGGGCGCTGAGCGCTCAGCCCAGCACCGTGCGGGCCAGGTACGTCACGTCCTTCCCCGCGTGCCGGGCGGTGGCCCGGCAGGCGAGGGTCGTGTCGGAGGTGACCTGGGCCGGGGTGATCCGCCAGCGGACCGTCAGATCGTCGCCCGCCCGCAGCAGCGGGGCGGTGACCGGGTCGAGGGCGCGGATGTCCCAGCCGCCGGGGGCGCCCAGGGTGAGGCGGGGGGCGGTCCACGGGCGGGCGGAGCCGTTGGCGAGGGTCGCGGTGACGAGGAGGTCCGGCGCCCGGCCGGTGACCTCCAGTGTCAGGCCGAAGGGTTTGCGGGGGTAGGTGGGCGACCAGGAGTCACGCATCAGCCGTACCAGCGCGTCCGCCTGGGCCGGGCGCGCCGACGCCAGGTCGTCCTGCTCGCCGGGGTCCCGGGACAGGTCGTACAGCTCCACGTCCCACTCGTCGTCGGGGACGCCGCGGTCCTGGCCCGGGGCGAAGCGCACCGCCTTCAGGTCGCCGCGGCGCAGCGCCTCCGCGAGCCGGCGGCCCCGGCCCCGGTCGACGGCGTCGGAGCGCGGGGTGACTCCGCTGTGATTGCGGTAGAAGTACAGGTGGTCGTGGCGGGCCGGGTGGCCGGAGCCGCGCAGCAGCGGGGCCAGCGAGAGGCCGTCGAGGTCCGTGGGGGCGGGGGCGCCGGCGAGGTCGGCGAGGGTGGGGAGCAGGTCGGTCAGCGGGGTGGGGCGGTCGGTGGTGCCGGCCGGGATGTGCCGCGGGGACCAGGCGATGAGCGGGACGCGGACGCCGCCCTCGTACAGGTTCCGTTTGTAGCCGCGCAACGGGCCGTTGGCGTCGAAGAGGTCGGGGTCGGTCCGGCCCTCCTCGTGCGGGCCGTTGTCGCTGGTGACCAGGACGAGGGTGCGGTCCGCCACGCCGAGCC
The DNA here is from genome assembly GCF_053592195.1 of Streptomyces sp. NPDC002776. Taxonomy (NCBI): domain Bacteria; kingdom Bacillati; phylum Actinomycetota; class Actinomycetes; order Kitasatosporales; family Streptomycetaceae; genus Streptomyces; species Streptomyces sp. NPDC002776. Next base: position 35,832 of record NZ_JBSFVG010000013.1, on the reverse strand, counting down.
GGGTGAGGCGGTCGACGACGTCGCCGACCAGCGCGTCGAAGGCGGTGACCTGGGCGGCGTGCCGCCGGTCGGGGCCCGGCCAGGGGCGGTCGCCGTACCCGCCGTCGTCGGGGGTGTGGCTGGGCGCGTGCGGCAGGGCCGGGGTCAGGTACAGCAGGAACGGCTCGGCGCGGTGCGCGTCCAGGAAGGCCAGCGCACGCTCCTTCAGCAGGTCGGGCGCGTACACCTCGCGGGCGCCGCCGCGGTTGGCGGGGATCTCCTGCCGGGTGCCGTTGTGCCACAGGTACTCGGGGAAGTAGTCGTGGGCGTGGCGGTGCCCGATGTAGCCGTGGAACTCCTCGAAACCTCGGGAGTTGGGGTGGCTGGACTGGTCCGGCAGCTCGGGTCCGAAGCCCCACTTGCCGAAGATGCCGGTGCGGTAGCCGAGCGCGCGGAGCGCCTCGGCGAAGGTGAAGTCCCGTTCGGTCAGCGCCCCTTGGCCGCCCGGGCCCCAGGGGTTCTCGCGGACGGTGGCGTGCCCGGCGTGCAGTCCGGTGAGCACCGAGCAGCGCGAGGGCGCGCAGACGGGGGCGGTGGCGTAGGCGTCGGTGAAGCGCAGGCCCTCGGCGGCCAGGGCGTCCAGGCGGGGGGTGCGGATGAGCTTCTGGCCGTAGGCGCCGAGTTCACCGTGGCCGAGGTCGTCGGCGAGGATCACCACGAAGCTGAGCCGGTCCGTGCCGGAGCGCACGGCCGGCACGGCCGAGGCCTGCTTGCCGTCGGCCACCGGCACCGGCGGCTCGGGCCCCTCGTCGCACGCGGTGACCGCCCCGGCCGCGACCGGCACGGCGGCGGCCGCGGTGAGGACTCGGCGGCGGCTCGGCATACGTGACTCCTGGAGGCGGCGGGCAGGGCATCCGCAGACGATGGTGGTCGCAGCCGTCGGTCCATGACCATGCACACGCTGTGAACGCTCTGTTTCGACCTTTGAGAGGGAAAGGTCCTGACTCCTGGTTCCTTCTCCGCGGCATCGAAGCGATCACAAACGGAGGGCGGATATCCCTCTCACCGGTGAGGACGTCGCCCCGTCCGGCCTCCGATACTGGAACGGCCTCTTGCCCCGAGGAGCCGCCCATGTCCCCGCCGACCTGGCTCGCCCCCGCCGCCGCCCGGCTGCGCACGGCGAACCCGTACGTCGTCGACGCCGCGCTCGCCGCGCTGGTGCTGTTCGCCGCCTCCCTCCAGTGGCTCTTCCGGGACGACGGGGACCACAGGCTGACCTGGCAGGGCTGGCTGCTGGCCGCGGCCACCGCGCTGCCCCTGGTCTGGCGTCGCCGGGCGCCGTTCGCCACCGCGTGCGCGGTGTCGGTGGCCACCCCCGCGATGGCCTGGTACCACGCGCCCCCGCCGGACGTGATGTACGCCGGTCTGATCGTCCTGTACACGATGGCCGCCCAGGGCCGGGCCTGGCAGCGCCGGTTCATGCTCACGGGCTGGATCCTCGGGGTCGTGCTCACCATGCAGCACAAGGAGGAGCCGCTGCCCTTCGAGTACGCCTTCCAGCTGCTGAGCGTCGTCGGCGCGTACGGCCTCGGCATGCTCGCCCGGGTGCAGCGCGCCTACACCGCCGCCCTGGTGGACCGGACCCGGCGCCTGGAACGGGAGCGGGCCGCGGACACGGCTCGGGCGACGGCCCAGGAGCGGGCCCGGATCGCCCGGGACATGCACGACATCCTGGCCCACGCGGTGAGCCTGATGGTGGTGCAGGCCGAGGCGGGACCGGTGGTGATGCGCACCGATCCGGTCCGCGCGGAGGCGGCGTTCGACGCCATCGCGACGACCGGCCGGGACGCGATGTCGCAGCTGCGGCGGATCCTCGGCGTCCTGAAGGAGGAGGAGCGCGAGGGCGGGGCGCGGCGGCTGCCGCAGCCGGGCGTGGCGGCGCTGCCCGGCCTGGTCCGGCAGGTCACCGAGTCCACCGGGCTGCGGGTGGATCTGCGCAGCGCGGGGCAGCCGCGCCCGCTGCCGCCGGACACCGAGGTGGCCGCCTTCCGGATCGTGCAGGAGGCCCTCACCAATACCGTGAAGCACGCCTGCGCCTCCTCCGCTACCGTCGCTCTCGACTGGGCGGAGGACGCATTGACAGTGTCGGTGACGGACGACGGCCGTGGCCCCTCGGGACCGGGCGGCGGACACGGGCTGATCGGCATCCGTGAGCGCGCCGCGGCCTGCGGGGGCAGCGCCCGCGCCGGGCGCGGCCACGACGGCGGTTTCCAGGTCGTCGTACGGCTCCCGGCCGATGACCGGCAGGCGGCGCTGGGGTGAGCATCCGGGTGGTCGTCGCCGACGACCAGGAGCTGGTCCGCAGCGGTTTCAGCATGATCCTGGAGGCGCAGCCGGACATCGAGGTGGTCGCCGAGGCCGGGGACGGCGCCGAGGCGGTCGCCGCGGTGCGGCAGCACGCGCCCGACGTACTGCTCCTCGACATCCGGATGCCCGTCATGGACGGCCTGGAGGCGGCCCGGCGGGTGTGCGCGCAGTCCGCCTGCAAGGTGGTCATACTGACCACCTTCGACCTGGACGAGTACGTGTACGAGGCGCTGTACGCGGGCGCCAGCGGCTTTCTGCTGAAGGACGTCCGCCGCGACGACCTCGTGCACGCCGTCCGGGTGGTCGCGGCCGGCGACTCGCTGCTCGCCCCGACCGTGACCCGCCGGCTCGTCGCCGACCTGGTGCGCCACCGGAGACAGGAGGCGGCCGCCGAGGTCACGCCCGAGCGCCTGGACGTCCTCACCGCCCGCGAGGCGGAGACGCTGCGGATGCTGGCCCGTGGACTGTCCAACGCGGAGATCGCCTCGGCCCTGTTCGTGAGCGAGCACACGGTGAAGACCCATGTCAGCAATGTGCTGAGCAAGCTGGGGCTGCGGGACCGGGTGCAGGCGGTGATCTGCGCCTACGAGACCGGTCTGGTGGCCCCCGGGGAGGATCGGTCCTGATCCTCCCCCAGCTCGGTGAAGAGGGTGAGCTGCAGCGCCCCCGGCGCCTGGAGCCGGGAGTTGAGCGAGTTCCAGGGCGTGCGCGTCGGCTCGGCGACGACCTCCGCCCCGGCCTCGGCCAGCTCCCGCGTCACCGCCGCGGAGTCGTCCACCTGGAACGCCACCCGGATGTGCCCGGCGACCCGCCGTCCGACCTCGACGTCGTCGATGAACTCCGCGTGGTTGGGATCGGTCAGCTCCAGCGTCGCCCGCCCCGCCTCCAGGATGCTCACCCGGCCGCCCGGCGAGGAGAACGCCGCTCTCTCGGGCAGGCCCAGGACATCCCGGTAGAAGTGCAGTGCGGCGTCGTAGTCCGCCGCGGTGACCACCAGGCGCAGCTCGCGGACTCCCGGTTCCTCGGACATCGGCACTCCTTCGTGATCAGCGGCTCCTGACCGGACAACTCCCGGGCCGGTCCGGATGATTCCCGCCGCCCCCTCCCTCGTACGAGTGAGTCCGGCCCGTTTCTCCCCCGTGCGACGGAGCCCGGCAAACCGCTCCCTCCGGCGATCCGGTGCGCCCCGGCCCGGGACCAACCTGAGAGCACATGTCCACCGTCCAACGGCCCCGGAGGCCCCCGTGCTCTCCACGCTCACCCGGGCGGCCACCCGCCGCCCGCTCACCGTCATCCTGCTCTGGCTGCTCTTCCTGCTGCTCGGCTTCGGCCTCGGCACGGGCGTCTTCGGGCGGCTCTCCGACGATGTGCCGGACGTCCCCGGCACCGAGTCGGAACTGGCCGAGCAGTACCTGTCCCGCCTGGACCCGACCGGGGAGACCGTCACCGCCGTCGTCGCGGGCGAATCGGTCGCCGACGCCGCCGTGCGCGCCCAGGTCGAACGGGCCGTCGCCGAGGTCCGGGAGATCGCCGGAGTGGCCGCCGTACCCGATCCGTACGGCACGCCGGGGCTCACCGCCCGGGACGGCCGGGCCCTGATCATCCCGGTCACCTTCGAGGGCGGCCTCGACGACGACGCCGAGGCGGACGCGACGGACGCCGCCGCCGAGCGCATCCGGCAGATCGAGGCGCCCGACGTCCATGTCAGCGGCGGTGAACTGCTCGGCAGGCAGCTCGGCGAACGGGCCCAGGAGGACGTCAAGAACGCCGAGTTGATCTCCCTGCCCGTCGTACTCGCCCTGCTGCTCGTCGTCTTCGGCGGGCTGCGGGCGGCCGCCCTGCCGCTGGTGATCGCGGTCAGCGGGATCGCGGGCGCGTTCCTCGCGCTGTTCGCGTTCAGCGAGGTCACCGACATCTCGGTCTACGCCATCCAGGTCACCACCATGCTCGGCCTCGGACTCGCCGTGGACTACGCCCTGTTGATGCTGGTGCGGTTCCGGGAGGAGCGCCGGCACACCGAGGACGTCGTGGCGGCCGTGCACCGCACGGTCGCCGCGGCCGGGCGGACCGTGCTGTTCTCCGGGCTCACGGTCGCCGTCAGCCTGACCGGGCTGCTGGTCTTCCCGAGCGTGTTCCTGCGCAGCATGGGTCTGGCGGTGGCCGCCGTGGTGGTCGTCGACATGCTCGCCGCGGTCACCCTGCTGCCCGCACTGCTGACGAGGTTCGGCGGGAAGATCCCGCCCGCGCGGGTCCGGCCGGATGCCGAGGAGGGCCGCCTCTTCGCCCGCCTGGCCCGGTTCGCCGCGCGCCGCCGGATCGCCGTGGTGGCCACCGTCGTGCCGGTCCTGCTGGTCCTGGCGCTGCCGGTCGCCGGGCTGACGATCAACCTCGGCGACGCCCGGCAGCTGCCCGCGAGCACCGAGGCGCGGCAGCTGTACGACACCGTCGAGGCCCACTTCCCGCCCGGTACCGGCGTCTCCCCGGTCACCGTCGTCGTCCGGCCCGGCACCGATCCGGCGACCGCCGAGCGGATCGGCGCGCTGTCCGGCGCCGAGTCCCGTCAGCTGCCGGGCGGCACCACGGTGGTGGAGGTCCGGCCGCCGGGCAGCGTCGACGGCGAGGCGGCGACCGGTCTCGTGGAGCGGATCCGGGAGCTGCGCGGCGACGAGCCGGTCGAGGTGACCGGGTCCGCGGCCCGGCTGGTGGACTTCCGGGAGATGCTCGCCGCACGGGCCCCCTGGGCCGCCGTGACCGTCCTCGGCGGCATCTTCGTGCTGCTGTTCGCCTTCACCGGGTCGGTGCTGATCCCGCTGCGCACCATCGCGACCACCCTGCTCAGTCTCGGCGCCGCGCTCGGTGCGGTGGTGTGGGTGTTCCAGGACGGGCATCTGGCCGGGCTGCTGGGCGCCGAGGGTCTGGGCGCGCTGAGCCTCACCGCGCCGCCGCTGATCATCGCCATCGCCTTCGGGCTCGCCATGGACTACGAGCTGTTCATCCTCGCCCGGATGCGTGAGGCCAGGGAGCGGGGCGAGGACGAGCGGGAGGCCGTGGTGACCGGGCTGCGCCGGTCCGGGCGCGTGGTGACCTGTGCCGCGCTGCTGCTGGCGATCGTCTTCGGTGCCTTCATGACGGGCGGCTTCTCGCCCATCCTCCAGATCGGCCTCGGGCTCACCCTGGCGGTGCTGATCGACGCCACCGTCGTACGGATGCTGCTGGTCCCGGCGACGATGGCGCTGCTCGGCCGCCGTGCCTGGTGGGCGCCCGGTCCGCTGCGGCGGCTCCATGACCGGTTCGGGCTGCGGGAGGCGGCGGCACCGGCGGCCGAGCCGCCCGTACCGACGAAGGTCTGAGGCGCACGGAATCTCATCCGGCGCACCGCCGGTTCACAGGTCCGCCCCAGGTCCGAGCGGCACGATGCAGGCGCAAACGTGGATGTACCAGGATGGCCTGCCGTGGGCGTCTCGCACATGTCGAACCGGTTCGAGCAGCAGCCGCGGGGGTGGTCGCGGCGCGGGGCCCTCGCCGCCCTCGGCGCGGTCCCCGCCGCCGCCCTCACGGCGGGCGCGGGCCCGGCGGCGGCTCCGGCGGCGGCACCACACCTCCGCCGACCGGCAACCGGGACGCCTACAGCGCCATCCGGGCCGAGTCCCGCGACAGCCAGTCCGGCACGATCACCGAGGCGACCTCGGACACCGGGGGCGGCCAGAACATCGGCGCGATCGGCAACGGCGACTGGGCGCTGTTCCGGGGCGTCGACTTCGGGTCCACGGCGGCCACTCAGTTCGTCGCCCGGGTCCCGAGCCGGGCCGGGTCCGGGGTGAGCGGACTGGTCGAGGTGCGCCTGGACAGCCGAGGTGACGGGCACCCACGATGTGTACCTGACCTTCTCCAGCGGACAGCCCGCCGACTTCGTGAACGTCAACTGGTTCAACTTCCGCCGCTGAGGGGAGCGGTGAGGCGCCGGCGGTCCGGATTCCGAGCGAGGAACTCCGGGCCGCCGGCGCGCGTCGGTGCAATCCCGGCCCCTCCTCCGCTAGCGCAGCTCCGCCCGGAAGCCCGCCGGGGTCAGGTCCGTGTGCTGGTGGAAGAACTTGGAGAAGTTCGCCGCGTCGGGGAAACCCACCGCCACCCCGACCCGCCCGATCGGCAGGTCCGTGTGGGCCAGCAGCCGTTTGGCCTCCAGGACGACCCGCTTGTCGATGAAGCCCTTCGGGGTCTCCCCCGTCGCGGCCCGTACCGCGCGCACCAGGGTGCGGCGTGAGTAGCCGAGCTGATCGGCGTACGCGCTCACGCTGTGGTTCGTGGCGAAGCCGCGTTCCACCGCGTCCCGGAAGAGGGTGAAGGCCGAGCCGGCGTCGCGGCGGGCCGCCTCCTCGGAGCTGGCCGCCAGGTGCGCCAGGCGCAGCAGGAACGCCGACAGCAAGTGGCGCAGGACCGCCGTGTGCAGGCTGAGGGGAAGGGTCGCCGTGTCCTTGTACTCGCGGCGCAGCTGGTCGAGCGCCGCCTGGAGGGCGCTGCGCTGCGGCTCGTCGGGGTGGAGCAGGGGCGGCAGGTCGTAGCGGTAGAGGCCCGTCGCCTCCACCGTCGCCCGGGGCAGGAAGCCGGGTTGCATGGTCAGGACGGTTCCCCGGTACTCGCTCGTCGGCGAGAAGCGGTGGATCTGCCCCGGGCGGATCCAGAGCAGATCGCCGGGGCCCGCCTCGTACTCGGTGAAGTCGACCATGTGCCGGACGGGCCCCGCACCGAACAGCATCACGACATGGAAGTCGATGCGGTGCACCCGCTCCAGCGGCACATCGGCGTGCCAGCTGCGGCCGGGGCGCATCGGGCCGACCTGCATGCCGACGCCCAGCACACTCCGGTCGACCGGGAAGGGGAAGGTTCTGATCCCGTCCTCGCCGCCGTCTTGCACCGTTCTGTCTCCCATGTCCCGCTCGTTCCGCCTCGATCACGCGCCCGGTGTCCCACTTTCACCACAGGCTGACACACGGCGACCTTCCCTAGAAAAAGTCAGACTTTTACTTTTGAACGCTTCAGAGCAGGAAACCCACTCTCACCAAGGATTTCTTGAAGATGAGCACGCAGACCCCGGACCGCTTCGAATGGACCGAACTCGACCGGCGTGCCGTCGACACCGCACGCCTGCTGGCGGCGGATGCCGTACAGAAGGTCGGCAACGGCCACCCGGGCACCGCGATGAGCCTCGCGCCCGCCGCGTACACGATCTTTCAGAAGGTGATGCGCCACGACCCCGCCGATCCTGAGTGGACCGGCCGGGACCGCTTCGTCCTCTCCCCCGGCCACACCTCGCTGACCCTCTACACCCAGCTCTTCCTCGCCGGGTACGAGCTGGAGCTGGACGACCTCAAGGCCTTCCGGACCCAGGGTTCGAAGACCCCCGGTCACCCCGAGTACGGCCACACCGCGGGCGTGGAGACCACCACGGGACCGCTCGGCCAGGGCGTCGCGAACGCCGTCGGCATGGCGATGGCCGCCCGCTACGAGCGTGGTCTGTTCGACCCCGAGGCCCCCGAGGGCGAGTCCCCGTTCGACCACACCGTCTGGGCGATCGTCTCCGACGGCGACCTCCAGGAGGGCGTCTCCGCCGAGGCCTCCTCGCTGGCCGGCCACCAGAAGCTGGGCAACCTGGTCCTCGTCTACGACGACAACCACATCTCCATCGAGGGCGACACCGCCACCGCGTTCTCCGAGGACGTCCTCAAGCGGTACGAGGCCTACGGCTGGCACACCCAGCGCATCGCGCCCACCGAGGACGGCGACGTCGACGTGCACGCCCTGCACGCGGCGCTGGAGGCCGCCCGGGCCGAGACCGGGCGCCCCTCGATCATCGCCATGCGCACGATCATCGCCTGGCCCGCCCCGAACGCCCGGAACACCGAGGCCTCCCACGGCTCCGCGCTCGGCGAGGACGAGATCGCCGCCACCAAGCGGCTGCTCGGTCTCGACCCCGCGCGCACCTTCGAGGTCGCCGATGAGGTGCTGGCGCACAGCCGCCGCGCCCTCGACCGGGGCGCCGAGGCACACGCCGCCTGGGACAAGCGGATCGACAAGTGGCGCGGCGCCCACCCCGAGCGCGCCCGGCTCTTCGACCGCGTCGTCGCCGGTCAGCTCCCCGAAGGCTGGGAGGACGCCGTCCCGGTGTTCGAACCCGGCGCGTCCCTGGCCACCCGTGCCGCCTCCGGCAAGGTGCTCCAGGCGCTCGGCGCGGTGCTCCCCGAACTGTGGGGCGGCTCCGCCGACCTGGCCGGCTCCAACAACACCACCATCGACAAGGCCAGCTCCTTCCTGCCGCGGGGCAACCCGCTGCCGGAGGCCGACCCCTACGGCCGTACCGTCCACTTCGGGATCCGCGAGTTCTCCATGGCCGCGGTCATGAACGGCATCGCCCTGCACGGCAACACCCGTATCTACGGCGGCACCTTCCTGGTGTTCTCCGACTACATGCGCAACGCCGTCCGGATGTCCGCGCTGATGCAGCTGCCGGTCACCTATGTGTGGACGCACGACTCCATCGGCCTCGGCGAGGACGGCCCCACCCACCAGCCGGTCGAGCACCTGGCCTCGCTGCGCGCCGTCCCGGGCCTGAACATCGTGCGGCCCGCCGACGCCAACGAGACCGCCGTCGCCTGGGCGGAGATCCTGCGCCGGCACGCCACCGACCCGGCCCCGCACGGCCTCGCGCTGACCCGCCAGGGCGTGCCGACGTACGAGCGCAACGAGGACGCCGCCAAGGGCGGTTACGTCCTGCGCGAGGCCTCGACCGGCACGCCGGACGTCGTGCTCATCGCGACCGGCTCCGAGGTGCAGCTCGCCGTCGCCGCGCGCGAGCGGCTCGAAGCCGAGGGGATCGGCACCCGGGTGGTGTCGATGCCGTCCGTGGAGTGGTTCGAGCAGCAGCCCCGCGCCTACCGCGAGGCCGTCCTTCCGCCGTCCGTGCGAGCGCGTGTCGCCGTGGAAGCGGGGATCGGCCTGACGTGGTACCGGTTCGTGGGTGACGCAGGACGCATCGTCTCCCTCGAACACTTCGGCGCCTCCGCCGACGCCCAGGCCCTGTTCGCCGAGTACGGCTTCACCGCCGAGAACGTCGCCGCCGCGGCAAGGGAATCCCTGGCCGCCGCGCGTGGTTGATCCGACCGCCAGAAAGAAGATGATCACAGTGACCGCAGCACTCAAGCGCCTCTCCGACGAGGGCGTCTCCATCTGGTTGGACGACCTGTCCCGCAAGCGGATCGCCTCCGGCAACCTCGCCGAACTCGTCGCCACCAAGCACGTGGTGGGTGTCACCACCAACCCGTCCATCTTCCAGGCCGCGATCGGCAGCGGCGAGGGGTACGAGGAGCAGCTGGCCGACCTCGCCGTCCGCGGGGTCACGGTCGACGAGGCCGTACGGATGATGACGACCGCCGATGTGCGCGCCGCCGCCGACGTCCTGCGCCCGGTGTACGACGGGACCGGCGGCCGGGACGGCTGGGTCTCCATCGAGGTCGACCCGCGGTTCGCCCACGACACCGCGGCCACCGTCGCCGAGGCCAGACAGCTCGCCTGGCTGGTCGACCGCCCCAACGTCATGATCAAGATCCCCGCGACCCGGGCGGGCCTGCCGGCCATCACCGCGGCCCTCGCCCAGGGCATCAGCGTCAACGTCACGCTGATCTTCTCGCTGGAGCGCTACCGCGAGGTCATGGACGCCTATCTGCTGGGCCTGGAGAAGGCGGCCGAGCGGGGCCTGGACCTGTCGGCCATCCACTCCGTCGCCTCGTTCTTCGTCTCCCGGGTCGACAGCGAGATCGACAAGCGGCTGACCGTGCTCGGCACCGACGAGGCGCTCGCCCTGAAGGGCAGGGCGGCCCTCGCCAACGCCCGCCTCGCCTACCAGGCGTACGAGGAGGTCTTCTCCTCCGACCGCTGGGCGAAGTCGGCGAGCGCGCACGCCAACCGGCAGCGTCCGCTGTGGGCGTCGACCGGCGTGAAGGACCCGGCGTACAAGGACACCCTCTACGTCGACGACCTGGTCGCGCCCGGCACGGTCAACACCATGCCGGAGGGCACCCTGAACGCCACCGCCGACCACGGCGACATCACCGGCGACACCGTCACCGGCGGCTACGCCCAGGCCCGTGCCGACCTTCAGGCCGTGGAACGCCTCGGCATCTCCTACGACGAGGTCGTCACCAAGCTGGAGGACGAGGGCGTCGCCAAGTTCGAGGCCGCCTGGCAGGAACTGCTGGACGCGGTCGCCAAGTCCCTGGACAGCAAGGGAGTGGACGCGGAATGACCACCGACTGGACCAACCCGCTGCGCGACGCCGGTGACCGGCGCCTGCCGCGGATCGCCGGCCCCTCCGGCCTCGTCATCTTCGGCGTGACCGGCGACCTGTCCCGCAAGAAGCTGATGCCGGCCGTCTACGACCTGGCCAACCGCGGTCTGCTGCCGCCGGGCTTCTCCCTCGTCGGGTTCGCCCGCCGGGACTGGGAGGACCAGGACTTCGCGCAGGTCGTGCACGACGCCGTCCGCGAACACTCCCGCACCCCCTTCCGCGAGGAGGTCTGGCAGCAGCTCGCCGAGGGCATGCGGTTCATCCCGGGCGACTTCGACGACGACCAGGCGTTCAAGCAACTGCGCTCCGCCGTCGAGGAGTTGGACGCCTCCCGGGGCACCAGCGGCAACTACGCCTTCTACCTGTCGGTGCCGCCGAAGTTCTTCCCGAAGGTCGTCCAGCAACTGAAGAAGCACGGCCTCGCCGACGGGCCGGAGGGATCGTGGCGCCGGGCGGTCATCGAGAAGCCGTTCGGCCACGACCTGGGCAGCGCCCGCGAGCTGAACGCGATCGTGCACGACGTGTTCGACCCGGAGCAGGTCTTCCGGATCGACCATTACCTGGGCAAGGAGACCGTCCAGAACATCCTGGCGCTGCGCTTCGCCAACACGATGTTCGAGCCGATCTGGAACCGGTCCTTCGTGGACCATGTGCAGATCACGATGGCCGAGGACATCGGCATCGGCGGCCGGGCGGGCTACTACGACGGCATCGGCGCCGCCCGTGACGTCATCCAGAACCACCTGCTCCAGCTGATGGCGCTCACCGCGATGGAGGAGCCCGCCTCCTTCGACGCCGGTTCGCTGCTGACGGAGAAGCTGAAGGTCCTCAAGGCCGTGAAGATCCCGGAGGACCTGGGCCGGCACACCGTGCGCGCGCAGTACGCGCCCGCCTGGCAGGGCGGCGAGAAGGTCCGCGGCTACCTCCAGGAGGACGGCATCGACCCGGCCTCCACCACCGACACGTACGCCGCGATCAAGCTGCAGGTCGACAACCGCCGCTGGGCGGGCGTCCCCTTCTACCTGCGCACCGGAAAGCGGCTCGGCCGCCGGGTCACCGAGATCGCGGTGGTCTTCCAGCAGGCGCCGCACTCCCCCTTCGACCGCACCGCGACGGAGGAGCTGGGCAAGAACGCGATCGTGATCCGCGTCCAGCCGGACGAGGGGATCACGGTCCGCTTCGGCTCCAAGGTGCCCGGCACCTCCATGGAGATCCGGGACGTGACGATGGACTTCGCCTACGGCGAGTCGTTCACCGAGTCCAGCCCGGAGGCGTACGAGCGCCTCATCCTGGACGTCCTGCTCGGCGACGCCAATTTGTTCCCCCGTCACCAGGAAGTGGAAGAGTCCTGGAAGATCCTCGACCCCATCGAGGAGTACTGGGCGCGGAACGGCAAGCCGGCGCAGTACGCCTCGGGCAGCTGGGGACCCGACGAAGCCGACGAGATGCTCGCACGAGACGGACGGAGCTGGCGCAGGCCATGAAGATCGACCTGACCGACACCACGGCAAGCAAGATCAACAAGGCCCTTGTGCAGGGCCGCCGCGCCATCGGCACCCCCGCCGTGGGCATGGTCCTGACGATGGTGATCGTCACGGACGAGGAGAACGCCTACGACGCGATCAAGGCGGCCGAGGAAGCCTCGCACGAGCACCCTTCGCGCACCCTGGTCGTCATCAAACGGCACGCCCGCACCCCCCGCGAGCGCACCGCCTCCCGGCTCGACGCCGAGGTCCGGGTGGGCGCCGACGCGGGCACCGGCGAGACGGTGATTTTGCGCACCTACGGCGAGGTGTCCGAGCACGCCGACTCCGTCGTCCTGCCGCTGCTGCTGCCGGACGCCCCGGTGGTCGTGTGGTGGCCGGTGGGAGGGCCCGACAACCCCGCCAAGGACCCGCTGGGCGCGCTGGCACAGCGCCGGATCACCGACCTGTACGCGGTGGAGAACCCCTTCGCGGTCATGGAGACCAGGGTCCGCTCCTACGCGCCCGGCGACACCGACCTGGCCTGGACCCGGCTCACCCCGTGGCGCTCGATGCTGGCCGCGGCCCTGGACCAGGCCCGGGTGCCGATCCTCTCGGGAGCCGTGGAGGCCGAGGCCGACAACCCGGCCGCGGAACTCCTCGCGCGCTGGCTCGAGGCGCGGCTGCGGGTGACGATCGACCGGGTCGTCACCGCGGGACCCGTGGTCACCGCCGTACGCCTCGGCACCGCGAACGGCGACATCGTCATCGACCGCCCCGAGGGCCCGCTGGCCACGCTCTCGCTGCCCGGCCAGCCCCCGCGCACCCTCGCGCTGAAGGTCCGCACCACCTCCGAACTCATCGCCGAGGAGCTGCGGCGCCTCGACGCGGACGAGATGTACGCCGTCGCCCTGCGGGGCGAGGCGGGCAAGGAGCCCCTTTCCCATGTCTGACTTCCCGAGGCTCACCCGGCGGCCTGAGTGGACCGCCCTGGAGGACCACCGCGCCGAGTGGCACGCCCATCTGCGGGACCTGTTCACCGCGGACCCCGAGCGCGCGGACCGCTATGTGGTGCGCGTGGGCGATCTGCGCATCGACTACTCCAAGCACCTCGTCACCGACGAGACGCTCGCCCTGCTCCAGGAACTGGCCACCGCCACCGATGTGTTCGGGCTGCGCGACGCGATGTTCCGCGGTGACCGCATCAACCTCACCGAGGACCGGGCGGTGCTGCACACCGCGCTGCGCGCCCCCCGGGACGCGGTCATCGAGGTCGACGGCGAGAACGTCGTGCCGGGCGTGCACACCGTCCTGGAACGGATGAGCGACTTCGCCGACCGGGTCCGCTCCGGCGCCTGGACCGGACACACCGGCAAGCGCATCCGGAACGTCGTCAACATCGGCATCGGCGGCTCCGACCTCGGCCCGGCGATGGCGTACGAGGTGCTGCGGCCGTACACGGACAGGGAGCTGGCCTTCCGGTTCGTGTCCAACGTCGACGGCGCCGACCTGCACGAGGCCGTGCGCGACCTGGATCCGGCGGAGACGCTGTTCATCGTCGCCTCGAAGACCTTCACCACCATCGAGACGATCACCAACGCCACCTCGGCGCGCTCCTGGCTGCTGGCCGGGCTCGACGGCGAGGAGAAGGCGGTCGCCCGGCACTTCGTCGCCCTGTCGACGAACGCGGAGAAGGTCACCGGGTTCGGTATCGACCCGGACAACATGTTCGAGTTCTGGGACTGGGTCGGCGGACGCTACTCGTTCGACTCCGCGATCGGCCTGTCCCTGATGATCGCCATCGGCCCCGACCGCTTCCGGGAACTGCTGGACGGTTTCCGCATCGTCGACGACCACTTCCGCACCGCCCCCGCCGAGGCCAACGCCCCGCTGCTCCTCGGCCTGCTGGGCATCTGGTACGGCAACTTCTTCGGCGCCCAGTCGCACGCGGTACTGCCCTACAGCCACTACCTGTCCAGGTTCACCGCCTACCTCCAGCAGCTCGACATGGAGTCCAACGGCAAGTCGGTGGACCGCGACGGGCGCCCCGTGGACTGGCAGACCGGGCCCGTGGTGTGGGGCACGCCCGGCACCAACGGGCAGCACGCCTACTACCAGTTGATCCACCAGGGCACCAAGCTCATCCCCGCCGACTTCATCGGATTCGCCCGTCCGGTCGGCGAGCTGAGCGACGAACTCAAGGCGCAGCACGACCTGTTGATGGCCAACCTGTTCGCGCAGGGGCAGGCGCTCGCCTTCGGCAAGACCGCCGAGGAGGTCCGCGCGGAGGGCGTGGCCGAGGAGCAGGTGCCGCACCGCACCTTCCGCGGCAACCACCCGACGACCACGATCCTCGCCCGGGACCTGACCCCGTCGGTGCTCGGCCAGCTGATCGCCCTCTACGAGCACAAGGTGTTCGTCCAGGGCGCGGTGTGGAACATCGACTCCTTCGACCAGTGGGGCGTCGAACTCGGCAAGGTCCTCGCCAAGCGCGTCGAGCCCGCCCTCACCGACGGCGCCGACGTCCCCGGCCTCGACTCCTCCACCGCTGCCCTCGTAGCCGCCTACCGTGAACTGAAGGAAGTGCACTGACATGACATCGATGCAGCTCGGACTCATCGGCCTCGGCAAGATGGGCGGCAACATGCGCGAGCGGATCCGCCGCGCCGGCCACACCGTCATCGGGTACGACCGCAACCCGGACCTCTCCGACGTCGCCTCCCTCGGCGAACTGGTCGACCGGCTCGAAGGACCGCGCGTGGTCTGGGTGATGGTCCCGGCCGGGCCCGTCACCCAGTCCGTCGTGGACGAGCTGGGACAGCTCCTGTCCCCGGGCGACATCGTGGTGGACGGCGGCAACTCCCGCTGGTCGGACGACGAGAAGCACGCCCGCGAACTCGGCGAGAAGGGCATCGGCTTCGTCGACGCCGGTGTCTCCGGCGGCGTCTGGGGCCTGGAGAACGGCTACGCCCTGATGGTCGGCGGCGATCCCGAGCACGTGGCGAAGGTCCAGCCGGTCTTCGACGCGCTCAAGCCGGACGGACCGTACGGCTATGTCCACGCGGGCAAGGTCGGCGCCGGGCACTTCGCGAAGATGGTCCACAACGGCATCGAGTACGCCATGATGCAGGCCTACGCCGAGGGCTGGGAGCTGCTGGAGAAGGTCGACTCCGTCACCGACGTGCGGGAGGTCTTCCGCTCCTGGCAGGAGGGCACCGTCATCCGCTCCTGGCTGCTGGACCTCGCGGTCAACGCCCTCGACGAGGACGAGCACCTGGACAAGCTGCGCGGCTACGCGGAGGACTCCGGCGAGGGCCGCTGGACGGTGGAGGCCGCCATCGACAACGCCGTGCCGCTGCCCGCGATCACCGCCTCCCTCTTCGCCCGGTTCGCCTCCCGCCAGGAGGACTCCCCGCAGATGAAGATGATCGCGGCGCTGCGCAACCAGTTCGGCGGCCACGCCGTCGAGTCCGCGAAGTAGGCGCGGCGGTGGGGGATCTCCTCCTGGTCCTCCCCCACTGCCTGAAGGGCGTGGGAGGTGCCCCCCACGCCGGGCCCGGCGCACCCCCGAACTCGCGGACTTCATGGGGGCGTTGCTCTGCGACGACCTGCACGAGTGGGACTACGGCGGCTACGAGGGCATGACGACGGTCGACATCCACCGCACCCGGCCGGACTGGCACCTGTGGACGGACGGCGTCCCGCCCGGCCCGGCCGGGCACCCCGGCGAGTCTCCGGCCGAGGTGGGGCGGCGGCCCGACCGGGTGCCGGCCCGCGTCGACGAGGCACTGCCTGACGGGGACGCCGTC
Source organism: Streptomyces sp. NPDC002776 (assembly GCF_053592195.1). Taxonomy (NCBI): domain Bacteria; kingdom Bacillati; phylum Actinomycetota; class Actinomycetes; order Kitasatosporales; family Streptomycetaceae; genus Streptomyces; species Streptomyces sp. NPDC002776. The sequence continues at coordinate 19,876 of NZ_JBSFVG010000013.1, read as the reverse complement.
CTCGTCGCGCACGCCCACTTCCTGCGCGTGCTGACGGCACAGGGGCCGGGTTCTCCCGCCCGCCGAGGGGCGGCTGCCCCAGGAGTTTGACACCGCCCAGGAGGCCCGCCAGAGTCGCGGCTGATGGAGATCAACGATCTGACACCGGCCGAACAGCGCGTCTGGCGGGCCTTCGCCACGGGCACGGAAGTGGACTTCCGGACCGACGGCGACGACCGGGGCCCCGAACGCACGGTGCGGGCCCGGGTGTTGCGGGCCCTGCTGCTCAACGGCCCCCGCGAGATCGGCGAGATCGCCGCGGTCAAGGTCGCGGGCGCGTACGTCACGGGCGTACTGGACCTGCGGTACGCGACCGTGGACTGCGTCGTCCGGCTGAGCCACTGTCACTTCGACACCGCTCCCGATCTGTCCGGCGCCCAGCTGGGCTATCTCAACCTCAGCGACTCCGTGCTGCCGGGCCTGTCCGGGGCCCGTATCCGGGTGGACGGCAGCCTGCGGCTCACCGGCTGCCGGTTCAGCGGCCCGGTCCACCTCGGCGGCGCCCAGATCGCCGGAGCGCTGTTCCTGGAGCGCGCGGAACTCACGGCCGCCGACCATGAGCGGCCCGTCCTGCGGCTCAACCAGGTCACCGTCGAGGACGAGCTGTGCGCGCCCGGACTGCGTACCGAGGGCGGGATCCGGCTCAGCGGGGCCCGGGTCGCCGGTTCGGTCAACCTGGAGGACGCCCGGCTGAGCCACCCCGGCGGCACCGCGCTCGACGCCGAGTCGCTGGACGTCGGCGCCCATGTGCTCGGGCGGCGGCTGCGCGCCGAGGGCCGGATCGACCTGCGCGGCGCCCGCATACCGGGGCGCCTCGATCTGCTGCGGACGACCCTGTCCCACCCGGGCAACACCGCACTGCGCGCCAGCAGCGTCGTCATCGGCGAACTCTGGTTGCGCGAGGGCCCGCAGATCGTGGGCCGCCTCAACCTGCGCCGCGCCCAGATCGAACAGCTCGACCTGGAGCCGGAGATGCTGCCGGACGAGGTACGGATCCTGGACCTCACCTACACCTTCCTCACCCCGCACGAGCCCGTGCGGCGGCGGCTGCCGATGCTGGCCCGCGACGGCAACACCTACGACCCCCACGGCTACGAGCAGTTGACCGCCGCCTACCGGCGCAGCGGCGACGACCACGCCGCCCGCCTGGTCCAGCTCGCCAAGCAGCGCCGCCATCGCACGACCCTGCCCTGGTACGGACGGCTGTGGGGCCACGTCCAGGACCTGGCCGTCGGCTACGGCTTCCGGCCGCTGCGCGCCTTCGGCTGGCTGCTGTCCCTGCTCGCCGTCGGCTCGGTCGCCTTCGCGCTGGACCGGCCGCCCGCGCTCAAGCCGGCCGAGGCGCCGGACTTCAACCCGGTGTTCTTCGCCCTGGACCTGCTGGTGCCGGTCATCTCCTTCGGCCAGGAGGCGGCCTACGCGCCGCAGGGCTGGTCCCAGTGGCTGTCGTACGTCCTGGTCCTGGCGGGCTGGATCCTCGCCACGACGATCCTGGCCGGCGTCACCCGCACCGTCAGCCGCCAGTGACCGCCCGTGCGGCGTGCTGCGCGGCCAGCCGCACCGGCGCGTTCTGGGCGCCGTAGCCCCGGTAGCCGGGATCGCGCTGGACGAGTTCGAAGAAGACGCGGCCGACGGTCTGCGTGTAGCAGTGCCGGAAGGCGCCGCCGGCATCGCGGTCGTAGAGGATGCCGAGGTCGCGGTAGGTCTCCAACTCGCCCTCGGTGAAGTCGAAGCGGGCCGCCAGGTCGTCGTAGTAGTTCGCGGGGACCGGCAGCGGCCGGCCGCCCGCCGCGCGGAAGCGGCGCGCCGCCGCGACCACGTCGTCCGTGGCGAGCGCGATGTGCTGGGCGTGCACCGTGTCGTCGCCCGGTGCCGCGGCCACGGTCAGCGCGATCCGCACGCTGCCGTCGGGGGTGGTGACAGCGCGGCTGCGCAGCAGTCCGTAGGGGTCGGCGACGTCCACGCTGGGCTGGGCGTGCAGGCCGAGGACGGCCCGGTGGAAGAGGGTCGCCTCGTCGAAGTGGTGCCAGGGCTGGGTGAGCGCGAGGTGGTCGACGCCGGTCACGGCGGTGGCCGTGGGGGTGTGCGGCATGTCCTCGAAGTCGCCCCGCCAGTCGGAAGCCGGGCCGCAGAAGAACAGTTCGGTGCCGTCGGGGGCCGCCACCGCGTCCAGGGCCGCGTCCTCGGGGGCGCGGCGGCGCGGCAGGACCGGGGCGAGCAGGGCCTCGGCGCGGCGGGCGGCGCCCGCGGGATCGGGGGACCGCAGGCCGACGGCGGCGAGCTGGACGCTCTCCCGGCGGGCGGCGCCGCCGGTGTTGACCAGGATCCGCGCCTCGCCCTGCTGCCACAGGTCGACCGGCTTGCTGCGGTGACGCGCGGTGCGGGCGAAGCCCAGGGCGGAGAGAACAGCGGAGACGGGTTCGGCGTCGGGAGTGAGGAGTTCGGCGAAGGCGATCCCGGTGGGGACGACGGGCGCGGGCGGGGCGGCCAGGCCCAACGACTCCTGGAGGAGGAGCAGCGAGCGCCGGCCGTCCACGGCGGTGGGGCCCGCCTCTGCCTGCCGGACGACGTCGTTGAAGACCTCCAGCGAGAGGGGTCCGTCGTATCCGGTGCGCAGCACGTGCCGGACGAGCCCGGTGACGTCGAAGCCGCCCTGGCCGGGGAAGCAGCGGTGGTGGCGGCTCCACTGCAGGACGTCCATGCCGAGCAGCGGGGCGTCGGCCAGTTGCAGGAAGAAGATCTTCTCGCCGGGGATGTCATCGATGCCCTTCGGATCGGAGCCCCGGGACAGGATGTGGAAGCTGTCCAGGCAGGTACCCAGCGCCGGGTGCCCGGCCTGCTCGACGATGCGCCAGGCGTGGTCGTACGTGCTGACGTGACGCCCCCAGGCCAGCGCCTCGTAGGCGATCCGGACGCCGGACTCCTCGGCCAGGTCGGCCAGCCGGCTCAGCTGCGCCGCGGCGAGCGCGTCGTCGTCCACCGCGTCCGGGGAGACGCTGGAGCAGACGAGCACGGTGTCGGCGCCGATCCGGCGCATCAGCTCGAACTTGTGCCGGGCGCGGCGCAGATTGCGGGCGAAGACGTCCTCGGGCACGGCCTCGATGTCCCGCATCGGCTGGTACAGGTCGATGGTCAGACCCAGGTCGGCGCAGCGGGCGCGGATCTCCTCGGGGGTCAGCGGGCTGGCCAGCAGATCGTTCTCGAAGATCTCGACGCCGTCGAAGCCGGCCCGGGCCGCGGCGGTGAGCTTCTCGGTGAGGGATCCGCTCAGGGAGACGGTGGCGATGGACGTACGCACGTCGGTACCTCTCTTCAAGCGGGACGGGACTTGCCGCGGGAGTTGGGGAACGGCCTACTTGGGTGCGGCCATGACGTCGGTCAACTCGGCGAACTCCTGGAGCATGCGGGCGCTGTCGGGTTCCCGCCCGGTGAACAGGCGGAACGCGTCCACGGCCTGGAAGACGGCCATGCCGCCGCCGTCGAGGGTGGCGCAGCCCCGCGCCCGGGCGGAGCGCAGCAGCTCGGTCTCCAGCGGCCGGTAGACCACTTCGGCGACCCACAGCCCGGGGTGCAGCAGCTCGGCGGGGAAGGGCAGCCCGGGGTGGGCGGCCATGCCGGTGGGCGTGGCGTGCACGATGCCGTCGGCCGCGCTCAGGAGCCCGGCGAGCCGGTCGGGCGCCGCGGGGACGGCGCGTCCCTCGCCGAAGTGCCGGTTCAGGGAGGCGGCGAGGCCGGCCGCCCGCTCGGGCAGCGCGTCGACGACGGTGACGCGCTCGGCGCCGAGCGTGAGGGTGGCGTGCGCCACGGCCGCCCCCGCACCGCCCGCGCCGAGCTGGACCACCCGCTCCAGCGGGGCGTCGGGCAGGCCGCGCGCGAAGGACGCGGCGAAGCCGGTGACGTCGGTGTTGTGGCCGACGGCCCGGCCGCCGTCGAAGACGACGGTGTTGACCGCGCCGAGCGCCTGGGCCTGCGGGGACAGCGCGTCGAGATGCTCGATGACGAGCTGCTTGCACGGGTGGGTGATGTTGAGCCCGTCGAAGCCGAGCTCGCGGGCGGCCCGCACCAGGTCGCCGACCCGCTCCGGCGGGGCGCCGAGGACGTCGAGGTCGATCAGCCGGTACAGATACCGCAGGCCCTGCCGGTCGGCCTCGCGCTCATGGAGGGCGGGGCTGAGGGAGGGTCCGATACCGGAACCGATCAGTCCGACGAGATACGAGTCCTTGGGCACCGCGGACCTCCAGGCAATTAATGTACGAACTAGTACGTTAGTCATAGCACTCCTCCCACGGTCGGAGGAAGTGGTCCGGGCCCAGCTCTTACAATCGCGACACCTGTCCCTCGCCCGAAGGAACCCGATGACCAGCGTCGACGAAGAGGCACGGCGCGGCGGACGCATCCGTGACGCCGCCCGCACCCAGGCCGAGATCCTCGACGTGGCGACCCAGGAGTTCGCGCGCGCCGGTTACGACGGCGCCCGGGTGGACGAGATCGCCGCCCGCACCCGGACCACGAAGCGGATGATCTACTACTACTTCGGCGGCAAGGAACAGCTGTTCACGGCCGTGCTGGAGCGGGCGTACGGCGTGATCCGGGAGGCCGAGCAGCAGCTCGACGTCGAGCATCTGGACCCCGTGGCGGCCATCCGGCGGCTGGCGGAGGTGACCTTCGACCACCACGAGGCGCACCCGGACTTCATCCGCCTGGTCAGCATCGAGAACATCCACGGCGCCGAGCACATCGCCGGCTCCGAGAAGCTGGGCCGGATCGGCTCGCCGGCGCTGGACGTGATCCGCCGCATCCTGGCGGCGGGCCAGGAGTCCGGCCTGTTCACGGCCGACGTCGACGCGGTGGACCTGCACGCGATGATCAGCTCCTTCTGCTTCTTCCGGGTCGCCAACCGGCACACCTTCGGCGCCCTGTTCGGCCGGGACCTCGTCGACCCCGCCCAGCGCGAGCACTACCGGACCATGCTCGGCGACATGGTGATCGCCTACCTCACGGCGGAGCGCGCAGCGGACTGACCCGGGGAACCGGACGCGGCGCGAGTTCGTACGGCAGGACCCCTTGACACGCGGGAAACGCGGGCGCAACATCCCTTCCCACCGGGACTAACTATCCAGTGGGTTAATTAGCCGAAGATCCGGCCCCCTCTCCCCGCCGCTCACTCCCCTTACGTTGGAGTTCCCTCAAAGGAGCCGCTGTGTCCGTCCCCACCCCCGCCGCCCCGCCCGGGCAGCCGAAGAAAGCCGCGACCGCCGCATGGATCGGCAGCGCGCTGGAGTACTACGACTTCTTCATCTACGGCAGCGCGGCCGCACTGATCTTCCCCGAGGTCTTCTTCGACGAGTCCGACCCGGCCACCGCGACCCTGCTGTCGCTGGCCACCTTCGGTGTGGCGTACGCCGCCCGCCCGGTCGGCGCGCTCTTCCTCGGCCACTACGGCGACCGCCTCGGCCGTAAGAAGATCATGGTCTTCACGCTGATCCTGATGGGTGTGTCGACGTTCCTGATCGGCTGTCTGCCCACCCGGGACCAGGTCGGCACGCTCGCCCCGGTGCTGCTGGTGCTCTGCCGGGTCCTCCAGGGCATCTCCGCGGCCGGCGAGCAGGCCAGCGCGAACTCGATGACCCTGGAACACGCGCCACCGAACCGGCGCGGCTTCTTCACCAGCTTCACCCTCAGCGGCACCCAGGGCGGCCAGCTGCTCGCCACCCTCGTCTTCATACCGATCGCCGCGCTCCCCGAGGACCAACTGCTGTCGTGGGGCTGGCGGGTGCCGTTCTGGATGAGCATCGCGGTCGCCGTGGTCGGCTATGTCATCCGCCGCAAGCTGGACGAGACCCCGGCCTTCGCGCAGCAGGCGGCGACGGAAGGCGTGGTCAAGCTGCCGCTGGTGGTGCTGGTGCGCGAGCACTGGGCGGATGTGCTGCGGGTGGTGGCCTGCGCGCTGGTCGCCTCGGTGAGCACGATCTTCACGGTGTGGGCGCTGGCGTACGCGACGAGCGACTCCGTCGGGATGAGCCGCTCCTCGATGCTGTGGGTGGGCGCGCTGGCGAACCTGGTCGCGCTGGCCGCGATCCCGCTGTGGGCCACGCTCTCGGACCGCATCGGCCGCCGCCCGGTGTTCCTGATCGGCGCGGCCGGCAGCGCGGTGATGATGTTCCTCTACCTGTGGTCGATCTCGACGGGCAACTACCCGCTGACCCTGCTCCTCGGCATCGTCACCTTCGGTGTCGTCTACAGCGCCGCGAACGGTGTCTGGCCGTCCTTCTACGGCGAGATGTTCACGACCCGGGTCCGGCTGTCCGGCATGGCGATCGGCACCCAGATCGGCTTCGCGGTCGCCGGGTTCGCGGTGACCTTCGCCGCGCAGATCGCGGGCCCGGACGGCGACGACTGGTCGGCGGTCGGCCTCTTCACGGCGGCCCTGTGCCTCCCGCCGGTCATCGCCGCGCTCTCCGCGCGCGAGACCCACAAGGTCCCCACGGAGCGGCTCGGCGAGCGGGCGCCCGAGAAGGCGGCCGAGCGGGAGACCGTGACCGCCTGAGCCCACCCAGGTGCCCCGGACCCCGGTCGCCCGCGCGGCCCCGGGGTTCGGGACTCAGGCGTTCGACCAGCCCCGCTCGCAGAGGACGAGCCGGTAACCGTCGGGGTCCTCGACCGTGACACCCCACTGGTTCCAGTACGGGTTCGGCGACGCGACCCGCTTGCCGCCGCACTCCTCCAGGCGCGCGACGAGATCCTCCGGCACCGGTCCGTCGACGTAGATCACCAGCAGGTCCTCCTCGGTGGGCCGGGGCTCGACGGGGCGGGCGGGCTCATGGACGAGTTCGAGATGCCAGTCGGCGTCGGGCCGGCCCAGCATCAGCAGATCGTGCTCGCCGGGTCCGGACCCGCCCTCCGCCCGCCAGACGACGCCGAGCCCCAGCCCCGCGCCCCAGAACCGCTCGGCGGCGGCCAGGTCCCGGGAGGGGCGGGCGATACGGATGTGACTGCGGCCGTCGACGGGCATGGGTCCTCTTCTCCTGGCTGCCTGATCCCTCCGGCAGCCTAGGCAGCCCGGTCCCGACGGACCATCGGCCGTCCGCCCTGCGCCCAGGGGCCTAGGTCCCTGCCGGGAAGCGCCCCGGCCGCCCTTGAACCTGACACCGGTGTCAGGCCCGATCCTCCCGCCATGACCACCACTCAGGAACTGCGCCCGCCCGCCGCCCTTCCCCTCCCCGCCCTGCTCGCCCTGGCCACCGCCGTCTTCGTCACCAGCCTCACCGAGACGCTTCCGGCGGGTCTGCTGCCCGCGATGAGCTCGGATCTCAAGGTGAGCGAGTCCGCGGCGGGACAGGCCGTGACCGTCTACGCCATCGGCACCGCCCTGACCGCGATCCCGCTGTCCGCGGCCACCGCGCACTGGCGGCGCAAGCGGCTGCTCCTGGCGGCGATGGCGGGGTTCGCGCTGGCCAACACCGTCACGGCCGTGTCGGGGAACTACCCGCTGACCATGGCGGCCCGTTTCGTCGCGGGCGTGGCGGCGGGCCTGGCCTGGGCGTTGCTGGCCGGTTACGCCCGGCGGCTGGTGCCGTCCGCCGTGCAGGGCAGGGCGGTCGCCGTCGTCATGGCGGGCGTCCCACTGGCGCTGGCGGCCGGGGTGCCTGCTGGCACGTATCTCGGCGACGTCTTGGGGTGGCGTACGGCGTTCGCGCTGATGACCGCGGTGACCGTCGCGCTGCTCGGCTGGATCGCCCTGCTGGTCCCGGACCGGCCCGGGCTGAAGAGCGGCACCCGGGCCCCCGTGCGCACGGCGCTCGCCCTCCCCGGAGTCGCCCCCGTCCTCTTCGTCACCTTGGTGTTCGTGCTCGCGCACACCGTCCTGTACGCCTACATCGCCACCTTCCTGGACCGGTACGGCATGGGCGGCTCGACCGACCTGGTGCTGCTGGTGTTCGGCGGCACCTCGCTGCTGAGCATCTGGATCGTCGGCGCCCGCATCGACCGGCGGCTGCGCGCACTGACCCTGGGGAGCGTGGTGCTGGTCGGGGTGGCCGCCGCGGTGCTGGCGGGGTTCGCGGAGCAGCCGCCGCTGGTCTACGCCGCCGCGGCGCTGTGGGGCCTGGGCTGGGGCGGAGCGCCCACGCTGCTGCAGACCGCCGTGGCCGACGCCGGCGGCGAGCAGGCGGACGCCGCGCAGGCGATGCTGGTCACCCTGTGGAACGCGGCGATGGCCGGGGGCGGGGTGGTCGGCGGGGTGCTGCTCGGCCTGTTCGGAGCGGCCGCGTTCCCGTGGAGTGTGCTGGCGCTGCTGGTGCCCGTGCTCGCGGTGGTGTGGCGTGCCCGCGAGCACGGGTTCACCGGGTAGGGCGGCTCAGCCGCGCTTCGGGACTCCGTACACCCGCTCCACCCTCAGCCGCAGCACGAGCCGGCGGTCCCGGACCATCGCGGCGCGGAAGTCGTCCCAGTCGGGGTGTTCGCCCTGGACGTCCCGGTACAGCCGGACGAGTTCCTCGACCGTGCCGTCGTGCGGGTCGCCGGCGACGGGCGTGAGGTCGGCGGTGCCCTCGGCGACGGTGTACGCCCAGCGGTCGGCGCTGGTCACGTGGTACGACGCCCGTGGATCCCGGCGCAGGTTACGGGTCTTGGCGCGATCGTCCGTGATCGAGACCCGGATGATCCGCTCGTCCGGGTCGTAGGCGTGGGTGACGTTCGACAGCTGGGGGCGGCCGTCGCGCTTGAGGGTCACCAGCACGCCGCCGTGTCCCTCGGAGAGCAAGGGCAGCAAGGCCTCTTCGGTCCGGTCCTGAGTCATGTCCCGGTAACCGGGCGGGCCGTGCCGGACATTCCCGCGCGCCGCGCCGGGCCGCCCGCCGCTCACGCGCGGACGTTTCACCTCGGCCGATGACGAGCACAGCGATCCACAGGACCGCACACCTGTTCCTGCGCGACGATAAGATCGCGGGCCGCCGCGGCTGGGTATGCCGGAGCACTCGGCGCCCGCATTCGTGAGGAGAGCGATGGCACTGCTGCGACAAGAGGTCGAACCGGCCGAGGCCGGTCTGGATCCGAAGGCACTGGACCGCCTCGACCAGCACTTCGCCCATTACGTCGACGAAGGACGGCTGCCCGGCTTCCTGGTCGCCGTCTCCCGGGGTGGACGCGTCGCCCACCTGACCACGCACGGCCTGCGGGACGTGGCCGCCGGACGGCCGGTGGAGCCGGACACCCTGTGGCGGATCTACTCCATGACCAAGCCGGTCACCGCGGTGGCGGCGTTGCTGCTGGTGGAGGAGGGGAAGCTGGGGCTCGACGACCCGGTGGGCCGCCACCTGCCCGCCTTCGCCGAGCCGCGGGTGTACGTCGAGGGCTCCGGCCCGGATGTCCGCACCCGCCCGGCCGCCGGTCCGCTGCTGATCCGCCATCTGATGACCCACACCGCGGGCCTGACCTTCGCCTTCTACCACTGCCACCCGGTGGACGCCCTGTACCGCGAGGCCCACCTGGAGTCGGCGGTGCTGCCGGGCTCGGACCTGGCCGGGACGGTCGACGTGTACGCGAGCCTGCCGCTCCAGTTCGACCCGGGCACGCAGTGGAACTACTCGGTCGCCAGCAACGTCCTCGGCCGGGTCATCGAGGTCGTCTCCGGCCGGCCGCTGGACGAGTTCCTCGCCGAGCGCGTCTTCGGCCCGCTCGGCATGACCGACGCCGGATTCCAGGTGACCGACGCGCAAGGGGACCGGCTCGCCGAGTTGTACGGCGAGACCGGCGACGGCCGGATCACTCCGATCCCCGGGCTTCCGCTGCGGCACGGCCGCCCCCGGTTCCTGTCCGGCAGCGGTGGCCTGGCCGCCTCCGCCCATGACATCCACCGGTTCATGGAGCTGCTGCGCCGCCGCGGCGAACTCGACGGCGTCCGCCTGCTCGCCCCTCGGACGGTCGACCTGATGACCTCCAACCACCTCCCCGACGGCGCCGACCTGCGCTCCTTCGGCAGCCGGCCCGCCCACGACGAGCCCGGCAACGACGGCGTCGGCTTCGGCCTCGGCGTCTCCGTCGTCATCGACCCGTCCCGCACCCGGGACCCGGCCGGGCTCGGCACCTACGGCTGGAGCGGTGTCGCGACCACGACGTTCTGGGTCGACCCGACCCGCGATCTCACCGTGCAGTTCATGACCCAGGTACGGCCGAAGACGTCCCACACCATGTTCCAGGACCTCAAACGGCTGGTGCGCGAGGCCGTCACCGACTGACCGCCAGGGTGAACCCCAGCCCCTCCAGGGCCAGTTCACGCAGCCACCGGTCCGACCGGGCCGGTGTCTCGGCGGCCCGGCTCAGACCCGGCGGCAGGGAGCCGTCCAGGATGTGGCGGACGCCGAGCGCGAGGGGCCGCGAGACACAGCGGGCCATCGCGCTCTCCTCCTCGTCACCGACCAGGTCGAGCAGAAAACTGCCGCTCCAGGTCCGCGCGTTCGCACCGCGCACGTCGAGGGAGACGGCGAGGACGACCCGGTCCCGGTCGGCGTCCGTGGTGGGGTGGCGGTCGGCCAGCTCCCGGGCGAGGGCGGCGATGCGCTCGTCGTCGCCGCGCCTCAGCTCCGCGAAGACGGGCTCCCAGGCGCGCAGCCAGCCCTCCAGCCGCAGGGTGCCGCGGACGAAGGTGCGCGGCTTCCACTGCTCCGGCAGCGCGTACTGGGCCATGAAGGGGACGCTGTCGCGGTTGGGGTAGACCTCGAACACCTCCCCCTCGACCAGGTGCCGCCGGGTCGCCTCCCAGGGCCGCTCCCCGGTGGTCTCGACGCCGTCCTCGACGTAACGGGCGGGCGAGCGCAGGGCGTTGAGGACGCCCGAGGGCGCCCAGCTGAAGCGGTACCTGAAGTCGTTCGGCTCCGCGGGAACTCCGCCGCAGTACGAGGTCAGGCTGTACGTGGCGGCCGTACCGTCGCCGATCGCCTCCCGGGCGCGGGCGACCAGGCAGTGGGCGAACAGATGGTCGATGCCCGGGTCGAGGCCCGCCTCGGTGAGGACGACCAGACCGGCCGCCGTGGCCGCCGGTACCTGCGCCAGCACGGCGTCCGACACATAGCTGGAGCACGCGAAGTGGGCCCGCCGGGCCACGCAGGCGGCCAGCAGTCCGGCGTGCTCGGGCGCGGGCAGCATCGACACGACGACGTCGCCGGGCGCGAGTCCGGCCGTCAGCGCGGCGAGCGTGTACGCGCGCGGCTCGGCGCGTCCGGTCAGGCCGCGCCGGGACAGGGCGTCGGCGGCGCGATCCTCGGTGCGGTGCCACAGCCGTACCCGCTCGGCCGTCTCGCACAGCCGGGCGAGACCGCTGCCGGTGGACAGTCCTGCGCCGACCCAGTGGACCGTGCCGCTCGCGGGAACCAGGTCAGACATGGCGGGCCTCCCCTTCCCCGACTCCGGCTTCCCGGCAGGCCTGGTGGAACCGGCCCAGACCGCGCACCCACGCCGCGCCCGTCCCGAACTGCAGCAGCTGGGGCAGCAGCGCCGCCGAGAAGTCGGTGCTGGACTCCCTCGGCAGCAGGGACGGCAGGTTGTCGATGGCGATCAGGTCCAGGGGCGGCCGCTCGCGCAGCCGGCGGGCGGGGGCCGTCCAGTCGGTGGTGCGGTCGTAGACCGGCAGGACGTTCAGGGGGGAGCCGACGTCGCAGGTGACATCGCAGAGGGTGCGCAGCCGGCGGGCGGGGTCGTCAAGGTCCGCGTCCCGCAGGAAGGGCGGGACGGGGCTGGCGGCGAGGACGGCGTTGACCATGACGTCGTGGGCGAGCAGGGCGGGCCGGTCCAGTGCGCGGGTCTCGGCCAGGTCCCAGCGGGTCGGCTCGGCCCCGGCCGCCCGGAAGGCCTCGCAGGCACCCCGGCCGCTGCGGCCCAGGGCGCCGATGACCAGCGCGGTGAACTCCTCGCCTTCCCGCAGCAGGGCGTCCAGCTCCTCCTTGGCGGTCGGCACCAGTGGCACCGCGAGCCGCCCCCGGTGCTGGAGCACGGCCAGGGCGGCGCCGAGGTATCCGGCCCAGAACCCGAAGGCGGCGAGCCGCCGCCCGTCGTCGTCCACCAGGTATTCGACGTCGTACAGCGCCCCTCCCCCGGCGGTGAACCGGCGAAGCAGCGCGGCGGCGCCGGGCTGCCGCTTGTAGGCGTGCCCGAAGAAGACATGCCGATGGATCAACAGCTCTGGTCCGTCCGGGAGTTCCTTCAGTCCCAGGACGACGGCGTCCTCCGGCGCCGATTCCCAGGAGCCCGCCGGTGCGATCCGGCAGCCGGCCCGCTCGTACTCCTCGACCGGGAAGATCCGCTGCACGGACTCCTCGACGGTCACCGTCATGCCGCTCTCGACGAGTCGTCGCGCGTCGGCCGGCACGATCGGCGTGCGCCGCTCGGTGGAGCGGATCTCGTGTCGCAGCCACAGATGGAGTTCGGTCATACGCGGTGGGCCTCCGGGCGCAGGGCGTCGGCCGCGAACCGGTCGGCGCTCAAGGGGCTGACGTCCACGAAGGGTACGCGGCCGAGGGGCAGGTCGCGCATGACCTCACCCACGGCGGGTCACCCGGTCGCCGGAGAGGAAGAGGAGGTCGTCGGTCACATCCTTTTCCTCTCCGGCGGCCCTCGTGCGTATCAGGACCAGTGCGCCACCGCGTCCAGATGGGGCAGGTGGTGGTCCAGGCGCTCCCGCTTGGTGCGCAGGTAGGTGATGTTGCTCTCGCACGGTGCGATGAGCAGCGGCACCTGCTCGGCGACGGTGATGCCGTGCTCCAGCAACGCCTCCCGCTTGCGGGGGTTGTTGGACATTAGGCGCACGCTGCGCACCCCGAGGTCGTCCAGGATCCGGGCGGCGACGCCGTAGTCGCGGGAGTCGACCGGCAGTCCGAGGGCGAGGTTCGCCTCCACGGTGTCCAGGCCCTCCGCCTGGAGGGCCATCGCCCGCAGCTTGGCGAGCAGTCCGATGCCCCGGCCCTCGTGCCCTCTCAGGTAGACGACCACGCCCCGGCCTTCGGCGGCGACCGCGCGCAGCGCCGAGGCCAGCTGGTCGCCGCATTCGCAGTGCTGGGAGCCGAACGCGTCCCCGGTCAGGCACTCCGAATGCAGCCGGGTGAGCACGTCCTCGGTGCCGATGTCGCCGTGGACCAGGGCCACTTGCTCGTCACCGCGATCGTGGTCCAGGTAGCCGACCGCGGTGAATTGGCCGTACACCGTGGGCAACGGCGCATTCACCACGCGTTCCACACCGGTGCGCTGCTGCGACTTCTTTCCGAGTACGCCAACTTTTTCTGTCATGATCTGGTTCCTCAGCAGAGACGAAGGGCCGTGAAAAGATGAGTGGTTCGGAAATACGGTCGGCACACGGTCTGGTGCCGGCGGACACCACGGAGGACGTACGGGCGCGCGGGGCGGGCGTCGCACGGCAGGTGGCCGTCCTTCCCGTCGGGAGCTTCGAACAGCACGGCCCCTTCCTGCCGCTCGCCACGGACACGCTCGTCGCCTGCGCCGTCGCACGGGAGATCGCCGCCGCGTACCCGGTGCACCTCCTCCCTCCGGTGACGATCTCCTGCTCGCACGAGCACGCGGCGTGGCCGGGGACCGTCAGCATCTCCTCGGTGACCCTTCACGCGGTCGTCCGGGACATAGCGGAATCGCTGCGCCGCTCGGGCGTGGAGGCCCTGGTGGTGGTCAACGGACACGGCGGGAACTACGTACTGGGCAACGTCGTTCAGGAATCCTCCGCGCGCGGTGAGCGCATCGCGCTGTTCCCGGCCGCGGAGGACTGGGAATCGGCGCGGGAACGGGCCGGGGTCGCCACCTCGCTGCTGACCGACATGCACGCGGGGGAAATAGAGACCTCCATCCTTCTGCATACGCATCCGGAAATGCTGCGGCCCGGATACGAGACCTCCGATTTCGTCGCGGACGACCGGCGCCATCTGCTCTCCCTCGGTATGTCCGCCTATACCGATTCGGGTGTCATCGGCCGCCCTTCGCTGGGTTCGACGGAAAAGGGCAAGGAACTGCTGGCGAGCCTTTCCGATTCCTTCGCCGCGTATTTCTCCGTGCTGGGCGCGGAGCAGGGGGACCGGCGCCGCGCGACCAGAACCAGCGCACCGGGCAGGCTCGCGGCCAGACACAGCACGCCGTAGACCACGGCGACCGCGAGTCCGCTGCCCGCGCCGAGCCCGGCGGCGCCGAACGCCCAGGCGGTGACGCCTTCCCGGGGTCCCCAGCCGCCGACGTTCAGCGGCAGGCTCATCGCCAGCAGGGCCAGCACGCCCAGCGGCAGGAGGACGGCGACGGAGGCGGTGGCGCCCGCGACGCGGGCCGCGAGGATGAACGTGGCGAGGTGTCCGGCCAGGACGACGGCCGACGACACCGCGATCCCGGGCCATTTGCGGAGCGACAGCAGTCCTTCGAGGCCCTCGCGCAGGACGCGGCGGCGCCGGGAGGGCGGCCGGCTCAGCCGCAGGGCGAGGAGCACCGCCAGCGCGCCGAGGGCGGCGAGCGCGAGCAGCGGCGCGAGCTGGCGGGCCCGGTCGTGCACGGGGGACGGCAGGGTCAGCAGGACGACGGCTCCGACCAGGAGCAACGCGAGCTGTCCGGCGGCCCGTTCGAGCACGACCGAGCGGACGCCCCGGCCGAGGTCCCCGGCGCTGCGCCCGTGCCGGACCGCGCGGTGCACATCGCCCAGGACACCGCCGGGGAGGGCGGCGTTCAGGAACAGCGCGCGGTAGTAGTCGGCGACGGCAGCGCCGAGCGGCAGCCGGATCCGCAGTCCGCGGGCCACCAACTGCCAGCGCCAGGCGCTGAACACGGTGGTCACGGCCCCGACGCCGACGGCCGCGAGCACGGCCGGCGCGTCGATGCGGCGCAGCCCGTCCAGGAAGGCTCCGGTGCCCAGGCGCCACAGGAGGACGGCGAGGATGGTGAGGCCCGCGGCCGTGCCGAGGTGGGCTCGCAGGGTGCCGCTCCTCGGCCGCGAGCGGGGGGCCTCGGCGGGCGGGGCGATGGCGGCCACCGGGACCGACAGGGACGTGGGCCTCGGCGCCGCGCGCACCTGCACGGCGAGCGCCCCCACCGCCTCCGCGCTCATGCCGTCGCCCCGTCCGCCGTGCGGGGCAGTGCCGGCAGGTCGCTGTGGTGGACCCCGTCCGCGGTGCGGGGCAGTGCCAGCAGGTCGCTGTGGTGGACCACGACCCGCAACTCGCCCGCCGCACACGCCGCCAGCCGCTCGCGGAGGTAGCGTTCGGCCGGTCCGCGCAGGTCCGGTCGCTGTTCCACGGCCGCGCCGACCCAGCCGCGCAGCCACTGCGCGGTGAGCGCGGACTCGCCGGGACCGAGCCGCCAGGGGCTCGCATGGACGCGGACCGTGGCGCCGCGTGCGGAGAACGCCTCGCAGGCCACCGTGATCGCGTCCGGGCCGAGCAGGTCGTTGCGCTTCTGGTGGGCGTTGAACGCCTCGGCGATCTCGCCGTCGAGCGGGTCGGCGGGGCTGAGTTCCACGCGTCCCGCGACCGACAGGGTCAGCAGCGCCGGGCAGCCGGCGTCGGTGCAGGCGGCGACGAGGGCCTCGACCTCCTCCCGGGTGAGGACGTCGAGCAGCGCGGACGCCGTGACCAGCGAGGCACCGGCGAGGCTGTCCGGAGTGAGCCGGGCGACGTCGCCGCGGCGGGTCTCGACGGTGACCCGGCTGCCGTCGACGGCGGCGCGCGGGGAGGCGGCGGCGGCGAAGTGCAGCAGGTAGGGGTCGCGGTCGTGCAGGATCCAGTGCTGGGCGCCGGCGAGGCGGGGCGCGAGCCAGCGGCCCATCGAGCCGGTGCCGCAGCCCAGGTCGTGGATGACCAGTCCGTCGGCCCCGCCCGGCGGTTCGGCGAGCCGGATCCGCAGCGGATCGAGCAGCTCGGCCGCCCGCGCGGCCCCGTCGGGCCCTTCGCGCAGTTCCAGCCACTCGGGGGCGTAGCGCGAGGGTTCCTCCGGGCCGGAGTCCCGCAGCTTGAGCGTGGGACGTTCGCCGGGGCCCGCCCCGGGGATCACCAGGTCCTCGCCCGCCGCGTCCCTCGTCCCGGGCCGCACCGCGAGCCACTCCGTCTCGTCCGGTGACGGCGGCGCCTCCGCAGGCCCCACGGGGTCCGCGGTGCGGCCGCCGTCCGCAGAGGTCATGTGCGGGTCGGCCGGGTCTTCCCGGTCCGCGGCCGTGCCGGTGCCGAGCCCCAGCCGTTGTGTCGGTGCCGTTTCCCTCATGCCGCCCTCCTGGGTTCGTTCGGCAGCCGGCCCAGTACCGCGGCCAGGCTGCGGGCCGTGGTCGCCCAGCCGTCGAGGGCGGCCCGGCGGCCCCGGGCGGCCGCCTTCAGGCGTCGTCGTACGTCCGCCTCGCCGAACCAGCCGCGCAGTTCGGCGGCGAGGGCGGCGGGGTCCTCGGGCGGGACGAGGATGCCGGGCACCCCGCCGTCGGGGGCGCGGCCGACCGCCTCGGGCAGCCCGCCGACGTCCGTCGCCAGTACCGGGATGCCGCGCGCGAGCGCCTCGGTCACCGCCATGCCGTACGTCTCGGCGTAGGAGGTGAGGACCATCAGGTCGGCGGCGGCGTAGCTGGCGTCGAGTTCGGCGCCGGCCTGCGGTCCCGCCAGCACCAGCCGGTCCTGAAGGCCGTGCTCACGGATCAGGGCCCGCAGTCCCGCCACGTACTCGGGGTCCTGGCCGAGGCCGCCCACGCAGACGCAGCTCCACGGCAGGTCGGTCACCGCCGCCAGCGCCTCGACCAGCCGGTGCTGTCCCTTGCGGGGCGTCACGGCGGCCACGCACAGCAGCCGGGAGACGCCGTCGGTGCCGGAGGCCAGGGGGGCGATGTCGGCGCCGGGGGCGGCGACATGGACCCGGTCGGGGGCGAGTCCATGGTGGGAGACCAGGCGCCGGACCGCCCAGTCGGAGGTGGCGATCACGGCCGGGACCGCCCGCAGCACCGTACGCTCGCGGGCGTCCAGCTCGGCGGCGACCTCGGCCGGCAGACCCGTCTCGTCGCCCAGCGGAAGGTGCACCAGCACCGCGATCCGCAGCCGCTCCGCCTCCGGTACGACGACCTCGGGCACCCCGCACGCGACGAGCCCGTCGAGCAGCACCACCGTGCCGTCCGGCAACTCCCCGAGTGTCCGCGCGAGTTCCGCCCGCGCCGCCGCGCCGGGCCGGGGCCACTCGCCCGGCACGGCGTGCTGGTGGACCTGCCAGCCGAAGCCGGGCAGGTCCAGACTCACCCGGCGGTCGTAGGCGTTGCCGCCGCTCGGCGCGGCCGGGTCGTCGACGCCGCCCGGCAGGACGAAGTGCACGGAGCGCAGGGACATGGGGACGATCTCGGCGTTCTTCAGGGCGGGATGCTGCACGGGCACGTAGGCGAGCCGGGCCCGGTCCACCGTCAGGTCGGTCACAGGGCACGCTCGTAACTCGCCCACGCGACATGCGATTCGTGCAGCGTGACGGTGATGCCGGTCAGGCCCTTGGCGCCCTCGCCGAGCGCCCCCTTGTGCACCCGCTCGGCGAGCCGGTCGGCGATGACCTTGGCCAGGAACTCCGTGGAGGTGTTGATCCCGGCGAAGTCGGGTTCGTTGTCGAGGTTGCGGTAGTTCAACTCGGCGACGACGGCGCCCAGTTCCTGGGTGGCGAGCCCGATGTCGACGACGATGTTGTCCTCGTCCAGCTGGGCGCGCCGGAAGGTGGCGTCCACCAGGAATGTCGCTCCGTGGAGGCGCTGCGCGGGTCCGAAGACCTCGCCGCGGAAGCTGTGGGCGATCATGATGTGATCGCGGACGGTGATGCTGAACAACGGACGACCCTCCAGGTGCGGCGCGTCTGACCCCCGGCTGATCGTTGCCGGGGATGTGGAGTAGTACGGCTCTTCGCTTCCCGTTGTTCAGCCGACTCTCACTCTTTTCTCAGGTCAGGCGCTCGTCCCGTACCGCACGCGGTGACACAGCGCCGGAATCTCCCCGGACGCGAGCCTCGGCAGCACCTGAGGCAACTCCTCGAACGCGCTCTCCCCCGTGACGAGGGCGTCGAGCGCCGGGTCGGCGAGGAGTTCGAGGGCGAGGGCGAGCCGGTCGGCGTAGGTACGGCCGGGGCGGGCCGGAGAGACGGTGCCGACCTGGCTGCTGCGGATGACGAGCCGGCGGGAGTGGAAGGCCTCGCCGAGCGGCAGGGTGACGGGCCGGTCGCCGTACCAGCTCAGTTCGACGACCGTACCCTCGGCGGACAGCAGTTCGAGCGAGCGGGTGAGGCCCTGCTCGGTGGCGCTGGCGTGCACGACGAGGTCGCACTCCCCGCGCGCGTCCCGCGGCAGCGCGAACTCCACGCCGAGCGCCTCGGCGGTCTTCGCCCGCGCCGGATCGGCGTCCACCAACTGCACCCGTACGCCCGGGAAACGGGCCAGCAGCGCGGCCACCGAGCAGCCGACCATGCCGCCGCCGACCACCGCGATCCGGTCGCCGATCAGGGGCGCCGCGTCCCAGAGCGCGTTGACGGCGGTCTCCACGGTGCCGGCGAGGACGGCCCGTTCGGCGGGGACGCCGGCGGGCACCCGCGTGACGGCGCCGACCGGGACGACGTACCGCGTCTGGTGCGGGTAGAGGCAGAAGACGGTGCTGCCGACGAGGTCCGCGGGGCCCTGCTCGACCTCCCCGACGCTGAGGTAGCCGTACTTCACCGGCGCCGGGAAGTCGCCCTCCTGGAACGGCGCCCGCATCGTCGCGTGCTGGCTCTCGGGGACGCCGCCGCGGAAGACCAGGGTCTCGGTGCCGCGGCTCACCCCGGAGTACAGGGCGCGGACCATCACCTCCCCGTCGGCCGGGACCGGAAGGGTGACCTCCCGGATCTCGCCTTCACCCGGACTGCTGAGCCAGAACGCGCGTGCGGGTGGCGTCATCCGCATCCTCCTGAACGATCGGGAAGTGGTTCACGTACCGAGGTGTGCACAGGCCGCGCACAGTACGCGGCGTCGATCGACTCTGTCACACGGCCGGAGGATGTTCGGTGGCCCTGAACAACACGTATGACGCGAGGCTGGTCCAGCAGGAGACGGCGCTCGGAGCGGGCGTGCAGATCCTGGTGCTGGCGCTGCTCGGCACGGCGATCGGCATGGGGCCGGCGGGCTGGCTGACCGGACTCGCGTTCGCCGTCGCCACCTGGGCGGTGCTCTCCCGGGCCCTGCACCGCTCCCGGCTGCGTTCCTTCGGCCCCGCCAACCGGGTCACCCTCGGCCGTTCCATCCTGGTCGGCGGGGTCACCGCCCTGGTCGCGGACTCCTTCCAGAGCCCGCCGCCGCTGACCCTGCTGGTCGGTCTGACGGCCGTGGCCCTGATCCTCGACGGCGTCGACGGCAAGGTCGCCCGCCGCACCGGCACCTCCACCGCGCTGGGCGCCCGCTTCGACATGGAGGTCGACGCGTTCCTGATCCTGGTGCTCAGCGTCCATGTCTCGATGACGCATGGCCCGTGGGTCCTGCTGATCGGCGGCATGCGCTACGGCTTCGTGGCCGCCGCCCGCCTGTGTCCGTGGCTGAACGCCCCGCTGCCGCCGAGCACCGCCCGCAAGACGGTGGCCGCGCTCCAGGGCGTGTTCCTGCTGCTGGCGGCCTCGGGCCTGCTGCCGCACCTCGTCGGACTCGGCGTTGTCGCCACCGCTCTCGCGGCGCTGGTGTGGTCGTTCGGACGGGACGTGCTGTGGCTGCGCCGGACCTCGCGGGTCCAGCCGAGGACCGAGACCCAGGAACTGGTCGCTTCCTAATGCTGTTGTCAAGCTGCCGTAGTCGCTGGGGGTGTCACTTCGTAACACCGTCGGTCACGGATCAGAGCCCACAGGACGTTGA